>ONIM01000018.1 GCA_900317885.1 uncultured Bacteroidales bacterium | reverse complement strand
CTATATGATATCTAAAGAAGTAATCATGCGCACTGATACTTTGTACTCTATACAAATGCTTATTCAATGTGGCGTAGTCCTGATGTTCGACAGCATCGTTGAACTCATCATCTTCCATGCCTAAAACAAACATTTCGTTTTCTTGCATAGATAGGACAAATTGCCAGTTGTCGTTGGGTAGTTTAGCCAAGAACTCTTGCGGGAGATCTTTATTGAGTAAACTATCCCACACTTCGTGCGGATTAGTGATTACTACCGACACTCCATAACGCTTGCGCTCCACGGCATCCCAAAAACTGACGACCATTTCTTGGTATTGACCATCTTTGTCTTGATAGATAGCGATGTGGTGATTGTTACCCTTCTTGGCATAGCCAATAGGCTTTCCTGCTTCGTCATATTTAACCGGCACAACACCATTCTCGGAAAGGCTTGTATAGCAACGCACGCTTTTAATCACCATGCCTTCGGCCGAATAAAGCGGTTCTTTGAACGCATCCTTTCCTCGTTCTGCTACGCGCTTTTGTACCAGCGCCCGAATAGTTGAATCGACGATATTCTCCGGCTTCATGGACGGATGATCAAGCGGATATTTGACGGTGAACTTGTCTCCCAATTTACCATAGATGGTTTCTTCGGTCAAGGCTCCGCGTGGCACTTCAATACCGCGTTGTGCAATAACACGTTTGCCGCCTTTGTAAATCGCACGGCGTGCAGGAGTGGTCACTCGTTTGCCTGCACGGAAGGAAACGAGGATTCCATCTACCGCTTTGGTAACATCTTCTACTGAGAAATGCGGCTGTTCGTTAATCCATTTCTCCAAGATAGATTTCTTCTCGTTGTATTTCGTGCCTGCTTCCTTTACTTGTTTCTCCATGAAATCATGGGAAGCCTCCAAGGTGTTCAAACGCTGTATGTAGCCTTGCTGCGTCAAAGCGACCGTCAAGGCATCTATCGCGTGATGACGATGGTCGATTCGTTTTGACCAGTTCTTGATACGCTCCTCAGTATGTTTTTGTCCGGCATGTTCAAAATCCACGAACTCGGTCAATCCTTCTACTTGACGGTAACGAGGCAGATTGAGCGTGTGTAAGATCTCATCATACCCCCATTGGTGGCGCAAGAAATCGGTTACGCTACCGCCGCTTGTCCATACTTGACGGATTCCATCTTGCAAGACCTCAATCGCCTTGACCGCTATATACTGGCTTTGACGTAATTGACGCTCTATGAAATCTGCGGGAATGTCCGTTTTGCGCCACAAGAGGTGATCGCGCTTGGTTTTGCTGATACGTTTAGCTGTAAAAGCTTCGTCTACACGTTGCTTGTATGCTTCTTGCTCTGCGGCAGATTTGGTTTCCATGTATTCCATCGCCGTTTGATTGCCTTTCTCTTGATTACAACGGCGACACGCACACACTTTATTGCTGAAACTATCGTCAAACAGGATGCTACGCGGGATAATATGCTCTATCTCCACATCGGCTCCATTTAGGAACTCCGACAAATCAATCGTCTTGCCGCAATAGAAACATTGATGCAGACTTTCCTCCCACATCTTATATTTTTGTATGCGCGAGCGAGAAGGACGAATACCGAACTCAGAAATCTTTTCCGCAATCTCTTTGTTGCGTCTTTCATTCTGTCCCATCGCTTTATATGCGCTCTCGCGCTCATCTCGGCTTTGTTTCAGCTCGCGTGCCAATTCCACTCTCGCTTCGTCAATCTCGCCATATTGGTCTTTGAGCGAATTGACAATATTGATCATCTGGTTCAGCACTTTCTCTACCACAGGTTGACGCAGTTGGTTCTTTTGCAATAACTGAATTCGCGCGCTCAATGGACGTTGTTCGCGTTCCTCGCGCGTCATACTATTGGAATGGTTGATATTGATGCGCTCACACGCCTCGCTATACATCATTCCTTCCATCAAATACGGCAACAGACGACGGATGAACTTATGCGATTTATTGGCATAGCCTGGCTTGACAAAATCAATCTTGCATAGTGCCTCAATAACGGCTTCGTCGGTTATCTGGAATTTCTCGCGAAGCGTCTTGGCTAACTCATCCGCGTTCTGCAAAGAATAAACGGCGTGCCACAACTTGAACAAAGGTGTTTCCTCCACTTCCGGACTAACCGCCCAAAACACCTCGCTTGTCGTAGCATCAACTACATCAATACGCTTAATCGGCATTTCGAGCCACTGATCATATTTGCCTTGTAGCGCGTCGCGGAGTTGATTGAGTGTTGCGTTTCCTTTGATGCCTTTGCCAATCGCTTTGCCGCCATACCAACCGTCTTTCTTCGAAATTCCCAATATCTTTTGCAAATGTGTCACCTTCATTTCCTTGTTATGGCAGAGGAAATCTACTATCTGTCGGCGTTGCTCTAAGGTAAACTCAAATCGTTCATTATTTCGGTTTGTGAGCGTGATATTATTGGCGGTTTCCCACATTGCGCAAAGTTGCGCTAAAGGCGATGTTCGCGGAGCGCATTTCGGTCCGCCGTAAACAATCTTTCCGTCTTTCGTTTTGTACGGTCTCATCTCAAACTCACACAAACTAACCAAGTGCTTGCAGGACTTCAGCGGACGCTGATAGAAAATGATGCGATTACGAAGAGTATCTATAAATTCATCCGTGAGCACTTCGGGATAATAAACCCGCTGAACGTTCATGATCTGGTCAAACTCCGCAATATAGGCTGCACGCGGAAAAACCTGGTCTTTGATGCGATAGGTGTAATATGGACCATTCGCACGCTCTATTTTGCTACGTAGCAGTTCCAAATAAAAATGCTGACCGATAGTTTGATGTGTCTCCTGAATATCTTTGTAGCGTTGGTTGACAGCCTCTACATATTTGGTCTGCTTGCTGTCACCATTTTCGTCAGCTTTGCTGTGTTTATAGCCGCGCTTCTGATTGATATGGTATAACACACGACCAATTTGCGGAAGTGTCAGTTGGTGTCCTTCTGTTGCAGCATCGCTGCGCAATTTCCATAAATCGATTACATTCTCATCCATCCGTTCAGGCAACATATTATTGTTGCGCAAAGCCTGAGTGAGCAAAGCCCGACGCATCTGGTAACGGTTGTAACCCTTACGTGCTGTGCGGCGTGCCGTACGATCAGCATTTTTGGTAATAGCTTGTCCTTTGGAAAATTGGTCACTATCATCTTTACTAATTGGCACTATGCGACTTCCCATGCCCAAAATCTTTTGAGGCTGGTAGTCTTCTGTCTCTATCAAAGCCCATCCTATAGAACCCACTCCTAAATCTAATCCGAGAATTTTCTTCTTCATGGTATCTGTTTATTTATTCCGCAATTTTGCGCTGCAAAATTACACAAAAAAAATGACATACGCAAATTTGTGTGTCATTTTTATGCATTTTTGAATTATCTTACCGGATTTTTCTCACCGCTTTTTTACGCTGTCGGTGCCAGTGTTCTGTTTTATGCTTTCAATATATGCTTACTTTCTACGTTCTCCAACACGGTCATTTGTTGAATAGCTATTTGGTTGAGTTTCTGGAGACGTTCTCCTTGTGGCAGACCTTCGTTGATGAAAACGGCATTTAGGTTCTCCATGTTGCTCAGACAAATCAGCTGGTTAATCGTCGCGTAGTCGCGTATATTGCCTTTGTCGTCAGGATGGGCATCACGCCACTCTTTAGCGGTCATTCCAAACAAAGCCACATTGAGCACGTCGGCTTCGTTAGCATAAATCAGCGAACGATGGTATGAATCAATCTCCTGCGGAATAAGGTGCTCTTTAATGGCGTCTGTATGGATATGATAGTTGATCTTTGCTAACTCACGTTTTGCAGACCAGCCGAGTGCTTTTTGTTCCTCCTTTTTGAGGCGTTGGAATTCCTTAATCAAATAGAGTTCAAACTCAACAGAAACCCAACTCGCAAACTTAAAAGCTATATCGCGCTGCGCATACGTACCGCCATAACGCCCCGATTTTGCAATAAGTCCTACCGCATTTGTCGCTTCTATCCAACGACTTGGGGAAAGAGTAAAGGCATTCAATCCGGCCTGATTTCTAAACCCCTCGAATTCGAGGGGGTTAAAATTAGGATTGTTTAAAGCCTCCCAAATACCAAGATATTCAATAGTGTTTCTATTGCGCATCCAGTTGCCCACAACGGCATTGGGATCTTCCGTATTCTTCTGTCTAGCAATGTCCGTTATACAGATATAGTCCCATCCGTTCTGCGAAAACGAACGGATAGTTGTGTCCTTGACGATTATTTCTTTTTGCTTTGACATCTTTTGTCTATCTTCTTCACCGCTTTTTTACGCTGTCGGTGCCAGCGGTGGTTCTATCCCTCGATTACACCTGCGTGTAACTGTTCTACCGGGAATACCAAATCCCAACTCTTGCCCCACACTATATTTCCGTCTTCTATCTCAAAACGGCGAAAATTACGAGGGTCAAGATACTTATTATACTGCGGATGAGGGTGACGACGGATGAAGTCACCTATATCCACTCGGCGGGTAGTTTGGTCGCTAAACTGCAAATCCACAGTACAATTACCCGCGTCTTTTGCTCCTATTATACAAAGTCTGCTCATAGTTATAATTTGGTTTTAATGGTTGTACTTTTTACTGCTTGCCTTAATACAAAGAATTTAATCCATTTTGTAATGATATTCTTGCTATATTTCCGAATAAATTCCTCGGCTGTCTTTTGATCCTTGGATGACAACGGTTCTTCCCCTGCCTTCTCGCGAACTCGGATCTCTACCAAAACACCATTATCCATAATAAGTTCAAAAATACTTTGACATCCTTTATGGGTGACATGCACATGAATAGGCTCATGTTCATTCGAATAGAAGAAAAAGACAAATCCGAAATATTCAAAAATCTTTGGCATAGTGTTGGTTATTACATTTTGCGCTGCAAAATTACAAAGAATTTTTGATATACGCAAATAAATGGGCACAAAAAAAGCGTCCGCATAACTTTTTACTCGAGAAAACTTCCTGAGAATAGGATTTGAGGCCTGCTTTTTCCTCTGTAATCCGGCCACCTCATCGCTACCGTGGGTAGGAATGTAAACTACCCCAGTCGGGTCACGGCGTAGAGTACCGGCACGCCATTAGTGAAGCATTTGCACTCGGTTAGTTGTTTTTTGTTGAGTTTTCCGGTTCCTATCTGTTATGCGGAACGCCCTATTTTATCTGTGCCAGCCGATTGTAATAACAATGCGGTGGGTTGTTGCGTTCATATCATACGGAGCGGCGTTTTCGTGGGCAAAAAGGTCTATATGTTGCCAGCGATACTGGTACGCCGCCTGAACCATTATAAACGAACCGCGGTAACCCAATGCCACAGAGGCATACTGGGCTGTGCGGGGGAATTGAGAATATACATCCTGACGTTCAAAAGTGGGATCCATCAGAATGGGATCACCTTCCTTCTTAAACGTGCTCTCACAAGCATAGCCGGCGTTAATGTACATACCCATGATCGGAATGACTTCCACACCTGCGCGGAGAGAATGGATCATCGGCGATTGTTGCTGCTTATAGAGGTCATATTGCAGCGCAATCATGCCATACGCGCCAATCTGGAATGCCGCTGAAGTAGAGAGATGTACAGGCAGATGGAAATCCGTGTCACGGAAAGAGAGAGGACGCGGATAGGAAGTGCCCAAGGTATCGGTCATAGTCTGCAGTTTGCCGTCGGTAGAGGTACGCAAAGAACCAATAGTCGGTGTATGGATTGCCAAACCGAGACGCAACCAACTCAACGGACGATATATAAATCCCGCAGCAACCCCTACTCCCACGCCGGAATGAGAGACATAGGACTTATTATAGAGCCACTCAGTGCCGTACACCTCTTGATAGAGCGCATCCTCCGTCAACGAATAGGAATGGATGCGGAGGCCCAGACCGAAATAGAGTTTGTTGGAATAATTCATCGCCCAATCGAGTCCAAACTCATTTACCTGACCGCGTTCGGAGAGACGTAATGCATTGGAGTCGAACGTGAGATAAGACGGTATATCTATATCCCACTCCACATCCGCGGACGCCAAAAGCGGCGCAAGTGCCGCACCGTTCTTTCCATAACCAAAGAAATCCCTGGAGAAAGTACGATGGCGCTTGTACGAAATCATGAAGTTATAGGCGATAAGACCATCATCCTTGCTGAAATCTCCGAGAGAGAACACCGCCGAAGCCTGCGCCAAGGAGAAACGAATCGTCTTGCCTGCTTGATCTTGCCCGGTCTGAAGAGCTTTATCGATGCCTATATCCATCGTCACCATCGCTTCTGCACGGCGGTAAAGACCTAATCCGGCAGGATTGTCCGTCACCGCAGAAGGATCACCGCCGATAGCCGTCATCGCACCGCTCATGCCCACATAACGCGCCGTTCCGATAATCGTGCGCTCGGAGAGACGGGTGTAGTCCTGAGAGAAGAGAGAGCCTACGTCAAAGACCGCTAACGCTGACAGAACACAGACCGTCCTGCGGACTGACAGAATACAGAACCCTATGTATCGAAGATTTCTCATCGCTTGATTTTAATGGTGACGGTAGTGTCTTGGATGTTGGTGTATTCAATTGGAGTACTAGGGGTACTAGGGGCACTAGAAGCACTAGGGGTACTAGACTCGCTATGCTCGGTATGTACAGATTTGTCCGGCCAGTAGTACGCATCGTCCAAAGGCGCTTGCGAAGTAGTATGACAAGCGGCAAGGGCAAAGAGCAATAAGCCTACCCAACCCCTCCCTAAAGGGAAGGAGACAGAGCTTAATATTTGGACAAATTTCGACATTTCGATATTTCGGTTTTTTGTTAAATCTTTCTAAAACCGATAATTTCCCGTACTTCCTCAATCGTTTTTTCTGCACGTGCAGAGGCTGCTTCGGCTCCCTGACGCATGATTCGGTCGAGGAGTGCGTCGTCAGAAGAGTATGTGAGAATACGCTCGCGAATAGGAGCGAGAAGCGCATTCGCATCTGCTGCCATCTGCTTTTTCATATCTCCGTAGCGAATCTCCATACGGTTGTAGAGGTCGTTATAATACTCTGCCGCTTCCTTGCCGCAAAGGAGTTCGCAAAGGGTAAAGAGGTTCTGGATAACCTCGGGTTTCTCCTGGTTGAGTTGGGTCGGTCCCTGATCCGTTACGGCACGCATGATCTTCTTCGTGACCGTCTTTTCGTCGTCGCAGAGATAGAGACAGTTACCTTCGGATTTACCCATTTTTCCTGTCCCGTCGAGTCCCGGCACTTTGACCGCTTTGTCGGCAAAATGGAAGGACGCCGGCTCCTTGAAGTACTCCACTCCATAGATGCGGTTGAATCGCCGCGCAAAGAGACGCGCCATCTCCATATTCTGCTCCTGATCCTTACCCACCGGCACTTTGTCCGCCTTATGCATCAGGATATCCGCCGCCATGAGACAAGGATACGTCAGCAAACCGGCATTGACGTTATCCGGCTGTTTGCGCACTTTCTCCTTGAACGACGTAACGCGCTCTAATTCACCCAGATACGCGTTCATATTCAGATACAAATAAAGCTCGAGCACCTGCTTCACATCCGATTGCACGTAAATAGGCGCTTTTTCGGGGTCGATACCGCAAGCGAGATACTCGCTAAGAATGGTCTTGACGGATTTCTTGATATCTTCCGGCGTCGGGTGCGTCGTCAACGAATGCCAATCGGCAATAAAGAACATGCAGTCATACTCGTCCTGCATCTTCACAAAACTCTTAACCGCTCCGAAATAATTACCTAAATGCAAATTTCCGGTAGGCCGTATTCCACTAATTACTCTTTCCATATTAAATCTCTATCGGTAACTGACGATAAATAGGCTGCGAGAGTGCAGTAAGCGTGGTCGTGTCCGCGACACCCGGGATCGCCTGAATCTTCGTATTCAAGAGGGCCAAGAGGTGCTCGTTATCATGCGCAAAGACCTTGATTAAGATACCAAAAGCGCCGAGTGTATATTGTGCCTCAACGACCTCGGGGATCTGCTGGAGGGCTGTAATGACCTGGTTGTACATGGAGGCTTTCTCCAGGGTAATACCGATATACACGCAAAGCTGATAGCCCAACATCTTCGGCTGAACATGATAGCTGGATCCGGTAATAACTCCGTTATCGAACATCTTCTGAACACGTTGGTGCACCGCTGCGCGGCTGACTCCGCATTGCTCTGCTACATCCTTAAACGGAATGCGCGCAGATTGAGTGATGATCTTCAGAATTTTGCGGTCTAACTCGTCTATTTTCTCCATAAGAATAGTAAAACGTTTAAATTTTGCTGCAAAGATATAGTTTTTTTTGGACATATGCAAATTTTTTTGTACTTTTGCAGCAAATTTGTAACAAAATGACACTTGAAGAATATATTTCGTCTCATTCGACGGCAGAAAATGAGGTTTTAGAGGCTATCACGCGCGACACGCACGTTCATATATTAAACCCGCACATGTTGAGCGGGCACGTGCAGGGGCGCGTGCTAAGCATGCTGAGTCACATGATTAAGCCGAAACGGATTTTGGAACTCGGCACTTTTACCGGCTATAGCGCCCTTTGTCTGGCAGAAGGATTAGCCGAAGGCGGCAGACTCATCACCATCGAGCATAACGATGAGTTGGAAGAGACCATCCTCCGGAATATAGCCCAATCTCCCCTATCCGACCGCATTGAGTTAATCATCGGGGATGCGATAGAGGAGTTAGACCGCTTCGCTCAAATACAAAAGACCGCTGTGCTCAAAGACAAAAGTTTGTTTGATCTCGTTTTTATTGATGCAGACAAACGGGAATATTGCGCTTATCTGGAGGCGATTTATCCCTTGGTTCCGGTAGGCGGATTCATCCTGGCGGACAACACCCTATGGGACGGCCACATCATCGATCCGGCGTACGACAAAGACAAACAGACACTGGGCCTCAGAGCCTTCAACGACAAACTAAAAGAGGACGACCGTTTTGAACAGGTCATCCTCCCTTTGAGAGACGGACTAACGTTGATCCGAAAGATCAAGTAGTCAGTATTCAGTAGTCAGTATTCAGAGATTGAGGGCTTCCTCCCAAGTGTAGTCGCGATCTTCGACTGAAGAGGCAATGTACCCCATTGTCTCTTTTGCTTTATCCTGGGGGAAAGTGAAGTACGTGCAGACGCACTCGCAGAGGAGTTCTCCTTCGGAGGAGTAGATCTCTCCCACTACGATTGCCACATTCCGACGCATCTCTTTGAGATAGCCGCGGAGTTTGATATAATCCTGCAGCGTAGATACGGGTTTATGGTAACGCATCTCCATTTTCGCCGTCACACCGGCTGTCTGGAGTTTATGGAAGACCACCCATCCGCAAACTTCGTCCAACAGAACCGCCTGAACGCCGCCGTGAAGGGTGTTGATCCAGGATTGATGGTTCTGCGTCGGGCGCCAGATAGAGATGATGTCGTCGCCATCCTCAAAGAATCGCATTCGCGTTCCTATGGGGTTATCCGGGCTACAGCCAAAACAGTTATAGCCGGGCATGGAAGTCCAGGGATTGATGATTCGTTTCATTAGAAATTGTATTTAGTCATCAGTTGTACACGATGGTTTGTTACCCAGTGGAGGTTTGTTTTCGCGAGTCCGTACAGGTCGGAGGTGCCGGCTTGTCCGTATTGCACAGAGGTGATCTCGTACTCCAGTCCTAATTGGAACTTACCCACCGTATAGAGCAAGGTAGGCGCCAGACGCCACATACGATTCATATTATTGGCTCGCGGCGTATATAAGTCATCCGGACGACCATCATTGTCACCATCGTAAAGCATTTCTTTCGTTCCGAGATTCTCAATATATCCGGCAAAGAGAATACCCTGCAGTTTCTGCGGGTGTTTGTCTTCCTGCGCTCCGATCTTGCCTCCATACACAATACTCAGCCACGAGGATGATGCGCGGAGCGGCGTATAATCCCATGAACCGTCCGGGTTCTTGGCTTTGACTCCGTAACCGCTATTGAGATTCATGTGTTCGCCTGCCTCCGAGAAGATGGTCTTGGCTTTGATTGAGAACTCATCTTTCTTATATTGCAAATAGAGGAACGGGGAAGCAGTGGTGATACGGTCCTTGACGCTAACGGAGATCGTATTCCCTCCGGCATTGACCGTACCTATCTGCCTGGGTTTGATACTCAGCACGTCTGCACCGGCGCGCAGCAGGAATCCGTTGGTATGAACGCTCAGCCCCAAATACGCCTCCGGCGTCTTACTGTACATGATATAATCAGCGGCTTGGATTGCGCCGGTTGGCGACGGGCCTACAGAGCAGTATTGCATCTGCCAGATCAATGCACCCGTAAGGGTGAAATACTTGCCAAGACGAGCATCCATCTTCACTTGCGGCGAGCGGTTGAACGGTCCGAATGGAGCTCCGGAAGCCAGCGAGATGACGTCGCTTACGTCCGCAGCCATCGGGTGCCAAGCTTGTCCGAGCAGCAGATCTACGCGCGCGTAATCCTTATCATTCATACGCAAGCTATCCCAGCCTAAAGTCATATATGCCTGGCGCAAACGGAACTGTGCCACGCCGGTAACGGGGTGAGAGACCTTTGTACTCAAGCCCGCATAGAAATCCGCTTCTATCTTAGCGCCGAACTCCGTATTACGCCATTTATAGCCTACGATATTCAACCCTACGCGTGTCGTCAGGCTCAGGAAACGAAACGTACTGCGTGCGTTCAGGTCTTCACGAGGAATGCCGGATGCAGCAGCTTCTGCTTCAGTCTGGTTCCAAGCCTCGTCGTACGGCTGGTAGTTATACAAGTCACCGGTACCGGACATAGACTCGCGGGAGTCGAATGCAAAATAGTTACGGATAAATCCGTATGGCTTGAAATGCTGCTTAAGGTGGGACTTCACCGCCTCTTTCTTAGCTGCTTTGGCATCTCCCTCCAGCGCAAAGACCGAAGTGACGGTCAATGCGCAAAGAAGGAGGAGAATCATTCTATTTTTCATACGTTAATTGCAGCCGGAATCCGGAGTTAAATTATTTTATTGCAAACAACGGTCCAGAGCATCCGTAAGCGCTTTCTTATCCAGATGCTGGCCTATAAAGACGAGTTTCTGCATGCGGTCACCGTATTGGTCATCCCAATCCTTGCGAAGCTGCGCATCGTCCGCCATGAGTTGCATCAGCTCCTCTTTGGGCATGGTGGCGAACCACTCTCCTGCTTTGCGGAGATTGAACTGGCGTCCGGCTTGCTCAAAGAGATAGCACATATCGTACTCTTCGGCAAAATAACACATGCCTTTGCAACGGATGACGTTCTTCGGCCAATGAGCCGCCACGAACTCATCAAAGAGCCCGAGATCAAACGGTCTGCGCGCATAATAGACAAAGGTCTCTATGCCAAACTCAGCCAAGTGATCGTGCTCGCCGTGCTCATGATCATGGTCATGGTGATGCGACGCATCCTCCACTTCCTGGATCCACGCAGCCGAAGTAGCCGTGCGGTCAAAGTCAAACATACGGGTGTTAAGGATCTTCTCAAACGGCACATCGCAGTAGTTCGTCTCGATGATTTCTGCGGTGGGTTGAATAGCGCGAATAATGGATTTGATTTTTGCCAACTCCTCTTCGCTTACTTCAGAAGCCTTGTTTAACAGAACAATATTCGAGAACTCAATCTGCTCAATCACGAGTGCTGCGAGGTCTTCTTCCTTGGGCACATAGTGCGCCAGCTGTTCACCGCCATCGAACTCGTCGCGGATACGAAGTGCATCCACAACCGTGCAGATACAATCCAAAACCGGCATTCCGTCCTGCGCAAACTGAGGTACCATCTGCGGGTACGAACACAAGGTCTGCGCTATAGGAGCCGGCTCGCAGATACCGGAAGCCTCTATGACGATGTAGTCATACGCCTTTTGCGCGGCAAGATCGTGCAGCTGGTTGATGAGATCGGTCTGAAGCGTGCAGCAGATACAGCCGTTTTGCAGCGCCACAAGCGAATCATTCTTCTGCGAAACTACTCCGCCCTGCTGAATGAGCGAAGCATCGATATTCACTTCGCCGATATCATTGACGATAACGGCAAAGCGAATACCTTTGTTGTTGGTAAGAATACGGTTCAGAAGTGTCGTTTTTCCCGAACCGAGATAGCCGGTAAGCAATAGAACCGGTATTTTGTTTATTTCTTTCATTTCACATAAGCGGCATAGTCGCCGTAATATTTTTCCACTAATTCGGTCTGTCCGTTGCGCTCACACGTACGGAGGACATAATCCAAAATAGCCGCCTGACGGCCAGTAGTAGACTCCATGAGTTCGCGCTGGCGGCGATCCAGAGATGCAGAGAAACGCAGGTACTCCACGCAGGTTTTCGCTACGTCATCCATGATGGCGAGGGCTTTTTCGTCCTCATCAAGCATGAAATACATAGCCGCCATCGAAGCGGAAGTGTAGTCGTACGGAATATTATAGCCGGGGAGCTGTTCCTCTGCATAATCCAATACTTCAAGCGCCTTCTCACGCTGGTTCTCACGGATAAGTTGTTCCGCCAATTGAGCGAACATCATCCGGTGGGTACGGCACATACGCATGAGGTTTTCGTCAATATAGATGCCCGGGATATTCATGTTGCCGAACTTGAATTTATGCATCATATTCTCGTACATCTTCTCGGAGTTCACGCGCGGTTGTCCGTCACGGCTACGCGTCGGCATGATTTGGTATGCCAAACCCGTGAGTTCCATATACGGCTCGAGGCCCAGATAGTAGTCGTTTCCGACTGTCGCGCAGAAATAGATCGGGCGTTCCCATTTGTTGGTAGAGAGCATCTCCATGATCATCATTTCCGAGCGGGTGTACATCCTTTTCTTCTTGAAGAAAATCTGCTCGCCGGCCGGTGTCTCTACAAAGAGTTGGTCGGAAGGCAAGTAATTGTCACCCTCACGGGTCTTGGTACGCGGATCGTCAGAACGCAGGAAATTAAAGGCTTTCTCCACAGAGATGGGTTGTCCGAGACGGTTATCCACGCGGGCAATCTCATTTGCTCCGGGCATGTAATCCTTGTATTCCCAAGAAATCGGAAGAGCCTGCGACTCGTAGTACGGACGCTTCATCTGGTCAATGTACCAATCGGTCTGGAGATACGAGAGGTTGCAGACACGTTTGTCCGTTCCTTCTTCCTCCACCTCTTGGTTGTACCAAAGCGGGAAGGTGTCGTTATCGCCGTTGGAGAAGAGGATTGCCTGATCCTCGCAGGACTTGAGGTAGTTGGCTCCGAAATCGCGGCAGGAATAACGCTGCGAGCGGTCATGATCATCCCAGTTTTGTGATGCCATCTGCGCAGGAACAAGCAAGCAGACGAGGCTTGCACAAAGTGCCACAACGACCTTGCCGTTTTCGCTCTTCAGGGCACTATTGATCCAATCGATGAGAGCCAGCACACCGAGACCGATCCAGATACAGAAAGCATAGAACGATCCCGCGTACGCATAATCACGCTCGCGCGGTTGGTAAGGAGTCTGGTTGAGGTACATAACAATCGCCAGACCGGTTAAGAAGAAGAGCAAGAAGGTTAACGTGAAGTTCTGCCAACCCACTTCTTTTCCGTCCTTGTCGCGCTTGCGGCATTGCCAAACAATACCGATAACGCCCAAGATGAGCGGCAGGAAATAATAGACGTTATGACCTTTGTTCTCCTTGAGTTCTGTAGGCAGTTGGGATTGGTCGCCAAGCATGGCGTTATCGATAAACGGTATACCGGAGATCCAGTTTCCTTTGGTGATTTCACCATAGGATTGCAAGTCATTCTGACGACCCGCGAAATTCCACATGAAGTACCGCCAGTACATGAAGTTCACCTGGTAACGGAAGAAGAAACGGAGGTTCTCCGCAAAAGTCGGACAGTACTCCGTCTTCTGCTGGCCGCAGTACTCATAGCGAACCCGTTTGCCCTTGACATTTGCCCACTCCTTATAAGCGCTCACATGGCTTCCTTGCGCAGAATACATACGCGGGAAGAGCATGCAGAATTGCGGCATATATTTGTAAGAGGTCTTGTATCCGGTGATAACGTAATGGTCTTTCTCTCCTTCTACTTTGGGAGCCGGAGCGTATTGCGCATGACCTTTCTTCTCTACCGGCACGCACATATTGCCCTCGATGCGGAGTTCAACCGGCGCATTGTAAGTCTGGCCGTAGAACAGAGGACGGTCGCCGTACTGCTCGCGGTTCAGATAATACTTGAGGGAGAAGACGTTATCCGGGCTGTTCTGATCCATCGGAGTGTCGGCATTCGAGCGAATCACCAAAGCGGCGTACGAGCTATAGCCGATAAGGATAACCGTCACCATCAGGATGCCGGTATTCAGCCATCTCCAGAGGTTCTTGCCATTCGCTTCGGAATACTCGATATCGGCCTTTTTCTTCGTGTACAGAATCGCCCAAACGAGGATTCCTACGGTGAGTACGATACATACCGCGAGGCCCGTATTGAAGGGACATCCAAGGCTATTTACGAACAAGAGCTCGAACCATCCAATGAGCGTCGGGAAGCCGGGGATGATGCCGTACAAGATAACCAGAAGTACTAAGCAGGAAGCCAAGAAGGCATAAATCAAGCCCTTCCAGGAGAACTCGTAGCGGCGGAAATAATACACCAGACCGATTGCCGGAATGGTCAGCAAGTTCAGCAAGTGCACGCCGATGGACAGTCCCATGAGGTAAGCGATAGCAATCAGCCAACGGTCGCTACCCTCTTCGTCTGCCTGCTCATCCCATTTGAGAATCAGCCAGAAGACCACCGCCGTGAAGAGCGATGAAGAGGCATACACCTCTCCCTCTACAGCCGAGAACCAGAAGGTATCGGAGAAGGTGTACGCGAGTGCACCTACGGTACCTGCTCCAAGGAGCGCGATGCCTTTCCAGAGTGTGTCGGGCTGTACCAACTTCTTTGCTAACGCCGTGATTGTCCAGAAAAGGAACAGAATCGTGAAGGCACTTGCCAGCGCGGACAGGGCGTTGACGCACATGGCCACATGGGCTGTGTCAGAAGCAAACAGACTAAAGAAATGGCCCATGAGCATGAAAAACGGTGCTCCGGGCGGGTGTCCTACGTCCAACTTCCAGGCGGAGGAGATGAACTCACCGCAGTCCCAAAAAGACGCGGTGGGCTCCATCGTAAGGAGATACGTTGCCGCGGCGATGGCAAAAACAACCCATCCGCAGATCGTATTCCACAATTTAAAATTCTTCATATTTTTATTGTTTTTTTTGTTTTTAGGCCGGATTTAGGCAAAATCGGCCCAAAGGTACTACAAAATCTTGAAAGTAGAAAATGAAAAGCAAAAAAAAATCGTTTTTTGCACTTATACGTGTTTTTTCTTTATAAAATTGCGCGCGCACTTGCGAATATGAAAATAAATTCGTATCTTTGCAGGCTATTTCGTAAAATTAACAAAATTCTATAGAAAATGATTAAAGTTGGAATTATTGGATGCGGCTTCGTGGGAGGAGCCCTGAAAAACTGGCTGGAGAACAACAACCCCGAGTGTAAATTATTCATCTCTGATCCTTACAAGGGTTACAACGATGACTTAAGCGACATCGATATCGCTTTTCTTCAGATTCACGTACCGACAGAAGATGATGGTACGCAAGATCTGCGCCTCATGACCGAGCTTATCGAAAACCTGCCGGACGTACCGGTATTTGTCCGCACGACCATTCTGCCGGGCACGAGCGAGCGGCTTTCCAAGGAGACCGGGCACAAGGTTTATTACATGCCGGAATTCCTGACCGAGCGTACGTTTATCGAGGACTTCAACAAACAGATTATGGTCTTCACCGGCGAGCAGGAGTTATTGACGAGGATCTTCGTGGGTAAGAAATTTACCGTTATGAGCCCGCTGGAGGCGGAGTTAACGAAGTACATGCACAATGTCTTTGGTGCATACAAAGTAACGTATTTCAATGCCTGCCGCGAATACTGCGAGAAGATGGGAGCCGATTGGCGCAAAGTGCACACCGGCGTTCTTCTCTCCGGTTACATCAACGACACCCACACCTACGTCCCGGGTCCCGACGGCAAGTTCGGTTACGGCGGGAAATGTTTCCCGAAAGATGTGAATGCTTTCGCGGAAATGACCAAAGGAACCTCACTCGGCGTACTCCTGGAGCACCTCCATGAACTGAACGTTCATTTCCGTGGCGTCGAGGAACACATTTAAAAATCTCACGGAACACATCTAAGAGACAAAAAAAACGGCCCAATCCCGACGGTCGAACGACGGTCAAGCGACGGTCAAAGCCAAGGTAAGTACTTTGTCTAACCATTTTTTTGAATCATGAAGATTGCAGTTGCAGGAACAGGTTATGTAGGTCTCAGCATCGCTACCCTACTCGCCCAACACAATAAAGTGACGGCGGTGGACATCATCCCCGAGAAAGTGGAGATGATCAACTCTCGCCGTTCACCCATCCAAGACGAGTATATTGAGAAATACCTCACCGAAAAAGAACTCAACCTCACGGCGACACTCGATGCAGAATCCGCTTATAAGGATGCGGAATACGTCGTTATTGCCGCCCCGACGAACTATGACAGCCAGCGGAATTATTTCGACACTTCGGCTGTGGAGAACGTCATTGAGACCGTCCTCCGTGTTAATCCGAATGCGATTATGGTCATCAAATCGACCATTCCCGTCGGCTACACAGAGTCCGTCCGTCGCAAGTTCAACTGCGAGAACATCCTTTTCTCGCCGGAGTTCCTGCGCGAATCCAAAGCGCTCTACGACAACCTCTACCCGTCCCGGATCATCGTCGGTACGGTCAAAGGCGACGAAAGGCTGACCAAGGCGGCAGAACGTTTTGCGGCACTCCTCAAAGAGGGCGCGATCAAAGAAGAGATCGAGGTTCGTATCATGGGGCTGACCGAGGCCGAAGCCGTCAAACTGTTTGCCAACACCTATCTGGCGCTGCGGGTGAGCTACTTTAACGAGCTGGACACCTACGCGGAGATGAAAGGTCTGAACACGCAGGACATCATCGACGGCGTATGTCTCGATCCGCGTATCGGTACGCATTACAACAACCCGTCCTTCGGTTATGGCGGCTACTGCCTGCCTAAAGACACCAAACAACTCCTGGCGAACTATCAGGACGTGCCGGAGAATCTGATTGAAGCGATTGTGGAAAGTAATCGCACCCGCAAGGACTTTATCGCAGACCGTGTACTGGCGAAAGCGGGCTACTATGACTACTACCATAACGGCCAGTTCAAAGCCTCGGAGGAGAAACCTTGCACGATTGGCGTCTATCGTCTGACGATGAAATCCAACAGCGATAACTTCCGTCAATCTTCCATCCAGGGAATCATGAAACGCGTCAAAGCCAAAGGCGCGCAGGTGATTGTCTATGAGCCGACCTTGGAGAATGGAACAACGTTTTTCGGCAGCGAAGTGGTAAATGACTTGACTCAATTCAAGCTTCGCAGCCAAGCCATCATCGCCAATCGTTATGATGCGGTATTGGATGACGTGAAAGAAAAAGTATATACGAGGGATATTTTCCGAAGAGATTAATTTGGCAGAGAAAGTAGAACATATTGGCAAAAAAGAGATTGCGTGGAGTTACGCAGGCACGGCGTTTATGATCGGAGCCGGCGTATTGCTGCTGCCGTTCATCCTGCATAAGATGCCGCAAGAGACCGTAGGTATCTGGAATATTTTCCAGACCATTACGGCGCTTGTGATGCTCTTGGACTTCGGTTTTCGGCCATCCTTTGCCAGAAACATCAGTTATATCTTCTCCGGTGTCAAGCAGTTGCAGAAAGACGGAGTAGCCCATGCAGATGCCGATGCAAAGGTAGATTACAGTCTGCTGAAAGGTACTTTACTGGCGATGAAGCGGTTCTACCGTTGGATGGCTGCAGGTGTATTTGGACTATTGGCTACTGCCGGCACGACGTATTTCTATTTTATCCTGCAGAAATATTCAGGCGACAGGCAGGATGCTATGATCGCCTGGGTGCTACTAATCGCCATCAACTGCTACAACCTCTACACGCTCTACTACGATGCCTTACTGACCGGTAAAGGTTATGTCACCCGTACGCAACAAATCACGATGTTGGGACAGACCATCTACCTGATGCTGGCAATCGGGCTTATCTACGCAGGTTTCGGTTTGACGGCGATTGTTGCTTCTCAGTTGATATCGACGATAATCAGGCGCGTTTTGACCTACCGTGTATTCTTCACGCCGGAGTTGAAAGCCCGTCTGTCAGAGGCGGAACCGCAAGAACCCAAAGCAATCTTAAGCGCCATCACGCCGAATGCCGTTAAGATCGGTCTGACACAATTAGGCGGTTTTTGCGTGAACAAAAGCGCCATCCTGATCGGATCGGCATTCCTGACGTTAGAGGAAGTAGCGTGCTATGGCATCACGATGCAAGTAATGGATATTTTAGCGCGGTGTGCAACGGTGTTCTATCAATCGTATCTGCCGAAGTTGGCACAATGCCGTGCAGAGGATGACCTGCAAGGCTTGAGACGTTACTACCTACTCTGCACAGGAAGTCTCGTGGCTGTGTATATCATAGGCGGCGCAGCGTGGTTGCTGGCGGGTAATTGGGCATTGGACTTGATTCACAGCCAGACGCATTTTGTGCCGGCGATGATGCTCTGCGTCATGCTGATCATCAGCACGTTGGAACATAACCACGCGGTATCTGCGGGATTTATCATGGCGGATAACAAGATTCCGTTCTTCATTCCGTCGTTGGTCAGCGGTGCTGCAACTGTTATTCTGCTGTTTGTATTCCTCAACCCGCTACAGATGGGTATATGGGGCCTGATTTTAGCGCCGGGAATAGCACAGCTGGCATATCAAAACTGGAAATGGCCGAGTGTAGTCATTAAAGAACTATGGGGAAAATGAGGCGATGACACCCTACTTGCTATACATATTCATGACGCTGATTCTCTCTATCGTTTATGACAAGCGGGAAGATTGCCGTGCGAAACGCGCATGGTATCGCATCACGTGTCTTTTCCTTATTCTGCTTGCCGGGTTACGCAATGGAGTCGGCGGAGACACCCTCTCTTACATGGAGGAATACGAGGATGCTTGGGACAGTTTCGGAAATATCAAGGAGTTTATCAGCGACAGTTTAATCAAGCACGGTCGCATGCCGTTATGGTCTATGATTTTCACGACCTGCCGGTATTTCTTTGAGTCTTTCTATATCTTTCAGCTATTGCATGCCATCCTGTTGAATGTAACCTTCTTCTATGTTTTCAAGAAGTTCAGTAAACATATTTTCCTTTGCGCTTTGGTGTATGGTTTAACCGGCTATTTCTTTTTATTCAACACCGAAGTACTGCGTGAGAGTGTGGCTATCGTATGCTCCATTGTGGCGATTCTATACTTCGTAAAGCATAATTATATCGGCTATGTTGTATTCGCGATCTTAGGCATACTCTTTCATGCGTCTGCTGCCATCATGCTGATTTTCCCGTTGATGCGGTTTATTCCGATTCATTACTTGACTCTTCTGGCATGCCTACTGCTATCTTTTGCTATCTGGGCTATCAGCGATGCTATTGTATCCCAACTGCCGTCCTTTATCGTCATGGGAGATTCGTCTTTAGCGCAAAAGGTGGTACACTATTCTGATATCAAGAGTAATATCTTCGGTTTTCTGGAATACGCCTTGGAATACATCTGCTTCCCCTATTTTATCATGTACTATTCGTACACGAAGATGGAAGATGATCCGCATAGAGAGGAGAAGCAGCAGTTCATTGCCTTTGTCTTGACAATCGGTGTTATATCCGCCAGTATCAACGGTTTTGCACGTATTCGGAATTACGGTGCCATCTTCTATATTATCGCTTTGGCTGATTTTATTTATTTGTATGTTCATCAGCCCAAGTTCCTGTTCCTTACCAGAACGATGGTGCTGGCCGGTACGATTTATTTCTTCTCCAAATTCTATTTAGCCTATTATACGTATTCCAATCGGTATCACTATGAATTTTATTTCCCCTATACATCCATCGTTGATGACGATTATAGCTTTCAATATAGATACGAGATGCATGATGAGTCAACTATTATAAACAAAGACAACAATACCCGATCCAATTAACGCATGAATATTCTTTTTTCCATATTGCTTCCAACGTACAAGCGCCGGTACCTCAAAGAATGCATCGATAGCATTCTGGGTCAGACGTATCCGAACTGGGAACTGATTATTGTGAATGATGCTTCTCCAGAGGATATTGACAGCGTTATAGAATCTTATACTGATTCACGTATCCAATATTATAAAAATGAGCATAATTTTGGAGCAAAGCGATTAGTGGAGCAATGGAACTATTGCCTCAGTTTGGCAAAGGGAGAATACGTACTGTGCATCGGAGATGATGACAGATTGATGCCGAATTGTCTTGAGCAATACGCACAACTCATCACAGAGAATCCACATATTGAACTTCTGCATGGCCAAACAGATATCATCAACGAATACGGAATAATTGAGCAACATTTAGTACCTCGCCCTAAATGGGAATCCGCTATGAGCTTGATGTATTACCGTGTTTTTGAACATAGAGCGCAGTTTATAGGTGATTTTTGCTTCCAACGCAAGGCTTTGTTAGCAAAGGGCGGTTTCTACAATCTGCAATACGCTTGGGGGAGCGACGATATTTCTGCTCTGCAAACTGCGGAAGTACATGGCGTGCTCAACACAAAGGAAGTTGTTTTTAATTATCGGAATCATGCCGGATCCATCACAAGCCATGCACATGTTTTCGGCAAAATTATAGCCATATTGCAGGAAGCGAGATGGTATCGCAAGTTCCTTCAACACCCGACAAACAATGCACAGGACGAATTATACCGCGCAAAATTGAAACGCAATTTACTAATCCATACTTTGCGCAAATGTTATTATGTCATACTCAATGCCTATAGCGCAACCAATAAATGATGAGCAAACGAATTCTCATAGATTCTACCAATGTTAACATCACTCAACCAGGGGGAGGTTCATTCTGCACGCAGGCTTATATAGAAGCTTTTCTAACCCTTTTTCCTGATAGAGTGGACATTTTGCATCCTGAAGAGGCACATATTCGAGATAAACGATATACGACGATTGATGTTCCTGCACGCCCGGTCACACAGGCTGCAATAGGCGCAATTAAGGGTTATTTCCACCGCGCAGCATCGTTCCTCGTAGATTATATTCAGAATCACCCGGAGAAATACGACACCGTTGTCATTAGTACCGGTTTGTTTGCGGGAGGTATTGTGCATCGATTCCATCAGATGCATATTCGCGTCATCGTTCTGCATCATAATTTCGAACCGGAATACCGACTTGATAGCCGTTCCATTCTTACCCTAAAAGGTAAAACAGACAAGATTGTTCGTTATTGGGAAAAGAAAGGGTATTTACAGGCAGATATGAACTTTTTTCTCACTTTTCAGGACATGACGCGATTTGAGCAGGAATACGGCAAACACCCACATAATTACATGACTGGAGTGTTTGAGCCTACTTATGACCGTTCAAAACTGTCATTCTCTCCCCAAACGGATAGTGCGGTTATCACCTGTGCTTTGTGTGATATACAGAATGAAGGTCCCCTACTCCGTTTTGCAGAAAAATACCTGCCTGTATTTAGAAAAGAATTGCCGACTTGGCATATTGAATTGATGGGACGCAAGCCCACTTCTATTATCACAAGCATGGCTGCTGATGATGAAGTCATCCATTTAACTCCGGATCCTATAGATATACGTAATCTGGCTGCGCAAAGCAAAATTTATCTTTGCCCGATGGACGCGGGAGGAGGACTGAAACTGCGCATCATGGATGGACTACGAGCTGGACAACCCGTTCTCGCTCATACTCGCGCTGCACGCGGGTACGACCAATTTATAGATATGCCGTTCTTCCGCACTTATAATGATGAAGATTCGTTCCGCGAAGGATTGCGCGCCATCAACCGTTACATCCACTCCATCGATTATTCACGAGAAGCAGTACAAAATCAATACTACTGCTATTTCAGTTTGGAGAGCGGCGTAAAACGATTAGAAGCTATTCTATGCAAATAAGCGTTATTATTCCGACATATAAACCACAAGAGTACATTTTCGAGTGCTTGGATAGTTTGCAAAAACAAACTATGGATACTTCATTGTGGGAAATCATACTGGTATTAAATGGGTGCAAAAATCCTTGGTTGGAGAAGATACAACAATATATAACAAACAAAGAGTTTACTAATATTCGTTTATTCCAAACAGACGAACCGGGTGTTTCAAACGCTCGTAATATTGGTTTAAACCGGGCAAAGGGGGAATATATCACTTTTATTGATGACGATGATATTGTATCTAATGAATATCTAGAAAAACTATCTGAATTAGCGCAGAAAGACACGATAGCGATTAGTTACACTATTGCATTTTCTGAAAAGGAATCATATATTCCATATTATTTAGAAAAAGAATATAAACGTTGTGCTAACAAAGGAAAAATGCCTTTTATAGAAGCAAAAAAATTCTTTGGAGGCCCTTGTATGAAACTCATTCATCGAAGTATCATTGGCGATTCAAAATTTGATTGCAGATTCAAGAATGGAGAAGATTCGTTATTTATGTTTCTTATCTCAAATAAATTTAAATATATAGAATTTACTGATTCAAACGCTATTTATTATAGAAGAATTAGACAAGAAAGCGCATCTCATACAAGTAATCGACTTGAAATAGCGAAAAATGGTTGGTTTTTAGTTAAGCAATATCATCATATTTTTTATAAAGGGAATGGATATTCATTTTTGTTTTTCATTACTCGAATTTTAGGAATAATTCACTCATTATTTAATAAATAATACAACTTGTATCTGTAATATTTCATCTGAACGGCGCATTCCTATATTAGCTGATGTGATGGCTCAATTGGATTACATGAAAAAACGAGGTAGTGGATTACAGTCATATTTAATATAAAATGAAAGAACTTGTATCAATCATAATGCCCACATATAACTGCGAAAGGTTTATTAAAGAATCGATTGACAGCGTTCTCGCCCAGACCTATTCGGTCTGGGAATTGCTCATTGTGGACGATTGCTCTACGGACGACACGGCAGCTATCATTGCGTCTTACCAAGACGAGCGGATCCATTATTTCCGTAACGAACAGAATTCCGGAGCCGCTCTCTCGCGAAACAAAGCACTGCGCGAGGCGAAAGGAAAATACATCGCTTTTCTGGACGCAGACGATAGTTGGATGCCGGAGAAAATAGAGAAACAGGTTGCCTTCATGGAGCAAAACGGCTATGCCTTTACTTATACTGCCTTCCATCGGACAGACAAACCACTCCGTATCTCCGGACCAAAACATATTACGAAAATGGGCATGTACGCCTTCTGCTGGCCTGCTTGTCCAACGGTGATGTACAACCGCGAAAAAATAGGTCTCATCCAAATCACAGACCTGCGGAAAAACAACGATTACGCCATGTGGCTGCATGTGATACAAAAAGCGGATTGTTATCTGTTGGACGAAGACCTGTTCGCCTATAACAAACACAATGGCTCCGTGAGCGACGCCTCTATAGCGGTATTGCTATCCTGGCATTACCGTTTGTGGCGGCAGGAGATGCAATGCTCGCCTATTACTGCTTGCTTCTACACATGCCTCAATGCCTTTTTCGGAGCCTACAAGAAAATCCGATACATCATCAAAATAGCGTAATAATCATGGTACTGAAATACATATTTGACAGAACAGTTGCCTTTGTCGGTTTGCTCTTCCTCTGGCCCGTGCTGGTGGTGGTAGCCATACTGATTAAGATATATATGCCCGGACCGGTGTTCTTCGTCCAGCAGCGTGTCGGCAAAGACGGCAAACTATTCCCCTGCCATAAGTTCCGCTCGATGAGCGTCGGGCATAACGGCAGCAGCGTGAGTGTGGCGGGAGAAGCACGTATCACTCCGCTTGGAGCAATACTGCGGAAATACAAACTGGATGAATTGCCGGAATTGTGGGATGTGTTTATTGGGACTATGTCTTTTGTCGGGCCAAGACCTGACGTGCCCGGCTATGCCGACAAACTGCAAGGAGAAGACCGGATTATTTTAACACTTCGACCCGGCATCACAGGACCCGCTACGCTCAAGTACCGCAACGAGGAAGAGTTACTGGCAACGGTAGAAGATCCCATCAAATACAACGACGAAGTAATCTACCCAGACAAGGTGCGAATCAACCGACACTACGCTTCACATTACTCCTTCGTAGATGATTTGAGGATGATTTTCTGTACACTCCTCGGCAAACACATGACATACAACAACGAAATAATATAACTCTATGGAAAAACGTATATACCTTTGTCTCGCGCACATGAGCGGGCAAGAACAGAAATTCATTCAAGAGGCGTTTGACACCAACTGGGTCGTGCCCTTGGGACCGAACGTGAACGGCTTCGAAGAAGACCTGAAGCATTTTGTAGGAGAGAACAAAGAAGTGGTTGCGCTGTCTTCCGGCACGGCAGCTATTCATCTATCGTTAATCGCTTGCGGTGTACAAGCAGGCGACGAAGTGATCTGCCAATCATTCACCTTCTGCGCCTCTGCCAACCCTGTCACCTACGTCGGAGCGACACCGGTGTTCGTGGATTCGGAACCGAACTCATGGAACATGGACCCTACCCTGTTGGAGCAAGCTATCATAGACCGCAAAGCCAAAACAGGCAAGTACCCGAAAGCGATTATTTCCGTGGCGCTATACGGCATGCCGTATAACATCGAAGCCATCATGGCTGTCTCCGACAAATACGGTATTCCTGTTATAGAGGACGCTGCCGAAGGAATGGGCAGCCGTTGGAAAGGGCGTGTCCTCGGCACGTTCGGAGAATACGGCGTGCTCTCTTTCAACGGAAACAAGATGATAACAACCTCCGGCGGCGGTGCGCTGATATGCAAAGACCAAGCGGCAAAAGATAAAATAATGTGGTACGCGACGCAGGCGCGCGAGGCGTATCCGTACTACCAACACGAAGCCATCGGTTATAACTACCGTCTCTCCAACATATGTGCAG
The DNA here is from genome assembly GCA_900317885.1 of uncultured Bacteroidales bacterium. Taxonomy (GTDB): domain Bacteria; phylum Bacteroidota; class Bacteroidia; order Bacteroidales; family Paludibacteraceae; genus Colicola. Next base: position 2,971 of record ONIM01000018.1, on the reverse strand, counting down.
GTATAGGACGAGGTCAAATGACCGTCCTGAATGAGCATATCAACCACCACAAACACATCGCTAAGCTGTACCGCGAAGCGTTTGCTTCAATCAATGGCATCACTTTCCACGATGCCCCGTCGGCGGATTACGATGCCAATTTCTGGCTCTGTACGATTTTGCTGGACGAGAACCTGCATGTACACAACGAAGAAGAGGCATATGCGGAAGCTATCCACGGAGCAGTGGGCGGAGCAGCAGGTGTGGTACATAGCGGCGGATCCGTTCATACGGATTGCGAGCCCAACCGCAACGTGGAAGCGATGCGTCTCTGTCTGGACAAAGCAGGCATTGAGAGCCGGCCGCTTTGGAAGCCTATGCACAAGCAACCGGTCTTCAAAAACGCACCGGCATACACCAACGGCATCGCGGAAGCCATGTTCAAAAGGGGACTTTGCCTGCCATCAGGACCGATGGTCACAGACGAAGATGTAAACTATATTATCGAAAATATCAAAAACAATATATTATAATGGAAAGAAGAGTTAGAGTTCGTTTTGCTCCGTCTCCGACGGGCGCATTACACATCGGCGGCGTACGTACCGCTTTGTACAACTATCTGTTTGCCCGTCAGCACGGAGGAGACATGCTCCTGCGTATCGAGGACACCGACTCGACGCGTTTTGTGCCGGGAGCAGAGGAGTATATCTTGGAGGCGCTTGATTGGCTGGGTATCGGTATTGACGAAGGTCTGAGAATGAGTCAAAAGTCAAAAGTCGAAGGTCAAAAGACAATAGAAGCCGTTGGTTCTCATGGACCTTATCGCCAGTCTGAACGCCGCGAGATCTACCATCAGTACGTGAAGCAACTGCTGGATTCCGGTCATGCATATATCGCTTTTGACACCCCGGAGGAGTTGGAGGCTAAACGCGCGGAGATTCCTAATTTTCAATATGATGCCCGCACGCGTATGCAGATGCGCAACTCGCTGACCATGCCGGCAGATGAAGTAAAAGTCCTGGTGGACAAAGGCGAGAAATACGTCGTTCGCTTCAAAGTAGAGCCCAATGAGGACGTGCATGTACATGACCTCATCCGCGGCGAAGTAGTCATCAACAGTAATATCCTCGACGACAAAGTGCTCTATAAATCTGCAGACGACCTGCCTACCTATCACTTGGCGAATATCGTCGATGACCATCTCATGGAAATCAGCCACGTTATCCGCGGCGAGGAATGGTTGCCATCTGCCCCACTCCATGTACTTCTTTACCGTGCCTTCGGTTGGGAAGAGACCATGCCTCAGTTTGCACACCTGCCACTACTGCTCAAGCCCGACGGCAACGGCAAACTATCCAAGCGCGACGGAGACCGACTCGGTTTTCCTGTTTTCCCGCTGGAGTTCCATAATCAGAAGGATGGTACCGTCTCGTCCGGTTATCGCGAGAGCGGCTATCTACCAGAGGCTGTGATTAACTTCCTTGCACTCCTCGGATGGCACGGTTCGGGCGATCAGGAGATGTACACGATGGATGAACTAATCAAGGACTTCTCGCTCGACCGCGTGTCCAAATCCGGTGCCAAGTTCGATTACGAGAAGGGCAAATGGTTCAACCACCAATATCTCCAGCTCCGTTCCAACGAGGAACTCGCTGAGATGTTCAAGCCGGTGCTGGAAGAACACCTTCGTCATATCGACATACCGATTCATCGAGATATCGAAGAGGTTGCCAAGATCATCGGTTTGGTCAAGGACCGTGTTAACTTTGTGCCGGAGCTTTGGGAGCAAGTTAATTTCTTCTTTGTTGCTCCGACGGAGTACGACGAGAAATCCCTCAAGAAACGTTGGAAAGAGGACTCTCCGAAACACATGACCGAACTCTTGGACCTCTTGGAAGCTCAGGAAGATTGGTCAGCAGAGGCATTGGATGCACTCGTTATGCCGTGGATTGAATCAAAAGAATATGGCGTCGGTATCGTTATGAATGCTTTCCGCATATGTCTGGTCGGCGCAGCGCGTGGCCCGCATATCTGGGCCATTACCGATGTCCTCGGCAAAGAAGAGACTCTTAAACGTGTTCAGACAGCATTAACTAAACTTGGTTAATTCACCATGACACCCCGCGAGGCATTACATACCTATTTCGGCTACGATGATTTTCGCCCCTTACAGGCGGAGATCATCGATGCCGTGCTAGCGGGGCGCGACACCTTGGCGCTCATGCCTACCGGCGGAGGAAAGAGTATCTGTTTTCAGGTGCCCACCCTCGTCATGGGCTCTAAGCATGAGAACAAACGTCTCTGCCTCGTCATTACGCCATTGATAGCGCTGATGAAGGATCAGGTAGAGAACCTACAAGCACGAAATATCCAAGCCGCGGCAGTCTATACCGGCATGAGTTGGGATAAACAACGTGCTGCATTGGATAACTGTCTCTACGGGCCGTACCATTTTCTCTATTGCTCACCCGAGCGATTGGAGTCCGAGGAGTTTCGTAAGTGGTTGGCTGACCTGCCGATAGGTCTCATTGCTGTCGATGAGGCGCATTGCATCTCGCAATGGGGCTATGATTTTCGTCCTTCGTATCTGAATATAGCGGCGGTGAGAGAGTTATTGCCGGGCGTGCCGGTATTGGCACTCACAGCTACGGCGACGCCGGAGACCATCGAGGATATACAAGCCAAGCTTGGCTTTGCCGAACCGAACGTCCTGCGCAAGTCTTTCCATCGAGATAACCTCCATTATGTAGTGCGACAGACAAATAATAAGGCAGAGCAAGTGGTGCACATTCTCTCCCGTGTGCCGGGTTCAGCCATCGTCTATGTCCGCAACCGCAAACGCGCACAAGAACTTGCTGAATGGCTAAATACCACCTACTATCATGCCGGTTTGACCGCCAAGGAACGCAACGAGCGACAGGAAGCCTGGAAAGAAGGTAAGACGCGTGTCATCGTTGCGACGAATGCGTTTGGTATGGGTATTGACAAAGCG
>ONIM01000004.1 GCA_900317885.1 uncultured Bacteroidales bacterium | reverse complement strand
ATTAATCACAGCAATCATGGTCATGTTGGTTGCTGCCTTGGGATTGGAAAAGCCTGCCTCCGAATGTTCCCCAAAAGGAAGAGCCTTTCTTGTTGGAGCGTTAGCAGGATTATCGAAGAAGCGTACATCTACATCTCCCTTGCCTGTGCGTTTGAAGAAATATCCTTCTCCCGGACGGAGCGCCGTGAGGTCACCTACCCATTGTTTGTCGTTCGAGAAATACGCAAAGCGGTTACGTGCCTTGATCATATCTCCCGGTGTAGCATCGTCGTAATAGTCAGCGAGGGCTTCGGCAATATGTGTCGTCGTGTTCAGCAGACACGGCAGGGCACTCCAGCTCCCGTCTCCGCGGACGGTGATATGCATAGAGTCGGCCGGCAGGTGATTACCATTGACGCACATCGTATTGGCATGGCCGCTATAGACCATATAGGTATAGATAAACCGCAGGTACGAGAAATCACCGATAAAGGCGTCGTTAATCTCCGAATAGGTTACGAAATGCTGGGTGGCCGGGTTCTTGATGATGTCTCCCTCCGTCCATGGCTCTTTCGCAGAAAGAACCTTGACAATCGGTGCCGTCGCGGGCTGCAAGTCGAGATTGAAGGATATCCAGTTCCATCCCTTCGCGAGCTCTATCGTCTGCATCTCGGAAGCCGAGGTAGAGAGGATGATGGGTTCGGGAGAACCGCATCCATAGACCGCTCCCTGCGCAAAGACGATCTTCTCGCTTGGGGTGAGGTTGAGGGTCTTGCCTGTCGAAGCTTGCCATAGTTGGAAGACAATCTCCTTGCGTGTCATCTCCTCATTGCCCATGACGGTCAGATAGACGTCAGAGGTGTTGCTGAGAGCATTGACCGACACGTTCGCCTTGCCGACACACTGGTTGCGGAAGAGGGCATAGACGATGTCGCGGTCGTCGGTGTCGTACACAAGTCCGGACTCCGTGAGAAGTTTCACCTGTGCGCAGACGGACATGTTATACGGATAGAGTCCTTCCTCCACTTCGTCGTACGGCGGGAGCGCCTCTACCTCATACTCGATACGAAGCGGCTCAGAGAGACCTTCCTCGTCGGTAAGGTAGATGATGTCGCTATGTTCGCCGATGGTTATCTGGCGGTTGAAGGTGAGCCGGATAGTCTGTTCGCCCATCGGGTCGATGGCGCCGTAAGGTCTGTCCACGGACAACCAAGCCGGCAGGGACTCGATCTGGTAGGTATGACGTTTGCCGGAGTGGTTGATGATCCGGATCGTTCTCTCCTCTTCGCCCTCGGTACTATCCTCGACCTTCACGCTTAGTTCGCGATCCGACCACTTGAGGCTGTTGCGATCCACGAAAGCCGTCCAGGTCACCGGCGAAGCCATCGGGTTGCCGTTCAGGTCCTCGACATCGCGGACAGTGACGTAGATAGGTTGCTTGTTGATCTCATAGCTGCGATTGAGGATGTTGACCATCAGTTCGTCGTTGTTGAATGACCAATCGAAATAGAGCTTGTTGAGCAGCCCGTGTGACCTGATCGGCGCGTTGGAAGGATCAGCCAGGCTGGGCTGATTATTGAGGAGGAGCGGCACGATCTTGTTCACTATATTACCGTTCGGGTCCTTGAAGATGCGCTTGTCATTGATGGTGAAGCGTTGCTCGAGGATGCCGTTGGGGTTGGAGTACTGCTCGTCGAAGGGCAGGTACGCCATCAAGCCCATCTCATCGCCGGAGAGAGCGATAGTCTCGTAGGTCTCCACAAGCGACTGCGGCAGGGCTTGCTCGAAGATCGCGAACTCGTCGATCAGACCCTTGAATCCGTTTCCGCCGAGCGACATCGCGCCCGTGATGCCTTCTAATTCGTTCGCGTCCATCGACATCAGCATCGCGCCGTCGAGGAAGAGGGCCGCGTGGTTATACGTCCGGCTGATGGTCAGCACGAGGTGGTGCCACTCGCCATCGGCGCATTTGTGATTTACTATTTTTTCAATTCCACCGCTACGCAGAGCGAGTCCGCCGTTCTCGAGGGCAAGCAGGGTTCCTGTTGCTGCGGTGGAGTCGGTAGCCTCATGACGGGCTGCGGAGAAGAGCGTACCTTCGCTCTCTGCCTTGAACCAGAATAGCATCGTCTCGTCATACGCCGCCGAGCGACCGAGCAGGTTGCCGTTGAGTCTCACCGGCTCGCCGTCCAGACGGAGCGAGTAGCCTTTCTGTTTGTTCCACGAGCAGCCGTCGAGGTAGAGGGTTGCGCCGTGTGCCTGATCCGTCACGGTCTCGCCCTTTCCTTCATCCATCCGGTAGTAAGCCAGCAATTCGCGCTCGTAGCCCGTGAGGGAGTGGTTCGCCGTAGCGGCTATCTCCTCTACCGTCAGGGCTTTGGTCCAGATACGGGTCTCCAGCATATCGCCGTCGTAGTCCTCGCCGAAACGGAAGTACGCGCTGCTGCCTTCCTCTACCTGATCGTTGGCGTCGCCTAAGATATGGTCGGTGATGTCCACCGTACCGGCGAAGAAGCGGGTGCGGCTATTCTGCTTGTCGGATACTACTATGATACGCTGGAACGCCATGAGGGACTCCATCGGCTTGGAGGTCTTGGCGAGGAAGGCGTTGCCTACCTTCTTCACCAGCCTCAGACGGTTGTCTTTGGTCAGGATCAGCTGCTTGGTGACCTTGCCGTCTCCGGTCTCAAAGAGGATCATGTCGTTCGCGCGGTTGTTCGCTACGGTCGGACGGATCATCATGTCGAGGGTGAAGGACCTATCCGTGAGGTCACGTTTCGCCTTGGTATAAGCGACATCGTTGCCGTCGAAATGCAGCGCCGTAGCAGCGGACATACCTATCTCGTTGGTAATACCGGTGATCTGGAAGTTGTTATCCTCGTCCAGGTAATTGCCGGCTATCGGTTCGTTAAACCGCAGCTTGAGGTTGTCGCCTACGCCGAGGATGGAGTTGGCGGGTTCGGGTTCGCCGAAGACTCTCGGCACACGGGTGTCCTTGATACCCGTCAGCACCGGCGAGGACTTCGTGAGATACGAAGTGCCATAACGACAGAAGGACACGGCGCGCAGGTCGTAGAGCTGCTCCATGGGGTCACGCTCGCCGTAGAAAGCGATGTTCTCAATCCGGCCGGGACCCATCAGTGCCTTTGAGCCCGAGGCGTTCTGGTACAGGGTACTGTCGACGTAGTAGGAGCAGAGGTTCACCCATCCGTCGTCGGACTGCTTGCTCAGCTTGTACTGGAACTCGATATGGTCGAAGTTCGGGTAGTTGATGTCGTAGCCGTCAATGACTACCGGCAGATACCATCCTGTCGAGTCCTTCGGCGAAAGGGTGTTCATTACCCATTTGTCATGCGGTGTCGAGATATTGACATCGCAACTTGTCGGTTGATAATGCACGCTGAACGATGCCTTCGCGAAGTTCAAGATGTCGCATTGCGAAGCGAGCATCAGCGTCAGGTTCTCGAAGTCATAGCCCTGACCGGCATACACCTCGAGCGTCTTGTCGATGGTCTGTCCCGGGTTCAACTTAATAGACCGGCCGTCACCCGTCAGCGGGAAACCGTCCATCAGCACTTTGGCGCCAAGGGGGTTGGACGCATCGACCAGCACGAGTTTGAATACTACATAGCTCTCGAAGGTCTGCTGGGTCTCGTTGCTGAGGCGGATATGGATAATCGCCGGCTGATCATGCGGGATATCGCTCACCTCATGGTTGAGGATCTCGATGGTCGGCACCTCCAGTTTGAGTGTACCGCTCGACATCTGTACCGGACGGCCGCCCTTGGAGTAGAAGATGGACTCTTCCGGCCCCTCCCACGGACATTTCGTCGCGCCGCCGTTCAGGCGATATACAAACGAACCGTACAGATGATCTTCGCTCTCATAATCCAATTCCAATCCATCGTCCACGCGCTCGCGGATCTCATCTGTGGTTTTGTTGAAGTCATTCGATTCTTCCTTGCGGCGGAATACATCAACGTTCATATAGCTGTACTCATCCGGCTCGAGTACGAAACCTGCCGTACGCGTATACGTCTTGGTCTCCACCGGATCGCGGTCCCAATCCAGATCCAGAATAGGCGTGAACTCGAAGGTAGTCTCGGCGGTCGGCAGTTTGGTATTGAGGGTGAACGGACTGCCCTTGCTTCCCTGGTTGCCATCGCCGCCGTTATTATTGTAGATAGTCTGGAATAAGTTTCTCATCTCCTTCATTTCATTGCCCATTCCTTTCAGGTCTTGGGAGACGAATAGTGTCTCGAAATTGCCGGTCAATCCTGAGCCCAAACCGGTCCATTTCCAGGAATAGGTACCTACCGCGTCGTACGTGTTGCTATAACTCATCTTCACGCCGTTGCTTACCGAATAATTGCCGATATGCTCGGCTTTGTTGCCGCCTAACACGTTGATCTTCTCCTCTTCGTTCTTCGCAATTAGATCCAGCCATTTTTTAATCGTGGTGTTGTATTCCGCTACGCGGTCCACGTCGATCCACATCTTCTCCGAGTCGCCCGTCGGAATGATTTTCTTGTAGTTGGTCAGGGCGTAGGTGGTATCCGTCGGAAGAACGGTGGACCAATAGACCTCTGTGCCCTTCACATCCGCTATGGCCTGTACCGTCGCGCTATCGCCCGTTACCAACAGCGCATCACGCTCTTTAATCAACTGTGGCAGCAGTACCGTCACGATGTAATCCTGCGAATAGACGAACGTACCATCCACCGTCACGGATGTACCGATCTCTTCGCCGATGGTGAGGTAGTATTTCTCGCCTGCAAGGCTTCGTCCTTCCGCTACCGTAGCGCCGTTACCCGTCACGCCTACGTTCTCTTTCATCTGGGCCTTCAAGGTGGAGTAGGTCAGCGAATCCAAAGGTTTCACGGCATCTGCCAGTTGCAGCAGCAGACCCTGCGTCAGGCCGATATAGATATCGCCTCTCGAGCCTACGAACCAGTTGTCGCTGCCTGTCTCGATACGCTGATTGGTGGTGAATGTATAGCTACCGCCGCGCTTCCAGTCGAATCCGGTAGTGATAGGTATAGCATAGGTGTTGGCTACCGAGGCATTCATCACGTAACCCGAATACGCACTCGGCGTACCCGGAGCCGCACCTAAGAAGTTACCGAATACGAAGGTCTGCCCTGAGCCGTATTTGAAGTTCAGTTTCGCGCCGAAATCCAGTTTTACATTCCATGTGTAGGAATAGTTGAAACTCGATCCGGACTCCAGGTAAGCATAACTCTTGGCGCCCGGCGGGTCACGGAGGATATCCATCACATCCACGTTCGCCTTGATCTTGGCCATATAGTCCGTGCCTTTCCAGCGGCTACCGGTGACGTAACCGCGCAGTACCTGCTTCTCGATATACCGTCCGTCGGACTCAACCGATACGTTGAGCACGCGCAGCGCATCATCACCTGTCTGGTTGAAGGATACGTAGTCTATCGGAATGGTGATGTCAATCTGTCCCTCTGTATTCGTCACCCTCGAGTGCTTGAGGATAGTCTGCGTCGCTTGCTCCCATTTCGGGAAGAGACCGGAGAAGGTCTGCGTCTCTTCGGAGGCGTGCATGCCGTTGTAAACCATCATCTTTCCGCCGTTGATACGCACCTCTTCGTGCTGCGTGGAGTTCTTGTCATTGTTATAGTAGTAGTCCTCGTGCGCCGTGATACGGAAGGTGTAGTTCGCCGTCGGGAATACCGGAGCTCCAAAGGTATAGTGGTATTGACCGGTGGAGTCTTTCTCCGCCAACGGAATCTGTATCTGTTCATTCAGTACGTTCTGCCGCGACATATACTCTTCGCCGTAATACGGCATCGGCGTACCGTAGCGCATCTGGATACAACTGATATCGATCGGCGAACGGTAGGTGATGCTGTATTTCTCATTCCATTGGAAGATCTTATCCTCGTACGCATCTCCGCCGGCATAGGTAGCCGCATTGCTCAGGTCGATCACGTCGCTGGTCTTGCCTTCGGCAAAGAGCGTCGCATAGCCGCGTGCCGTAGCTTGAGTGATCTTATACTTCACCGGGAAGATCTCTGCGCAGTATTCGCCCGTTAGCGAATCGGGACGGATGATGATGCGCTTCTTCTGATAGAGCATGTGGGTCTCACCCGTCTGCGTCTCTGCGCCGCCGAAACTCCGAACGATATGCGGTACCGTGTATTCGAAGGTGTCGCGCGTCAGGTCGTCCTCATCGCGCACGATCTGCGAGATATTATCGCCCTCGAGTTCGAGCACCAGTTGGAGGTCATCGCCGAGGTTGTTCTTGCTCAGTCCGAAACCTAACGCTTTCTCCGCTTGTTTCACACCTCCGACGAGTCGGCCGGCCAATTTAACTTTCGTGGCGTCCCATATCCGAACACCGTCCAGCGCTTTGTCCAGCACCAGATTGCTGTCGTTATTCATTCGCACGAATCCGTCTCCCTCGAAACGGTGACCGTCTTTGACAACCTGTATCGTAAACGGATGATCCTTCGGTACTTGCAGCTCGAAGTTACCGGATGCGTTCGTCCGAAGCGGTCCGCCCGAGCTATAGACCATCGTGCTATCTAACAGGATGTTCGCATCGCGTACCGGGATGGTAGATTTGGAGTAGAGTACTCTTCCGCTGAAACGCACGGAGGAGATATTATCAAACTCAATGCCCGAAGCCACGGGGTTCTCGGCATCCAGGGTCGTAGAGGTGGAGGTAGCGGTGGTGTTATTGTACCGGAACTCGGCATAGGTGCTGACCGGCGTGATATGATACTCCTTGCCCTCTCCGTAGAGCAGGCTGTCGAATACGAACCGTCCTGCGCCGTCCGTCACGGTCTCTAATCCACTAATCCCTTCACCCTCTAATCCTACCTTAATGTCCGGACAACCGGTGCCATCGGAATAATGGATACGTCCGGAGATCAATCCGTACGGTGAGCGGAAACCGGTCGTGGTAGCAAAACTGGTGGTTGTGGTATCGTTGCAGGAGAACGATGCCATCAGTCGGTACTCGTATTCTTTGCCGGGCACGGCATCATCGTCGCGGTAGTTGGTCTCCTCTGTGGTCTTGACGGGTTCAAACTCCGCCGTACTGCCTGCCTCGCGGCGCGATAACTCATAGAAATCCAATCCGCCCGGCGTCGGTTCCCAGGTCAGGATCACGCCGTAGCGATCCGTACCCTGCGACGCATCGAAACGGGCTATATCGGCTACTTCGTTGTAGTACAGATCCGGTCCGTCGATCGCTACCGGCAGTAACTCCGCCGGATCCAGCACTTTGAGCACCGAACCTGTCTGGTCGATACGTACCGCATAGCGGTAGTGCAGACAACTTTGGTCCACTATGTTCGTCGTATGGGCGATCCAGGAGCCATCCGCTTGGCGTTTGATGCTGTCGGCCGGAACGGTGAACTCAATCGTGTCGTTTGTCTCCACGGCGATACGCTGCAGGTAGATGATCGCATTCCGATCCCAATTGCGGTAGGTATTGCTGGCGTTCAATCCGGTGGTCTTCTGCTCAATCTTCGTATAGAGCACATGGCGCGCGCTATCGGGCAGCGGGTACTGCGCCGTCAGCTGATCCAAGGCCGTCTGCATCGCCGTCTCGTCCTCATAGGTATGGTCGTAGAGGTTGCTGCCGCTGCCGGGATATAACTCCCAATCGGCGATATATGCTGCCTGGTCGTCTAACTTACCGATCAGGTTGAGCGTGTTCACCGAGTAGCCCTGGCTGTTTATCACGCTGATCTGCACCATACTGCCGGACTCTACCTCCGTCTCCAAAATATTGCCGTCTTGCAGACTTAGCATCGTCTGCTGCAGCGTGCCTTCCGACGGCAGGTAATATAGTTTATATTGATAATCTGCCGGATTGACGCCACCCGAACCCGTCACATGCAGACGGATAGGTATCATGCCGTCGATGTGCTGGATGTAGGTTTTCAATTCGCATTGGCTCTCTGCCTCCGGCTGCTGCGTCACGGCTTTGTTCTCCAGTTTGATGTTGAAATGCACCAATCGGTTGTTATCCCAGTCCGGATCTTTCGTGTACGCCTCTTGCTGTTCGGCGAGCGGCGCCAGATAGTTGTTCTTCTTCAGCTCCGTCTTCTGCGCATAGGGTTCATGCCATCCCCATATGGCCGAGGAGCCACGGCGTACGCGGTAGTAAACCGTCTTACCCGGTTCATAGACCTTGTTGCTCGTCAATCGCGCATAGTATTGGATCTTCGTATTACCATCTGTGTCCTTTGCATAGAATGTGCCCTCTTCGCTCATGCGGCGTTTCTGCTCCGTACTGGAGTTGGCGTCTATCAGCACGGATGTCGGGTCATCTTCATATGAGTAGTTCGCCGAATCGACATCGAAACTCTGTACCCTGATCGATTGTGCATCCGAGAAGTCTTTCTCCAGCGCGCGCTCCACTTGGAATACATCGCCTGATACCAGGTCTTCCGCACCAGGGAAACGGATGGCCCATTTCAGTTTCACCTTACCCGTCACGCTCTGCTGCTCATCCAGTACCTCCTCCGCACTGAAGTCATAGATACGGTGGTATGCCGGGATGTTCACCGCATTCGTCTTGAGCGTGAAGATCTGCGGATTGGTCGAGTCGTTCGTCAGGTTGACGCGGAATGTGGCGTTGAATTGCCGCTGTACCGTATCGGCGGTCGGCACGATGATAGCGCCCGAGTTCTCGTTGATACCTACCTCGTTCGGATTGAGCGAAGTATGGTAGCTCACGCCCTGCTGATAGGTCACGTATTGCACGGCGGCGTTGCCATAACCTGTCACGCCCTCTTCGTCCAGCGCATACAGATACGGCGTAAAGAGCTCCGGCGTCTGCGGATCGGTCATATTCAGACGATCCGACATCTTCCACCATTTCGTATAGCAGCTCTCGCCGGAATACTTCTTGTAGATATTCGCACTCACGCCCCAGTAGAAGTTCTTTCCGGCTAACTCCTGCGGAGGATACCAGTCGAACTCGATATACGTGATGTTCACATGCCCGTCATCGTTCTTACGCTTGAGCTTAAGCGAGTTCGTCCACTGGTCCCAATACGTATCGTCATCTTGCGGGATAGGTAATTTCGTGCCGTCTTTCAGGTTCTGAATCACCGCACTACCGGTGTGCATGTAGATGAAGCCCTCTCCTTCGCCGGTATAGTCGTTCTTGTCGTTCAGACCATAACGCACGGCGGCCACCGTCGCGATACGATGCACATCGTTTGCACCGCGCTCCTGATTCGGCTTGAGCGAGTACCAGATGTACGAGTCGTACTGACCGTTACGCGCGTTGTACGAATCTAAGTAGTAGTCGTTCGCGCGGCCGTATACCCAGATAGGAATCGTGAACCGGTACACGCCGTTACCCATGTTCATCACCGTGTAGTGCTCCGAATGCTCCAGATAGTCATTCGCTTGCGCCCGCTGAGGCGTGAGCATGAACATACACATTACTACTAATAATCCCGTAAAAATACGTTTGTTTTTCATAAACAAATAAATTAAAGCGTGCAAAATTACAATAAAAATCTGATATATACAAGCATTTTGCAATTATTATGCCCCCAAAGTGTATTTTTTGGAGATTCTGTTGCCCTTTTGGTGCACAGTATGTCCGTTTTCTATTCCGGACTCTCTTCGCTTGCTAACACCGCCCTCACGAAGTTTGGGAACTGCTTGCAGGGCTCGTCGGAACTCAGTTGTTCGCGCCAGCGATGGTACATCTCCATGAAACGAGGATGGGTCTTGTCCTTGTAGATCAAAGGCGCCTCGCGGCAGGCTTCGCGCCAACGGCTACGCTGGACGGTCTCGTTGGGCGTCAATGGGTTCTTTCCCATGTCACGACGCTCCTGCGAGTAGATCTCCTTCGGGCCCAAACCGACCACTTCACCCGTCAACGGATCCTTGACCTTTTTGCGGCGGGTGATGGTCATGTGGTGAACTCCTTGAATTTTCTTTTTGCTCCATGCACCGGTGAAATTCTCAATGCCGGCTGAAGGTACATAGTGTGCCATAATTCATTTCCTTTCTTTTAATAATTTTTTGATCTGACCGTTTTGACCGTATTGACCGTTTCATACTCCAAACGGTCAAAATGGTCAATATGGTCATGTCGATTTTTTAATTCATCAGCCAATTTTTGCTGATAAATCGTTAGTGGTTCTTAGTGGTTCTTAGTCATTCGTTATAGATTTACGATGGTATTCCCTATGCAGAAGCGAGTCTCTTCCTATATACTCCATGCCGGACTTTTATGACTAAACCTTCTTCCATCCATCCTTCATTCCATCGCGTAGCTGTCCTGTACGATAAACCTTGAGACTTTGCCTCTGTTACTAAATTCTGGACTTCATACTCCTCCGGCAATAAGCTCAGCAACATCTGACGTTGATCCAGCGGCTGTACTTTCGGTACACTCACTTCCTCTGCACCCTTGATCATCCGATAGGCGGCAGCCATGTGGAGGATGAGTTTGTTGCCGATGAGTTCGGCAGTTTGGTAGTCGAGGTCCGAACATTCCAATACCTCCCTTCCTTTTACGGGTGAAGAGCTCTGCTCGATCGGACTGCCGGTGGCCGTCCGTAGAACATTGTCGGGGTTAGGCTTTTCTCTCATCGCCGTAAGTATCATCGCGATGCGCTCTATATGCACCGCCATGCGCAGCACAACGGAGTGAAAATTCACGCCCAAAACTTGCATCAGCGCAGGATAAGCCGTCTCCAAGTGCTGTCCGAGGCGCGCACGTTGCTCGGCCGTGAGGGAGAATTCCATCGGACGGCATTTATACAGCGCTTGGCAGAGATCGTACAGCTGTTGGGCTGCAGTACTCATGACGCCGTTCGAACCGCTTGCGGGTTCTACGTAACGACTGCTAAAGGCTTGCTGGTCATTCACAATGAGTGTCAAGAGACGCGAGAAATAGCCGTTCTCGATAGATGGCACGAGCGCTTTGTACTGGCTGAATGTGCCGGTGAGGAGCACGGACAACTGCGGGCACGCGATAGATGAACTATTGTTCGCGCGGTTACGCGTGATCGGTTCGTGCTCCGCGGCTTTACGCAAGGCGGTATTGTAGTTAGCCACGGACGAACGCCATACATCGGTAATAACCGATCCCTCGCTCTCATGGATGTACCCGCGACCGTTCTGTCGCTCCAGCTGTTTGTAGAATCCCGGGTACGAAGAGTCCCCGGCGATGACGAGCGGCAGGGCTTCGTGTACCTTGCTGACGAGTTCTAAGGCGAGGTTCGCGATACCCTTTCCGCAGGCCGCCGAACCGACGATGAAGCATTGGAGGTTAGGATAGTACTTCTTGCCCGTCAGTCCGTAGCGGAAATAGAGGTTCGGCATGCAGCTGCCTGCCGCAGTCAGCAACGACATCAATAACATGTCCCGCTCTGCATCAGATTGCGCAAGCGACATAATCGGTTGAATCATTGCCGGCAAGTTCTCCGGCTCAATGTGTTTCGCGATGTGCAGATCCTGGTCCGCTTCCATCGCAGGATTAAAGTTTTGAATCATACTAATAAAGGTTTTAAATAAAAATGTTTTGTATGTTTATTTCCTTTGTATGCTATTACTCGAAGAGTTGTGGAGTTAGGGGATAAAAACTATCCGAAAGCTTGCTTGCGAGGAGTTTTTAGCATCAAAGTACGCAAAGCGCGAAGCGCTAAAGCATACAAAGGGGTTTTTTATGTTTTTTTCTTATATCAAATTCAATCTCTCGATAATTCGAGTCCCTCTATATATAGGAGATTTAGGTATAGCTATACTCGTAAATGCAGCATTTCTATTTTACGACTACCTCCAAAACTTGCGACATTTAGATGCAACCTATGCCGCTGATAATCAGCGCATTATAAAAAGCTATGAAAATGCTGTCGCTTTTTTATGTTCGTTATTTTTTGATGATTTTTGTGACATAAATCCGTTAGAACAATACGAAAATGCATAAAAATGGTACTTTTATTTGCAAGTGTCATTTTTTTTGTGTAATTTTGCAGCGCAAAACAGAAGTTTTGCAGTATTTAGCTCACGCCGAGGGTATACGTCTTTCGGGTGGGGGTAAATACGGACATAATGAAAAAAGGCATTCTTAGACTTATATGAAAGACGAAATAGTATTATACAAACCGAATGAGCAGTTTCAATTGGAGGTGCAACTGAAAGACGAGACTGTTTGGCTCAATGTAAACCAGATAGCATTGCTGTTTGACCGTAATAGAACGGTTATTTCGAGGCATATACGCAACATATATAAGGAGGGCGAATTGGGTGAAAATATCACATGTGCAAAATTTGCACACATGGGTATGGATGCCGACCAAGTATATGAAACCACATATTACAACTTAGATGTTATTATCTCTGTCGGTTATCGGGTAAAAAGTAAAAGAGGTGTTGAGTTTCGGCAGTGGGCAAATAAAATATTAAAGGATTATTTATTAAAAGGCTATGCGGTAAACCAACGATTAACGAGCATGGAAGACCGCATAGACCGTCGTTTGCAAGAACACTCAGACCAGATACATGAATTGCAAAATAAGGTAGATTTTTTTGTGCGGACATCGTTACCACCCGTTGAAGGAATCTTTTATGACGGACAAATCTTTGATGCATATACTTTTGTTAATGATCGAATCCGCGAAGCTAAGAAACGTATCGTATTGATTGATAACTATGTGGATGACAGTGTTTTGACGATGTTAGATAAGCGAGGTGAAGACGTAAGTGCCACCATCTACACAAAGAGTATTTCCCGCCAATTGACACTCGATTTCGAGAAACACAATGCGCAATATGCTCCAATAGAAATTGAGCAGTTTGATCGTGCTCACGATCGGTTCTTGTGTATAGACGACGCCGTTTATCTTATAGGCGCAAGTCTCAAAGACCTCGGCAAAAAGTGGTTTGGCTTCGTCAAATTGGAACAAACAACTGATGATTTATTGAGTAAGATGTAGATTTTAGGTTGCAAATAGCGACCATAACAATCGCTGGCACCGACAGCGTAAAAAAGCGGTGAGAAATATAGAAATATATTAAAATAATAAGCATTACTATTATTTCACTTTTACCGAAAGCCCTGCGAAAGTTTACGGATATAAAGCACTGGAATAATCAGTAAAGGCGACCTGTGTATAGGTATGCCTTTTTCCACTATAATAGATGCTTGCACGAATAGTGTGAGTTTCTTAAAGTGGAAAAGGTTTCCTTCGCAGGGCTACCTTGGTAAGTGATAAGAGGCTCACGCTTTTTATTGCTGTGATTGATAGTATGCACAAAACAGCTATCAATCAATATGGCACAAAGCGATTTACAAGCAGCTAAAGTTGCTAAACAGGATGAGTTCTATACACAATTAGACGATATAGCCAAGGAACTCAAATATTATAAACAACACTTTAAGGGAAAGGTAGTGTTGTGTAATTGCGACGACCCGTACGAGAGTAATTTCTTCAAGTATTTTGCCCTTAATTTCAACCAATTAGGTCTCAAGAAATTGATAGCTACCTGCTATAACGGTTCTCCCATAGCCGGGGATGAACTGCCGTTGTTGTTTGAGATAGAAGAAAGTGAACCAAAGAAGATAGCCTACAAAGTAGAGATTACGGAAGTACAGGACTACAATAACGATGGAGCGGTAAATTTAGCCGATGTGCAATACTTAATTCAAAATGATAAAAATGTACTTTCTTTACTCAAAGGGAATGGAGATTTTCGCTCACAGGAATGTATTGAATTGCTCAAAGAAGCAGATATAGTGGTCACCAATCCGCCTTTCTCGCTTTTCCGCGAATATGTGGCTCAATTAGTGAAATATGAAAAAAAATTCTTGATAATTGGAAATCAGAATGCATTAACATACAAAGAATGCTTCAAGTTAGTAAAAGAGAATAATATGTGGCTTGGGGTGAGTATACATAGCGGGGATCGAGAATTTATGATTCCTCCCACTTATGAAGTAAGGTCTAAATCCTTGCGAGTTGATGAAAAAGGAAATAGATATATTAGAGTTGTTGGGGTTCGATGGTTTACAAACTTAGACTATCCTCAACGACATGAAGATTTAGATTTATACAAGCAATATACTCCTGAGGAATACCCTACTTATGAAAATTACGACGCAATAAATGTGAATAAAACTGGTGAAATCCCTATTGATTTTGAAGGAATAATGGGAGTACCGATTACTTTTATGGATAAATACAATCCAGATCAATTTGAGATTTTGGGCATGTGTGAAAATGAAAACCTCTATGCTTTAAAAACCAAAGTATATACAACGGCAGAATGTAAACAGGCTTACTTCGCAAAATTTGGGAAAAATGGTACTTATGATTTGAATGCTAGTGGTGTTATACTAAAAGATGGCATTCAAGAAAAAGTGTATCAACGCATTTTAATTCGTAATAAAAAACCACAAAAGCCATGAAAATAGAATTGCATGAAATTCGCGTGCGGGAGTTGTGCGCGGGGTACAACGATTTGAGTATTCAAGAAGAAGGAATCGTCGGTTATAACGGACGATTGAATATACGCCCGAAATATCAACGAGAGTTCGTTTATGACGAGAAACAACGAAATGCCGTCATGGACACCGTCTGGCAGAATTTCCCGCTCAACGTCATGTATTGGGTTAAGACAGATGGCTCTGACGGCATCGAATACGAAGTCCTCGACGGACAGCAACGAACGATTTCTATTTGTTCGTTTATTGCCGGCGAGTATATGATGCTTTTTGACGGTAACTTGCTCGGATTCAACAACATGACCGAAGAGCAGCAAAACCGTATTCTCGACTACAAACTGCAAATCTATATCTGCGAAGGAACCGACGAAGAGAAACTCAAATGGTTCCAGCGCATCAATATTGCCGGCGAGAAACTCAAAGATCAGGAAATCCGCAATGCCATCTATTCCGGCTCGTGGGTTACGCAAGCCAAACGCCGTTTCTCCAAGACAGGCTGCGTGGCTTATCGCATCGGTTCGGACTTCATGAACGGTTCGCCTATTCGGCAGGATTATTTTGAGACCGCACTCGGTTGGATTGCAGACAAACAAGGCTTGACGATTGAGAAATACATGGCGCTCCACCAGCATGACACCGATGCCGACGAACTATGGCAGTATTTCCAGGATGTCATTCATTGGATTGAAAAACTCTTCGGCCGCCAGTACAAAAAAGAGATGAAAGGCGTGGAATGGGGCCTGTTGTATAACAAACACAAAGACACGCCTTTAACCGCTACTTCAATCGGCCAACAAATGGCTAAATTGATGGCGGACTCCGATGTGCAGAAGAAATCCGGCATCTTCGCTTATATCTTGGACGGCGACATCCACCATTTGGGTATCCGCACTTTTGATGCGAACACGCGCCGTGAGGTCTATGAACGACAAGGCGGCAAGTGCGCAATCTGCGGCAAAGCGTTTGACATCGAAGTCATGGAAGCCGACCATATCACCCCGTGGGTAGAAGGCGGACGAACGATTGCCTCCAACTGCCAAATGCTCTGCCGCGATTGCAACCGACGGAAAAGCAGCAAGTAAATTAAAGTACCAAGGGACTAAGTACCAAGCACAAAACCTATACACTCGGGCGGCTCAACAAATGAGTCGCCCGAGTGCTGTGTATACTTAATAAAGGCGTGCGAAGGGCAATTTGAGTAAAAATTCATGGTACTTTGAGAATTTTTCTTGCATATATTGAGAATTTTTTGTATCTTTGTACCCGATTATGTTAGAAGATTATATCATCAATGAGCAAATCCGTTACGAGAACCACTACCTGAAAGTGGCTCAAACGGAAGTAGAGATAGGCGGTGTGGCGGGAGCTGCGCTGCTCAGTGCGTTGATTGTGGACACGGAGGAAGGCACCCGGCGAGGTATAGCGATAGATAGCGACGCGGAGCAGATGGCGTGGATACGAAAGTACGAGCGGGAAGTGAGACGCGACGAATGGGGGCTGATCGGCGCAGAGGTCGAACTGCTCAACGAAGCGTATATAGGGTTAACCACTTCGGAAGTGGAGTGGGCGGACATCTGTCCGAATATGCGGCTATCGGATCTGGCGTTACAGTTAGTGACGACGTACATGCGTTACCTGACCGTTGAGACCTTCGGAAACCACATCTGGGAGTACCAACCCTGGGTAGAACCTTTTGCACAATGGTTGCTGAACGCTGCGCATACTGAGCCGTTTAGGCAGCAGTTCTTGCATGCCGAGTGGACCGACCCTGCGCAGGTTAATGCCCTTTATGAGGACCTGCTCAAAGAAGCTAACGGCCAAATCCAGGCTCTATCCCGCGACGAGTTCACTTTTGTCTTTGAAGGCGAAGCCGCGGAGGATATCTACAAACGCTACCTCACCTGGAGATGGACTACTTACCAAGCGCAGATACGCGAACTTCCCGGCGCGCAACCCCGCGCTGCCAGGCACCGCAACCACATCGTCGAGCAGGAGACCGATTGGCTCTTTCTAAAGGAGGATATAAATGCCTTGAATGACGACCAGCGACAACTATGGGGACAATGGATGCTCAATTGGCAGAAATATATCACCAAGCACCTGAAGCCCGAGAAACCCGTGCTCTTCTGGGAGAAAGAGGTGAGCGAACAACGGCAGAAACAGCTGACGCAGTACTTGCGTCTCCAAGAGAAAGAGTGGGATTATTATCACTGCCTCTCCGCCGCTATCTACGCCTTGCGGCAGATGGGGTACGTACGCCGGGCTTGCTCCGTTCGGGATATCACCCGGTGGATGACCGAGCAGTTGGTCAAGGACTACTCCAAGAAGAATAACCACGACCAGTTTGCCCGTGCGTGGAAAGAATTAGGCCGCCATACTCCGGAGGTGAGAGAGTACGTAGAGCAACTGAAAGAGCACGGAGTCATGCCTTTAAGTAAAGAAAAATAGCCAAATGAAAACACTTTTTACTCTATAAATTTGCATAAATGCAAAAAAAGCAGTATCTTTGCAGCCAAAAGTTGCAAAGGTACTTATGGAACAGCCAAAAAACACGGGTTTTAATTCCAAGTTAGGAGTCATTTTAGCTGCCGCGGGCAGTGCTATCGGTTTAGGAAATATCTGGAAATTTCCGTACGAGGCAGGTCAGAACGGCGGTGGTGCTTTTTTGTTAGTGTACCTCCTATGCGTTATTCTTTTCGGCATGCCGCTCTTGATGACGGAGATGCTGATCGGTCGCAAGGCGGGCCAATCGACCTTCTCCGCTTTCCGCGCCATCAGCGGCAATAACCGCTGGCAGTGGTTAGGATGGTGGTCGGCGCTTACGGTACTGATCCTCACGGGGTTCTATTTCGTGGTGACGGGCTGGTGCGTGAACTACCTCTATGAGGCGGTCGTTAACTCGTACGCAGGCATGGGAACGGAAGAGCTGCTCACGCATTTCTCGGCGAACATGACCAATGCTCCGAAGATGATCATCTGCGCTATCATTCCGGTGTTGTGCACCGCCGCCATTCTGTGGTTCGGTGTGAGCAGCGGTATCGAGCGGCTGAGTAAGATTCTGATGCCCCTTCTGCTGATTATGATGAGTTTGATGGTCGTCCGCGTGCTGCTGTTAGAGGGCAGCGGAGAAGGACTCAAGTTCTTCTTCCATCCGGATTTCTCGCATATCACGCCTTCGGTCTTTATGGAAGCCGCCGGTCAGTGCTTTTTCAGCCTCTCGGTGGGTCTCGGTCTGATGATCACTTATGGCGCGTATATGCCTAAAGAGCAGGATGTGACCAAGACGTCATTCCAAGTCATCCTCCTCGATACCTTGGTAGCCGTCCTGGCAGGTGTGATCATCTTCCCGGCGGTGTTTGCGTTTGGTTTTGACCCGGCGGAAGGTCCGCAGTTAGTCTTCGTCGTCCTGCCGGCAGTCTTGCAGCATATGTCTTTCGCATGGCTCAGCGGCGTGGTTTTCTTCGCTTTGCTGTTCATCGCAGCGCTCACCTCGACGATCTCCCTGATGGAGGTGATTGTAGCCAGCATCATGGAGATGAGTCGCGGCAAGCTCAACAGGCATTACAGCGTGCTGATAGCAACCGGTGTCATCTGTATATTTGTGACGCTTTATATACTGTCGATGACCGGCGTCTGGAGCGGATTGCAGATATGCGGACATAACCTCTTTGATCTAAGCGACACCCTTGTGACGAACTATATGATGCCGTTTAGCGCATTAGCGATGTCGCTGTTCATCGGATGGTTCATGCCGTTCCAGGACAACGACCTCGTGCCGCATAGTCAGAAGCGCTACAAACAATGGCTTCGTCCGGCGTTCGTCTTCGCCCTCCGATGGATCGTACCGATAGCTATTCTTCTTATCTTCTTGAACGGAATCGGGCTCTTTAATCCATGAAACGATTTGCGTCCGTACATATTTTAGCGGCTCTCTTCCTCCTGTTAGGCATGGGAGTGCAGTCGTACGTGTCCTACAGCCGGGCACGGTTCCGTCTGCAGGAGAAGATGGAGCTGGAGATGCAGATCGCCGAAGAGAAGCTGCGTTTTGAGTTGTACGATGCGTTGGAAGCATGGGCTGAGTTGGAGGACGGAGTGAAGAAACAGCTGTCGAAGCCGAGGACGATTACCCACAAAACGGAAGAGATACTCAACCGCTATCCTACTTTCTACGCCTGTTATGTGGCTTTTCCTCCGTACTATTTCCCCCAAGAGAAATGGTATGAACCGACCACCTATCGTACGCAGGACACCATCATCTCCGGTATCTTAGGCGATGATGCCCATGATTATTTTGAGCGCGAGTGGTACAAAGGTGCGGCGCAAAGCAAGGACGATGCGGGATGAAGAAGGAAAACTGATTTGCGTCATTGGCATCGATTTCAGTCTCAAATGGATCAACCAACTCTTGGATCATTTCAAGCCTTTTGAGGCGGCGGTGTTCATGCTTTATAGCTCCAACGGAACCCTCCTGGCTGCCAGCGATGGCGCACCCAAGGATGGTTTTGACCAGAGTTGGATCATCTCCCGTAAGACCCTGCAGCCGATTAATATCAGCATGGTTACGGCTATCCCGAAAAGCCACATTCTCAAATCTCTCCGCTTAGGTATCTTATTGCCCTTGAGCGTGTTTGTATTAGGTATCCTCGTCGTGGGACTCTTGATTCGTCGCATCACGCGAGACGAGCAAGTGAACGCACGCCTGGAGACGGAGAAAGAGGTGCTCTCGCACGAGCTGGAGATCGCCCATGACATCCAGATGGGTATCCTGAAGGACGAGAACGAGAAGAAGAAAGCCCAAGGCGACGGCGATATCGAGCTCCAAACGCTCCTGGTGCCGATGCGCGAAGTCGGAGGAGACCTCTTGCTCCTGGTGCCGATGCGCGAAGTCGGAGGAGACCTCTTTGACTTCCATCGCGAAGGAGACGAGTTATGGTTCATCATCGGCGATGTGAGCGGCAAAGGAGTGCCGGCGGCGATCTTCATGAGTGCCGCGGTGAACCTCTTCCGTGCTGCCGGCGTGCGGGCTAACTCACCCAAAGAGATCATGGAGGAGATGAACGCTGTCCTCAGTGAGAACAACCCCTCCCTGACTTTCGTCACAGCTTTTGTCGGACGCCTCCGCATCCCTACGGGCGAGTTGGTTTACTGCAACGCCGGACATTGCGCGCCGATTGTCTACTCACCCGTAACCGGTAACCCCTCACCCCTCACCGTTGAACCGAATATCCCGCTGGGCTTTGACGGACATTACTCGTTCGTGGAGCAAGGTTGCATGCTCGGAGAAGGAGATACCCTTGTCCTTTATACGGATGGTGTGACCGAGGCCCGTAACCCCGAGCGGGAGATGTTAGGACTTGAGCGATGGGCAGAGATCGTGGCGACTCGCGATGACCTGTACGGCGCTATCAAAGGCTTCATGGGCAAAGCGGAACCTACGGATGATATCACCCTCATGACCATCCGCAAGACAGGACCCCTCACAATGGCGTGTGCTGAAAGGAACAATACATACCTTCGGCATGTGCGCCGGACTCGGCAAGAAAGCCCTCAAGCAGTTCGAGGTGGCAGCCGAAGAAGCGGTCGTGAATATTCTGCATTATTCCCGGGCGACAGAGATAGAGATGGTACTCAGCATTCAGCATTCAGCATTCAGCATTCAGTTATCGGATGACGGAATCGCCTTTGACCCCACGGCACATATTCCCAACGACAAAGCGACCGACGAAAGACAGGTAGGAGGGCTGGGAATCCATCTCATCCGCCAACTCGTCGATGAGATACACTATGAGCGCAGCGAGGACAAAAACATCCTCACCCTCGTTAAGAAAATCAGTTCGTAATCCCGTAACCCGTAACCCCTTAAAATTACACAATATGAAAATCAACATTATTCCGAATGACAAAGAGACGCGTGTTTGCCTTATCGGCGAACTCGACACGACAGTTACCACGACCCAAGTAGAGGACCTGAACCAAGTGTTGGCGCTGGCCGACAAAGCGCTGGAGATCGATTGTGAGCAGCTGGAGTATATCTCTTCTGCCGGCTTGCGGTTCTTCATGCAACTCAAGCGCGAGTCCGAGGCGAAAGGCGGTTCGATTCGCATCACCCACCTCAACGAGGACGTGGACGATATCTTCCGCATGAGCGGTTTTCATAACCTTTTCACGATAGAATAAAATGAAACACTTAATCGAATACTTCAAAAAACACGTAGCCGAGCGGCCGAATGACATCTTCTGCATCGCCGGTGACAAACGCATCACTTTCGCGGAGGCGGACCGCCTGTCAGACACCCTCGATCCGCAGTATGTCACCCGTTGCGGCGACAAAGTGGCAGCGTTCATCGTGCCCCGTAACGAACAGATGGTCATCGTGCCTCTCGCTATCGCCAAGGCAGGTCTGACCGCCATGCCGCTGGATGGCTCTTATCCCGAAGAGCGATTGAACTACATGCGGGAGGATGCCTCCAAGTACGACGGCGACGACGCTTTTGTGCTGCTCTATACCTCCGGTACCACCGGTATCCCCAAGGGCGTCATGCTCAGCGAGGCGAATATCTTAGCCTTCCTTGATTTCCATGTCCAGGCCATCGGCTTGACTCCGCAAAGCAAGTACGCCACCTACGCCGGTTACGGCTTCGATGCCTTCCAGATGGACCTCTGGTGCTGCGTCAAAGCCGGCGCCACCATCTGCATCGTAGGCGACGAGATCCGTTTTGACCTGGAGGGGCTCAACCAATATATCCAAGACGAGCACATTACCCACTGCTTCATGACCACCCAGATGGCAACGCAACTCGTGCTCAATTACCCCGACATCCCGGGCTTGCAGTGGCTCGGTACGGGCGGCGAGAAACTGATTAGCCTCGATCCGCCTTCTTATAAGTTGATGAACTGCTACGGTCCGACGGAGTGTACCGTCTATGTCAGCAGTTTCTTCGTGACCCAGAACGAGCCCAATATACCTATCGGCAAAGCCAATACGAACGGCACGCGACTCATCGTCGTGGGACAGGACGGCAAAGAAGTACCGACCGGCACGGACGGCGAGCTCTATGTAGCCGGACCGCAGGTGTCGCTCGGATACCTCAACCAACCCGAGAAGACCGCAGAGGTCTTCGTCGATTGGAACGGCCTGCGTTGCTACAAGACCGGCGATATCGTTCACTACCGCGAGGACGGAAACATCGAGTTCGTCGGCAGAAGGGACGGACAGGTGAAGATCCGTGGGTTCCGTATCGAACTAAAAGAGGTCGAAGCCATCATCCGTGAGTTCCCCGGCATCAAAGATGCTACCGTGCAGGCTTTCGACTATCCCGACGGAGGTAAGTTCATCGCTGCCTATGTCGTCAGCGACGAGAAGATCAACATCGACGAACTCAATGCCTTCATCGGCGACAGCAAACCGCCGTACATGGTGCCCGCGGTGACAATGCAGATTGACGCTATACCCCTCAACCCGAACCAGAAAGTCGATAAACGTGCCCTGCCGAAGCCGGAGGCGCCCAAGCCCGAAGTAGAGGAGGCTGTGGCTGCGGCTCCGCTCAATGTCCTCGAACAAGAACTGCACGATATCATCGCGAAGATTGTCAACATGGAGGAGTTCGGCATCACGACCGACCTCCGTTACATGGGTCTCTCTTCCATCGCTGCCATCAAGTTAGCAACCCAGATATACAAGCGTTTCGGCATCCAACTCGATGCCAAACAGATGACCAAAGGCATCACCCTCCAAGCCATCGAGAATGAGATACTGACGCAATTAGTAGCCTCTCCCCAACCCTCCCCTAAAGGGAAGGGAGAAAGCGACGCACAAACCACCCCTCCTTTTAGGGAGGGGACGGGGGTAGGCTTGAGCTTCGCCCAACTCGGCGTCTATTTCGAGTGCATGAAGAACCCGACCTCCACACTCTATAACGTGCCGATCTGTACTCAGATGCCTTTGGACGTAGAGACCGACGCATTGCAGCAAGCGGTGCGCAAGGCAGTACTCAACCACTCCGAACTCTTCGTGCATTTTGCCACCCGGGAAGCCGAGGTCATCCAGACCATCGACACCCAACAAATGAACGAAGCAGCCATCGACGTACCCGAGAAAGCACTCGAAGAGGCGCAGATGGACGCTTTCAAGCATGAGTTCGTACAGCCGTTCAACCTGCAGAAAGACCTGCTCTTCCGTTTCGTCATCGTGCGCACGGAGCAGCACCTCTATCTCCTGAGCGACATCCACCACCTCGTTTGCGACGGTGCCTCGTACGACCTCTTCATCCATGAGATATGCGACCTGCTCGAAGGCAAAGAGATCGAACCCGAGATGTGCTCGTATCCGCAGTTCGTGGCGGAGCAGAAAGCTGCAGAAAATGGCGAATCCTTCAAGGCTGCTGAGGCCTTCTTCGCCGAGCGTCTCACCGGCATCGAGAGTGTCACCGAGATCCAACCGGACCTCACCAACGCCATCCCCCAGGGCGAGAACGGACGCGTCTGCGTACCTTTCGACATGCCTACGGCAGAGAAATATGCGGCCCAATTAGGCGTGACGCCGGCGGCAGTGCTGCTGAGTGCAGTCTATTATTCCTTGGCGCGTTTTGCAGGAACAGATGATGTCTGCATCACTACCATCTCCAACGGACGAAGCAACCTCCGCGTCAACAACACCATGGGTATGTTCGTCAACACCCTTGCGCTGACAACGAAGATAGCGAACCAGATGGTTGAGGAGTTCGTCCGCGAGAACGCGCAGTCCTTCGAGCAAACGCTCGCCCACGAGGACTACCCCTTTGCACGCGTGGCAGCGGATTATGACCTCAAGGCAGAGATCATGTTCGCTTACCAGATGGGCGTGCTCAGCTCCTACTCCGTCTTCGGCAAACCCGTTTTCGCCGACGAGACCATGGAGCAGAACGTGCCGAAATTCAAGATCGCGTTTTATATCATGCCCATGGACGGCGTGCCCTCTATTGCCGTCGAGTACGACAACGGCTGGTACAGCGAAGCGCTCATCACCAACCTCGCGCAGTCGGTGGCAAACGCCGTGCAGGCTTTTGCGGCAAACACCACCGCACCTCTGCGTTCCATCTCGCTCCTCAACGAAGCGCAGACTGCCGTCCTCGACTCCTTCAACCAGACCGACATGCCTTATGACGACACCCAGACTATCGTCTCGCTCTTCCGTAAACAAGCGGCTGAGACGCCCGATAACCTCGCCGTCGTCTATCACGACGTCCGCCTCACCTACAAAGAGGTGGACACCCGCACGGACGCTATCGCTGCACGGATCTGCGAAGTGCTCAATCTCCAATCTCCAATCTCAGATGAGCGAAGCTCCGAGCCTGTCGTTTCTATCCTCATCAACCGCTCCGAATGGATGGTAGTCGCTTCCTTGGCTGCCCTCAAAGCCGGTTGTGCCTACCAGCCGCTTGACCCGTCTTATCCGGCTGAACGACTGAACTTCATGATGAAGGATGCGTCCGCTTCCCTCCTCATTGCCGACGCGGAGTGTCTCCCCGACGGAACGGGGAGAACGGCCGCCTCCGCCGAGAGGGGCTTTTTTGAATACTCCGGCCCCGTCCTCCTGACCAAAGAGTTAGCAGAAGTCAAAACTCCCTTCCCTTCAGGGGAGGGTTGGGGTGAGGCTTCCCCATCGGATTTATTCATCCTCCTCTATACCTCCGGTTCCACCGGCGTGCCCAAAGGCTGCCAACTCGAGCATCGCAATCTCGTGGCGTTCTGTCATTGGTACCATCGTTACTACGATCTCCATGCCGGAGACAAAGTGGCGGCATATGCTTCGTACGGCTTCGATGCGAACATGATGGATATGTACCCGGCGCTCACATGCGGAGCTGCCGTCTATATCATCGGCGAAGATATCCGTCTGAACCTGCCGGACCTCAATCATTACTTCGAGGCGGAAGGCATCACCCACTCCTTCATGACGACCCAGGTGGGCTATCAGTTTGCGCAGAACTGCGACAACCACTCCCTCAAGCACTTGTCTGTGGGAGGAGAGAAACTTGCGACCATCGCGCCGCCGGCTAACTATCTGCTTCATAACGCGTACGGTCCGACCGAGTGTACCATCTTCACCACGACCTATCCGATACACGAGCAGGAGAAGAATATCCCGATCGGCAAACCCCTGGATAACTTCCGGCTCTTCATCGTTGATAAGGACCTCCATCGTGTGCCCGTAGGCGCTATAGGCGAGCTGCTTGTTTCCGGTCCGCAGGTCAGCCGCGGTTACCTCAATCGTCCCGACAAGACCGCCGAGACCTATATCGACTGGAATAATCTCCGTTGCTATCGCACCGGCGACGTCGTGCGTTACCTCGCAGACGGCAATATCCAGTTTGTCGGTCGGCAGGACGGTCAGGTCAAGATCCGCGGGTTCCGTATCGAACTCAAAGAGGTAGAAGCCGTCATCCGCGAGTTCCCCGGCATCAACGACGCTACCGTGCAGGCTTTTGATTACCCCAACGGAGGTAAGTTCATCGCTGCCTATATCGTCAGCGACACCAAGATGGACATCCAGGCACTCAATGCCTTCATCCGTGATCGCAAACCGCCGTACATGGTGCCGGCTTCGATCATGCAGATCGACGTCATTCCGCTGAACCAGAACCAGAAAGTGAACAAACGTGCGCTGCCTGCTCCGCAGCTCACCGACACCGACCGCGACTACGTAGCACCGGCTAACGACAACGAGCGGCTCTTCTGCGACATCTTTGCATCCATCCTCAATCAGGATAAGATAGGTGCCACGGATAACTTCTTTGAACTCGGCGGTACGTCCCTCATGGTCACCCGCGTCATCATCGAAGCGGACAAAGCCGGTAAGCATGTTGCCTACGGCGATATCTTCACCCATCCTACGCCGCGTCTCTTGGCACAATTCCTCTCGGGCGAAGCACCCGTAACCGGTAACCCCTCACCCGTAACCGATGAAAATAACTTCGATTACTCCGGCATCGATGCGATTCTGCAGCGCAATAACCTCAATACTTTCCTCCGCGGCGAGCGTCAGGACTTAGGCAACGTGCTGCTCACCGGTGCTACCGGTTATCTCGGCATTCATGTCCTGCGCGAGCTGATTGACTCCGATGCCAAGACCATCACCTGTCTTGTTCGCGGTAAAGACCAGCAAGATGCGCAACGACGTCTGCGTAACTTGCTCTTCTACTATTTCGACCGACGTTTTGATGAGCTCTTCGGTTCCCGCCTCTTCGTCGTCAACGGCGATGTCACAAGCGAAATCTCTGTCAGTCCGAAGGACGGTCTGATTGATACCGTCTTCAACTGCGCAGCCAACGTCAAGCACTTCTCCAAGACCGATGACATCGAGCAGGTAAATATCGGCGGCGCAGAGCGCTGCGTGGAGTTCTGTCTCAAGACCGGCGCACGACTCATCCATATATCTACCACTTCCGTCGGCGAGATTTGGGTAGATCGCGGTGACGGCAAGGCGGTACCCGAACTGTCGGAACGCTTGCTGTACTTCGGTCAGTTCCTCGATAACCGCTATATGCGGTCGAAGTTCCTCGCCGAACGTGTCATCCTCGATGCCGTCGCGCGTCACGGCCTGAACGCTAAGATCATGCGTGTCGGCAACCTTGCTGCGCGTAGCTACGACGGTGAGTTCCAGGCGAACTTCCAATCCAACAGTTACATGGGGCGTCTCAAAGTGTTCTCCACCCTCGGCTGCTGCCCGATAGACGAATACGATTCGCCGGCGGAGTTCTCGCCGGTGAACGAGACGGCAAAAGCTGTCGTGCTGCTTGCCTCCACGCCGAAAGAATGTAATGTCTTCCAGCCCTTCAACAACCATACCGACCTCTTGGGCGATATCCTTGCGGGCTTTGAGAAGATCGGTAAGTCCATCCGTTACGTCGAGGAGGACGAGTTCCGGCAAGCGATCCTCGAAGCCAGTCAGGATCCGAAGAAAGCGAGCCTCATGTCCGCTCTCTTGGCGTATCAGGATATGACCCACGGCCAGAAGGCGGTCACGATCGAGCGCGACAACCGCTATACCTCTGCTGTCCTCCTTCGTCTCGGCTTCCGCTGGTCCGCGCCCGATAGCGCCTACGTCAATAGAATGTTAACAGCTATTTCACAATTAGGATTTTTCGATGAGTAAATATTTCTGATCTTTCTGCTTTCTACTTTCGACTAAGAATCTCCGATTTTCCTTGCATATCTCAAAAAAAAGCAGTACCTTTGCAGCCGCAAAGGGTTTTGTGAAGAAAAATGAAGTTAACGGTGATATCATATTGTAGGCTCGCTGCCAGCGGCGGTGGTACCACCCCTATCACGGGAGAGGGAAGTCAAACAAAAGCTTGGTAAATAATTAATAAAATATCTATATGAAGAAATCGTTTATTTTCGCGCTCTACTCTCTGAGTATGATAATGCTGATGCTCTTCTCGGGTTGCAAGAAAGACCAAGAGCAAGCCCCGGAGACCTTCGTCTCCAATAAGGCACGCCCCGTTTGGACGGCTCCGGAGAAATCAGACATGACCTCATCCATGACAGCAGTAGTCAAAGTGGATCTCAAGGCGCAATACCCGAATATCGCAGCGGACTTCGTCCTCAACGAGAATGACCTCCTGGCTGCATTTATCGGGGAGACCTGCATCGGCGTAAAAGCGCCCCAGGATGGAATCTTCTACCTCTATATGTCCGATTCGGAAGGAATGGTCACGCTCCGCTATTACTCCACGCATTATAAAAATATCTTCGAGCAGAAGGACGCTTTCCCGTACAAGAGCGATGACAACCTCGGCACTTATGACAATCCCTTTATCCCATCTCTCGTTGTGATTAAGTAAATTTTTTTTCTCGTGCATTTGCATATATCAGAAAAAAGCAGTACCTTTGCACGAATTTTTGCATTATGGGATTATTACTATTGTTTTTGATTGGCGCAATGGCCGTCAGTTTTCTGTGCTCCGTTCTGGAGTCGGTACTGATGTCCACGTCGCTCAGTTATATTAACCTCCGCGAGGAGGAAGGCTACGCGCCCGCGAAACTGATGAGCGCGTACAAGGAAGATACGGGTCGCCCCTTAGCGGCGATCCTCTCGCTGAATACTATCGCCAACACCATCGGAGCGGCTGGCGTAGGTATGCAGGCAACCGCGGTCTTCGGCAGCAAGTGGTTCGGACTCATATCCGCCATCACCACCATCCTCATCCTCTTTTTCGGAGAGATCATCCCGAAAGTTATCGGCACGACCTACTGGCGCGAACTCATGGGCTTTACCGCACGCGTTATCCGGGTCCTGATCTTCGTGCTGTACCCCTTGGTATGGCTCGTCGAACTCATCTCCCGCATGGTCCCCGACAACGAAGATGACCCCTCTGTCAGCCGCGAAGAGGTCTTGGCGATGGTGAATGTCGGCGAGGAAGAAGGAGTGGTGGACGAGGACGAGAATAAGATCTTCTCCAATCTCATGCGGCTCGACTCCATCCACGCCTACGATGTCATGACGCCGCGTGTGGTGGCGAAGATAGCACCGGAGAACATGACCCTCCGCGCCTACTACGACAACGACGAGTACGACCATTTCTCCCGCATTCCGCTCTACAAACCCGAAGCGCCGGAGTATATCACCGGCTACATCCTGCGAAACGATGCCTTGGAGGACCTCACGGAGGATCACTTCCGTAAGACCTTAGGCAGCATCAAACGCCCATTGCCGGCTTTCGATCAGGACCTCACGCTCGGTACGATCTTTGATTCCATGCTCAAGCAGAAGAGCCAGATAGCCCAGGTCATCGATGAATACGGCATGTTCGTCGGCATCCTGACACTGGAGGACATCATCGAGACAATTTTCGGTCTGGAGATCATCGACGAAAACGACACGGTCATCGACATGCAGCAGTATGCACGCGAGCGATGGGAACAACGACAAAAGAAGTATAAGAAATTAGCAGTCAATCCCGACGGTGAAACGACGGAGGTCAGACCTGCGACGTCAACCGACGGTCAAAGCCAAGGTAAGGACAAAGTAAATGAGGAACAAGACCAACATACGGATTGAGAATAAGCGCGCGAGGTTTGAGTATATCATCCTCGACCGCTATACCGCCGGCATTCAGCTCTTCGGCACGGAGATCAAGTCCATCCGTGAGGGCAAAGCTTCGCTGGTGGACTCTTACTGTGCCGTGGAGCACGGAGAGATGTACATCAAGCAGATGCATATCGCTGAGTACCGGTTCGGTTCGTACGCCAATCATGAAGCCAAGCGCGACCGCAAACTGCTCTTGCAACGCAAAGAGATTCGCAAACTCGAGAAGGCGACCAAGGATACCGGCAAGACCATCATCCCGCTGGTGCTCTTTATCAACGACAAAGGCCTGGCAAAAGTGGAGATTGCGCTCTGCCAGGGTAAGCACACTTACGACAAGCGTCAATCGCTCCGAGAAGCGGATGACAAACGCGAAATGGACAAACTAAAAAAACGAATATATGAGTAAAGCATTATTGATGATTTTGGATGGCTGGGGTATCGGTCATAAGGATACTGCCGATGCTATCTATTGTACCTCGACGCCCCACTGGGACGCGTTATTGGCGAAATACCCGAACTCGCAACTGCAAGCCAGCGGTGAGAATGTCGGTCTGCCCGACGGACAGATGGGTAACTCCGAAGTAGGGCACCTCAATATCGGTGCCGGACGTGTCGTCTATCAGGATCTGGTAAAGATCAACCGCGCTTGCAAAGACGGCTCTATCCTCGACAATCCCGAGATCAAAGCGGTCTTCTCCTACGCCCAATCCAGCGGAAAGAAGATCCACTTCATGGGTCTGACATCCAACGGCGGCGTACACTCGAGCTTGGAGCACCTCTTCTACCTCTGCGACATCGCAGCCAAATACGGTCTGCAGGGTAAGACCTTCATCCACTGTTTCATGGACGGCCGTGACACCGACCCGCGTTCGGGTATCGGATTCATCGACCAGCTGGAGGCACACTGCGCGAAATCTGCCGGAGAGATTGCCTCGATCATCGGCCGTTTCTACGCCATGGACCGCGACAAACGCTGGGAGCGCGTGAAGGTCGGATACGACCTGCTTGTGAACGGTCAAGGCGAGGCTTTCGAGTCCATGCACGAGGCGATGGAGGCCAGCTACGCTGCTGACGTTACCGATGAGTTCATAAAACCGATCGTACACGTCCGCAACGGCAAACCATTAGCGACTATCGAGGAAGGCGACGCCGTAATCTTCTTCAACTACCGCAACGACCGCGCGAAAGAGATCACTATCGCCCTCACCCAGCAAGACATGCCCGAGCAAGGCATGAAGACCATCCCTCACTTGCATTACTGCTGCATGACCCCCTACGACAGCTCCTTCCAAGGACTGCATGTCCTCTTCCCCAAAGAAAATGTAACCAATACTTTAGGCGAAGTGGTCAGCAAGTTAGGGCTCAAGCAACTCCGTATCGCCGAGACAGAGAAGTTCGCACACGTCACCTTCTTCTTCAACGGCGGTCGTGAGGCGGAGTTTGAGAACGAAGATCGTATCCTCATCCCCTCGCCCAAAGTAGCTACCTATGACCTGCAGCCGATGATGTCTGCGCCGGAAGTGACCATTGCGCTCCGCGACGCACTTAATAGTCAGAAATACGATTGCATCATCCTCAACTACGCTAACGGAGACATGGTAGGCCATACGGGCGTGTATAACTCGATCCAGCAGGCTATCACCGCTATCGATATCTGTGTCAACGAGACCGTCGAAGCTGCTTTGCGCAACGACTACGAGATTATCATCATTGCCGATCACGGCAACTGCGACAACGCCATCAACGCGGATGGCACGCCTAACACGGCGCACTCCCTCAATCCCGTTCCGTTTGTATATATAAGTAAGGATCACACGGGCGCGCGCGTAGAGAATGGTATCCTCGCGGATGTAGCTCCTTCTATCTGTCACATCTTAGGCATCGACCAACCCCAAGAGATGACCGGAAAAAATCTTATCAAAGATTAAGTATTTGACGTTTGTCATCGGATATATAATAAAAAAGAAAGCGGCCCGAAAGGGGTCGCTTCTTTTTTGAGACAACAAGAGAGATTACTCAGCAACCTCTACAGCAGCCTCTGCCTCAACTACCTCTACGGTGTCCTGATGGCAGCAGGTGTCCTGGCCGCACTTTTTGTCGCAGCACTTGTTGCCGCAGCTCATAGCAGCGAATGCTACAGCTACGATAAGAAGCATTTTCTTCATAATTGTAAAAGTTTTTTTTTAGTTAATAAAGCTTTATCTTACTATATTCTTCGTATTTCTGAGAAAAACTCTGCAAAATTACAAACATTTTTGCATATATCCAAAAAAAATTGTAATTTTGCACAATAAATTTTGCATTTTATGAGAAAAAGCGGTTTTTTTGACAAATCAGATGCTAAATTCCTTGGTATCAACCTCGTTTTAGCCGTTTTGGTAGCTTTCGGAATACTGATCGGTTTGATAGCATGGTTGCGTACTTATACGCAGCATGGAGTAGAGGTGGAGGTGAATGACGTGCGAGGGATGGTTCTGGCGGAAGCGGAACCTTTATTGTCCGCGGAAGGACTGGTATTGGTGGTAATAGACTCCACTTATTCGGACCAGGTACCTTTCGGTACAATCGTAGAGCAGGACCCGAAGCCTTTCTCTCACGCCAAACACGGCAGAGCCGTCTATGTGACCATCAACGCTACTACCAAACGACAGGTAACGATGCCTAACCTGCAGGACATGAGCTACCGCCAGGCAGAAACGACGCTCCGCGGGATGGGATTGGCTGTCGATACAATCTACGACTACGAACCTTCTGCTTTCCGAGACCTCGTCTTGGACGTGAAGAGAAACGGCGAGAGCATCCAGCCCGGAGACAAACTGCCGGTAGGTACGCAGGTGCGCCTGGTTGTAGGTTACGGCCGCGGAACGGAAGAGGTAGAGGTGCCCTCCGTCATCGGAATGACGCTACAGGAGGCGCGGGCATTATTGCTCAGCCATCGACTCACCGTGGGAGCCATCAGTTATGACGAACCGGAAGAGGAAGGAGTGAACCAATACGTTTATCGCCAGATTCCTGCCGAAGGATCGAAACTGATAGAAGGAGAGACGGTTGCGCTCAGACTCTCCAAGCAAATCGAGAAAGCAGCTGCTACCGGTAGCGAGAACGATAACGAAGAGTGGTTCTGATGAATAATGAAGAGTTAGACATAGAGAGCGAAGAACTCTGGGAGAGATGGCGATGCGAGGTGGATAAAGGGCAAGGCAAAGAACGCGTTGACAAATACCTCGCCGAACACATGACTAACACCAGCCGAAACCGCATCCAGACGGCTGCGGACGCAGGAAACGTGTGGGTAAACGGTCTGCCTGTCGCTTCTAATTATCGTGTCAAACCCGGAGATATTATCCAAGTCTTATTGGACCACGAACCACACGACTTCACCATCACCCCGGAGAATATCCCCCTGACGATCGTCTATGAGGACGAAGATCTGCTGGTCATCAATAAGCCGGCCGGGATGGTAGTCCACCCCGGGCATGGCAACTACGAGCACACGCTGCTCCATGCCCTCGCCTGGCATTTTAGCCATCAGCCGTCAGCTGTCAGCCATCCGATAGATATCAATGATCCTTCTATCGGTCTTGTTCATCGCATTGACAAAGACACCTCCGGACTCCTGCTGATTGCCAAGACGCCGGAGGCAAAAGCCAATCTCGCCAAACAGTTCTTCGATCACACTACCGAGCGCACCTATAACGCCCTCGTTTGGGGGACCTTCAAAGAGCAAAGCGGCACGATCGAAGGTGCTTTAGCCCGCGACAACCGCGACCGCACAATCTACCGTGTATGGGATCCGGAGGAATGTCCGCAAGCCAAAGAGGCCATTACTCATTGGCGGGTTCTCGAGCAATTTCCGTACGTCACACTCGTCGAATGTCGCTTGGAGACCGGTCGAACCCACCAGATTCGCGTGCACATGAAGCATATCGGTCACCCGCTTTTTGCGGATGAGAAGTATGGGGGCTGCGAAATCCTGAAAGGTCTTCGTACGCAGAAATACAGGCAGTATATTGAGAATTGTTTTGCGCTTTGTCCCAGGCAGGTACTGCACGCCAAGACGCTTGGGTTTACCCATCCGCGCACGGGAGAAAGAATGTTCTTCGATAGCTCCTGGCCCGAAGACATGACCGCTCTCATTGAGAAATGGCGGCATTATGAACCCAATACCTTGAATTAATTGAAAATCACTCGTCGCTGAAATGCACGAGTACATGTCGATAGGAATTGAAGATCTTGGACTTGGATACGAATCCTAAGTACCGACGGTCCTGATCTACTACCGGTAAGTTCCAGGCACCGGTGTCTTCAAAAATCTCCATCACTTTATCCATCGTCAGATCAAACCGCAGGATAGCGGGTGGAGAAGTCATGAGCTGACCAACCGTAAAACGCTTGTACAGACGAGGTTGAAACATAATATTCCGCACTTCGTCCAGCAGCAATATGCCCTTCAGATGGCCCTCATGGTCAATTACAGGGAAGATATTACGCTTGCTCTCGCTGATTACTTTGACTAATTCTCCTAAGGTCATCTCGGGGAAGATTGTGATGAAATCGGTCTCCAGGACGCTATCCATCTTTAGGAGCGTGAGCACGTTACGGTCTTTGTTGTGGGTCAGCAGTTCGCCTTTCTGCGCCAGACGCATCGCGTACAACGAGTGGGGCTCAAAGAGCATGATTGTCAGATAGGAGATGACCGAGACGATCATCAGCGGCATGAACAGATGGTATCCTCCTGTTAGTTCTGCGATAAGGAAGATTCCCGTCAGCGGAGCATGCATCACGCCGGACATCAGTCCAGCCATACCTACCAACGCAAAATTCGTCTCCGGTACGATAAGTCCCGCCAGATTCATGATCCGTGCGGTAACAAATCCCACGATAGCACCCATGAAAAGCGAGGGAGCGAAGATACCTCCGACACCTCCCGCTCCGTTCGTCGCAACGCTGGCAACAATCTTCAGGAAGATGATGGCAATGAAGTAACCTAACAGAATCAACTGCGTATTGGTCGTGGATAGTTGGGCGTAGAAATCCGTCGGTATGAGATATTTATGCAGCGGACTGTTATCTAGCGCCGAGAGGCTGTCGCCATTGATGAGCTGCTTGATGACGTCGTAACCCTCGCCGTATAGCGGCGGGAAGAGGAAGATCAGGACGCTCAGCGTCAGTCCTCCGATAAGGATCTTCAGCCCGAACGAACGAACGTTGTGTTTCGCCCATTGCTCTAACCCGTTCATGCCCCGAGTGAAATAGAGGCTGACCAGACCGCAGATAGCGCCTAATACCAGATACCATGGGATACGCTCCACCAGGAACGGTTCGGCTACATCCAGAGGGAACATCGGTTCGGTACCCGTCAGGATATAGGAGATAGCGGTGGCAGTGACGGAAGAGATGAGAAGCGGCGCTACGGATGTCATCGTCAGATCCATCATCAGTACCTCCAGCGTGAAGACCAAACCGGCTATAGGGGCTTTGAAGATTCCGCCGATAGCTCCTGCTGCTCCGCATCCGATCATGAGCATCATCGTCTTCTGGTTCAAACGGAAGGCTTTCGCCAAGTTGGAACCGATGGCTGCGCCCGTGAGCACAATTGGCGCCTCGGCTCCGACCGATCCGCCGAAACCAATCGTCAGACCCGAACCGATGATAGAAGACCACATGTTATGTGCCTTGATGATCGATTTGCGCTGAGAGATGGCGTACAGGATTTTCGTGATACCATGGGAGATGTCGTCACGAACGACATATTTGACAAACAAGGCCGCGAGCGTAATACCGATAACCGGCGTGATGAGGTACCACCAAGTGCGCTCATCCGCAATCAGCTGCTCCTCTACGAGCCTTTGTATCAAATGGATAAACGATTTCAGCAAAGCCGCTGCGGCTGCTGAGAACGCTCCTACGAAGAACGAGAGAAGCAATACCAGATGCTTCTCGCTCAGATGGCGTTCACGCCACTCGATCATTCTATCGTACCACGTGTTTATCATTCGTCCCAGCCTATGCCTTTATACTTGTCGAGGTCCCATTCCTCTTCTACCTCGTTGAGATAGATAGTGTGCTCCTCGTCGTCTTCTTGTGCCTCCGGCTCCTCTTTCTCAATCAGGGTCACGTCTATCGGCGCATGGCTGATCTCAATCACCTGGTTCTGCTCCTTGTTGAGTTCTGTCCACAGCTGGTCTTTGAGTTCGTCAATACCCTCATTCGTGAGTGAGGAGATGGGTATCACGGGTATATCCAGTTCTTTTCGCAGCGCGTCGAAATCAATCTCCGGTAGTCCGTTGCCCTCATCATCCACACGCGGCACATCCATCTTGCTGATGGCTAAGATCCTCGCCTTGCTCAGTAGTTCAGGGTTGTACTGCTCTAATTCGCGAAGAAGAATCCGGTACTCGCCTTGTATGTCTTCGCTGGTAGCGGGAACCATAAATAGCAGCACCGCGTTTCGCTCAATATGTCTCAGGAACCGGAGTCCCAGTCCCTTTCCCTCGCTGGCACCCTCGATGATTCCGGGGATATCCGCCATGCAGAAAGACCGGCCGTCGCGGTAAGAAACAATACCTAACTGCGGTGTGAGGGTAGTGAAAGGATAGTCGGCAATCTCCGGTTTGGCTGCCGAGACAACGCTCAGTAGCGTGGATTTGCCGGCATTGGGGAAGCCCACGAGACCTACGTCAGCCAGTACCTTGAGTTGCATGATGACGGTGCGCTCTTGTGCCGGTTCGCCTGGCTGCGCGTAACGAGGCGCCTGGTTCGTAGCGGTGCGGAAATGCCAGTTTCCCAGACCTCCGCGACCGCCTTTGAGTAACACCACGCGCTCGTCATGTGCCTTCACCTCGCATATATATTCGCCGGTCTCGCCGTCATAGACCACCGTACCGCAGGGTACCTCGATGATCTTATCTTCTCCGTCCTTGCCGAACGAACGGCTCTGACCGCCCTTACCGCCGTCAGTAGCCATGATATGCTTCTGGTACTTCAGGTGCAGTAAGGTCCACAGGTTGCGGTTGCCGCGTAAGATCACCGACCCACCTTTACCTCCGTCGCCGCCGTCTGGACCGCCTTTCGGCAGATACTTGGCGCGATGTAGGTGCATGCAACCTGCGCCACCCTTTCCTGAGCGGCAGTAGATCTTGACATAGTCGATAAAATTAGCGGCCATAAGAAATATTATTTTGCGAGGTCAATAATTCGCTCGATCTGCAGGAACACGTCCTCTACCGAGTGATTGCCGTTCACGGTAAAATAATTACCGTGATGCAGGTAATAATGTGCGATAGGCTCCGTCTGGTTGTGGTAAACGGCGATGCGATGACGGATCGTATTGAGGTTGTCGTCCGCACGACCGCTCACTTTACCTCTCTCAATGAGGCGTTGGATCAGTAACTGCTCGTCTACCAGGAGATCAATCATGATAGCGTCCATGTTGTATTTCTTGAGCAAGCCGGTCAGCGATTCTGCCTGGGACACTGTACGGGGGTAACCATCAAAGATCGTACCTTTGCAATCCGCTGGAAGCGAAGCAATATAGTTCTCGATCACTCCGAACATCATCTCGTCCGGAACCAGGTTTCCATTGGAGATCAACGCATCAATGCTTTTACCTAATTCACTGCCTTTGGCGATCTCGGCGCGCAGGACATCGCCGGTAGAGAGGTGCTTCAGACCGTATTTCTCTGCTATATACCCGGACTGCGTACCTTTACCGCTACCCGGAGCACCACACAAAATTATATTCAACATATCTAATACCTATTTAAGAACAGACAAAACGAGTTGCCCGTTTGTAGGGCAACTCGTTTGTAAAGCTACATTGCCTATTAGAGAGCAAATTTAGCACCCGGTTTGATTTTAACAACCTTGCGAGCCGGGATGGTGATCGCCTGCTTGGTTGCAGGGTTGATACCCTTGCGAGCTGCCTTCTGAGCAACGCTGATAGTAGCGTAGCCAATGAGCTGTACGCTCTCACCTTTCTTAACTGCCTCAACTGCTGCCTCAAGAGCTGCGTCGAGAACTTTTGCTACCTCTGCCTGCGGGAGTTCAGCCTTAGCTGCAACTGCCTTGATGAGTTCTGATTTGTTCATAACTTAAGTGTTTTTTAGTTATTAATAATGTGAACGATTGGTTCCTATTTCGGAATTACGCTTGCAAAGTTACAACTTTTTCTTTATATACCAAATATTTTTTCAAAAAAAAATGCATTTTTTGCAAAAAAACGTGATTTTTTCTGCATTTGGTGCGTTTTTTGTATGGAAATTCGTATATTTTTTGTAATTTTGCACTCGATATGCGTAACTTACCAATTGTAACTCGCTATTTATTAATAGCTAATTTGATTATCTTTTTGCTGGCAGGTATTCTGCAGCGTTATGGCGTGGATTTGAATGCCATCGGGGGCCTCCATTATTATAGTGCGGCATCTTTCCATTGGTGGCAGCCGATCACGTATATGTTTCTGCATGCTAACTTGTCGCACTTGTTTTTTAACATGTTCGCCGTATGGATGTTTGCCCCTATGATTGAGAACGAATGGGGTGAGCGTCGGTTCGCGATCTATTATCTGGTTTGCGGATTGGGCGCCGCTTTCATCCAAGAGGTAGTATGGGCTCTGATGTTATCCAACATGAGCAGCACGTATGGCGCCGCTTACCTCGCGCAGTATTCCTATTTTCTGAACACGATAGGCGCTTCCGGAGCGGTCTTCGGCATCCTTTTCGCTTTCGGATGGCTCTACCCCTCGGTGCCCTTGTATGTCCTGTTCATCCCCATTCCTATACGTGCGCGCACGTTCGTTATCATATATGCGGCTATAGAACTCTTTGCGGGATTAGGTTCCGTAGCGGGATTTACGGCGGATAATGTAGCCCATTTTGCCCATCTGGGCGGAATGCTCTTCGGATGGATACTGATTTGGTACTGGCGCAAGACCGATTGGCGTGAGCCCCGTATCGGCAATCTCTGGCGCACGATAAAGGAAAAAATAACCGGTCATGAGCACTTGGACAGTACGGATGACCGGTTCAAAGATTATCATTACCACAAACGGGTGTGATCACCATTCCAGCGTAGCGACAACAGGCTTGTGATCCGAGCCTGTTGTTTCTTTTACTTCACAGGCTGTAGGGCGCAGGTTTTCGGAGGACAGGATATAGTCGATCCTAAACCCGAATCCTCTTTTCTCGCACGTAGCCCCGCCCCGTTGCCACGGGTGAGTACTACTCCAGGCGTCGTGCAGACCGCTACTGATATGCCAATAGGCATAACTGAGTACCGGTGCATTGAAATCCCCGACTACGACTACCGGGTACGGACTGTCCTCAATCTCTCTTCGTACTACCCGCGCTTGTTTGTTACGCAAGGCGATGGCGCGTTTCCATTTGGCTTTCAGACGTCTGAAGGAAGAGAGAAAACCCTCGTAGTTACGCTGTGTCTCCGCTTCGATTATGTCATCGGGAGTGAAACTATAGGACTCCAGATGATTATTAATCAGGCGGATGGTATCGTTTCCGACAACGATATCGCAGCGGTTCGAGAGGTTACCCCGTGTCTCGTAATGGATGCTTTGTTTATTGATCAGCGGATATTTGGCCCAGACCATCGTACCGTATTGATGGCGTTTGTTATAGACCGAGAAATCCAGGTACGAGTACGGATATTTCTTCCCCAGAACGCGCTTCACGTCGGGCAAGGTAAGGAATTGGGCGTCCTTATACACATCTACTTCCTGCAGACAGATGACATCTGCATCCTGCGCTGTCAGATAGCGCAGGACCTCGTTCTTCTCGGGCTTTTCAAAACCACCCATCCGACCCGTGTTCCAAGTCAGGACGGTAATCGCTATGAGAATAAAATGGTTCATTTTTTAGGAATCAGCGTAACCAGCGGAATGATCATTTCCTCCAGCGATATACCTCCGTGTTGGAAGGTATTACGGTAGTATTGGGCGTAATAATTGAATTGATTGGGGTAGGCGAAGAAGTCGCTGCCGGTACAGAAGGCGTAACTGCTGCTCACGTTCGGGCAAGGCAGACCCACTCGCTTCGGGTGCTCAATGGTGAACACGTTTTTGGAACTGCAATTCAGCGCTTTTCCTACCTTATAGCGGATATTGGTGTTGGTGTTTTTATCCGCGATGATCTGTACCGCATTCTTCACCCTCGTTGTACCATGATCGGTAGTCAGCACCAGTGTGAATCCCAGCTCCGAAGCGCGACGGAGCAATTCGTAGGTAGGCGAATGGCGGAACCAACTCAAGGTCAAACTGCGGTAAGCCGCTTCGTCGTTTGCCAGCTCCCGCATCATCTTGCTTTCAGTACGGGAGTGGGAGAGCATGTCGATAAAATTGAGCACGATGATATTCAGCTGCGCCTGTGAGCCTTTCAACTGATGAATCACCCGCTCGCAGAAATCGCTTTCGTTTACTTTCCAGTAATTGAAACTCTCTCGCCTCCGGTAGCGGTCCAGCA
This sequence comes from uncultured Bacteroidales bacterium, assembly GCA_900317885.1. Lineage (GTDB taxonomy): Bacteria > Bacteroidota > Bacteroidia > Bacteroidales > Paludibacteraceae > Colicola. The sequence continues at coordinate 44,462 of ONIM01000004.1, read as the reverse complement.
GGGTCTGTACCAACTCTTTCTCATATTGGTTTTTGCTCTCCTCATCCCCTTCGTCCACCCAGTATTCGGGGTACATCTCTTGGATCTGCAGGGGCATCAAGCCCGAGAAGATTGCATTACGGGCATATTGGGTAGCTGTCGGAAGGACGGAGGTATACTGCTCCTCCGAGCGGATGGAGTAGAACTCGCTCAAGAGCGGCTGAATCGTCCGCCATTGATCGTATCGGAAATTATCAATCACGCATAGTAGTACTTTTTCCCCGTTGTCCAGCAGCGGAAAAACACTATGCTTCATTACGTCGCACGACAGGACAGGCCGTTGTTCGCCCGCGTTAAACCATCCCTCGTAGTTCTTGGCGATCCATTTGCTGAAGGCTGCATTTGCTTGCGTCCGCTGGTCGGCAATGAGGCTGCGCATGCCGGAATGTCCGGCCTGCTCCTCTACACCCGCCAACTCGATGTCCCATCGGCTCAGACTGCGCTCTATCGCCTGCCATTCCTCGATGGTAGAGGCAGTATCGATCATGTAGGAGATGTCGCTCCACTCCTGACGGTAGTTTTGCTGTACCTGTTCTGTCACAATCGCCTGCTGATGAATATGCTTCTTGAGGCAAAGCAGAATCTGGCTCGGATTGACGGGTTTAATCAGGTAATCGGCGATCTTCTCGCCGATCGCCTGCTCCATGATGTGCTCCTCCTCACTCTTCGTAATCATCACTACAGGTACCTCCGGATGAAGGCGCTTGATCTCCTGAAGCGTTTCCAAGCCACTCATACCCGGCATGTTTTCGTCCAGAAAAACGATGTCCGGTACTTCTTGCTCCAGATAATCCAACGCGTCCTCCCCATTGCTGGCGGTCACGACTTCGTAGTTCTTTTCTTTCAGATAAATAATGTACGGCTGCAACAAGTCGATCTCGTCGTCAACCCATAAAATCCTATTCATGCTGCAAAATTAGTATTTTTTTTCCATATATGCAAGAATAGTGCCATTTTTATTTATCCAAAAACTTTTTTTACCGCTCTCTTACCATTTTACTACAAATCCTGCGTGTACATTGATGCCCGCTTGCGGCATGAAATATGCGATGTCGCTGCCGGACCAGGCGTCATGATAGACATAACCATTACTCTCGTACATAGTGTTGAAGAGGTTGTTGAGCTGACATTTGAGCGTGATATCCGGGCAGCGTTTGTATTGCTGCAACGGCAAGAGATATTGCAGATTCAGATTGGTTACCGTATAAGCCTTCAGCATCGCGTTCGGGTCCTCGTTGTTGGCGAGGAACTGTTTGCTGATGACCGATGTCTGTATCTCCGCTTCAAATCCTGCGACATGGAAGGAGAAGATATTCCCCGCAACCCAATCCGGAGAGAAGGAGATCGTGCGCCATGTGTTACCGTCTAACCATTTATTACGGCTCCACGTCAGCGTTCCGCTCCAACTGAACCATTTGGTCCAATCTACGCCAAACTGCAACTCGGCGCCGGTCCGGTATGATTTATCTACATTCTTGGTCAGGAAAATAGCGATACTGTTAATCTCGCCGGTCAGCACTAACTGGTCCTTATAATCCATGAAATACAGGTTGAGCCCGATATGCCACGGCATCGCGTAGCCGCTCTTGGTAACGCCGGTAGACGTATAGTTATATCCTAACTCGTAGTCGAATAGTCTCTCCGGCTTAGGCTGCGGCTCGTCATCTTGCCGGTTGATGAAATTCGATCTCGCCGGCTCGCGGTTGGCTAAGGCGAATGTGGCGGACAGACGGTGACCTCCGTTGTCGTACGTCAGACCGGCTTTCGGGTTGAAGAAATGCCAGGTGTGATGCTCTTCGATCTTCACCCTGCTGCCCGGGACAGTACTATTGTCGTTATCCCCGTAAATATGATGGTCCACCAACCGATATTGCAAATCGCCGTACAGACTCAACTTCTCTTTGCCCCGATGCAGCACTCTCCAATTAGCTTTGGCGTAGATATTACCGTCTAACTTATCGCCGTAACCGGAGTAGTACTCCGTGAAGTTCGTCCCGTAATTCTGGTCTATATTGCCATACGAGAGGCCGTTGTAGTTATTCAGCGCCAAACCGGCCTGTACATCTACTTTCTCGTGGATATATTTCGTGCTGATGATTCCTCCGTAGAAATGATTTCGGAGCCCTTTTTGTACAATGCCCATCAGGTACCAGGAGTCAAACGTCTCCCAGTATCCGGTCCCGAAAGTATAATGCCCGGTCGCGTTCAGACTCCAATGGGAATTGAATCGGTGGGTCACGTTCAGGTGTACATGGTGTTGCTGGTAGTTGTCGGTCTCATTGTTATAGTACTGGGTGTTGCCGTTGGCGTCGAGAAAGGCACCCGCAGTGTTCTGACGACGGTCGATCTCAATCTCTTCTCTCGTTAGACCATTCCATGCCAGATAGGTCTTCTCTTTGCCTCCGAAAGAGAGCAGGTTAACCGCCGTCTTGCTGTTTTGCCACCCTAACTGCGCTTGGTAACTGAACAGGTCGGAGCTCGCGCGGTCTATATAGCCGTCGGAGTTCACCTTACTGAACCGGCCGCCGATATGCCATGCGCCTTTCTTACTGTTCTTGTCTCCCCACCATCCATCGATCTTCGCCATCTCGCGGAAGGTGTTGTACATACCTCCGTTGAAGCCCAACTCCGCGTGTACCGGCAGGTGCTCATAATCCGCAGGAATCGTGTTGTCGATGGTGTTGATATTGATGCTTGCGCCAAAACTGCTACCGCCGTTGGCGCTGGTACCCACGCCGCGCTGCACATCCAGCTTCGTGATCGACGAACTGATATCCGTCATGTTCACCCAGAACACGCTCTGGCTCTCCGCATCATTGAGAGGCACCTCGTTGATGGTCATGTTCACGCGCGTGTGATCACTACCGCGCACGCGGAAATAGGTGTAACCCACACCCAAACCGTCATCGCTGGTCGTCACTAACGAAGGGGTCTTGCTCAGTAGTATCGGCAGGTTCTGACCCGTGTTATCGTGGTTCAGCTCCTGATACTTGACCTCTTCCCGACTGACGATAGCTTGCCTTACAGGCGCACTTACGACTACCTCCTGGATCTGAAAATCGTTCACGGACAATGTGTCCTCACTCGTCTGCCCGAACGCAGACATGACCGGTGCGAATGCACCAAAAACCATCAACCATGCATGGTTGATTGAAAGAATGTTTTTTCTCATTTTCTTTAGCAGCATTACCTGCCCAAGTTCAACGGGTTTTATCTCAGCCAGACCGGCACCCCGAATGAAGTTGACAGAATGTTAATGTACGTTTGTTAAAAAATCGTGCAAAGTTACAACAAAAGTTTGACATAAACAAGAAATTAGACCAAAAAATTAAATATATTTAAGTTTTGTGGGCTAGGAGCTTGTTTATGAGCACTAACGTGCGGCTGTAATTTCGAGGTGGGCCGGCAAAGCCGGGTCGGTGTCCTCGAAATAACTCAAACTTTTTTGATAAATACAAAAAAAGCACTTTTTTCTTGCGTATATCAAAAAAAAGCAGTAAATTTGTGCGCATTTTTTTGAAAACTACATTTTTGAACTTTATTTTTTAGGAATATGATTTACAAATTTACTTTCTCGTGTGAAGAGGGCGACCCTAATTTCCGCCGCGTCTTTGAGGCCTCGGCCGATGCTACTTTTCTGGAGCTGCACGAGGCTATCTTGAAGAGTGTGGGCTATCCCGATGACCAGATGACCTCGTTCTTCATCTGCAACGACGAGTGGGAGAAAGGCCAGGAGATCACCCTCGTGGAGATGGACTCCAACTTCGAGTACGACAACATGGTCATGAATGAGACCCACCTCAATGATCTGATTGAGGAGCAGGGCCAGCGTCTTATCTATGTCTTCGACCCGATGTTCGAGCGCTATTTCTTCGGTTCGCTCAAGGAGATCAAACCCGGTTCCATGACTGGAGTGGAGTGCGTGGAGAGCAAGGGCAAAGCGCCGAAGCAACTGAAATCCGAGGATCCTTTGGCAGATATCGGTGCCGGCAAGGGCAACGATGATTTCATGTTTGATGACGAGTTCAAGGACGAGTACGATCTGGGCGACATCGACATGGAGGGTTTCCAGGACCTCAGTTTCGATGATGGCACCATGTTCTAAAACCCTCCTTCTGCTCCTTGGTCCTACAGGTGTCGGCAAGACGGAGCTGTCATTGCGGGTAGCGGAGCATTACGGCTGCCCTATCCTCAATTGTGACAGTCGTCAGGTTTTCCGGGGCATACCTATCGGTACTGCGGCACCGACGGCGCAGGAGCTCGCGCGCGTAAAACATTATTTTATTGCGTCGCGCGACCTGCAGGACGACTATAATGCCGGCCGGTACGAGCGAGACGCCCTCGAACTCCTTGACGAACTCTTCCTTACCCACGATGTGGTGGTCATGACGGGTGGTTCGATGTTGTACGCCGACGCCGTTTGCAATGGGCTGGACGACCTGCCTACGATCCCGGATGCCATCCGCGCCGAGGTAACCGAGAACTTCAAATTGCAAGGTCTGACATGGCTGCAACAGGAGGTACAGCGCCTTGATCCGGAGTATTGGGAGATGGTGGATCAAAGCAATCCCGCGCGCTTGGCGCACTGCGTAGAGCTGTCGCTCACGATGGGCAAACCCTATAGTTCGTTACGGACGAATACCCGCAAAGAGAGGCCATTCCGCATCCTCAAGATCGCGCTCGAGCGTCCCCGCGAAGAATTGTATGAGCGAATCAACACCCGCGTTTCGCAGATGATGGAGGACGGACTGCTCGAGGAGGCCAAAGCCGTTTATCCGCTCCGCCGGCTGAATAGTTTGCAGACGGTAGGGTACAGAGAGTTATTCGGCTATCTTGATGGCGAATACGACCTTCAGCGCGCGGTAGAACTCATCCGGCAAAACACCCGCCATTATGCCAAGCGCCAGATGACCTGGTTCCGGCGGGATAAAGAAATCCACTGGATTGATGCAAATAATGATTATGAAAAAAGTATTAATAGTATTGACACTTTGCTGCGTGGCGGTGGCGTGTAAGAAAAACGACGTTTCTTTCTCTTATTCGCCGCAAAACCCTCGCGCCGGGCAAGTAGTGACGTTTTCGAATCTCTCTTCGACAGGAGAAGAGTGGGAGTGGACTTTTGGCGACGGAGGTACCTCTACCCTCAAATCGCCGTCCCATACCTTCAAGCAGCCGGGAGAGTATGACGTGATTCTCAAGGTAGATAAGAAAAACCGATGGACGGCCTACAAGAAGATTGTCGTCACCGACACCGTGCCTACTTTTGTATGTTCCGACACGGCTTTCTATATCTTCCGCGACTATACCTTCACCGCCAATCTGTATAACCCCTACAATTATACAGTCAGCTATACTTGGTACTTGGGTGATACCATAGCGGCGAAAGATCAGCCTTCGCTGAAATACTGTTTTACGCATCCCGCTGAGGCGGAAAAGGTGAAACTGGTCGTTATCCTTAATCAGGACACTACGATCATCGAGCGCTCCATCCGTATTCAGAATCGGACTACGAACTCGGTGCTCTTACGTACCGCCCGGGCTGATTACCGCCAGCGTATCTTCGGTGATCAGGCGGAGGCGTACGCGGAGGATGAGACTGCGGCAGATCTTCTCAATGCCGAGCAGGACACCCTGCAATTCTACAACGGCTACGAGTTCCGCTTAAGCGAGCTGAAAACCGTCTTCCCTCAGATGGAGGGCTTCCATATCGCCAACCGCAAGATCTACTACCGCGCTAACGGGCTTTGGGTGGCGAATATCGATGGCGCCTACCCCGTGCAGATTGATGCTTCCCCTTGCGCGGCGATGACGCTGGATACCAAGGACAACCGCATCTATTGGGCGAACAGCGAAGGGGTATGGTACATGCCTTTCGTCGGTTCGGATAACAATAAGTTTGTCACGACCCCTATCCTCCTGAATTCATTAAAAGAAGTAACGAAAATCGCTGCGGACAGCGACCTCAAATAAATGCAACCTGATTATATTTTTGAAACCTCTTGGGAAGTCTGTAACCGCGTAGGCGGTATTTATGCGGTGCTTAGTACGCGTGCGGCCTCGATGCAGGCGGAGCACCCCGACAAAGTATTTTTCTTCGGTCCCGATTTCGGCGACCATAGTGATATCTATTTTAAGGAAGACAAGTCCCTCCTGAAGGAATGGCTTTCTGCTTTCGACTTTGAGCGAAGCGGTATTCCTTCTCTTCGTGTCGGCCGTTGGAAGGTACCCGGCGAACCCATCGCCATCCTTCTGAAGTTCGACGGCCTCTGGTCTCGCAAGAACGAGATATACGCATGGGCATGGGATAAGTTCCGGGTCCAGAGCCACGCCGCTTACGGCGATTACGACGAGTCTTGTCTCTTCGGCTACGCCGCCGGCATCGTCATGGAGAACCTCTATCACTGGCTGTGTGTAAATCAGTCTGTCAGCCCGAAGGCGCAGCCTGCGGGCTGCGCCCACGCCAACGAGTGGCAGACGGCGTTCTCTATCTTCTACCTTCGGGATCATTGTCCGCAGATTGCGACCCTCTTCACCACCCACGCCACGGGTATCGGCCGCTCCATCGCCGGAAACGGCAAACCCCTCTACGACTATTTCGAGGGCTATAATGGAGATCAGATGGCGGCGGAGCTGAACATGGTCTCCAAGCACTCGGCGGAGAAACAGGCGGCGCATTTTGCGGATTGTTTTACTACCGTCAGCGACATCACCGCTCGCGAGTGCGCACAACTTCTCGACAAACCAGTAGATATCGTTACCCCCAACGGCTTCGAACCGACGTTCGTGCCCAAGGGTAAAGCTTTCGACGTCCGCCGTGAAGAGGCGCGCGAGGCCTTGCGCCGCGTGGCGGGAGAGAAACTGGGTGGAGTAGTGCCGGAGAACGCACTTTTTGTCGCTATCTCCGGTCGTCAGGAGTGGAAAAACAAAGGCATCGATGTCTTTGCGGCAGCGCTGGACAAACTCGCGCAGAAGATCTACCATAGCGACCGGCCGGAGAAAGAAGTCGTGGCGTTTGTCATGATCCCTTATCTCGATCGCGCACCTTCGCGCAAAGGCAAAGTGAGCGCCGTCTTCGTGCCCTATTACCTCGACGGCCATGATCCGCTTTTCGGAAAGACTTACTACGACCTCCTCATCGGCATGGACGTCACGGTCTTCCCCTCGTATTACGAGCCCTGGGGCTATACGCCGCTGGAGTCCTGCGCCTTCCATGTTCCGACGATCACCACCTCTCTCGCGGGATTCGGAGCTTGGGCAGCGCAGCAAAAAGACCAGTTTGGCGTCATCGTCATTGACCGCAATGACTCCAATTTTGATGCTGTCGCAGAGCACATTGCCGATGACCTCTTGCGCTTCGACCGCCTTTGCGGCGAAGACAAAGCACGTGCCCGCAAAGAGGCGGCAGCGGTGGCGAAGAAAGCCGATTGGAAGCATTTCTTCAAGTATTACCGCAAAGCATACGTGATAGCCCTCAAGAAAAGAGATAACCGAATTACTGAACTCCAAAACCCTCGTTTATTATGAAAACTCTATCAGCGAACATTGTAGCCGGTCTTTCAGCCATGATAATGGCGGTCTCGTTTCCTTTGGAAACATCCGCTTGCACCAACTTCCTTGTTGGCAAAGACGCCTCCGCGGATGGTAGTACCATCATCTCCTATGCTGCGGACTCCTACGGCATGTACGGCTTCCTGCATTTCGTCCCGGCTGCCGATCACCCTGAAGGAGCGATGCGCGAAGTGAAGGACTGGGATACCGGACGTCCACAGGGATCCATCCCTCAGATTGCCCACACCTATACCGTAGTGGGAAATATGAACGAGCACCAGGTCACCATCGGTGAGACCACTTGGGGCGGCCGCGAAGCCCTTTGGGACACCGTCGGCATCGACTATGGCTCCCTCATCTATATCGCCCTCGAGCGCAGTAAGACCGCCCGCGAAGCCATCGAGTGGTTCATTTCCCTCGTCAACGAATACGGCTATGCCTCTGAAGGAGAGTCCTTCTCTTTCGGCGACCCCAATGAGGTCTGGATCATGGATCTGATCGGCAAAGGAAAAGGTCAGAAAGGCGCTGTCTGGGTGGCTGTCCGTATTCCCGACAACGCCATCGCTGCCCACGCCAACCAGGCTCGCATCACCACGCTGCCCCTCTCCGTAAAACATAAACTGACCAAAGAGGAGAAACGCCTCCAGAAAAAACTCAACTGCGTTTGCAAGGGCGATTGGATGTGGAGCAAGGATGTCATCGCCTTTGCCCGCGAGAAAGGATTCTTCTCCGGCGCGGACAAAGATTTCTCATTCCAGGCAGCCTATAACCCGTTTGATTTCAGCGGATTGTATGTCTGCGAAGCACGCGTATGGTCTTTCTTTAACCATTTTAGTGACGACATGGACAAGTACTTCGATTACGCTACCGGCAAGACCTTCCGCGAAAATCATAAATCATCAATTAGCCCGGAGGGCGAACACATGCCTCTCTGGATTGTCCCGAACCGCAAAATCTCTGTGCAGGATGTCAAGGAATGCATGAGGGATGAATACAAAGGTACGCCGCTCGATATCACCCAAGGTACCGATGCCGGTCCCTGGAACAGCAAACTCCGCTACGGCGGCCTCGGCTTCAAGCTCGCTCCCGAAGGCACCGATACGCTGCAATATTGGTACGAGCGTCCGACGGCGACCCAGCAGACCGCTTGGTCGTTCGTCGCGCAGATGCGTCCGTACAGCAAGTATGGTATTTTCTGGTTCGGTGTGGACGATGCCGCCTGCAGCTGCTACACCCCGATGTACAGCTGCCTCAAGCATGTGCCGGAGTGTTTTGCCGAGGGCAATGGCGACAGCTACACTTACTCGCCTACCTCCGCTTGGTGGACCTTCAACCTCGTAGCCAACTGGGCGTACACCAAGTACAGCCGCATGTACCCGCACATCCGCGAGACCCAGCAGATCTGGGACGACAAGTTCAATACCCAGATAGCCGGAGTCGATGCCCAGGCTTCCGAACTTAGCGAAGATGAGGCTGCCGCCTTCCTTTCTTCCTATTCGTGCTCGCAGGCGGAGAACCTCGTAGCGGATTGGCAGAGGCTATACTTCTATCTGGTGACGAAATTTATCGACGGACAGGAGCGCAAAGAGGAGAACGGCCAGTTCAAACGCAACCGGTACGGCAACAGCTGCGGACCGAATCGGCTCTCGCTCCCCGAGAAATTCCTCCGCATGGTCGCCCCGGAAATAACCCACGAATAGGACGAATCGTTAGTTATTCGTTCGTTATTAGTTGGTTATTCGTTTGTTATTTAGCCAACGAATACGTAAGGTTTTACCTAAAACTTATAGCAGAAGCTTACGAACCATCCCCACTCGGACATGTACTGGGTGGGGATCTGTTTGTGTTTGACGAGATTGTTCAGACCGAAGTCGTACCCGCTCTGCAACCGGTAACGGTCCCATTCCAGACCGCCTCCTACGCCCCACTGAATATTCGCGCGGACTAACTCATCCGCCATGCGGTCGTACGTGTCTGTCGGAATACCTTGACCTTCAAGCCATGTCTTTGTACCCGGACTCAGGTGGTTCTGGATATAGTCCGTTTGCGCCATACCGATATGGAGCTGCGGACCCGTGTAGAAGAATAGATTCAGTTTTTTCCAGAGCGGAATCGTATAATATACCCTTACCGGAATGGTCAGATTATGCGCCAAGACGCGGTGGGTGATGTACTCCGTCTGTAGCGAAGGAGCGTCCATCGAGCGCCAGTGTTGCTCTCTTTTTCCGTACAGCAACGTGTAGTACACTCCTGTCTGCAGGCTGAAATGCATCGGCAGCAGGAACGTAAAACTCGCACCTGCCCGCACGCCGTGCAGGTACATCTCCGGGAAGGAGAGACTGTGCGTCCGTTGCTGGTGCTGAGCGTACCCCACCTCAATGCGGTACTCCATACCGAATTGGTAACTCTCCTCCTTTTCCACTTTCTTGGTAGGATCGAAGAACGTATTATCCGCTATCTGGTACGCCGGTTTATTGGGGTCGTCCGCCCGGACAAAAACCGTACACAAGCATGCCAATAATGCGATTAATCCTATGCGTTTATTCCTTAAACTGCCCATTTGTTTCATAATTTGGCTGCAAAATTACTGCTTTTTTTTGAAATATGCAAAAAAAATTGTACCTTTGCACTCGATTTTGTACAATGTCTTATACATTTCGGGAAATATTACCATACTACAAGCGAAATCTGAAGGTCGCTTTTCCGGTCATGCTCACTCAGTTTGGCGCAGCTATGGTCGGTCTGGCGGATAGTATCATGGTCGGTCATTACGGTACAGCCGATCTGGCGGCGGTGAGTTTCTCCAACGCCATCTTCTTTACCGTCATGGTCTTTGCCATGGGAGCCGTCATGGGCATCACGCCGCTGGTAGGGCATGTACACGGAAGGCTCGAGAAACTCCTGCAGCAGGGGACGACTGACGAAGAGATAGACCATAAGCATGCGCAAATCTCTTCGTACCTCTCTAACGGACTCGTTTTCACCTTTCTCATGTGCCTGGCGTCCCTTTTGTTGCTGGCGCCGTGTATCCCGTATCTCGATGATTTCGGTCAGGAGCCGGAGGTCATCGCGTGCGCGCGCCCGTACTATATATTAATAGTGCTCTCAATAGTGCCGTTTCTGCTCTTCTGTTTCTGCAAGCAGTTCCTCGAGGGCTTGGGCAACACCCTCGTCGCGATGCTGATAACGCTCGGGTGTAATCTCCTGAATATTCTTCTTAACTGGGTCTTCATCTTCGGTCATTGGGGCTTTGAACCCATGGGAGCCGAGGGAGCTGGGTGGGCTACGCTCATCGCCCGGGCGCTAATGCCTCTTTTCTTCCTGGTAGCCATGCTTTGGAAGGCGGATTGGCGAAGGTATATCCTCTCTGTCAGCCGTAGGCTCATCACCCGCCGCGAGATTGAGCACCTGCTGGCGATCGGTACGCCTATCGGTCTGCAGTCTTTTGCGGAGGCCTTCCTCTTCACCGCCTCCTTCGTCATCATTGGCTGGATCAGCAAGGAAGCCTTAGCGGCGCACCACGTCGCGAACCAGATGTGCGACCTCACCTTTATGTTGGCGCAAGGCATCGGAGCGGCTACTACTATCCGCGTTTCCCATCAGCTCGGCAAGGGCGACCTCCACGCGGTGCGAATGGCATCTACCGCCTCTATCCACCTCTGTCTTCTGATGAACACCATCGGCGCAAGTATCATGTTTTTCTTCCGGTATCAGATACCCTATATCTTCACCGGCGACCCCGAGGTGGCGAATATCGCTTCTACCTTGCTGGTGATAGGAGCGCTCTTCCAGTACGCGGACGGCTTGCAATGTATCGGAGCCGCTATGCTGCGCGGGATCCAGGACGTACGCGTACCCATGCGCATCGCCCTCTTCGCCTATATAGCCGTCGGACTTCCGCTCGGATTATATCTGACGTTCCCCCTCGGCCTTGGCGCCAAAGGTATGTGGTTGGCGTTCGTCATCGCTCTGGCGATCCCGGCCGTCCTCTTTCACATACGGTTTAATAGACAACTAAAACGACTGAAATATGAATCAAAAAGTATTTGACATCTTTGCTCAGATTTGTCGAGTCCCCCGTCCCTCCAAGCACGAGGAGCAAATCAGCCGCTGGCTGCAGTCTTTCGCCGCTGCCCATGGTATCGAGTGTGTCGCCGATGAGGCGATGAACGTCATCATGCGTGTCCCCGCCACCCCCGGTTACGAGGACCGCGAGGGCGTCATCCTCCAGGCGCACATGGATATGGTCTGTGAGAAGAACGGCGATGTCTCCCATGATTTCATGACCGATCCTATCGAGACCTATATCGACGGCGAGTGGCTCAAAGCCAAAGGCACCACCCTCGGCGGTGACGACGGTATCGGTATCTCTATGGCGCTCGCTGCCATCACCGACCCCGAACTTCAGCACCCCGCTATCGAGTGTCTCTTCACGGTCGATGAAGAGACCGGACTCACCGGCGCTATGAAGCTCCGGGACGGCATGCTCCGCCACAAGCGTCTCATCAATCTCGACTCCGAGGACGACGGCCAGATCTTCATCGGCTGCGCCGGCGGCATCGACACCTTGGCGAAAATGCACTACGAACCCCAAATCATAAATCCTAAATCTGAAATCCTAAATGCAATCCCAATCCGCTTAAGCGTATCGGGATTGCTCGGCGGCCACTCCGGCGACGATATCAACAAAGGTCGCGCCAACGCTAACCAGATCCTCGTCTGGTTCCTCGCGCGTATCATGCCCCAGACCGAGGTCCGGCTCGCGTCTATCAACGGCGGTAACCTCCGTAATGCGATCGCCCGCGAAGCGGAAGCCGTCATCGCCATCCCTATGGCTTTCAAGGAGCAGATACGCATTGAGTGGAACCATTTCGTAGCGCAGATGGAGCAGGTCTTCGGCGCCGTAGAGACAGACATGCGCCTCGACCTTGAGACAACCGATATGCCCGAGACCTTTATCCCTGCCGATAAGGCGTATCGCCTCGTCATGGCGCTTTGCGAGTGCCCCCACGGCATGATCGCCATGAGTCACGACATCCCCGGCCTCGTCGAGACCTCCACCAATCTCGCCTCCATCAAGATGAAGCAAGAATCGACCATGCATGGTCGATCATATATAGAGGTCAACACCTCCCAGCGGTCTTCCAAAGAATCCTCCAAGCACCATCTCAAATGGGTCGTGGAGCAGGCGCTCTCTATGGCTTGCGACGAAGTGACCCACGGCGACGGGTACCCCGGATGGACTCCCAACCCCTCTTCGCCGCTTCTGGACATCACCAAGAAAGCCTATATCGACCTCTTCCAATCCGAGCCCAAAGTGCTGGCGATCCATGCCGGTCTGGAGTGCGGACTCTTCCTCGAGAAGTACCCCTATCTCGACATGGTATCCATCGGTCCGCAGATGTACGGCGTCCACTCCCCGCAGGAGCGTCTCTCCATCCCCTCCACCGATCGCTGCTACGCCTGGCTCTGCAGGATCCTCAAAACGCTGTAATATAATCATCTATGATCATGAAAAAACTATTTTCGCTACTCGTCCTCTCGCTTTGCGTGGTGGCCGTCATGGCGACCGACCGGAAGGAGCCGGAGAAGATAGACACCCTGCTGGAGCAGTTTGACCATAAGCCCGGGCTGAAAACGGCGAGGGAGTTCTTCGCCTATATGGATGAAGAGGAGTTTATGGACGAGCCGGTGGTCTTTACGGACGCTACGCCGCTTGACACCATGAAAGCCCTCGTATGGTACTGGGCGGGCGAGTGGTACTACGCCGAGCAGGACTACCCGCGTGCCGAGAAGAACCTCCTCCGCGCGCTCGAACTGATGGAGTACGCCGACGAGAAATCCATCTCCGACAACCTGGCGATGTTAGGACTCGCCTATATGCGGCAATCGAAGTACGAAGAGGCGCTGCATTATATGCGCCGCTGCTACCAACTCGACAGCAAGAGCGGCGATCCGGATCGTATCTCTTCGTCCCTGAACACGATCGCCGGAACACTTCTGGCGGCGGGTAATCCCGAGGAAGCGGAGGGGTATAGCCTCCGGGCGATCACCTATGCCAAGAAGGCGAATAATCCTTCCCGGATGGCGGTAATATACGGCATGGCGAGTGAGATAGAGAACCGCCTCGAGCATAAAGAGCAGGCGCTGCTTTATGCCGACAGTGCGTGCCTTATCGAGTCCTCTACGGGTAACCGGTATAAGATGGCGGTCCGGCTCACCCAGAAGGCATCTATCCTCCTGGCCCTGAACCGTAACGACGAAGCGGAGCATATATTGGCGGACGTAGTACCGTATTTCCGTGAGACGGGCGACCAGCTGTCGTTAGCGATAGCCTTGAATAAACGCGGTCAGGCGGCGAGTGGTCTGGGGCATGAGGAAGAGGCGGTGACGTACCTCTCCGAGGCGATAGATATATGCCGCCGGATTGGCAATCCCTATAATGAGGCGTATGCCCAGCGCGCGATATACGAGATCCTCTATAAGTCTAATCCCGACGCCGCACGCGTCCATCTGGAGCGCTACCATCAGCTCAAAGACTCGCTCTATTCGCATGCTACGGCGGAGCAGTTAGCCCGCTTCAACGCCGAGTTCGGCCGCGACGAGTTGGTGAAAGAGAAGGAGCAACTCACCCGCAGCAACCACCGCCTCGCCGGTATAGGAGTAGCGGTAGGCGTAGGCGCGATCCTCTGTATAGTAGGTTCGCTCATCTGGTTCCGACGCCGCCAGAGCAAGACTAACGAGCTGTTGAGTACCGTCATGACGGAACTCAACGAAGCGCGTCGTTCTCCTGCACCCGAACCTGCTCCCGGACCCGAACCGAAACCGGAAGAAGATGTGGAATATTTGACGCAGGAGGATAAACTCTTCCTCAAGAAACTCATCCTCTCCGTCACGCAAATGATGGATCATCAGGCGGTTACGGTCACTCAGATTGCTGATAAGATGTGCATGTCGCCCAAGACGCTCAACCGCAAAGTGAAATATCTGACGGGCGAAGGTGCCAAGCGATATATGATGCGCATCCAGCTCGAGCAGGCACGGATCATGTTGCTCCAGGATCTCGATATTCCTATCGTGGAAGTAGGTAACTGCTGTGGCTTCGACGACCATAGTTCGTTCACCAGAACCTTCACCCAAAACGTCGGAATGTCCCCTTCTGACTACCGTTTAAACCGCGGAAAGGGATAGTGTTGTTTTTTAGGTTTATGTCCGTAGGCGTTTGTAACTCCGTAATGAGTGTGAATTAGGGGGTATGACGACCGGGAGCTCGCTCACAGTGCGGCATACTCTCCTAAGGCATAAAAGCCCGCCTGGCTTACAAACGACAAGGGGTTTTATAGGTTTTTTTCTTAATAAATAGCACTTTGTCCGATTCTGTAAAATAATTGTCCGCTTTTGCAAAAGCAATTTCGGAGATTTACACTACTCTTGCACCCGAATTCAATCGGGTGCTTTTTTTGTTCCATTTTTGAGGGCATGGAAAACAAGAAAAATAACAATCAATCTACACAGGAATCATCCTCCGTTTCGCAGCATCGCCATCAGGAAGCGAAAGACTTTACCAAGGAGGTGATCGAGGAGTTGTTCTCTTCTGACAATTCCGACACTGCCGACAATACGCCCGCGCGTACGCCCGAAAAGAAAAATAACAAGCAATAATTTCATTTTATTAATACTAACAAAAATTTAATTTTATGAGAAAAACAATTACTTTACTCATTGCCCTCCTGGCGCTAACCGTCAGCTCTTGGGCAACGCAAATCACGTGGAATCAGGCCGCCGTACAAAGTGTCGGTATTTCCCAGTATCAAGGAAATGGCGAGCCAATGTCCATGACAATTAGTGGCATCACTGTTACAGCCACCGCTCCCGGAAGTGAGGATTATAGCGGTTTCTATTATCGGGATTATGAAGAACCCTATTATTCCTATATCTCTCTTGATAATGGCGGTACGATTACGTTTGCTACTTCTTTGGGTAAGCTGACAAGTATTGTAATCCACTTGGATGAAGCAGGATCCGCATCCGGATTTGGTGAAGGTTGGAGTGAAAATACTACATCGCATACTTTATCATGGATAGGTAATGCCGCTTCTGCGGTTTTAGGTAACGATGAAGGTTATGCCAATATTAGCTACATTACTTCTATCGACTTTACCGTTGTTTCTGTGCCTGCTTCTACTTCTTGGAATCTGTCAGACCTTGCAAGTATCAACATTTCTCAGTGGCATGGACAAGGCGAGCCAATGTCCCAGACGATTAATGGCATTACAGCCACAGCTACCGCTCTCGGAAGTGATGATAATAGCGATTTCTATTATGATAGTAATGCCAATAATGGCAATATCTATCTTGAAGCTGACGGAACGTTCACATTCTCCTCTCCTTTTGGCAACTTGGCAAGCATTGTTATTCACACCACTAATGAATATGGTATATATACAAATGGCTGGAGTTGGGGCGAAACAGAACATACATTGTCATGGACAGGAAATGCCGCTTCTGTTGTTCTGGCTGCTTCTGTAAGCGATATAACATCCATTGACTTTACTTTCGTAACAGAAGAGCCGGAGCCTGATGTGCCGACCCATTTGGTTTCTACGATTACATGGAATACAGATGACCTCGCAACGGTCAATGTCCCTACGAACGATTTTCAAACGATTAACACAATCAGAGTAACGAATAGTTGCCCGAATCAATCTGTCGATTATTGTTATTTCTTCTATCAACCGGATCCCTACAACTATTGTGGCTTCTCCATGTATAATGACGGATCGCTCATTTTTACTCCCGAATCAGGTAGATTAACGCGCATTGTCATTAACTGGAATTATGAAGGTCCCGATCCGGATCTTGTGCCGGAATCCGGATGGAGCTTTACGAATAGCCAACTCACATGGACAAGTGATGATGAAGATGGTGCAGAGTCCGTAGTGTTGAAGTCGAATAGTTCTAAGAATCTCACTTCCGGACCGATTTTTTCCATCGTGTTTACTCTTGCGGCAGATCCGGATGCTCAAGCGGATGTTAAGTGGGATAAATCAGAACTTGTAGAGAGCAATCTGTCCCTGTTAGCGTATAACGGAATAGTTTCGGAACAAAATCAGACGATTGAAGGTATTGTAGCTACTGTAACAGCTCCGGAAGACGGTGATTATAGTCATTTCCTCTATGATAGTCAAAATGACAAAGTTACTATGACCGTCAGCGGAAATGGAACACTTACTTTTGCTCCTGAAACGGGTAGATTGACGCGTATTGTTATAGCCGGTATAGTTGACTTGGACAATACGAATCTACCGGCTGAGTCCGGTTGGACTGCTACTGCCAACAAACTTATTTGGACAGGTGACGCTTCTTTCTCTGTTGATTTGGCGAATGCATCCGTTGATTACATCACATACGTTGCATTTACAATAGATTATTCTGATCCAAGCGACACAAGAGAGGTTCCGGAACTTAAATTCTTAAATGGAAGCGATGAACTGACAGAGGCAACCATCGTAAAAGATAAGTATGGTGAGTTGTTTAAACCGGGAACTTATTATTATCCAAGTACCGAATATTTTCTCTATGTGAATAATGGGGTCAAGTATTATCAAGGTCAACCTTTTATAGATTGGGCTACTCCAACTGAAAAAGGTCTTACGATGACGTACTCCGTTCCCAATAATGACGTTATTACCCTTACCAAGACTTCTGGTAATAGTTTCGAATTTACTGTGAATGGTCTTGGAGACGCAGTCGTTACTGCTCATACAGATGGAAATGAGGATTACAAACCTGCAAGTATAACGTTTACCATCCATGTGGTATTCGGTAAAGCTGCAACTAAAGAATGTGTATTGGCCTTTACCTCAGGTCCTGATGCCGGTCAATTAGTGCCGGAAGACTATAAATTTGAACTGGAAACCGGTCAAGAGGTGCCTTGGATGGAATTACGTGAGAAGAGCGACCCGACGGTCGGCTATGCTCCGAGTTTCTCTATTTGGGGTTCGCGTAAACATTATGTAGCCAGCATCCAGGCAGAGACGAAACTTCGCGCACTGACCGCAGGTGATGATGTATTTAGAGTGCGTTATGCACGCTATGAAGATGGAGATATGAATGGAGAATACAAAGTAATCGAGATTCCTGTTCACATCAAACCGACTGCAATTGCTTTGACTTCTTCTGTAAACTTTGCTTCTGACCCATCGACCAATAGCTCGATTGCTAACAACGCCACGTACGACGCTACTACTCAGCAAATACAGATAGGACAGGTTATATCAGATGAAATGGTTCAAGCAGCATTGGATTGCTATGCTTTCGGACATCCGGGATGGAATGAAAACCTTCATAACACCATTAGTTTTGAACTTCCGCAAGGAACGGGAAGTTTCAAAATTAACGGCTCTATACAAGCTGGCTGCTTACTCAAAGTGAAAATCAGAACCGAAGCGGGAGTTCATAGTTTCACCCCGGCTCAGGTGGCTGCCGGAGAGGCGGTTGTTGAATACGATGTCCCCAATCAGACAGCTGTAGTTATCTACATAAATTCTACTGGTGGAGGTGCGGCTCCTAAACGTGCACCTGCTGCCAAGAAGGACGCACCGTTGGCGGCTCTGACTGCTCTTAGCCTAACTCCGACGTATCCTATTTCTGCTAAGGAGGATCCGGATCATGCAGGCGTTTATTATAGCACCCACTATAACGAAACGCAGAAATACATGCTCCCTACTGGAACAGAAGCATATGTGGCTACGATCAGCGGTAGTGATATGAACTTGACAAAAGTAGTGAACGCTGGCGAAGTACTGCCTGCTAACACGGCAGTTATCCTCAAATCGACCTCTGCATCGGTAGTCCTCACCCCGACAGACGCAGCCGCTGTTACCATCAGCGCGGACAATGACCTGCATGGTGTTGACTTCGAAACAGCTGCCCCGGCAAACTGCTACGTACTCTCCGGACATTCGACCGACAATAGTGTAACTGGCGTTGGTTTCTACGAGTTCACGGGCACTATACCGGCGCACAAAGCTTACCTCACCGTCAGCGGTGGAGCAGCTTACGCACCGAAGAAACTACGCTTCATCTTCAATGAAGAGCAGCAGGCTACCGGCATGGAGAATGCGGCTGAGGCTCTCAAGAGCGAGAAACGCATCGAAAACGGGCAGCTCATTATTATTAAGAACGGCGTGCGTTATAATGCGCAAGGTCAGGTGGTTAAATGATTAAAATGGAGGACAAAACTATGACAAAGAAAATCTATAATCAACCTGAAGTACAAATCGCAACTATTCAGTTAGGCGCAGTTGTTCTCGCCGGAAGTGCAGCCCCAGGCGGCTCCGGAGCCGGCAAACTCAACACGGGTATCGAAACCAACGATCCGTGGTAATTCCAACCAATTCATTTTTTCAAGGAGAGCGGTCCCCCACTGGCCGCTCTCTTGTTTTATATCCCCCTTGTTCTTCGTTAGGTTTGCGGGGCTTTAGCCCGCGCCCTTTCTCTGTGCATTTTTCGCGCATCTTTGCGCGAAATAATCGTACCCGGGGCTAAGAACCCCTCAAAAATCCCCATTATTAGGTATTGCGTATGTCGCAAAAAAGCAGTACTTTTGCAGCCGCAAAAGAATTTGAATCCTGAATGACCAAAATCGCTGTCATAGGACTGCCTCAGAGCGGCAAATCCGCTCTCACCTCTGCCCTCCAAAACCTGGCGGACAAGGATAATTTCGCCCTGCAATTCACGGAGGTGCATAACCCCGACGAGCTGCACGGTCATTCCTACGACGTCGTCTTGCAGCTGGTGGACTCCACGCGACTCGAGGAGTCGCTCCTCCTCACCCCGCATATCATCGACGAGCATGAGAAGATCGTCATCGCCATCGGACGGTACGACCTCTTGCTCCAGACCGATCACTCGCTCAATATCTCCAAACTTGAGCAACTCATCGGTGTACCCACCTGCCGTGTGTCGGTGCGCAAGAACTATGGTCTGGAGGAGTGCCTGGCGTTGATAGAAGACACAGCGGCTAAGCCGCTTTCTACGGCGCACCCGATCTACCACCTCCGCGACCAGGGCGACGAGGACGCTTACCGCGCCTACGTCCACGGTGTCCTCACCCAGACCCTCACCCATGCCCCTAATGACGCCCACCAGACCCGCCTGGAGAAGATCGATAAGGTCCTCACGAACCCTTGGCTCGGCTTCCCGATCATGATGGCAGTGCTGTATTTCGTGTTCTGGTGTACCTTCACCCTTGGCGCTTATCCGCAGGAGTGGATAGAGAACGGCATCAACGCGCTCTGCGAGCTCGCTCATGCGCACATGGCGGACGGCTGGTTCTCGGGTCTGCTCATCGACGGCGTGCTGCAAGGCGTCGGAGCGGTACTCGCTTTCCTGCCGAATATCATCATCCTCTTCTTCTTCATCTCCCTCATGGAGGACTCCGGCTACATGGCGCGCGAGGCGTTTATCATGGATACCATTATGCACCGCGTCGGGCTTCACGGACGTTCGTTCGTGCCGATGCTCATGGGCTTCGGATGTAACGTACCGGCGATCATGGCGGCGCGCGACATCCAGAACCCCAAGGACCGCGTCCTGACAATGCTCATGGTGCCGTTCATGTCCTGCTCGGCAAGGCTGCCGGTATATATGCTCTTCGTAGATACCTTCTTCGCCGACCATAAGGCCCTCGTCATGATCTCTCTCTACGTGATAGGTATCTGTCTCTCCGTACTCTTTGCTTTTGTGATGAAGAAGACCCCGTGGTTCCGGCAGGACGACGATGACTCCGTCAACGAGTTGCCGGAGTTCCGCCTGCCCAAGGCCCGCGTCACTGCCGCGCATATATGGGAACGCGTAGCGGACTACCTCCAGAAGATCTGTACCGTCATCCTCTGGGCGTCGATCATCATCTGGGCGCTCGAGTACTTCCCCTCGCAGGACCTCAACGACCTCGAGAACTCTTACCTCGCCTCTATCGGCAAGGCCGTCTCGCCGATTTTGGAGCCGCTTGGCTTTGATTGGAAGATGTCCGTCTGCCTTCTCACCGGTCTGCCGGCGAAGGAAGCGATCGTCTCGACCCTCGCTATCCTATACGACGGAGATATAGCGACTGCAGGCTTCACGCCCCTCACGGCGTTCTCCTTCCTGCTCTTCGTCCTGCTGTATTTCCCTTGTATCGCGACGATAGCTACCCTCCGCCGCGAGGCAGGAAAAGTCTGGGCTTGGTTCACCGTCTTCCACTCCCTCGCCCTCGCCTGGCTCGTCTCCTTCCTCGTCTATCAGATAGGATCTCTACTAGTGTCCTAGTATCATAGTACCCTAGTACCCTAGAAAAAAACTATACAATTATGAAAAAATATCTCTTTATTATCATCTGCCTATTATTCTCCTTCCCCTTTCAGGGGGAAGGCCGGGAAAGGGGCCCCAAGCGGTCTAACCGCCAAACAGTTGTCCTCTCCTGCGACCTCCATTGTCAGGGTTGTTGCGATAAGATCATGAAGAATATCGCTTTTGAGAAAGGTGTCAAGGATCTGGTTTGCGACCTCGATACCAAGACCGTCACCCTCACCTATGACACCACCAAGACCAATCTCCCGACGCTCCTCAAGGCCTTCGAGAAGATCCATAAACCCGCAAAGGTAAAGGAGGCTGAGAACCAAGAGCCGAAAGCCAAGAGTTCCAAGACGGACGCCGACTCCGGCGCCTCCACTCCTTATTAAATCACGCGCATACGCCTACGCGCATGCGCAAAACAAAAAACAGACGCCCGTCGGACGTCTGTTTTGTTTATTGGGGCCCCCGATGCATGCAAGCATGCAGTGGGGAAGCGTAGATCAAGACGTAGGCGCCATCGAGCGGTGTAACCGCGAGTCGCGCGAAGTCTTAGATTAAGCTTACTTGAGTTCAGCCAAATATTTAATCGTACGTACCATCTGGCTGGTGTAGCTGTTCTCGTTGTCGTACCAGCTAACTACCTGTACCTGATAGGTATCCTCGTCGATCTTAGCTACCATAGTCTGGGTTGCATCGAAGAGCGAACCGAACTTCATACCGATTACATCGCTGGAAACGATCTCATCCTCGGTGTAACCGAAGGACTCGGTCTGAGCAGCCTTCATAGCTGCGTTGATACCCTCTTTGGTGATGTCTTTACCCTTTACTACTGCTACCAGGATAGTGGTCGAACCCGTAGGAGTCGGAACGCGTTGTGCGCTACCGATCAGCTTGCCGTTCAGCTCCGGAATAACGAGGCCGATAGCCTTAGCAGCACCGGTAGAGTTAGGAACGATGTTCTGTGCACCTGCACGGCTACGACGGAGGTCACCCTTACGTTGCGGACCGTCGAGAATCATCTGGTCGCCGGTGTAAGCGTGGATAGTGCTCATGATACCGCTCTGGATCGGAGCGTATTTGTGAAGAGCTGCTGCCATCGGAGCGAGACAGTTGGTCGTACACGAAGCTGCGGAGATAACCTTATCTGCCGGAGTCAGGGTCTTGTGGTTTACGTTGTAAACGATGGTCGGAAGGTCGTTACCTGCCGGAGCAGAGATAACTACTTTCTTTGCGCCGGCCTGGATATGCGCCTCTGCTTTAGCCTTCGAGGTATAGAAACCGGTACACTCGAGTACTACGTCGATGCCCAGCTCGCCCCACGGCAGCTCAGCTGCGTTCGGCTTAGCGTAGATAGTGATCTCCTTGCCGTCAACCGTGATCGAACCCGGAGTTACAACGGTCTTACCGTCCTCTGCGAGAACTGCGTCCTTGTAAGTTACTGTGTGCTTACCCTCACCGAACTTGCCTGCGAAACCACCCTGAGCGGTATCGTATTTCAGAAGGTGAGCCAACATTTTCGGGCTGGTCAGGTCGTTGATGGCAACTACCTCATAACCCTCTGCTTCGAACATCTGACGGAAAGCCAGACGACCAATACGGCCGAAGCCGTTAATTGCTACTTTTGTCATAATTGTAGATAAATTTAAGTTATTTGTGTATTAATTGTTTTGCTCTTAAGCCTTTGCGGATGCAAAGGTACTGTTTTTTTCGCACCTATGCAAATAATTCGTCCAAAAATCTTATTTTTGTAATCTTTTTTTTACAAAACAGTCTTTCTACTTTGAGCGTAGCGGTCTTTCTACTTTCGACTCTCTACTTCCTCCCGAAGTCCGCAGGTATCTCTCCCCAGGCTTTTGTGTCCCATTTGTATATCGGCGTGGTCCAGGTGTTATCATGCAGCCACATCTCCGCTTTCCGTACCATGAAGAACAAGTCCTGGTTCTTCGCGGACCACTCGATCTTGGTCTTACATCGTTTCTGACGTACCCACGCGAGCGCCGTCGCGCTATCCGTATATATTACCCAAGGAAGATTATATTTCTTGATATACGCCAAGCCCAATACCAACGCTAAAAACTCGCCGATATTATTCGTCCCTTCGACGAACGGACCGCGGTGAAAGACCTCTGTGCCGGTATCCGCTATCACGCCGCGGAACTCCATGACACCGGGGTTGCCGCTGCACGCAGCGTCCACCGCCAAGGCAGGGAGAATAGGATTGGATATTGGAGATTGGACATTGGACATTGGAGATTTGTCTTGCTCACTTTTGGGCTTGCGAATGAGGTAGTTCTCCGGCGAAGAGGCAAAAGCCTGCTCGGCTTCGGTACGGGAAGCGAAACCTTTGTATTTCGCTCCCGGTACTCCCTTGACCTGTGCTTCGCAGTCCTCCCATGTATCAAAGATACTGGGCGTCTTACCGGACCACACGACGTAATATGCTGCTTTTTTCTTACTCATTCACGATGATTTTTTGGGCAGTACGTTCACCGTCTATCTCTTCGATAACGACGTAGATACCTTTACCCGGTCGCCCCTTGATAGCACGACCCATAGCATCGTACATCCCGATCTGCACCTTATTCGGCTCCGGTTCTGCGCTACGGCTCGGCTGCACGTCCTCGAAGTCCTGCGGACAGGTGTAGATGGTCTTACCTTCCTTGGTGGTCATGACGCACTGATAGGTACCACTCAATCCTTTGCTGTTATACAGTCTCTGCTGGGTCTCGCCGTACATCAGCGAACCGTTGTTGTACCACTGGTAGGAGACGAACCGTCCGTCGGCATTGCTGATAAAGAGCACGTCCGTCCATTTGCTGTACATCAAGTCTCCGGCTGC
The DNA here is from genome assembly GCA_900317885.1 of uncultured Bacteroidales bacterium. Lineage (GTDB taxonomy): Bacteria > Bacteroidota > Bacteroidia > Bacteroidales > Paludibacteraceae > Colicola. The sequence continues at coordinate 20,698 of ONIM01000004.1, read as the reverse complement.
CAAGGTGAAATTCACCGCAGCTTGCGACGAGCAGTCCGAACCTGACTCGCCTACCGTTACCGTAGCCGTATAATCACCTGCTACCAGTTCGGCACCGCGCGGGAAGGAGATGTCCGAGCCCACGGCTGTACCGGCATAATGCACATCGTTGATTACTACATCAAACATATCCGGATTACCTGCTGTGGTCTTGAACGGAATGAGGATGTTCGCCTCGTTGTCGCAGAACATATCCATCGGTTGAATAGTGATAGCCGGTACGGCATAAACGGTGAGGATAAGGCTGTCAAGACCTACCACGATTGTATCCGTCTGTCCTACCGTTCCTGAATAAACGGTGCCTTTCCAAGTCACGGTCTGACCCTCACAAATAGTGGTATCCAATTTCTCGCAGCTGACACGTGTCGGCGGAGTGAAGGGAGTGCTGGAGGTCGTACAGGTCGGAGTAGCCTCATATGCAGCTATCACCGTGTGCGATACGGCAGCACCGATATCCGTCAGTTTGAAAGCGACGGTCGTACTGGTTCCTGTAGCAACAATAGTCGTGTCTTTCGAGCCGGAGAGCACGATATTACGTCCTGTCGCATCGTACGGAGTCACTAACGATACCGAAACGGGATAATCATTGTCTTTGCATTGCACTGTAGCCGGAACGCTCACCGTCACCGAACTGATCACCGGTGAGAAAGGAACGGTCGACAGGGCATAGTCCTTGACGCAACTGTTCGTGCCGTCAAACGACACATGCAGTACATGGTTGTTCTTGCCGTCCGCAGGGATGTTCGCTACCGTCAGACCGGTCAGGGTCTGTTTGGTAGGATCGTCGATAGTATAGGTCGCCGTCTGTTTAGGCAGTGCATCTACCCAATAAGTCATTGTACCTCGCTGGTAGGTGTAGTCTAGATCGAAGGTCAAGGTCGTCGTCAGCTCGGTACAACCCGGGTCGCTGAACGAGATATTGAGTGTGTCTATCGTCGGTACCACCGGCGCATCGGTCGTCACACCGCTCATCTGAGCCGTGGTCCAATCCTCGAAATAGGCGTCCCACGTATGAGTAGCCGGAATCAGACCGGTGATGACGATATTCGTATCCAAGGTGGTCGGCGTGTCAAAAGGAGCAGAGACCGCATAGGGATACTCCGTGTTCGTCGTCACGTCCTTGATGATCAGCTGTCCTTTGGGGGTCTGGAACTCCACATGCATCTTCACGGTGTAGTTCGGCTCGGCATCGCAATCCAAGGGCACTACCGTTGCCGTGAAGGCATCTACTTTCGGCTCATGCGCGGTGACGACGAACTGCTGCTGCGACTTCACCACTTTCGACACCGTGCTGATGGGATGAAACTGGATGTCATCCAAAGCAAAGTCATTACCCACATTGAGGACGTTATTATTGAGGTTCACCACGGAGATAGTCACATTATTACAATCCTCGTCGGCTAAGAACGTTTGCGAACATTGATGCCAGATATTATTGCGGAACTCGGGGTCTGCCAAGTTCAGTTCTTTCGACTCCCACACTTTTGAGTTATACTCGATACGGAATTTGAACCGTGCTGCATTGTCCATCTCGCCGTAGTTATTGATGTTCGCTGCCCAGAAAGAGAGCACATAGGTCGTACCTTTCTGCAGTTTCAACTTGCTGCTGATAGCCGTCGTTGCGTACCACGCTTTCTTATTGGCTCCTTCCTCACCCGTTGCTGCATCAAAGAGGGCGAAGTTCGTACCGGATTTAGCTTCCACCTTGGCGTACGTCGGGTAGAAATGATAGGCACTGCGCACTACCGCAAAACCGTTGCTCTTCTCGCTCTCTGCCAACGAACAGGTATCGTAGAAATTCATCTGCGAAGCGCTGTTGTTGTATATGCCCCAGAAATTATTATCGCTGATGGTACTCTTGTGCTTGTAGGTACCATAACCGGTAGCGTCCTCATAGTCGCCGTTCTTGATGATATCCTCCATCGAACCGCTGGCAGGATAATACTCCTTGTAGGTATAGGTGGTGGTAGAGTCCTTGGAGTACGGATCGATGACGAGTACCTGCGGTGCGCCTTCGATCGTATCGCCGTTAGCGAGCCAAACATAGGTGTTCGCCGGGTCATAGTCTTTCGGTGTGAGCACAAATGTCTTTCCCGTCAACGAATCCACATTCACCACTTCCACCGCCTCGCGGGCATTCGGTACATCAATGGTGATTTGCTTGGAGCAGTTGGACTGATCGCCTGTGAAATAAGCCGTTGCAGTAGTTTTCTTTCCGTCCTCAGTAGCAGCCGGCACACCGTACAGCGAGAAAGCCTGCGGACTCTTCGGGGCAGTGATCGTCATCGAGACACCGTCGCAAGAGATCACCAGATCACCGCTTGCCTTGCCGAAAGCCACCATACCGTCCAACGTATAGGTGTTATCATCGGCGTTCACATTCGAGACCGCTGTCTCAAAAGAGGTGATCTCGCAATCTAGGTCACAACTGGTGGAATTGGTCTTGATCTGAATCAGTCTCCTTCCGGAGGGGATACAGGAGTGCAGATAATAATAGATCTCGCCGTTGGGCAACGTAGCCGGTAACTGGTTTTTGTTCTGATCAATCTGATCGTCGATACCGTCCAACGCTATGCCCGTAGTACCGGACAGCACTTCCGTCCAAGTGATACCATCGTACGACATATACCACCCGTGCCCTTTCACGTCGGTATAGACGTACTGCGTCTTGGCGGCATTCAGTTTGGCACGCAGTGAGAACGGTCCGTTCAGGTCGTTCGGGCATATACTGATCTTCTCCATCGCCACACCACCGCTCACGATCGAGGAAGCCGAAGGAAGCGTACTGGCTTTCGGTGCAAATCCTTTCCAGTTAGCCGTTGCTCCGCAGTAGATATTGATAAAGTTACAGCTACAATCACCGTTGTCTGGTATGTTGATGTCGCAACTCTGAGTCCATTTATGATCCCAGTTACCTGCCGTACCGCTCGGATCCTTACGAACCACGATCACACGGTCGTACCAAGGGTTACTGCCGCTCATCGTGCCTACAAACACATTGCTGCCCGGCTCCGTGGGGTTCAGCGTTATCCATTCGTTGTTAGAGGCGTTGGTACTCTGGAAGAAATAAAGGAACAACTTAGCATTATCGTTCTTCCAATTAAATTTCTGATCACTCACTTCGGAGGCACTCTGGTCGGAGTTGAGATACACCTGTTCGCCTGCTGTGTACATACGTGCATTCACGCTCAGCGTCATGCTCATCAATAAGCCTAAAACTATATATTTTGTTTTCATAGTAGTCCCTCCTTATTGTTCGATTACTACATTTTCGTTATACACCACTTTGATCTCCACACGGCGGTCACGACGCATCTCTTCGCGTTCGAGATCTTTGTTCGGGATATGCGAACCATGACCTGCCGTCACGATGCGGCTCTTGTCCACACCGCAGCTTGCTAAGTAATTAGCGACCGTTCGTGCGCGGTTAGCTGAGAGCACATCGTTGTACTCGTCCTGACCTTCCGACGAAGCGTGACCGTCAATCATGATCTTAGCATCCGGCACACGGTTCAGCGCCTCAACAATGGAGTTGAGGTAGAACATCGCCTTATTGGTCAACTGATAGCTGTCAAAAGCGAAATAGACCTTATTGAATCGCTCCACCTCTTCCGCCACCTTGCGGATATGTGCCGGAACAGGCTTTGCCTCTTCCTCTTGCGGCTGAATCATCGTGTCCGCACGAGCGATGAGGAGCGTATCCTGACGGGTCACATAGGTACGGTTAGTATCCACACGCATGAACGGCTCGAAGTAATCCTCCGTCTCATGCTTCTCCGGCTTGATATAATGCCAATGGAGACCGATCTTCACACCTGCTTCCCAAGGATGAGAAGCGTTTGCCAAAGAGGTGGCATAGGCACCCTTGTATTCGTTCATGAAGGTATATGTGTCGTCCTTCCAACCGAGGTCTTCTTTGGTCGAACTGTTGGCATTATTCATGGATATATTGAAATACCCGCCTACCAACACATCTATCTGTTTCGTCACGGGGAACAAAGCCCCGAGATCAACGAAGAACGTAGCCTGCGGCCTAACGCTCATCTTGCCTTTCGACTGCGGGGCATCCTTATAGTCCTTGCGTCCGAACTCATGCATATCGGTCAGCGTCAGCTTCCATGCCGGATAATAACCCGAATGGTCAATCACACCTTCCTGTACCTTATAACGTTTGGAGACAGAGAAAGAGGGTGCGATACCTACGGCTGCAAAGATACCGGCTTTCCAATGCTCCTTGCGCATCTGGAACTGCATCGAGATAGGAATACCGATGTTATATATCGCCTCACGCTCACGCCAAGTGTCCACCGCTGCCGTGTGGTCATAATGCAGCTCATAATCCGTATCGGTCTGATCCTGCCAGTGATACCGACCGCCTATATGCGCGTACGATACATAATTAGTAAACCAAAGACCGGCGCCTACGCCCCAGTTCGGGTGAAAGAAATAAGCGTATTGCAGTTGAACCAAACCGCTGAACGAACCGTTCACGCGGTTGTCCGGTCCTTCCAACTTATACCCAAGGCTTCCATAACCCAAACCCACATGTGCTTGGATATAATGTCCTCTGCGGTCGGTAGAATCGGCAGCAATAACCACCTCACGTTGCTTAGCAACGCTGTCCGGCACCTCCACGGTACTCACCATAGTATCCGTAACGGTACGGATGACCGTGTCATTGTAATGACGGATAATCGTGTCGTTTTGCGCGACAACTGGCATCTGAAACAAGAGTGCCAATAAGAAAACCCATTTGTGCCTCATGATAGTAAGATTGTTATACGTGTATTTTGGTAGTCCCTTTGGGAATCGAAATTGTTTTGGTGACTCGCCCGGGAATCGAACCCGGATTTGAGCTTTAGGAGAGCCCCGTTCTATCCATTGAACTAGCAAGTCTTTTTAACCCTTTAACACCTCGACGGAAATTCCCCGTATTCCTCGAAGGTGTAATTGAGGAAGTCATTCATCGGTTTGGCCGCCTTTGCTATATCGGTGATTGTATCGATGAAATCGGGCGAACATACTACTTCGTCGCTCAGCGGAACCGATACCGTGTACATCTTATGTTTGAGCCATTCGGCATGTACGAAGTTCGGGTCAAATCCTGCCGGTACTTTCTTCAGTCCCGTACCCCAGTAGCTGTCAAAATCCTGCGCAAAATACTTCTTCCAGGACTTGGCTCCCATGATCGCTTCCACCTCTTCGTAGTTCGCCTCGATCTCCGTGCGCAGGGCTTTGAGCAACTCTTTTCCGGGGTCCCAGATGCCGGCAGCAAACATGCATTGTCCGGGTTGGATATGTACGTAGTAGCCGCCCCGCATGGATTTCTTGCCCCAAGTCTTCGGCTGGCCGGGTACGCCGGTAGCGGGAAAACAACCGAACCACTCTTTGTACGGCCGCTTGTCCGCCGAGAAACGGATGTCGCGGTTGATACGCCAGATACAGTCCTTCGGTTGCAAGCCCTCCAGCGTCGGGTCGATCTTCGTCAGACGGGCGATATACTCCGTTGAAAACGCAACAAACCGATCCCGGCATGCCTGGTATCGAGCTCGGTTAGCGTCAAACCACTCCTTGTTGTTATTGACCGCTAACTCTGCCAGAAATGCTAAGGTCTCTCTCATAACTTGCTAACGCATCGTCTCAATCCGTCCATCCAATGCGGTATCTCCACGCCGAAGGTCTTTTTGAACTTCGATTTGTCCAATACGCTATAGTGCGGCCGGGGAGTCTTATACTGATATTCCTCCGATAAAATCGGGCGAACTTGACATTGGGTGATACCTGCGAGTTCGTGAATGGCGAGCGTAAAATCGTACCAGGAACAAACGCCTTCGTTGGTAAAATGATATACGCCCGGGTGCCAAGCCGGCGTCTCGATGACCGTGAAGATCGCCCATGCCAAGTCTGCTGCATAGGTCGGCGTACCGATCTGGTCGAAGACCACGCCGAGTCTCTCTTTCTCTTTGCCCAGACGGATCATGGTCTTGACGAAATTATTGCCGTATATCGAGTACAGCCACGCGGTACGCAAGATAACCGCTTCGGGGCACGCTGCCAGCAGGTTCTTCTCGCCCATATATTTCGTTCTGCCGTACGCCGTACGCGGCGCTACCGGGTCGCTTTCGCGGCAGGGTACATGCTCATTACCGGAGAAGACATAATCCGTACTGACATGAATCACCCGTACGCCTTGGCTGCCTAATACCGCTAACGCGTCGGCGTTGATCTTCATCGCCGTTGCCTCGTCTTCCTCCGCCTTATCCACATTCGTGTAAGCCGCACAATTGACGATCAGGTCGATAGAATGTGCCTCCACGAAAGCCGATACCGCAGCTTTGTCCGTGATATCCAGCAGGTAGGTATCGTCCGCCTCGATGACGTCCGTGAAGAAATATTGATGCTTTCCGTGCTCCTTACTCAGCACCCGCATCTCATTTCCCAACTGTCCGTTTGCGCCTGTAATCAGAATATTCATAAATTCATCAATTCATCATTTCATCATTCTAAAATGGCGAATCGAATTCTGCCATTTTAGGGTGTTTCTTGTCTTTTTCGCTGATAATCCGCAACTCTGCCGGTACTTGCCAATCGATCGCCAGATCCGGGTCGCTCAGCAGCAGTCCGCCGTCTGCCTCCGGATGGTAGAGATTATCGCATTTATAGGTGAAGATTGCCTGGTTGCTCAGCACGGAGAACCCGTGCGCAAAGCCCCGGGGAATGAAGAACTGCCGTTTATTATCTTCGCTCAGCTCCACGCTGTACCACTGGCCGAAAGTAGGACTGTCTTTGCGCAGATCGACCGCTACGTCTAATACTCTGCCGACAGTGCAGCATACTAATTTCGCCTGGCTGTACGGCGGACGCTGAAAATGCAGACCGCGTACAACGCCGTAACTGGAGCAAGACTGATTATCCTGTACAAACTGCGCATCGATACCCGCTTCACGGTACCGCTGCTCGTTATACGTCTCTACAAAATACCCCCGCGCGTCCTTGAATACTTGCGGCTCGATGACCAATAATCCCTCAATCGGAGTTTTGATAATATTCATAATAAATCCAAAAAGCGTGCAAAGGTACTGCTTTTTTTTGACATACGCAAGGATTTGCTAATTTTTACACAAAAAAAGGCACCCCAAAGGGTGCCAATCAACCATCATCAACCGCCTATCGGTTATCTCCCAAGCAGTTACACGGGTAAGATCTCCGGCGCGAAGAAGCTACCGGCGTGATCGCGTACGACACCTTGATACCGATATCGAAAAGCGAGCGGTTGTTGACCAACTGCTGTCCTTGCCGCTGGCTCTCGACAACCGGATACAACAGGCGTTGCAGCGGAAAACCATCCCTCGTGTCGCTAAGCATCATAAGACTCTCTTTGCCATTCAGGATGGCACTCGTACGCGTCAGGCAGTAGTCGAAATAGACGCCTATCATGACGTAGGATTTATGCCGGTCGGCGTTTACGTTAAGCGGAATAGTGTACCCCGCTTCCAGCGCTATCCACCATTGTACGGTTGGTAGCGTCTGCTTGCCGCTCTGCGTCATCTCGAAATCCCGCGAAGCAGCTAACGGGTACGACTCCTCGACGATGTTATCGTACTTCGGGTAATAGACAGAGAGCGCCGCGTTCTTTACTGTCTCCTTCCAGCTGTTCGCTATCGGGAAGACTGCTTTTGCGCCGGCTAAGAAATGAAAACCCTTCTTCGTCAAGGCTATCTGCAGCGGAACCCCTACCGAATACATCGTGTACCGCTCGTTCAGGTCTCCTATCGAGTAGGATATATCCATCTGCTCGTTCTCCACGTCGATAGTCGAGTAGGCGTCTTCGTAGCTGACCCTGCCGAACGAGGCGTTATGGGTATCGATCGTCACTCCGGTACGAAAACCGATCACGTATGGCGAGAAATAGTCGTAGTACACATGCCCACCTCCTTGAAAACCGATACGCTTGTCCACGTACGCCGTCTGCGCGCTCCAATTCGCTATTCCGCCGTGCAGACCCATTTCAAACACGTGCTCGGCATGTAGTAACGCAGGCAGAAGAAGCAATATGACGATTCCTGTTTTCCTCATAGCACGATCTTCTTCTCCGTCCATACTTCTTCGCCCTTCTCGTAGCGGTGCAGATAAACGCCGCGCGTCACCTGTCCTTCGCTCACGGGTATTCCCTGACTGTTATATATCTGCACCCGCGTAGGTGCCTCTTTCGGGCCGTCTATCTCGATGATATTCGACCAGATGCTGCGGCCGTCGTTCAGGTGCACGTTCAGCTGGAACACGCCCTGTAACTCGTTATGCTCCGAGTAGTCATCCCCCGTCGCGCCGGGGATGGGCTGCTCGTCTTTGTACCACTGGAATGCCGTAGCCGTCCGCCCCGGGAAATACCCCCGCAAGGCTACATTATTGCAAAGCAGCTGCCAGTTGTACTTATTGACGATGATCTCAAATAAGGTATCTGCCGGTTGAGGTGGCTCCGGCTTCTCGCAATGGATGGTACGCAGCGTGAACACATGCTCTATACTGTCGCAATCCCGCGGACTCTTCTCCATCCACCGTTTCTCGCCCTCTTCTTCAAAGACCATTCCCCGCCACGTGAAAGGCATCAGCGTGTCGCACACCGTCGTGTCGGCTCTGTCGATTAATACCTCCGGGCATGGCGGTACAGGTGGCTCCGGAGGTTTCGGTCTCTCGCAATGCTCCGTTTCTACATGCAGCTCGTAGTAGATACTGTCGAACCCGCACGAACTGAATACCGTATCCCGCAGAGTATCCGCAACGGCATACTCCTTTCCGCGCCATGCGATCTGCTGAAGCGTGTCGCACACCGTCGTGTCTGTCCGTATCGTGTCCGGTGTCATGCAAAGACGGATCTCGATGTCGTCCAGCGCAAAATCATTGCCGTTACCATTGGTCACATTGTTGTAAATAGTAAGCCGGATAGCGGGTGTACCGGTCGGCACAATGAAATTCATACCCACCAGATACCATGGTGATGAATACTGCCAATCGGTCTTAACGGCTAAGTCCTCCGCAAACGGAATCTGCTGCGTGTTCTTTTCCGCCAAGGTCTCACCTGTCTGTGGATTCGTCAGCACGAACTTCAGACATGGAGCAATAACCGGCCCCCTGTTTCGGGTGTACCAATCGTATTGAAACCATGTGAACACATTTGCCACATAGGCGCTGAAAGTCAATTCGATGCCTTCGCAAAGACCGCTTATCTCCGTTTGGTAGAACTGCTGATTACCTCCGCTACCGTCTATCTCCATAAAATACCCACGAGAGTAATCGTTCGGATAGGTATGGTCATCCTGAATGTACCATTGGGAGCGATAGGTGGATTGGTCCGCACCGGGCAAAGACCATCCGGTGGTATCGCCGTTGCAGTAACCGGATTTGGTGACAATATATTTGCCGGAACCCATACTATGGAAAACGTCATTGGTTGCCTGCGTATAACTCATACCCGGCACGGGGTTGGTACTTACCCTCGGATCGGACGGATCATTGCCGCCGAAGTCCTCTCGGAAAAGGAGTATGCCGTCCATACAAAGTTCTTCTACGGGCGGTTCGGGTTTCTCGCAATGTTCCGTGGCTACGTGTAACTCATAGTAGATACTATCAAATCCGCAGTGACTATATACCGTGTCGCGCAGGGTGTCTGCGAGGGCGAACTCCTTGCCGCGCCACACAATCTGATCAATAGTGTCGCAGACCGTCGTGTCTGTCCGTATCGTGTCCGGCGTCATGCAGAGGTGGATCTCGATATCATCCAGCGCAAAGTCGTTTCCGCTGCCGTTCTGCGCTACATTATTATAAATAGTGAGTTTCACTTGATTGGTGTTATCCGGCACGGTGAAGTTCATACCGATGAGCCGCCAGTGTGCAGAATACTGCCAAGACGAATTATCTCCGATAAAAGCGGAGTCAAATGGTATATCGCCAGTGTCGTAGGTTGCCAGTTCGGTCCCCGAAGAGGGATCGGTCAGCACAAACTTCATCCGCGGATAGATATCATCCCTGTTAGGGTTCGTATAATGTCCCCAAGTCATGACATTCGCCACGTAGGCGGAGAAGGTGAGCCGGATACCGGGACAGAGACCCTCTATCATGGTGGTATAGAACGGCGCATCACCCCCTCGTCCGTCTATCTGCAAGAGATAGCCTTTTGTCTTGTCGTTCGGATAAGTGTGGTCATCCATGATATGCCACTGAATCCCATTTTGGTATCCTTGTTTGGTTACCAAAAACTTTCCGCTACTCATCCCGCTTGTCCGGCTCAAACAGGGAGAATAACCGGAGGACATGCCAAGTACAGCCGCCCGCGCAGCGTCGGCATCAGAAATCACTTCCGGATCATCCGGGTCATTGCCGCCGAAATCCTCCCGGAAGAGGAGTATTCCGTCGATGCAGAGATCCTCCGTACATTTGTTCACTTTTAGTAGGAACGGATCGCTCACGGCGCGGCAGTTAATATTGTCGATATTTCCGTCTCCGGAGACGGCTACTTTGTACCATCCCGAATCGGCTTTTTGGATAGCATCGATATTCGGATTTTTACCGATGAAATCGGGTCTTTCTGTCCATGTGATGCTATCCGTCGAGTACCACCATTTGTATTCTAATGGTTCGGCAAACGTACCGTTGTTCGAGAAATTAGCGGTGAGGGTCGTAGAGGTGTTTGTACATACTTCCGACTCTCCTGCTATCGTCACCGGCGGTGCGCAGAGGTGGATCTCGATGTCGTCCAGCGCAAAGTCATTGCCGGTGCCATTGTGCGCGACGTCATTGTAGATATACATCTGAATCGACTCGATACCATCGGGAACCACGAAGTTCATACCAATCAACTGCCATTCAGCCGATAACTGGTTATCCCGCGCGTATTTCCAAGTCTCCGGCGTGCCGTACCGCCAATCGGGCTGGATGTCGCCGGTGGATTTCTCGGCCAAGACGGCGCCGGTAGTCGGGTCCTTGAGCACGAATTTCATGCGCGGAAAGACATAACTGCTGCCGAAATAATCCAGCTGTCCGGCATAGTGCACATTGACTACATAGGCGCTGAAGGTTAGTTTGCTTCCTGCGCAAAGTCCGTCAATCGTCTTGCTGTAGAACGGCTCTGCGCCGCCTCGTCCATCGACCTCCAGAAGGTAACCTCGGGTCTTGTCATTGGGATAAGTATGGTCATCCTGCCGATGCCACTGAATGCCGTTTGACCAGCCTTCCTTGCGGACGGTATAACGACCGGAACTGGGACCACTGGGACCGGCATTGTGGTACAGCGAACTCATACCCGGTACACTCGCCATGCTAATATCCGGATCGTTCGGGTCATTTCCTCCGAAATCCTCCCGGAAGAGGAGCGTTCCGTCTATACAGAGTTCTTCCTCGCAATGAACTGTGGTTACATGCAACTCATAGTAGATACTATCAAACCCGCAAGAGCAGGGGAGCGTATCGCGCAGGGTGTCGGCGAGCGCGAACTCTTTGCCTTGCCAAGTGATCCGGCTGACCGTATCGCAGACCGTCGTGTCCGTCCGGATAGTGTCCGGCGTCTGGCACAAGCGGATCTCGATATCATCCATAGCGAAATCATTTCCGGTAGAGGACCCTTTCGCGTTATTACGGATCGCCAGACGGACGGACTGAATACCATTCGGGATGGTAAAATTCATGCCGACTAACTGCCAATCGGCGCTCTCCTGCCATTTCTTCCGGGGACTTCCGTCTATGGCGGACGGACCCCAGTCGTGGCTGATGGTGTCGGTGTCATACCGCGCCAGCTCTGTGCCGGTTACAGGGTCAGAGATGATAAATGACAGTTTCGGATGAATATAATTACGGCTGATCCATGATATGTACTGACCCGCGGTGGTCAAGTTGGCCACATAGGCGGAGAAGGTAAGTTTCTTACCCGCACAAAGACCGTCGATGATCGTACTGTAAAACTCACTATTTCCGCTGCCCAACGCATCTATCTCCACTAAATATCCACGTGTCTTATCGTTCGGGTAGGTGTGGTCATCCATAATATGCCAGACAGAATAATTAGTAAGAGTCGAATTGCGGTACCCTTCTTTGGAAACCAGATACGAGCCTCCTCCCATAGACCCTCCGGAACCAGGTGCGGTGACGAATATCTGAGAATAAGTCATTCCCTGCACGGGGGTAGTGCTGACCAAGGGATCGGATGGGTCGTTGCCGCCGAAATCATCCTTGTAGAGCAGTATTCCGTTGATACAAAGCTCTTCCTCCTGCGCCACCATCGGCAGCGCAAGCGTCCAACACAGTACTATGTACAAGAGCCGTTTCATTTGTCTCTGGAATTTTGCCCGCAAAGGTACTGTTTTTTTTTGATATATGCAAGAGTTAAAATCATTTTTCCCTCAAATCGGGAATGATTTCGACACGGCGGTCTTTGGATAATTGTTTTTCGGAATTATATCTATAGGGTTTGTTGGCTCCGTATGACCAGACGAACATCCGGTCTCCTGAGATACCTTTTTCTTCCAGCAATGCGGCTACCGCTTGGGCGCGCAGGAGGGCCAGACGTTGGTTATAGCGTTCTGTCCCAAGCCGGCAAGCATGCCCGTTAACGTGAATACGCAGGCTTGGATGACGATGCATCATCGCAGCTATGGAATCCAATATATATGCCGGCTCAAGAATCGGAATATATTCGTCCAGATGGAACCATATTACTGCTTCCGACAGCAATGAATCTAATCTTTTTTGGGGAGAGGAGCAGATGGCGTCGTGAATCAATCCCGTGTTTCGGATAACTATGGTATCATGCAGGTAGATGGTATCATGTACGACCTTCTTAGCGGCCATTTCCGGGAATTGTTTCTGGAGTTCCTTCAGTTCTCTTTTCTTCTCTTTGTCGGTCTTTCCGGGCCATATGGACAGACCTGCTTTCACGCCGGCCATCCAGGGGTGGCTGCTACCGGTTTTATCCGTGCCGGTAAGTCCCCGGTATTCGTTCATGAACGCGTATCGGTTTGTCTCGTTTCGAAATCCCAAAGCGGTTTTTTCATTTTGCTGAATAGCGCAGAAATCATTGATCATCATCTGCCCGAATGCCGCTACGTAGAGTTCAAGATGCGGGTTGATCCGGATGGCGGTTCCTAACTCGGCGTAGGCCTCTGCGTTGATTATATGCAGTCGGTCAGCCATGCTTTCTTCCTGCGGTTCACGGAACCTCTCGGTCTCAAACCTGCCCGGGAGATCATGGAGCAATAGTTGCCATTGCTCATACCATCCGGTGTGGGTGATATCCCCCGAGACACGGGTATAACCCGCTATCACGGGAAAAGCAACTTTCAGTCCGGCAGCGGCGTGCAATCCGATCCGGCTCTCGCGGTTCTTGAAATACCTGAACCGCAATCCTACCGGTATCTCTAATAAATAGGCCTGCTGATTCTCTTGCCAATGATCAAGTTCGGTACGATGGATATATGTCTCGCCCATATAGTCGGTTAGAGCAGAGCCGTCCTGCCATTCGCGCCATTCCATCGGTTGGGTTAGTCGGGCTGAGGAGGCTATGCGGCTGAAAGACAATCCTGCCTGCACGCCGATACCGGGAAGAAAAAAGAACGTGTATCCTGCGCCTGCAGAAAAAGCACCTCCGATAGTCACTTCCCCTCCGGTCAACGGATAATTCCAATGACTCACGCCTCCGGCTCCGTAGATATCTATATAATGACGAACGGGCTTCTCTTCCGGTGCTTTCTGCTTACCGGAAACATCGGTACAAACAACGATGAAAACGGAGAAAATGATGATTCCGATGCGTTTCATGGTATAAGTATTTTACGGATTTGTATTTGTGTCTTCCCGTCATGCCATCGGATGAGATAAATCCCGCTTCCATCGGCATGAACGCATCTCCTGCCGTCCATAGTATAAATCTCCGTCTCTCCTTCGCTCCAGACGGGTAAGACAGCTGTTTCCTCTAATCCTTCGGTAGGTCGCATTTCGTATACACAACTACGATAGACTATGCCGTCATCCCCGGTCATCTCTACCTGGTAGTAACCGTTCAAACCGAGGTACTCATAGTAAAATTGCTCTGTTGCGTTTTCCATCCGTTCTCCGTTCCGATACCATTGATAAGCGGTAAAAGTCAGGCCCGCGTCATTATTCTTTCCGCTGTTGTCTACGAAGAGTACATCGTTTCCTTTGCGATGAACCAATCCGTCCAGATCTACGGAAGCCTGTATCTCATGAGGAAGGCCTCTGCACTCGCTCTCTCCGGCCGATGATGCGTAAAAAAGCACGGTGAAATCGAGCATAGTTATGGGTAATTCGCCGGGTATGGGTACTACTATCGGTCCTTCGGCAGGCAACTCTTCCCCATAGACGGAGACAAATCCTAAGGCAGCGGCTTTTTCGGAAACGATCAGGTCGTATAGGTCCGGGTGGCCTTCACGGATGTCATAATGTATCTCCATAGAGGCGTCGGATTCGCAAATAGAGATCACCGGCTTGACCTCCACTACGGGCACCGGGGTAACTTGGCAAACCAAACTCACTTCCAGCGGACAACCTTCCTCTGTCCGGTCGGTCATCACTACTGTTTCCCCTGTCTCGGAGAAAGAGTATTCCTTCGTAGTCCCGTCGGCAAAGGAGTATATACCATGGTAAGGCATGTCGGTCATACAAACGGTGACAACCTTTCTTCGCTTCTCTGCTCGTCCAAGTCTCCACGTGGCGGTGTTGGCCGAGTGTTGCCATTCGGTCACGCATCTGGAGTTCTGTACGGCCCGCTTGACGCAAACCGTTACCGGCACGGCCAGACCGTAACGGCTCAGCGTAATGGTAGTATCCAAAGAGGCCGAATTAACCCGTAAGGTATCCAGAAGTTCTTCTCCGTCTCCTCCGCGGTACAACAACCAGCAATACGTGAAATCTCCTTCTCCGCTCGCACTCTCATCATCGCTGATATGCATCTCTACTTCCTGTATCGTCCCGTTCTCCAGGCAAACCTGCTCCTCTATTTCCCCGATGGAACCGGCGTTATATGCACTATACACACGAATGACTACTTCTCCTTCCGATCTCTGCCAATCCATCAGTCCGGTGTTGTCCTTTACTTCTCTACGGAACGTGTATATCTCACCGTTGACCATCGGGATACGGGCTATCTCCAGTTCCGTTGTATCGCTCTCAGGAATAACGACGTCGTTGCAAAGCCATCGGTAGGTATAAATGCCGTTTCCTCCGGTTACAGTTTCAGTCTCCCGGACGGTATCTGTACAAACAGGGGTGCATAACTCGCGTTCGTAGGATTCTATCTTCCCCGGATGGATCGTATTAAAGGCCACTACTTTGTGCGCGTGCTCGCATGGTAGAGGTAATGCTTGGCAGGTTGCTTCGCTCACCTTGCGGCTAAAGGTGTACTCTCCGGGGCTTGTGAAAGTATAGTCAAACGATGGCGTACTTACTTTTACAGAGCCTATATACAGCGGTTCTCGCGTGTCATCCGGAACGGGACTCCAACTCTGCGTCGCAGTATCCAGCACGGCGTGCTCCATTTTCCATATATACTCAAATACCTCTCTTCCTCCAGAGGCATCCATCTTGCTTTGTATCGTCAATACTTGCGGAAGGCCGTAGATAGTATCGGTGTCTTCGTATAAATCACCCGGATCAAACCTCTGGCGGACGGAAAGAAAAAGCCTCCCTTCTGCTTCGCCCGTTCCGCCTTTTGATGCCGTCCATTCGGTCTTGCATTTGGTATCATGGACATATCTGCGGAAGGCGTACTCGCCCGCTACATCTGTCGGCATAGCCCACTCATCATAGGTAGGTTGCGCCATATAAAAAGTATCCATCGGTTCATAACTATCCGGAAAGCCGTTCTCATCGTGGCCCAAGATGGTGTCGCGGATAATCATGTATTGGTAGGATGCGTTCGTATGGTCCTGCTCGTCGTCTTTTCCGCCGCTGGCTTCCTTTCCGCTGTTGTTCTTGTCCTTAAATCGTACATCCTCCTCATTCCAGCAGGCAGAATATACTCCGGCCACGATGCCGGCATCGAAGGCTTCATACCCCTTTACAATCGTGTACACCTGCTTCACTGCCGGACCGCAACTGATGGTCAGGATCACCTCCTGATTGCCGCAAGGCCGTTTCACTTCTGCCGACGCACCCTTGGGATTGGGAATAAAAATAACATCCGGACTCGGCGAGTACCAATCACCGGAACCAAAGGCCGAACTGTTCAGCCTCTCCAGACCTATACTATTACGCGGTTTGTTTCCTTCTTCCGGAGCACCCACTCCCTCCGCGCGCATGATCGGCACGGTCTCTGCGTTCAGTAAAACGGCTTTGACGGAAAGCTCCGAGGCAATGTGGTTGGAAAAACAAACCAGCTGCGGGTGGCTCTCATAGCCTCCTGCAAAGCACCTCCATTCATCTTCCGGATTCTCATAGTAAGGACTTGAAAGCCCGATGAAATCGGACGATTTGGCAATCGCGTATTGGGTGTTGTCTGTGAGGATGGGATCTGCGGCTCCGTATCCGGTGGCGTACATACGTGTCAGCTGTTGGTCGAAGAACACCGTCGTCAGATTCCCCTGCGGCGCTTCGTTCTTGCCGAATAGCGCGCCTACATGGTCGGTTCCCTTGCAATACCCTATGTTGTAGCAGTTGTTCAAAACGGCGGTGGCTTTGTTATAGCCCACTAATCCGCCTACATGATTGTTGCCGTCAGTGATGATCCCGGCGTTGTATGAATAGCTGATTCCGCCGTAGTTAGTACCCACGAGACCACCGATGTTATCACCATTGTGCGCGATAATCTGCGCCATATTAAAACAATGGTGTATCTGTCCGCGGTTGATTCCTGTGAGACATCCGACATTACTGGTAGCGTCCGTCATGATTTGTCCCTGCGCGATACCCAGATGGTGAACGACCGCTGAGTTCCCGCTTTCTGCAATCAGTCCTGCGCCGGCAGGGAAGAGCGAAGAGAGCATGTACAGATTATAAATCACATGGTTGTCTCCGTCCAACTCGCCCTGAAACGGTCTGGCTGCGCTGCCTATCGGTTCCCAACTCGGCGGAGTAGAGCCGTTTCCCCCTAAATCAAGGTCTGAAGCCAGAAGAATGGTCTTCCCTGCAAAATCATCCGTGCGGCTTGCTGCGGCTATCCATGCTAACTCTTCAGCAGTCCGGATGGTGTAGATTTCTCCGTTGAAATCGGGCATTTGTGTACCTCCGCTCCAGGGTGTCAAACTCTGCGCAGAGGTATGGGTTGCCCCTAATACCATGCTTATCAGCACAGTATTTATCCACATAAATACGCGTGTCATAAAATCTTGCTTACTCGATCCGTTTTCCGGTTATATCATAGGTACCTTGCGGTGTAATAAAGAGAAGTCGTCCTTCAATAATGGCTTTTTGCTCGGGGACCTCCGAGCCGGTTTCCTCGATGCCGGTAATGACACTTTGTCCATCCGGGTCGCCCGGAATGATCGGAGGGGTCGGGATAAGTTCGTTACCGTCGTATTGCAACTCTCCGCTATAACCCAAGGTGGCGAAATCTCCCACATAGACGTGCAGCGGCGTGTCATTCTCATCCAAAACAGACAATACATATGTGTATCGCGAGGCCTCATCCAGACCTGTGACCTTGAAGGAAAGGGTGTAGGGCTGACAACTGTCAGCATTTGAGATTTGAGATTTCAAATTTGACATTTCTCTTCCCGGCGCGGAGAAATTAATCGCCAGCAGCTGTCCCCTGGCTCCTAAGGTCAGCTTGCAGAAGACCGCGCCGTCTTTGTAAATGTCTATCTGATAACTATGCGCCGCGCTGTCTGTCGGCCAGGTGAAGTCCGCAGTCGTCTGTCCCGGATCGACGGTTACAGAGCGTTGTATAATTTCTTCGCCGTCCAAAGCCACGATGCGGAATCGGGACCAGTATTGCGCAGACCTGTATGCCGCTACACTCCCGGACAGCACATGTACCGTAGCGGTGTCCGGCACGCCGTCAAACGTAGCATCATAGATGAGCGGCGGCTGGGAGGCATAGCAGGTGATGTCCGTCACCAGCGAATCCGCCATGAAGCAGTCTTGACCGAGAATAGATACATTCTTGCCGATGACGATACTCTCCAGGTCGCTCCAATTAGCGAAAGTACCCATTCCCGTTGCTACCAACTTGTCGTTTAGAACCAGGTGTTTCGGGCTGGTGGATAAAAATAATTGATTGAAAACGCCATCACCTAACACGTTGAGCGAAGACGGCAAAACCACCGTATCCAACGGACAACCCGCAAAGGCATTGTTTCCGATATTGGTTACCGAATTAGGGATTTTTATCGATCGCAACGCCGAGCAGCCGTTAAACGCTTTCTGGGGAATAATCGTCAGTCCGGCCGGCAGTCTGACGGAGTCTAAGGCTTCGCAAAGGTTGCATAACTGCTCCGGAATCTCCTGCAGACCGGCCGGTAAAACCAGCTGTTTCAGCTTCTTGCAACCCGCAAAAGCACTTGCGCCGATACTCGTCACTCCTTCGGGGATATGGATTTTCTGCAACCGGGAGCAATTCGTAAAAGCACTCGCGCCGATGGCTTTGACCGTCTCCGGCAGGGTGATGGAGTCGTTGTACATAAATTTGCACAACATATTTGGGATATATTCCACCGAGTCGCCGAAAATGATATGGGTGAAATGGCACTCTCCCGGGACGTCCGATTCATATCGGATGAAATCATTTGCGTGTATCGCTTCCCAAACCATCACTTTGGAGGCACTATTATAGTTTTCCGATCCGAAAGCCTCCCATCCCATGGTCTTGAAGGTCTTGGGGAAGAAAACGGTATCCCCTAAATTGGTACAATTGTAGAAAGCCATATTCCCGATGGATTCGAGACAATCCGACCATCTGACCTTTCTCAAAGCGGTGCAAAAAATGAACGCCTGAGTGTCGATCGTCTTGATTCCTTTGCCCAGATTGACAGTAGTCAGCTTAGTACATTCCTGAAAAGCATACGCACCTATACTGACCACGCTGTCCGGCAGCACAATCGACTGCAGGTTATAACACCCGTGGAAAGCGTTCGCGCAGATAGAAGTGAGCCCTTCCGGGAAGGAGACGGTCTTCACATACTCCCTCTTCGGATAGTTACTCAAATCGTCCGACGTCA
This sequence comes from uncultured Bacteroidales bacterium, assembly GCA_900317885.1. Taxonomy (GTDB): domain Bacteria; phylum Bacteroidota; class Bacteroidia; order Bacteroidales; family Paludibacteraceae; genus Colicola. Next base: position 1,502 of record ONIM01000004.1, on the reverse strand, counting down.
TTGCTCCGCGGCCTTCGATCACTACATGCCCCGTGCCGGAATCCAGCGTGTACGTCAACTCCGGTCCCACACTGCCGGTATAGACCGTCGCAAAACCATTACCTGCCATCAGAGGCAGAATAACCAAGAGTACAAAGATTGTCTTTTTCATAGGTTTTTATGTTTAATTAACGGGTATTATTTTATTGCCGTCCAAGGAATATACCTCGCCGTTATGCAGAATGAGAATCGGCTCGTTTTCTCCGGTTTCAACGCTTTTTGGGGGTTCTTCGGAGGAGAGCGTAACAGGACCTTTCTTTTCCGAATTCCGAAGATAAATCACCCCTCCGGAGACCATTGCGGTTATTATCAGCAAAACGGCTATTCCTAGATAAATATTTCCGGTATTATTTTTCATTGGATTAGCTTGTTTCTATTCAATCCGTTTGCCTTGTACATCGTATATCTGTTTTTCGTACATCAGATAGATCTGTCCGTTCCGAAGCACCTTTGTACTTGGTACTTGGTCACTTGGTTCATTGTCCACTCCTGTCGGTATTGGATTGCCGAGCGTCTTGAACGAACCGGAAGTGGAATAAAGCTCGGTTTCATCGGCATCGGAAGCCGTGAGAGTGAACCAGTAATCGGTGTTTTCATCCAAGCCGTTGTACCGGAAAGAGAAAGAGTTGCTTTCCTTCTCTTGCGGCAGACGCGCAGGGGCATGTTTAGAGAAGTTGATCTCGACGAGCTGGCCCATGGTATTGAACGTCAGCGTACAAATCTTCTCCGTACGCTCCTCGTTCGCCCAGATGATGAGTGTGTAGTAGCTGGCACCTTCCACGGCCGGCCATGTGAACTGCACGCTGTGCTCGTCGGGTTGCGTCTCTACCTCCGGCTCTTTTTCCGGCAGCTCCAGAAGTGTACTGTCCACTTGGATATTAAAGCCCCTCCAGATGCTATTGGCTCGGTAAATATCCGCGAGCGAATCACAGGGCACCAAAAGGACTGTTTGAGCTTGATTGAGCAGGTTAAACGGATTGCCCTGCGTTGCAGGAACGGACATCATCGGCGCTACGATTGTGTCAAGAACAGGTGTCACATCATTGCCCCAGAAATAACCGCCGAACACTTCATTTTCCAGCAATGTTGTTTGCCTCGAAAGCACCAACTTGTCCTTGTCAATGCCTCTCAGCGAACCGGAACGCAGCGTGGTCGTCTGCTCCGGCAGTTCAATAATTTTTCCGTCATGCTTGGGCGGATAAAGGGCCAAAGCCGTTGTGTCGGCAGAGAAAAGTACACCGTCTATCGCACGGAAATAATCATTGGCTTCCGGCATGCGGATGTACCAGAGTTGTTGGCATTGCTGAAAAGCATACGCGCGTATCTCACGCAGGTTCGTGCCTATTTCAATAGTCTCTAACCCTGTCGCTTTGTAGAACTGGCCCTTTCCGATGATGGCATTGTTGATCACCGCCTTGTTCAACTTGCGTGAATAACTGAACACTTCTTCACCGATGTTTGTC
>ONIM01000019.1 GCA_900317885.1 uncultured Bacteroidales bacterium | reverse complement strand
TGTCGGTGTAAAAAATCAATAACCAGAAACCCACCAGGTCCCACACAAAATGCGAGGCGGTGTCACCAAGGCTGTAACCTAATTTCTCTTTAATACTTAGCTTCATATACTCGAATATAATCTACATACATTTTAACAGGAGTTCCGTCTGCGGGCAGGGCCGTTACGCGTTGGAACGAAGGGTCGTCCGCCGTAATCAGTTCCGGATATTTCTCTGCCGCAGGCATAGCAGGGAAGAACCCTCCTACGGAGAGGTTGAGCACCAGATAGAACGGATGGTTGAAATAGTGCCCCGGTTCGTTGATGTCCTTGCCGCGCAGCGACAACTGGAAATACGGTTCCGCTTTCGGGAAGCGGTCTTGGTCCAGATACATAGCGATGGAGTCCTCCGTCCAGATGAGCGTGAACAGATGGAAATCGCCCTGCACGGGATAGTCGGCTGTGTAGAATCCGCCTACGTTAGGATAAGCGCCGTTGTTGAACGACTCGCCCCAATGGCACGCGCCGTTGAAATAGCGGTCCTGTGTACCATTCTCGATGCCGGTATGATGTCCCATCTCGCAGATGTCTATCTCGCCGCACTTGGGCCACACGACACGACCTTGCGCCTCCAGTTCCGCCATCCGTTTGTCAATATCGTCATTGTCACCAAGGTTGGTAGCAAGGTTGTTTCCTAACATCCAGAAGGCAGGCCAGAGTCCATCGGCCGTGTGCGGGAAAGCGATACGTGCTTCGACCTTGCCGTACTCGACTGTCACTTTATCCTGCGTGTTCAGGCGCGCAGAGGTACACGGACGATTCTTATAGTCTTCGCGTTGCGCGTTAAGCACCAGGCAACTCTCGCCAGAAACGGGGTGACGCTCTATCGTCACATTCTTCGGCGCATAGTATTGCAACTCGGCGTTTCCTCCGCCGCGGGCATTGTCCTCTACATTCCAGTACGCCGTATTCAGCGTCTCGGAGTCGAACTCATCCGACCAAACGAGTTGCCACTCCGGCTTTGCGCAAGAGCTTAGGCAAAAGACCGCTGCGCTCAAAGATAAAAGATAAAAGACTTTTTTCATTGATTTCCAACTATTTAATCCTTAACCGTCACCTCTCGTCCCATTATATCATACATCTTCTCTCCGCGACGAATCAGGATCTGCCCATTGCGAATCTCCTTTGTACTTTCGACTTTCGACTTTTGACTTTCGACTACATTTATCCCTTGCCATCCTCCTTCCGGCTCAATGGCATCGGAAGCCGACGGACAAGAGAACGTCTCCTTCACGTCACCTTTCTGATAAATACGGATCCAGTCGATATACATCTTCCGCGGACCGTCAGCCAAAGCCGTTACACCGTTGATATTGAATATGCCCGGAAAATTACCGCCTACCGCCAGATTGGCAATCACGAAATTCGGTTTGCCGAACACCAACTGCCGATTATAATCCGCATCGTCATTGGGTTTCAAGTCCGCATGGAAATAAGCGGCATTCTCCGGATGTGTCTCCTTATCCAGGTACATATCTACGGACGTCGGCGTCCAGATCATGGTCAGGATATGGAAGGTATCTTGCAGCGAATAAGCCCATTCATGCGCCTGTGCGTCCTGCCATACCGCATTCCACGCACGACCTAAATGCATCGCGCCGTTGAAATAGCGATCCTGACGGTTGTTAAAACCGTTCTGATGTCCCATCTCGATAATATCCGTCTCGCCGCATTTGGGCCATCCCACTTGGTCAATATTCTCTCCTAACTGCCAGAATGCCGGCCATAGACCGTTAGCCGTCTGAGGCAACTTGATACGCGCCTCGATCTTGCCGTACGTATAATGCAGTTTATGCTTGCTGTTCACGCGGCCGGAGGTACATTTCTTACCCTGATAATCCTCTTTGGTAGCCGTCAGAATGAGGCATTGCTTACCCGTCGTCGGTTCGGCACCTACGGACACACCTTTCTCGCAGTAGTACTGCAACTCGTTATTGCCGCCTCCGTCGCCGTTCACCTCTATGTTCCACACCCGGGTATCCAGCGCCCCGTCCGTGAAGTCTTCATTCCACACCAGACTGTATTCCTGCGCTTTTACCATGGTAGCAAGACAGCTTATAATCAAATATGTATAAAATTTATGCATCTCCTCATTTATTATTTACATTGAAACCAATGGATATTACAATTTCCCGTTTTAACCTCTATACGAAGCGTGTGCTTGCCTTGAGGCAAACTAAACGGAAACTCAAAAGTCGCCCATTGCTCGTCGGCAGAACGAGGAATAGTGATGGTGGTCGTTTCCGTTCCATCAATGCTTAACACAATCTGTGACCCCATATAAGCCATTGCACGCATTCGGATTGTATTGAAAGCCGTAGGTGCATCCAACTGATACTCCACCCATTTCCCGCTCAGGAAAGCCTCCATATATAATGTTCTCCAACTATCGTTTGCCGGCAGGAAGTGTGGAGGTGTCACTGGTACGGAAGAGGATAACGTTCCAACAGAAGAGCAGGTGTTCATCAGCACATGTTTCTTCGGATTCAACCATACTGATTTATCAAAACTGGATAGTCCTTCATAAATCAACCCTTGTGCGCTCAAAACAGAAGGGTCGGTCTTGGTCAGTAATTGATTCCATGGCTTTTTATCTATACTGCCATTCCCACGAGCCAAGAACCACGCGTATCGTTCCACCCTCGCATCATCTTCTAACATCAGCACCGTTTCAGACATATACCGCAACTGGTCATCAGCATTATTCACAGGTGCTTCCCAGCCGCAAAACTCTGTCATCCAGATAGGCTTGTTGTATTTATCAAACTTATCAATAAAACCCTTCATTGCACCTGCAGAGCCCATATAGCAATGGAGCGCCAAAGCCGCCACATCATCCACTGAGACGCCGTCGCAGGCAAAGAACTCATCGAGCCATTTGATCGGGTCGCTATATCCGGGTAATGTACCATAGTTCATTGCCGGTGCCACCAACAACATTCCTATCTCTTGTGCAAAAGCTTTTAACTCAGGCCAGGTGGCCGCCGCTTCTTGCGGAGTCATACGCGCCTGGTCACTCAAGTTCGGTTCGTTATATGCCAGCAGATATCGACAGCTTGGATGCGCTTCTTTCCATGCTCGGATACGGTCTTTATTATAACTTGCGTTCCATGCCATCGGGCAGAAATCCACGCCGTAGGCTTCCATCTGCTCAGCAATAGAAGACGAAGGGTTGGGTCCCCAATTATACCCCCATGTGATAGCATGTGATAACAACGCTATATCTTCTGGGTAAAACGGGCTGGAGAATCCCACACCACGCTTGGGTGAGCGGGGCAGATAACGCATTGCGTCCGACAGATTATCTACTACCGGTGGCTCTTCTGACTTGTTCACAACTATCGTACAAGTCGCTTTGGCATCATCTGCAGAAGCAGTGATAGTTGTTGCTCCCTCTCCTACCGCAGTTACCACACCGGCTATTACGGTAGCTACATCCGGTAACTCGGATGTCCATACCACCGCCTTGGTCTTAGGAGTCACCGTAGCTTCAATCACCGTATCCTGCCCTACTTCCAACGTTATTACCGATGATGACAAAGAGATACGTGTCGGCTCTTTAGGCTCCGTGCAAGCAAACAGCATGCATCCGCAGAAAACCACTGCGATATACTTAATCGTCTTACGCATAAGATTATTCTAATCGTTTTTGATAAACTCGCACCCAATCTACTTTCATCTGCTGCGGGAAAATATCGTTGTCAATACTACCGCCCCATGTACCGCCTAATGCCAGATTGAAGATCACGAAGAACTTGTTGGTATAGCTCGAATCGTAATAGAACGGCCAAGCCTCGAAATCATGCTCGTCAGAAGCTTCCGTTGTGATGGCAGTTATCTCGTCATCGATATAGAAACGGATCGCATCACGTCCAAACATATAATCCTTCATCACCTCTACGGCATAGGTGTGCCATGCGCCCTCCATTCCTTCGATATACTTGCGCGTATTCCAGTTATTACCTTTCGTTCCGTTCGCATTGCGCGTATGCAGCGCGTGAGAAATCATCGTCGGTTGCGAACCCACATGCTCCATGATATCAATCTCGCCACATGTAGGCCACACGCCTTTGGTGCCTAACATCCAGAATGCCGGCCATGTACCCCGACCCGAAGGCAGCCATATACGCGCCTCGCATTTGAAGTACGCAAACTCCTGCTTGCCCCTTGAGTTGATTCGACCGGATGTATAGTTACGCAAAGAACTACCTGTACCGTAATCCTCCTTACGAGCCTCGAGGACGAGACAACCATTCTCCACACGGATATTCTCCGGACGGTCGGTGTAATATTGTTTCTCTTGGTTTCCTCCTCCGGTCGCATTGACCTCGATAGTCCAGTTATCCATATTGAGCGACGAACCATCGAACTCATCCTCCCATACCAATTGGTATTCGCCTTGATAGGTTCCGCCTTGCTGCAGTACGATCACGGTGCATTGGGCATACTGACCATTGGCTGCTGTAGCTTTAATGATCGTTCGTCCATCATTAACCCCTGTCACTACACCGTTGGCATCTACGGTTGCAACTCGCGTATCCTCCGACGACCATGTCACCGGTGTTGCAGGGATCACTTTCAAGGACTCCGTTGCTTTGACTTCTAAGAAGAACGTGGACTTGTTTATCGAAAAAACAGCCGCTCCGCCTCCTTGTCCTACCACAAACACATGGCATTGTGCTTTGGCAGAACCGGCAGAAGCCGTTATCACAGCTTCCCCTTCTGCTATCGCTGTTACCACACCGGCAACCACCGTTGCTACAGAGGCATCCGATGTAGTCCATGTCACCACCTGACCTCCGGCTTCTGCCTCTATAACGGCATCTTCTCCTACGGCCAATTGCAGCACAGTGGGAGTCAGTTGAATAGATGTTACGCTCGCTTTGTTCTCACAGCCCGTTAGTCCTATTGCCAACACTGCTGCCACACATGCCAGCACTTGATAAAATGTTTTCATACCTGTCATCAATAATTAGAACCTAAGAGGGCGATCAAACCCTCTTAGGCAAATACTTTGCAAATTAGTTTTGAGCGGCTTTCTTGTAAATGAAGGCAGCATCAAATTGCAACATCGTACCCGTTTGAGCACCACTCAGGAAACCGAATACATTCAGGCCCTTCGGGTTGTTATTGCCATAAACCAAACCTTGACCGGTTAGGTACGACATCGGAATCTCAATCTCGCCCCAATCACCATTACGGGTGAAGTTAGCATACGGTTGATAGGTTATATTATTATCGACAAATGCATTAGCACCGATACAAACCTTACCCGAACCGCTTGTTCCATCGAGGAAGAGCAAGTGACTTGCGTTATCGGTCGATTTCATAGCGAGGTGCAGTGTATATTCCTCCGGAGCATCCATGATAGCCGACAATTTATTGAGTTCAGCCAAGTCATCACAAGCGTATGCGCAACCCGACCAACCTATAGAAGTTACTTGCAACGAAACCCAGCCTTCAGCTTCGCCATAGAAGTTCTTACCCTGAGTTGTACCTGCTTCGTACGTATTCTCCCATACCCAGAGGTTTTTAGTATCGTTATTGGGACGGAAGTCTGCTACGATACGGCCTGCGATCTGTTCAGCAGCCTGACCACCTAACTGGAATACGAAATAATCTGTTCCTTCCAACGATACGTGGTGGATCTCTTCGCCACCGCCGCCTCCTTGGCTCTTTACAGTTACCTGGCACGATGCCTCTACATCACCTACGAAAGCGCGGATCTCTGCGGTACCTGCTGCTACTGCGGTTACCAAGCCCTTGGCATCTACGGTAGCTACAGCGCTGTTCTTGGACTCCCATTGCAGTTCAGATGCTTTCTCCTCCGGCTGAACAGTAGCAACGAGTTGCTCTGTTTTGCCTACCTCTAACTCAACAGCCAGTTTGTTCAAGGTAACAACCGTCTGACCCTCTTCGAAAACCGTCACACGGCAACGGGCGCTCTGGCCTTCTGCCGTAGCGATGATGTAAGCCGTACCCGGAGCAACACCCTCTACCAGACCGGCAGTTACTTTAGCGATTGCAGGAGAAGAAGACTCCCATGAGATGGTAGCCTTGACACCTGCAGGTTCTACGGTAGCTTTCAACTCAGCCGCCTCACCTACTTTGATTGTCAACGCCTCTTGATCCAGTTTGATACCGGTTACGGACGTTGCATCTTCACCTTTTTTGCATGCTACCAATGCAAGGGCAGCCAATGCAAAAGCAAGAATTTTTTTCATAATAATAAATGTTTTTTTAGTAAAAAGTTAAACAATAAAGTTAAACAATAAAGTTAACTGTCGATTATTAATAGTTATCGTTTTGCTCTAACGCAGGATTGAGTTCAATCTCCTCTGCCGGAAGCGGGAATATCTCGTGCTTGCCGGCAATGAAGGTACGCATCTGATTTTGCGCTTCTACGCTCTCGGTCGCCTTATACGCATCCATATGCTCTTTAGTCTTACCCCAACGCACCAGATCGAACCAGCGATGACCTTCCATCGCCAACTCCATACGACGCTCATGACGGATCGCTTGCTCCAATGTAGGATTAGCAACTGCTGTACCATTCACCGATATGCTATAACCCGGATAAGTAGGTAGCGACACGCGGGTACGTACTTCATTGAGAGCATCTTGCGCTTTACCATTATCGCCGGCTCCGAGGCAAGCCTCAGCGTACATCAGCAATACATCCGCATAACGAATCTGCTTGTTGTTAAGCGGACCACGGCTGGCGTGTAACCCCCACTTACCTATACCGCCACCTTCGTTCGGGTTATCGTACATACCATACTTGCGATTCAAGAGCGGTGAACCCAGATAGGTCTCTTCCACTTCGTTTTCAAAACTCGTTGGGCGTAGGATGGCTACATCACGACGCGGATCACCGGCCTCAAACTCATTATAGAGATTCCATGTAGGGTGATTAAAGCCCCAGCCTCCGCCGATATTGGAGTTACGGCTACGTACTAAGATCTGCGTAAAACTACCGGCAGTAAAACCATTACCTTCACCATAGTCTCCCCAGGGTACTTCCATGTATTGAATCTCAAACACAGACTCTTTGCCATTCTCGCCTTCCAGCGCGAACATCTTCTGATAGTCCGCAGAATCTACCAACATATACTCATGGGAATCAATAATACTATCTCCCCACGCTTTAGCTGCTTGGTATAAATCAGTAGCGTTTTGAGTTACCTTGCTTCTCCAATAAGGGCTGGCTTCATAGAGATTCACCTTCAGCAACATGGCTTGTGCTGCACCTTTGGTAGCACGGCCGACTTCTGCATCTTCCAGTTCGCTGCGTTTCCATAGATACTTATTCGCCTGCTCGAAATCAGATTTGATTTGCGCGAACATCGACTCCACACTGGCACGGGGTTGCTCCCATTCGGTCTCCGAACTAATCACTTTGGTTACCATCGGCACTCCGCCAAAGACGCGCAACAGACGGAAATAATAATACCCTCTTAAGAAGTGCGCTTCGCCAATGAGTCTGTTTTTCAGACTTGAGCTGAAGGCAGTATCTGTAGCCATGTTCGGGATATTCTGTAATGCCAAATTACAACGGGCTATACCCTGATATTGCGCACGATAGAAATCCAACAGAATCTGGTTTGACGGAGTGGTCTGCCAGTTTTCCATATCGAATGCAGCAGACATATCATTCGTATTCTGACCTCCCTTTAGCGCATCATCGCTGACGATATCACCGATAAACCATTCCGAATAATAAGTGCTATTATACTCCCACATCAAGGGTACATAACATCCGGTAACGCATTGTACTGCTGCCTCTTTTGAGCCGAAGAAGTCTGCCAACATCGTCACGCCCGGCTCCTGAGCCGTCAGATAGTCCTTACATCCGGTCATGCCGAAGGACAAGCTGACGACGGACAATGTACAAAAGGCTATTTTTTTTATGATATTCGTTTTCATATTAGTCTTTTTTCTTTGAGTGAATGAAATGAACGGTCTTTCTACTTTCGACTTAGAAATTAGCATTCAGACCAAACGTGAATGTTCTGCTCTGTGGATAGTTTCCGTAGTCAACACCGCTTCCTACTTCCGGATCAAAACCGGAGTACTTGGTTACGGTAAAGAGATTCGTAGCCGTAAAATAGAAACGCAGACGGCTGCAATGGAACTTCTGCGTGATATTTTTCGGCAGCGTATAACCAATCTGCAGGTTCTTCAAGCGGAAATAGCTTCCGTCTTCTACAAAACGGGAAGAGTTCTCGCGGTTCATCGGAGATCCTACCGGATTGGGAATAGTACCTTTGCGGTTTTCTAATGCCAGCCAATCGAGTCCCTTCACCTCCATGGAGGTACGTACTAAGTCTGTATATCCTACCCATACATCTTTCATGGAAGTAGCCAACGTACATTCATCACCGGCACCTTCCGTACGCAAACGAAGTGCATTATAGATTTGGTTACCGTAAACACCCTGAAAGAATAATTGGATATCCACACCATAGAACTCAGCGCCTAAATTGATACCATAAGTCAACTTCGGGAACGGATTACCAATCACTTTCTTATCGTTCTCGTCTATACGACCGTCATTATTGAGGTCTTTATACTTTGCATCTCCGGCATGAACACCTATCTCATCCGGCTTATACGAATATAAGTGATTCAAAGCCTCTTCATCCGACGCGTAAACGCCCTCATACTCGTATCCCCAGAAAGAACCCAAGGCCATCCCCAAGTCTGTCTTTGTACGATCGCCCCAAAGCGGAGAACCGCCATTCAAGGCAATTAACTCATTCTTAATCCACGACACGTTACCACCGATATTGTAGCTAACCGGTCCCACTTTGTGACGGTGATCAAGCGTGATCTCCACTCCTTGGTTTCGGATAACGCCTACGTTTTTGATAAGCGAATAGCGGTTTCCTACATGAGCCGGAGCATTGACATACAATAATGCATCCTTAGTATCACGCAAGAACCAGTCAATCGTTCCGGACAGCATGCCATTCCAGAAACCGAAATCTACACCGGCATCCCATTGCTCATTGGTCTCCCAGCGACCGGAGGTATTGACCTGGGTTAGTACAGCTGCACCAAACTGCATCTCCGGACTCAAGCCCAACGGGTATCCGTAGAATACTTTATCCGAGCTACCCATCGTTTGCACGAAACTACCGGAAGGTATTCCGTCATTGCCTACACGTCCCCAACCGGCACGAATCTTAATATTATCCAGCCATTCCAAGTCCTTGTCGCGCAGGAAAGGTTCCTCACTCAAACGCCATGCCAAGGCGGCTGACGGGAAGAATCCCCAAGGCTGCTCATGGAAACGGGAAGAAGCATCTGCGCGGAAGTTCAACGTCACCATATAGCGGCTATCGTAGCAGTAGTACGCACGACCGAGGAATGACATACGGCGAATACGCGCTACATTATCAGAAGCTGTGGTCAAGTCCTCGGTTGCGTTACTCAGATACCAGTTGCTTTCTACCGGATTGAGAATAGAAGCACCTGCGCCACCCATTCCATATTGGGTCCATTGCTGCCATGTCTGTCCGGCCATCACCGAGAAGTTATGCTTGTTTATCTCCCTGGCATAAGTAATCGTTGTCTCTTCTATTAAAGACATATAACGAGTCATACTGGAAGAGATAAAGTTCTTCGTAGCACGGTCATAGGACGAATAGTCGTACTTATTCTTGAAATTACGATCTCTATTCAACGATGAACCCATACTGATAGACGGACGGATGGTCAATCCTTCAACGGGATTAATCTCCAAATAGATATCGCCCAGCCATCGTTCGTTGTTATTCTGCGGAAAACTCTCCTCTACCATTGTGAACGGATTCGTCACATTCTTGAAGTTAGACGAAGCTGCTATACGACCACTCAGGTTTTCGCCATCCTTGTTGACACTACCCTCAGGATAATGAGTCGGATCCCAGGGAGCCATTGCCAATGCTGCAGAGATAACAGAAGCACCCGGACTACTGTTATTGTTCATCGCATTACGACCACGTGTCGATGCAAAAGAGAGGTGTTCTCCTAATTTCAACCACTTGAAGACACGTACATCCGAATTGAGACGAAGCGTCAAGCGATCGTAATTACTGCCGATGATAGTTCCATCTTGGCTAAAATACGAAGCAGAGAATGCATAGTGCCATTTTTCACCTCCGCCATCTACTGAGAGATTGTAGTTATGCATAAAGGCATTCGGACGGAATACTGCATCTTGCCAATCTGTCTCTTGCGCACTATAGTCAAAGCCGTTGGGATTAGAGGAGGACAGAATTAGCGGATAATAACTGGATTTAGCATTATAGACAGCCATCCAATCATTAAACCCATCCTTCGTAAAGTCGGCTAACTGAGTTGCTCCATTTTTCATTGCATCGATACGCAGTTTGGTCAATGCGAACTCATCACGTTGCATCAGATCCAGTTTTCTCCACCTGTTCTGGAAACCCCAGTACGCATCAAAACCAACATTGATCTTGCCTTCGCTACCTGTTTTAGTAGTAATCAAGATCACACCGTTCGCACCACGACTACCGTAGATAGCGGTAGCAGAAGCATCCTTGAGGATTTCCATTGACTGGATATCGTTCGGTGAGAGAAAGGATATATCATTATCCGTGATCACACCATCTACTACATACAACGGGTCGTTGCCGCCGATAGCCGAACCGATACCACGGATACGGATCGTTGCTGCCTCACCCGGCTGACCGGAACTGGATGTCACCGTCACACCGGCTGCACGACCCTGCAAAGCCTGATCCAGACCCGAGACCGGAGCTTTCAATAACTGCTCGGCACTCACACTCGTTACAGCACCCGTGAGGTCGGATTTTTTCATCGTACCGTAACCGATCGCTACGACCTCCTGCAGCTGCACGTTGTCCGGCACCAGCGTCACACGCACCGGACCGGCGTTCGTCACTTTGATCTCCTGGCTCTTGTATCCCATAAACGATACCTGGAGCACATCGCCTGCTTTGGCGTTGATAGAGAAGTTTCCGTCGAAATCGGTAATCGTACCGTTAGTCGAACCCTTCACCATCACATTGGCGCCAATCACAGGATCCGGCTCGTCTTGAGCCATCACTACACCCGTCACAGTCATGCTCTGCGCCCACATGCCCAGCGTGAACATTACCATTACGGAGATTGTCAAAATTCGTTTCATTATTAGATTTGTTTGTTAATTAACATCTTGAAGGTGCAGGGCGAACCAACGCCCTACACCCGGAAATCATTTTTGCACCTTATTTAACGCGTACGCCCGTTACGTTGTAGCGTTTGCCGTCGCGGATAATAATCAACTGACCATTCTCGATCATCTTGATTGCTTTTTCGCCTATCTCGTTGTTGACAACGGAAGTGCCTTGACCTACGTTCTTGTAGAAATAGACGTTATCTACAAACAGGTCACCGCCTGCAGGAGCACCGTCAAAGAACTTGAACTGGAAGATATTGTTCCATGCTATTCCGTTTGCGGAATAAGCGCTCAGAGGTACATCTACCGAGTTCCATTCGCCGGAAGTCAGGTTCACTGCGTAAACACCTTCCTTACCCGGGCTAATCGGAGTAACCTTGATAGAAGTCATGCTCGTACTGTAGATATCCAAGTGGAGATACTCCATATCGGCAGCGTTAACCGCCGGAGTCAGTTCCCAACCGAGGTAGTTGAAGTTGCTCATATACTGTACGTGGTCGCCTGCAGCCAGTTCGCCGTTGGTTACAATAGTGCTCTGTCCCCAACCGCCGATAGCGATATCCGGACCGCCGTCTAACTCGTCGCAGAAGATGGCTACTGCACTCTTGCCGGTAAAGCTCGGCTTCGGAGCCGCTGCAGGAGCAACTGCCGTAGTAGCGGCTACCTGGATAGCCTCTGCGGCATTACCCTTGGAGTCGGTAGTGATTATCGAGAAGTTATACTCGGTATTCGGCAGCAAGTTCGGTACAACAACATTCACCGTTGCACCTGCAGCACCTGCGCCGGTAGCTACCTCTGTCTCGCCGTTCTTCACGGAGAAGTTCACTACGCCCAGGTTATCATCTGCGCTCAATGCCAGCGTTACGCTGAAGTAACCTGCGCTTGCCATGGAGCCCTGTACATTCGTCGGAGCCTCGTCGTCAACAATCGGCTCTGCGCGGTAGAAATATGCGTTACCAACCCAGAAAGTCAGGTTGGACGCCTGGTCGATCTTCACCTGATAGATATTGCTCCAGTCGGTGATAGCCGTGTATTGCTCTTTCGCGATGTTGATGCTGTTCCACTGCTGACCCTTCAGGCTTACCGTCACGCGTTGCTCATCGCCGCCCCAGATAGGTACGACGCCGATAGTAGCATCTTCTGCAATCCAGATATCGAAATGCAGCGTATCCATGATCAATGCGTTGATAGCGAAATCTACCATTCCGAAATAACCGCCGCCTGCGAGCACATATTTCTTACCATACTCTGTATCCGATACCTGCGTACCGCTACCCCACTCGCCGAAACCGCAGTCTGCGTTATAAGTCGGGCTGTAGATAGCCTTTACCTGGTCTGCCGGCCATGTCGGAGCCGCACAGGCTGCTGCCGGTTCGCTGGCGTACACGTCCGTCGTTACCCCTACGGCTTTGGAGTACTCAGACTCCTTGTTCACTACATCTACTGCGTAGATCAGGAAATAGTATGCGGTGTTCGGATTGAGACCCGTTACCGTAATCTCGCCGTTTGTCGGAGCGAAATAAGCATCAAAGCTCTGCGACAGATCTACTACACGGTACTTAGCCACCTCGTTATCATCCGTAGCCGATACAGCGATCACTGCGCTGTTGTAGTTCTTGCTAACCAGCGAAGCGCTGACCATCACCGGTTTCTCGGTATCTGCTGCCGGAACCCATGCTGCACCATATACGCGGAACTCAAAGATCTTCATTCCCCACTGCGTAGCAGCCTTGGTGCTCCAGAAGCGGACATAACGCACTTTAGTATTATTGTTGAGCTCAGTCACCTCATCCGTACGGCCATATACACCCTGATCACCTACGAAATTGTAACCCAGCGCCCAGTTGGTGTTGTCCTCCGAGAAATCCAGATGGTAATCTTGCGCACATGCGCCTTCAAAATGAATATCTACTTTATCTACATCATACAGACCGCCGAGATCTACAACGAACCAAGCGTCAAAAGTACGCGCAGCCTCATCGCCGTCAGTACCGTTAGTCGGGCTTCCCTGCCACTCGGTTCCGGCATTGCCGTCCAGCACGCGGTTGACATCGTTATAGCCTTCCGAAGCAGCTACAATCGTCAGACCCTCGATCTGGGTGTAAGTCTTCGGTGCCTCGCTCAGATAGTACACCTCGAACTCGTAGAAACTCTGTCCCCATTGCGTAGCACGCTCGATGCCCTGATACTTGATGTACTGAGCCGTGACTGCCGTCTCCAGGTAAATCTTCTGCCAACCGGAATGATCCAGATTGCTCTCGGTGTAAATGGGGCTGAACGTCTCACCGTCAGCCGAAGCCAACAGCTGGAACTGCTTGGCATAAGCGCCTTCCCAGTTGATCTTGAAATAGTTGAACGTGCGGCTCTGACCCATGTCGAGCAGGAACCACTCGGCATCCGTCTGCGCACTCTCCCAACGGGTGCCTTGATTGCCATCAATGGCTGCGCCGGCATCACCGCTCGAAGCGGTTGCACTCGATCCTTGAGAAGCCAACGCAAAGTTGACATCCTCTGCAAAACTCATGATACTGGCGCTTAAGAAAGCGACCAAAAAGAAAATCTTTCTCATGATAATGAATTTTTTTGTTAAACGATATGGTTGATTAGTTGATTGCTGTTTTAGCTTAGCTAATTCCGAGTGCAAAATTACTACTTTTTTTTAGAACCTCCAAAACTCAAAATATGTTATAAAACACAAAAGTACGAAAAGTATATATGATTTCATTGATATACTGCATTTTAGCTCAAATTTTGGTGCAAAAAAAGTACGTAAAAAAGCCCCTCCTTTGTGAGGGAGGGGCCAGGGGCGCAGACCTTCCTCGCGGGCTAACTCCTCGTATATGTACCTAAACTACGTTCAGGTAGTAAATACTCGGAGCAGCTCCGCTCTCCCCAACAGGAGGTTTTCCTCCTGCCGGGGACCCCGTGGAAAATTTAACCGTGTTGCTGATCATATTCAGCACCACAAATCTTCCAGTACCATGCGAGCATGGTCTTCTTGCCGTTGGGCTCGTTTCGCTGGGCTGCGAACTGCACCTCTTCCTCGGTAGGGGCGGGCTGTCCGGACGTCTCGAGAATCATATCTATGGAGCGATTAATCATGGTTTATTTTTCGTCAAAGGGTAGTGTCGGTAGCTCAAACTTGTCGAAATCCGATTCAAACAGGCGGTCTTGGATGATGCGGTATTTCTCAAACTCCGTCTCTGCAAACTCTTTGGCTTGCTCTGCAGAGACGGACCCTGCGTCGGTCAGTATCCGGTCATCACTTGCTTCCAGGATGATATCAATACGCTTCGCCCAATCCTCCATCGTCATCGGGATATGCCGTTTCGCCATACGTTCTGCGGTATCTAAAACGGAGTTGACCAAACGACCCATATCTTCCAATTCCAACTCATTGAGGTAGTTCTTCGCCACACTCACATCGGGTTTGACGATCTTGCCGTTTGGCGCCTTCTCCCATGTGGTTAAGCCCATGTGCTCTTTCTCCGCATTCGCACGCGACACAATCAACTCTGCTGCCGTTTGTCCGTGTACGGCATAATGCATCTTGTTCTGCACTTTCGCGAAGAACTCGCGCGTAGTGGGTGCATCAAGATTATAGTCGATAGCCGTTGCATATATGTCGGTCAGTTTCTGATAGAATCGGCGCTCGGATAGCCTGATCTCGCGGATCTCAGCTAACAGGTACTCGAAGTAATCCTCGCTAATGAAGGCACCGTTCTCCATGCGTTTCTTGTCGATAACATAGCCGCGTATAGCAAACTGCCGCAACACGGCTGTACACCACTGCCGGAACTGGGTCGCACGGATGGAATTCACACGATAACCGACAGAAATGATGGCATCCAGTTTGTAGAATTGCGTGGAGTATGTTTTGCCATCATCGGCAGTATGTGCAAATTTTGCACAAACTGAATCTTGTTGTAATTCTCCTGTCTCGAAGATGTTTTTTAGATGCTTGGTAATCACAGATCTATCCACATCAAAAAGCGCAGCCATGGCTTTTTGCGTTGCCCAGATGGTCTCGTCTTTGTAGAAGACTTGTACACCTTGCGCCTTGTCTTCGGCTTGGAAAATTAAGAACTCAGCCGTCGAGTTGCGTATTTGTAATTGTTTGGACATATAGGGTGAATGTGTTATCTTTTTGTTTCCGATTTTCGACTGCAAAGGTAGTACATTTTTTTGAATTATGCAAGGACTTTGTAAGAAAAATTTTTTTTGCTAATTCGGATTTTACAATCTCCTTATACCAACAAAGAGCCCCGCACTGCGCGAGGCTCTTTGTAGAAAGGGATGGAGAGGGATTAGTAGATCACAATCGGATCAGTTTGCTGTCCTTGATGAACTCCCTTCAAACTACCTCCACTGACATTACCTGCCATGAGCATATCCGTAGTTACACATTCGATAACTTGTACGATAGGACGATTGTATGTTTTCATAATAGTGTCAAATTTAGAGGTTCATAGATTATTTAATCAATTGTCCTTGAGCGTTATACATCTTACCCTCACGGATAATCAGTAGTTGTCCGTCACGTAGGATCTTCGCATTCTGCTCGTTATCGATTGTATTCTCAATACCGGTAGCAACTTCGGTCTCCTGGCTATTGAATACCACTTGCGCGACGCGTCTCGGAGCGGCACCGGCACTTGGTGGGAAGTGCAGCACGAAATACGCACGGAGCGCAAGCATCGTCTGGTTTGCCGGTAGGTCGGAAACGGCATACAAGTACTGATCCGGACCTAAGACATAAGCATTATCTTTAGCGTGCAGGGCATCACCATCCATCGGCGCGTAGATACCATAGTATTTCGCATAACTATCTGCAACCGTTGGATTAAGCGTAGCGCTAACCTCCACACTTTCGAAGGTCGGATTAGCCACCGCTGCACTCGGCTCATAGAGATAAGGCACACCTGCCTCAATCGCACTGACATCCACGAAATTGATACGCAGGTCTTGGTTCTCCTTGACGATGGTATTCTGCAGTTTGGTCAGATGTCCCGGCAACTTAGCAGCTGTCTGTGCGGCATCCACATCAAACGGCAGCACGAGGGTGTAGAGATTGCCGGCTGTGAAGGAACGACCCAATACACCGATAACTGTTTGACCATCATAGGTTGTAAGGATAGCGGTGTTATCTTTCTCCTCGTCAACAGCAACTGCCTGCGGCAGGGCAGCATTGGAGGAACCAACGGTATAGGAGAAATTGTATGCAGGAGCCCCATAAGATGCACTCGCGAAAGTTAATCGGAGATGAAGTTCTGCGCCGTCTGTGTAAGTGCCTGCTGTGGTAAAGGTGCCAGTATGGTTTACTGCATCATATCCACCAAATGCTCCTGTCACATCACCCTCAATACCACTAACATATCCAACTACGTTTTTATCAGTAGTCATCGTGAATGTTAGTTTATGGTCCGTCCCGCGTGTAATAGAATATGTATATGCGGTCAAACCTTCTAGAGGACTAACGGTACTATAACCATACCAGGTAGCAGATGTTATAGAACCTACTACCGTTACAGTGCACGTAGCTGACTTTGTACCATCAGCAACAGAAGTAGCAGTGATGTGAGCAGTTCCTTCAGCGACTGCTGTTACATAACCAGTGTTAGACACAGTTGCTACACTCTTGTTATCAGATGACCAATTAACATTTTTGTTCTCTACGAACGATGGTAATACAGTAGCAGTTAATTGGAGATTTTCTTCAGGGAGAAGACTTGCTGCAGTAGAAGATATTTCTACAGATTCCACAGCAGTTGACGGACGCTCATTCTCCGAACCAACCACATATACATCAGCAAGTTCAATACGTGGACCTCCAAAGTAGAAGAAATGGTCAGGCTTAATCTTAGTACCTTTTTCGTACGTTGTTTCTGTTGTGTATGAAGCTACGCGGTTTACATCATCATAGCCAACCAAGCCATGCCATTCACCATTGTTAATTTGCTTTACTTTGTCGGATGCATCACCTCCAAAGTAAACTGTATATGTCAGTGTCTTGTTGGCATTTCGGGTAACAGACCACATCACATCCATATCAGGATCCCAGTCCGTAATTGTTTGAGTTCCCCACCATGTTTTCTCTGTAATCGGCTCTACGGTTACAGCGCAAGTAGCAGTCTTACCATTAGACGTTTCCGCTGTAATAGTTGCGGTACCTATGGCATTAGCCGTTACTACACCATTATCCACAGTAGCTACATCTGCGTCGGAAGTCTGCCAAGTGATATCTGCGCTCATGTATGCCGGAGTGAAGGTCGGCACCAGCGTCAGGGTGTTACCCATTTCCAGAGTTGCCTCGGTCTTGTTCAACTCAATAGCCGTAATCTCCGGATCTGCACAAGGTTGTGAGTATTCGATATTCGTCAATTGAGGGAATTGAGCCTCAAAACCACCTTGTAACACCACGTAAAGCGGATCTGTCATGTATGGTTCTTTGTCACAGCTAAAAGTTACCGTCAATGTATGATTGTTATTCGACAATACTCCTTGATCTCGAATATTTATCACATGGACATTATTAGGTTTATAGAAGTTTGTTCCGCCAAAATTGCTTAACGCCTCTGTAGTACGTACTATTAACTGATACTCATTCTCACCCGAACGTTTCATAGTAACATACGCATCGTGCTCTTGACCACTATTACTAGAATGAACGAGCGTGTTGCAATAGGTCGTACCTAACGCACGGAAATTAGCGGTGAGGTTCATTGCAGCATCAACTGTTGCATTGAAAGTGGCATTGGTGTTGCCATTCGACCAATCCACAAATATATATCCGTCATTAGCTACGGCACTAAACGTAACCGTAGAACCGGTTTCTACCTCTGTAACAGGATCACCATTTTGCTTCACTGTTGCCGTTCCCATTAGCGGGTCATTTACTGCAACGGAAACGGATTTTGTCGGGGTAGATGATTCAGAACCAAATACTTGAAGTTCACGTAAGCGGAAACATTGCCACCATGATCTGGAAAGAGAATGGAAACGTACATAACGACCTGTCCCCGTTACTTGACTAAACACAGAACTATTAGCACTGGCAGTAGTAACTGTTGCTAATGTCGTCCACGCCTCATCATTCGCCTTATCGTCTGGAGACGGGGCTTCTGCACGGACTTGCAGAATATAGTTAGTAGAATAATCTCCTCCCCATGAAACATTGATTCCAGTAATATCATACGAAGTACCTAAATCTACATACCACCACTCATCAGCAACGGATGCATTCTCCCATGTAACCCACAAAGTGCTTTCGTCCCCGTCATTAGCCTTTGTATTTATCTCGCCTTGATTACTTGGATTATATCCTGCCTCAGATGTCTTATTCCAAGCCAAGTTATCGCTTGTAACGCCCCATATTTGTACATTATTCGTCACCTGTACTCCACCGGCCTCTGCAGTAACAGTAATCGTTGCAAGACCAAATTTCTCAGGATAATATTTTCCATCTGTCACATGACCCGCATCAGCCGGAGAAACTTCATAAGATAAGGTAGCAGCGATAGCCGAACTATTCTGGTCTTTGGGACTTGCGGTAAGCGTTGCGTAGGTTCCCACTTTAGCAATGTTCTTATCTGAAGATAAATCGACAGATGTCAGAACAGGGACACCGGATAACATCGCAGTAAACGTTTTGATAGTATAACCCCATCCGTTTCCTCGATGGATACCGCGGAAACGAATATAGCGAGCAGTTACTTTACTATTCAAATCAAAGCTCTGCTCCTGGTGGCTATAATTGTCCGTATTGCCGGTCACATGCTTAGCTTCTGTCCAATCGGTTGCGTTATTGGATGTTTCAATATAAAATTCGCTTGACCACTGGTTGCCCCAGAGAATTTTGACCAAATTTAGATTTCGACGCCGTCCCAAATCCACCGCTAATATTTGAGGATCTGTATCATAAATAGATTCCCAAATGGTGTTGTTGTCGCCATCTATTGCTCTTGCAGGATAGTTTGCTCCCGTTACGGAAGAACCATATGCAATAGCTCCCTTTGATTGCAGAGCAAAATTCGTATCTTCAATGTCGGTTGGATCCGGATCAACATCGCTTTCCGCATAGAAATAGATATTATCTACAAATATAGTTTGATTTGCCTCTGAAGGATAATCGAATTTAAATTGGAACACATCGTTCAAATCTACACTTGCAGCAGTATATGTCGATAAGGGTATATCTACCGTATTCCACACACCACCAGTCAAATTGATCGTATAATAAGTCTCGTGCCCCGGAGATATCAAATAGAATCTGATATCAAATGTGTTTTCTGTCCATATATCAAGATGAATCTGAGTCATATTTGAGACATCAAAATGACCATACTCCATACCAAAACAATTATTTCCCATCTGGTAGAAAGGAATAGAACGCCCCTGAACAAGAGCGCTTGATTGCTTCACTGTACCACACCAATTAGCGAAAGAATATCCTGTATTAAATTCATACTCACTATACACTCCCTTTACCCGGGAAGCAGGGACAATTGGAGTTGGAGCTTTCGTCGAAGGTACTGTTACCGGTTTGTCATTATATACAGTAAAAGTATAAGTTGTGCCGTTATGTACTTGTGTAAATTCTGTCTCTTGTTGGAGGAATGCAGAAGTATAGTAGAATTTACCGGCTCCTTGTGTATCGAATAATGATGGATCCAAGGAACAATCTCCTTTTACCAGCCCAATCTTGTTCTTGCATTATATTAGGGCCTGCAGGTGACACTACCACTTTATAAGTACTATTACTGCCTGGCAGCCAGTCAATGCCACTCCAATCAATGGCAAATCCCATCACACTTGCGCACAAAAGCGCGAAGAGTAAAGTTAATTTTTTTCTCATAATATAGATTTTTATGATTCTTATTTCATTTCTACACCAAGAGCATTATAACGGATGCCGTTCTTGATGATATACAACATTCCGTTCTCAATCACCTTATGCGTGCGCGATTCGTTATATATATTCTCTATTGCACTGGGTCGCGGTTCGTCGTTGCTTGCGCCTACAGTGTAACCGGTGATCTCAATACGCGCAGCATCACCTGCATATGCCATGTAGAAGAACGTATCGTTCAGCGTCGTGCCATCCACAAAAGTAGCCGTAGTTGTGAAACGCGCTACTCGCTCCTGCGCCGGCATCGTAGTAAATGCACCATTGATACATACCTGCGGAACTGAACCAACGATGTCGCTCGACCATTTGAGTTCAAACGTCAAGGTAGCATCGGCATTACGGGTGATAGACCAAGTGAAAGTCACATCCGTTCCGCTGACGGCAATGACCTCTGAGCCATGATACGTAGCCGGCGTCAGTTCTCCCGGCTGAGGATCATCGCCCGGCTGAGGATCATCGGGAATCTCACCTGTTCCATCCTCGAAATAGACTTGAAAATCATAACTTACTCCACCTGCTAATACAGACACAGCGGTTACTTTCGCTGTAAAAGCCGACAGATACAAAATCATTCCTGCGCCGTCAATCACGTAGTCGCCCTCATTGAGCGTACAAGAAGAGATACCGGCAGGGAAATTCGTATAGATACCCGGCGCAGCTGCAAAACCCGGTTGCTGAATGTTAATCACATTCTGGCCAAAAGCAGCCGCGACCTTGTACTTATTGGCATAAGCGCCGTCTCCGGCTCCATCCGCCTCCAGTCCGTTGCAAACGTCATCATTCCAATGAACAATGCAAGGAACAAAGTCAATGTCTTTTTCATAAGCGTATTAAATTTTAGAAAATCGTTTGTAAGTTATTTTCCAGTTGTGCTACGGAGCTGGCGCCGACAAGAACGGAAGTCACGCCATTCTGGTCCAGCACCCATTTGAGCGCCTCTTGCGCAATGGAGCGGTTGGAGGCTTTTGCCTTCTCGTCGAGCTGATGCAGGTACTCCAGGAGCTCCGGCGTACGGCGTTCGGATTTCAGGAAATGCTCCTGCGCCATGCGGCTATCTGCAGGAATACCCTCCAGATAACGGTCGGTCAGCAGACCTTGCGCCAGAGGCGAATAGGCAATGAATCCTACTCCTTCCCCCTTACAAAAGTCTAAGATTCCCTCTGTTATCGGCTCACGATCTATCCTATTCAGTCTTCCTTGATAAATCAAGAGCGGCACATCGTGTTCCTTCAAGTACTTGGCACCTGCTTTAAGGGGTTCGAGCGGCCAGTTGGAGATACCTACATACAGCGCCTTTCCCATCTTCACCACATCCACAAGCGTCTGGAGCGTCTCCTCAATCGGCGTATTCGGGTCATAGCGGTGCGAGTAGAACAAGTCCACATAATCCAACCTCATCCGCTTAAGCGACTGATCGAGGCTGGACATCAGATACTTGCGGCTACCCCACTCTCCGTAAGGACCGTCCCACATCAGATAACCGGCTTTGGTAGAGATAAAGAGTTCATCCCGGTACGGACGGAAATCTTCGTCCATCAGCCTTCCGAAATTGGCTTCCGCACTACCGGCAGGGACACCGTAGTTGTTCGCAAAATCAAAATGCGTCACGCCATGGTCAAAAGCATACCGACAGATAGCACGACTACGTTCAAAAGGCGCATCGTCTCCGAAATTATGCCAGAATCCTAAACTGACTTTCGGCAGCAAGACGCCGCTCTTGCCACAACGGTTGTAGAACATCGGCATTTGTGAATACCGATCCGAGGATGCTTTGTAAGGAAATTCGTTTGCCATGGTGTTGATGATTTTTTGAAATCGGTCACAAAATTAGTGTTTTTCCCGCACATGAGCAAACGTGCGGATATGTTGTATAACATAAAAGTACGTATATTTAAGAGTTAAAAGACGTATATTCAATAACTTACGATTTTTAAACAGCAAAAAAAAGTACGTAAAAATTACCCACAATTTACGGATTTATTTCCGCAATATTTGCATATATCAAAAAAAAGCAGTACCTTTGTCGTCGGAAATGGCGATGTTACGCAATCTTATGAAACGAATAGCAGTATTTTTATTTTCGTGCATGCTTCTGCAGGCAGGGTATGCAGATCAAGTTCTCACCGGTACGGCGCTCAGCGGCGACGGATGGCGTGGTTTGGATTTAGGTTCACAATATGTGATCACGTCCGTAGGATGGAATCCCTTGAGTACGACGACTGCAGAGTTAGGTCTCTTCGAGGGAGCCAACAGTCCGGATTTTATGGACGCTATCCCGCTGTATATGCATGACGGTGCGTCGCAGGCCAACCAGATGAACTATGCGACCGTCCAATGCTCGCGCGGGTTCCGGTACGTGCGTTATCTCAAATCGGAGCTCAAAGGCGAGTATAAGATTCAGGCGCTGGAGTTCCGCGGTGTAGCCGGAGCTGGTGATGACAGCCATCTGCCGCAACTGACGAACCTGCCGACCGTAGTCATTCATACGGTCAACAACCAGGCGCCGTACGACAAAGAGCATGAGATAGATTGCTATATCTCCATCATCTCCAATAACGGCACGAAACTCTTAGCCGATACCGCCACTATCCGCGAACGCGGCAATGCGTCCCGTACTTTTCCAAAGAAACCGTACCGAATCAAGTTTGCCCACAAGCAGCAAGTATTGGGTTCTCCGGCAAAAGCAAAGAAATGGACACTCATCAATAACTACGGCGACAAGACGCTGATGCGCAATCAGTTAGCCTTTGAACTCAGCCGCCGCTTCGGGATGCCTTATACGCCTTTCTGCCAGTACGTGGATGTGGTACTGAACGGCGATTACAAAGGTACGTACCAGCTTTGCGACCAGATAGAGGTGCGTAAAAACCGCGTGGATATAACGGAAATGACGCCCGAGGACAACAGCGGCGAAGCGCTCACAGGAGGTTACCTGATTGAGGTAGATGCCTATGCCGGAGACGAACCGAACCAGAACGGTGTGTTCTATTCCAGCAACGGTACGCCCGTCTCCATCAAATCGCCGGATGAGGACGAGATCACATCGCAACAGAGAGAGTATATCAACACCTTCTATAGCAGCGTCGAAACCGGTAACGGATGGAAACAAAAACTCGATCTCAATACCTTCCTGCGACATTTCCTCGTGGGCGAAGTGTCCGGCAATACGGATACGTACTGGAGCGTGTATATGTATAAACACCGCTCGAACGATACGATGTATGTAGGTCCGTGCTGGGATTTTGACCTGGCGTTCGACAACGACAACCGCACGTACCCCGTGAATAACAAGACGGATTATATCTACCGCTCCGGCGGCAGCAGTGCCGGTTACATGAAGAGTTTAGTGGATAAGATCGTGGTGCAGGACGCCGATGCCAAGCAACAATTGAAAGATCTCTGGGCGCAAATCCGCCAATCGGGCTTTACCGAAGAGTCCATGCTGGATTATATCGACGAGCAGGCACAGATGCTGGAGCAATCACAGCGGCTGAACTTCATCCGGTGGAAGATCATGAACCAGTATGTACACCAGAACCCGCGTCTTCACGGGTCATACGAAGCAGAGGTGAACAACGTACGGAACTATATGTCCAACCGCATCTCATGGATGGATAACAAATTAGGATTTGATGCCACGGCACTCGATATAGAAGCCGTCAAGGAACAATCGAAAGCCGTCAAGATACTTGTCAACGGACAGATACAGATCCGCCGCAACGGAGCCGTTTATTCTCCTCAAGGACAACTAATCAAGAGATAAGATGAAAAAATACCTTCTTCTGAGTTGCTGTCTGTTAGCGCTGAGCACCCGTATGAGCGCTATGTCCACGCTGGACTCGTTATTAACCATCTATGATAACGAAGTATCCCGCGCCGATTACTACCGCGAGGCCCATACCAAACGAATCGACTCGCTTTGCAGAATCCGTCCGATGAGCAAGGAGATACAGGTTCGTATCGCGCGCGAGTATCAGTATTTTCAGAGTGACAGCGCGCGCGTATGGTTTCTGAAACTGATTAATGCGCCGGAACCCTATCGCACGCAGGCTTATACGGGGCTGGTGCAGCTGTCCTCCTCTATCGGCAAATACGGAGAGGGGTTCGCTATCATCCCGGATGTCAGCGCGATGCCGGACTCGCTCAAAGTAGATTGGCTGGAGGCAGTCTGGAGGCTGTATTCCGAAGCCTACGCGGCTTGCCGTATTCCTTCTTACGCCGATTATCTACACTCACAAGCGCAGATTTACTACGACTCGCTGTTGAACGAGATGGATCGTCAGGCACCGTACGACCGACATATCCGTCTTCGCCGCGATTTTCTCAGAGCCAGTGAAGCAGATGACTTAGAAGCAGCATTGGCCATCAATGACTCCATCATATCGCTCTTTCCGCTATGGTCCCATCGGTACGCAATAGAGGCATACAGCCGCTCGACGCTATACGAGCGTATGGGACAGCAACGCGAACAATATATATGGCTGACTCGCTCCGCCATCGCGGACGTACGGTGCGGCATCACGGATAACGGTTCGTCCTGGATGGTAGCCAAAGAGTGCTACGAAGCCGGCGATCTGGAGCGTGCGTACCATTACAGCGATTACTCGCTGACGAACGCGTCGCTATTCAATGCACCGACACGATTCATACAGACCTACGCCTTGGGTCACGACATCTCCAATAGTTATGAAGAACGGCTCCGCCGATCGTCCAACATACTGATCATCGTGCTTTCGACGCTGGCTGTACTGCTGGGAATATTGATTATCGCTATCTTCTTCTCCCTGAGCCAGAACCGCCGCCTTCACACGCTCAACAGCGAGATCAAGGTGATGAACGAACAGCTGCGGACGATTAACGGACAACTCAAAGCCGCCAACCATATCAAGGAGCAGTATATATGCCGGTACCTGGAGGTATATAGCGATTATATCCGCCGACTGACGACCATGGCGCGTAAGGCGGGAGAGAAAGATCCTGCAGGATTCATGGATCGCGAGATGGAGAATTTCTACCGCTCGTTCGATGACACCTTCCTTTCGCTGTACGGCAGTTTCGTGCAGGATTTCAATGCGCTGCTCAAACCCGAAGCACGGATCACTCCCAAACCGGGTGAGCGTATGACGGTAGAGATGCGAATCTTCGCGCTGATTCTGCTCGGTATCACCAGTTCCGCCAAGATTGCCGAACTGCTGTGTTACAGTCCGAACACCATCAGTAACTACCGCGTGAAAGTGAAGAACAGCGCGATTGGAGACCGCGATACCTTCGAGCAAAGGGTACAAGAGATCGGGAAATAAGGTCAAAAAGCATTTTTTTGAAAAAAAAGTGCCAAAAAATTTGGTCATGTCAAAAAAAAGCAGTACCTTTGCACCCGCTTTTGAAAAAGACGAGTCTTTGAGACTCCGTTCGTGAAACACGATCTGTCTCCCTAGCTCAGTTGGTAGAGCAACTGACTCTTAATCAGTGGGTCGAGGGTTCGAGTCCCTCGGGGGACACAAAAAGAGACGCAATCGCGTCTCTTTTTTAGTCACAGGCTTTCAGCAAAGCGTTCTGCCTCTTGAATCTGGTCAATTTTACCCACATCCATCATTTTATAGTCCTTCGGAACATAGGCCTGTAAGGGTGTACGGTGTATGGCGGACGGCGTAGAGTTTTGTTCGCAGAGATGCAGATAGAAATCAATCAGCGAGAATTTCTCTTCTTCCATCTCATCCAGACGACTGAGCACTTCGGGTGTCAAGATCTGCATGCCGGAGAAAGCCAACCTTCGGAATGATGGATTGATGGATTGATGGATTGATGAGGGCTTCAATTCACCGGTAGCAATATTGGTCCAGCCGCAAAGCATACCCTTCTCGTCGAAAAGCAGATAGCGCTGCGTCTGACGTTCGGAGACCACTAATTGGGAAACACCCGTTTGCTCATACTGCGCGATCAATGCCCGGATATCAATATTCGAGAGGATATCTACGTTGCAAGCGAGAATGGGCGCATTTAGGATTTCAGATTTAGGATTTAGGATTTCAGATTTGACTTTCTTGAGTCCTCCTCCGGTATCAAGAAGCAGGTCCCGTTCGTCGGAGATGGAGATAGTACATCCCCAACCGTTATTGCGACGGATGGTATCAATGATCATGTCCGGAAAATGATGCACATTGACGGTTATGTCCGTGATTCCTGCATCGCGCAGTTTCTCCACCTGCCATTGCAGGAGCGGTTTGCCGGCTAAGGGCACAAGGGCTTTCGGCATCGTATCGGTAAGCGGTTTGAGGCGTGTGCCCAAGCCTGCTGAAAAAATCAAGGCATGTACCATCGGGTCATTTACTATTTACCATTTATGATATATTCCTCTCTCGCGGTGGATGAGTTCGATCTGAACGTTGAATTTCTCCTTGAGGTGCTGCGCTAAATGCTCTGCACAATAGACTGAGCGGTGCTGGCCTCCGGTACAACCGAAAGCGACCTGCAGATGATCAAATCCACGCTCGATAAAACGCTCCGCATGGTGATCCACCAGCGCGTACACCGAATTCAGGAACGTCAGTATCTCACCGTCTTTCTCCAAGAAATCTATCACCGGCTGATCGAGACCCGTGAGAGCCTTGTATTCGTCGTATTTACCGGGGTTGTGGGTACTGCGGCAATCGAAGACATACCCGCCGCCGTTTCCGGACTCATCCGCAGGGATTCCGCGCTTGAAGGAGAAAGAATAAATGGTAACTACAAGGGCTTGACATTGGCTTTGACCGTCGGTTGACCGTCGGTTGACCGTCGTTCGAGGAAGGTATTTGGAGAGTAAGAAGAGTGTCGGATATTCTTGCTGCAATTCCGGGTTTTGGGTAAAAATCTCTTCAAAGTTTATCAGGGCGTTGGGAATGGACTCCAGGAAATGGGGTTTGCGCTCAAAATATCCTCTGTAGCCGTACGCGCCGAGGACCTGCAGCGTGCGCAGGAGGACGAAATGCGGGAGTGCGGCACGCCACTCCGATTCAGCCATGCATGGCTGAAACTTCTTGAGTTCGTCCAAATAGGCATCTATCAGTTCTTCGCGGAGAGAAGCAGGGATATTCGCTTTTGCCTGCCAGAGGAAGGACGCTACGTCATACTGCGTCGGGCCTTTGCGGCCACCTTGAAAATCAATGAAGTAGGGTTTGCCGTCCTTGATCATCACATTGCGGCTCTGGAAATCACGGTAGAGGAAAGTGGAAAGACCGCTGGCGCTGACAGAACATAGACCGCCTGCGGCTGACAGAGTACAGACTAATTTATCAAAATCGTCCTCTAACTTCGGCTCGGAGAACTCGATTTTGGTTCCTTTGAGGAAGCAGTACTTGAAATAATTGAGATCCCAACGGATGGCACGTTCGTCCATTTCTGGCACCGGGAAACAGATACTCCAGTCGAAATCTTTTGCGCCCTCCACCTGTATATGCGCGAGCGCGCGTAACGTGCGTTCTAATAAGGTGCGCTCCGTCTCATTGAAATTGCCTGTCTCACGACCATTTTTGATAGCATCGAAAAGGAGCGTATCGCCCAGATCCTCCTGGGTATAAGTCATCTCATCTTCGCTGACGGAATAGAGTTCGGGCACAGGCAGACCCAGTTTGTGAAAATGCCGCGCCATATAGATGAACGCACGGTTCTCATCGCGGTTCGTACCTTCGACGCGAATGACAGAGCGGCCTTGCTCATCCGTCACACGGGAATACACCCGGTTGCTGCCTTGCTGCTGAATCATGATCGGAACTGAATGGCGTTATGGATACAAGTCACTTTGCACGGCCCGATGATATTCTCCAGAATACCGTCCGCCTCAAAGAGGATATGCTTGCGATAAGCTATCTCGATCTCTTTTCCGCAGATGGGATAGACGAAAGGCAACTCCGTCAGACGGCCGTTGTAGAGCTTCGGAAGCGCCTCGATAATCTGGCGGAAAGTGGGTTTCTTGATAAACATCGTATGGAAGACTCCATCGGTGGGATCGGCTTCGGGATTCTGCTTGATGCCGCCGCCGGAGAAAGGTCCGTTACCGACGTTCATCGTAAAGAGCAGATCGTCCACCGCCTGTTGGCCATCGACCGTCAGAACCATGTGCTGCGCCTTATGCTGGATGATCGCAGCGATGAGGCCGAAGAGATAATTAACGTGGTGTGAACCCAGGTAGTATTTCAGCGTCTCAGCTTTCTTGCAACAGAGCGGATCGACGCCAAAACCAACCGAGTTAATGAAATAGCGGTGGTGGGCAATGCCGTTTCGCCAATAGGTGACGCAACCGATATCTATCGGCTGTCCCTCGCCCTCGAAGAATCGCCGGAGAGACTCCTTATGGTTCTTGGTCAGGGACCAATACCGCGCCCAATCGTTGCCGGTTCCCCGGGGCATAAGTCCCAGATGAATCGTAGCCCGTTGCTCCGCACTTATCTCCGCACGCATGATGCCGTTCACCGCCTCGCTCAACGTACCGTCTCCGCCGAGCACAAGAATCTCGTCATACCCTTTCTCCACCAACTCACGCGCCAACTCAATCGCATGTCCCGCATATTTCGTCACGCGGTAGGCAAAAGGCTGATGACGCTTGCGCAACAGTTTCCATAGATATATACGCTGCGCGCGAAACGCTTTCTTGCCCGATTTCGGATTAATAATGATGCCTAACATGATATCATTTATTGTTTGCGAGTGCAAAGTTACACAAAAAAAATGACATACGCAAATTGTATGTCATTTTTTCCTGAAAATTACTTCATTTTCTTACTTGAAGAACTCGTTCACTTTCTCGTTTACGACGATCTCTGCACTTAGAGTGCGCGCGTCCGGAGTTACCGGTTTGAAGGGTTGCGACCGCTTTCTTTGCCATAGTTCTAAGCCTTTCTAATTAGGGGTTAATTACTTGATTTCCTTGTGAAGCGTGTATTTTTTCAAATACGGGTTGTACTTCATCAATTCCAAGCGATCCGGGGTGTTTTTGCGGTTTTTGGTCGTGATATAACGGCTCATACCGGGAACACCACTCGCTTTCTGCTCTGTGCACTCGAGGATAACTTGAACTCGTGCTTCTTTAGATTTCTTTGCCATTGTTCAGTTCCTTTCGTTAATTGAGATAGCCCTTCTCCGCAGCTTGTTTCAGCGCGTTATCGAGGCCGATCTTGTTAATAGTTCTCAGACCAGCTGCACTCACGTTCAGCTCGATCCATACATCTTGTTCTACCCAGTAGAACTTGCGGCGGAAGAGGTTCACATCGAAACTCCGTTTAGTACGGCGTTTTGAATGCGAGACATTGCAGCCGACCATGGCTTTCTTGCCTGTAATTTGACAAATTTTTGACATTGTAGTATATATTTTATATTATTTTCAATTCGGGTATTCTTCGCATATTTACACGAAAAATCGCGCAAAAAAGAAAAAATTCTGCATTTTCGCAAGAAATCTACAAAAAAAATAAGGAAATTGCGCGCTCGCTCTTGCGCGTATAAAAAAAAAGCAGTACCTTTGTGATGTTTTTCTAAAAACAGAACAAAAAATGTCGTTATTAAATATACAAAACATCATGAAACGGATAGGTTTAAGTGCCTTGATGGTATGTATGGCATTGATTTTTTGTGCCCCGGTGATGTGCGAAGACACTGTCTATTACCGACTGGAGGATTGCCGCCAGCAGGCACTGTCTTATAATGCCTCTTCGCGGAGTCAGCAGGAACTGCAACAGGCAGCCAAATACAACCGTCAGGCGGCGTTGGCTGCTATGTTTCCGCGCGTAAGTGCTAACGGCGGCTATATGTGGACATCGAGTAATATGCACCTGGTGGGAAATGAGTTAGCGTTCTCTTTTGGCCAGTCCACCATCCTGCCGGACGGGACTACTTCATTTGCGTGGAAAAGCGGCGCAGAGGGCATCCTGCCGGATGCTGCGGGACAGGTCATTTCCGATGTTCACAAGTATCTGTACGACGCTACGACGGTCGATCTGACGCACGTGTTGGTGGCGCAAGTGGGTGTGACGCAACCAATCTACGTCGGCGGCCGGTTGACCCAACTGTACAAGATTGCCAAATCGAACGAACGCATCGCCATGCTGAAATCCGAAGCGCACCACGACGAGACGATTTACAAAGCCGACGAGGCCTATTGGCGCGTCGTGACGGTGGGTAAGAAGAAAGAGCTGGCAGATCAATATCACAAGCTTCTTTGTCAGTTGGAGAGCGACGTCAAAGAGGCGGTAGCAGAGGGCTTGGCCACGCAATCCGACCTGCTAAAAGTGACTACCAAACGCGGAGAAGCGGATGTGAAGAAACTGCAAGCGGAGAACGGTCTGACGCTGTCGAACATGGCGTTGGCGCAAGTATGCGGACTGCCGCTGTCCACGCGGTTCAAGTTAGACGAACATGAGTTGGAAGAGACGTCCCTGCCCTCCGATGCTCCGAATACCGAAGCCGCTGTCTCCAACCGCAGCGAGATGCAGTTAATGCAAGAGGCGGAGAAAATCGCCAAATCGACAGCAATGATCGCTGCAGCAGGATTGCAACCCAATATCGTGGCACAAGCCAACTACCTCTACTCCAACCCGAATGCGGAGAACGGTATCAAAAGTGACTGGAAAGGCAAAGGATGGTTCTCCGCCGGCGTAGTGGTGAACGTACCGATCGTTCATGCCGATGATATCCTGCGTTACAAAGCTGCCAAACATGCAGCCAAAGCCGTTGCGCTGAAGACCGAAGAGACGCGTGAGTTACTGACTTTGCAGACCACGCAGGCGAACCAGAAGATGATGGAGGCGCAACAGAAAATCGCTTTGGCGCGACTGACAGAGAACAATGCCGCCGAAGTACTGCGAATGGCGCAGGAGTCTTACGACGCCGGGATGATCACCTCCAGCGAACTGATGCAGGCGCAAACCGCTTGGTTAGCCGCAGCAACAGATCTGATCGACGCGCAAGCGGAAGCCAAAACGACGGAGACACAACTCCGCAAATACTTCGGCAGTCTGAAATGACAAAAATGTTTAATGTGTTGATATGAAAAAAGAGAAAGAAGGAAGTCTGTTATTAGGACTGATTGCCCTATTAGCAGTCGTCGTAATTGTGGCATTAGTGGGACTCTTAGCCCTGCGCCCGGAGAAGACGCTGATTCAAGGCGAGGCAGAAGCCGCCGAGTACCGTGTTTCCGGAAAAGTGCCCGGACGTGTGGAGATGTATCTCTTTGACGAGGGGGAGCAGGTGAAGAAAGGTGATACCTTGGTCATCATTTACTCGCCGGAGGTAGAAGCGAAGAAAGCACAGGCGTTAGCTGCCCGCGATATGGCAGAGGCGGTGAACGAGAAAGCCCACAACGGCGCACAACGGGAGCAGATCGCCGGTGCTTATGAGCTGTACCAGAAAGCCAAAGCCGGTGAAGAGATCTACCGCAAGAGTTATGAACGCGTGCAAAGGCTGTTTGACAAAGGTGTCGTCAGCGCGCAGAAACGCGATGAAGTAGAGGCGCAATACAAGGCCTCCGTCGCAACCGTTCGCGCCGCTAAGAGCCAGTATGACATGGCCCTTGCAGGAGCTCGCAAGGAGGATAAAGCCGCTGCGGAAGCACAAGTGGCACGCGTGGATGGCATCCTCAAAGAAGTGGCTGCAGCCGAAGCCGAACGATACCTCCTCTCCCCGTGCGACGGAGAAGTGAGTGAGAAATTTCCGAAAGTCGGAGAGCTGGTCGGTCAAGGCAGTCCGGTGATGTCCATCGTGGATCTGACGGACGTGTGGTTCACCTTTTCCGTGCGCGAAGATATGCTGAGCAAATTCTCCATGGGCAGCACCGTTACGGTAAAGATTCCGGCTTTAGGAGACGATAAATATCCGGTTGTAGTAACCCATCTGAAAGCCATGGGCACCTATGCTACTTGGCGCTCCACCCAACAAAACGGCGGATACGACGTACGTACCTTTGACGTCAAATGTCGCCCGATGGCTGACATACCGGGCTTGAGACCGGGAATGACTGCGTTGGTTGTAGAGTGAAAGAGATTTTCCGAAATATTTGGGCGGTAATAAAACGCGAACTGAAACAGATGTTCGCGCGCCCTTTATATATGTTCGCGTCCGTGGGCGTGATGGTTCTTTCGACCTTTTTCTTCCTGACCCTGATGCGCAGCGGGTCAGCGGAGAACATGCCGGTAGCGGTAGTGGATAAAGACCAGAGCTCCATCTCGCGGCGGTTGATCCATGAGATGCAGGCTACTCCGTCCATCGATATCCAACTCGTCACGAACTCCTATCCGGAGGCGCGAGAGGCGATGCAGCAAGGTAAGATCTACGGCATCTTCGTCATCCGCGAAGGCTTCTACCGGGACTTAGTGGCCTTCAAACGCCCGCAGCTGGACTTCTACATCACGAATGCCTATACCGTCGGTGGCAACACGGCTTACAAGCAGATGCTGACGATGGTCAACCTGACTTCGGGCGCCTTCCAACGGGAGGTACTGAGAAAAAAAGGTCTGCCGGACGACGTGATCATGCATCGCATCCAGCCGCTGACCATCGAAGGACACATGATTGCCAACCCCTGGGGAAACTACTCCGTCTATCTGGTCAGTACCATTCTGCCGGGAATATTGGGATTGATATGCATGATGGTGACGATCTTCGCCATCGGTTTTGAGCTGAAGATGAAGACCTCGCACGCGTGGCTGCATACCGCAGGAGACAATTTCGCCGTAGCCCTCTTGGGCAAACTCACGCCATATAGCGTGATCTACGGCGTCTTGGGTATAGGATGTTATATCATTCTCTACCGCTTCGCGGGCTTTCCGATATACGGCAACCCGGCCCGTCTGATGTTCGGTCTGCTGCTCTTCTCGTTCTCCATGGAAGCCCTTGGCGTATTGATGATCAGCTTGCTGCCAACGCTCCGTGATGCCCTTTCAATAGGCGCTTTATACGCGATGTTAGGCTTCTCGCTCTCGGGTTTCACGTACCCGCAGATGAGCATGCTGGCGCCAGTAAAAGCATTGAGTTACTTAGAGCCGCTACGGCATTATTACCTGATTTATGTGAATGAAGCGCTGATGGGTGCTCCGGCGATCAACAGCCTGCCTAACGCACTGGCTCTGACGGGATTCATGGTCGCTGCTTTCCTCGTCACGCCGAGACTCCATAATGCG
This sequence comes from uncultured Bacteroidales bacterium, assembly GCA_900317885.1. GTDB lineage: Bacteria > Bacteroidota > Bacteroidia > Bacteroidales > Paludibacteraceae > Colicola. The sequence continues at coordinate 93,936 of ONIM01000019.1, read as the reverse complement.
TTGATTTATCAGAATTATCCATTGAAATAAATATGTCCACCTTCGTTTTTCCACATGAGCTGAAGCGTATCTTTACAGACCCGGGCGTGGTAGTAATTTTCATCGTCGCTACCTTAGTGTACCCGCTTCTGTACAAGGCCATCTACTGGAACGAACAGATTACCGATGTGCCGGTAGCGGTTGTGGACCTGAGTCAGTCGGCGGAGAGCCGCACTTTCCTGCATCACTGGAACGCTTCTCCGGACATCCGTCTTACCCATACCTGCAACTCCATCGCCGAAGCGGAACAGTTGCTGCGTGAGCAGAAAGTGCACGGGATTGTCTATTTCCCGCGGGATTTTGCGTCGCAACTGGCAGACCCGCTCGGGCAAGCGCATATATCGCTGTACTGCGACATGTCGTCCTTCCTGTACATGAAGGCGATCTATCTCAGTTGCAACCAGGTGATGCTGGAGTCAATGCGGAATATCCAGATTGACCGTTACGAGAGTATGGGTTACGGCCGTGAGTTCTCCTGGGCGTTAGTACAAGATGCGCCATATACCGAGACCGCGCTTTATAACCCCACCGGAGGATACGGCTCTTTCCTTATTCCTGCGGTACTCGTGCTGATTCTGCACCAGACCCTGCTTTTCGGTATCTGTATGTTAGCCGGAACGGCACGGGACGACGACAAAGTGCTCTATCGCGTGTTAGGCAAAGGACGTGTTGCAGGTGTACTGCGACTTATCCTCGGACGTGCAGCCGCATATTTTACCATTTACTACGCGCTGGCGGCTATCTTGTTAGGACTACTGCCACGCCTCTTTGACATCCCTCATATCGGCGACATCGGAGATATACTGCGGTTTATCGTGCCGTATATCTTGGCATGCATCTTCTTCTCCATGACCGTCAGCGTCTTTATCAGGAACAGGGAGTCGGGACTTGTCCTGCTGATCTCCACCTCGTTGATCTTCCTGTTTATGGCGGGTATCTCCTGGCCTAAAGAGATGATGCCGGCAGCATGGCGGTATCTGTCGTATTTCATTCCTTATACATGGGGTGCACACGGATTTATCCATATCAACTCCATGGGTGCCACATTGTGGTCCACTCGCAACGAATATATCTCTCTGTGGATTCTCTCCGGAGGGTATTTCTTGGCGACTTGCGTGATCACCTATTTTGCCGGCATTCGCAAGGAAAAAGAGCAAACGGAGGCTGTTTTGGCACAATAATCTTGGCAAAAAAGCAGAAAATGCATTTTTTTTGAAAAAAAGTGCAAAAAAATTTGGTCATATCAAAAAAAAGCAGTACCTTTGCACCCGCTTTTGAAAAGAAGACTACTGGTGCGGTAGTTCAGTTGGTTAGAATACCGGCCTGTCACGCCGTAGGTCGCGAGTTCGAGTCTCTCGCGAGTTCGAGTCTCGTCCGCACCGCAAAGAGGCGCAAGCCTCTCTTCTTTTCAAGAGAAAGGGGTCCATTAGCTCAACTGAATAGAGTACCACACTACGGATGTGGGGGTTGCAGGTTTGAATCCTGCATGGATCACAAAGAAGTCGCTTTATGAGCGGCTTCTTTTGTTATTCTTGCCTGACGGCAGGTCATTTGAGGATTCTTATAGCGGTTACGCCGTACATCTTTCCCCGTCAGTATCTCGTACCACACGCATGCAGCCGTATATCTGCCATAGGTGTAATTCAGGTGATAGCCGTCGCGGCAGAGAGTGTCACCGAGTTTCGTTTGCCGCGCCAGCTGAATGGCGGTGCCGCAAGGAATAAGGAGAAGGTTGTTAGGCGTGCAAGCCTGAATACTATCCCACATCTCCTGTTGGTCATTATGGTAACGCGGATAAGCCGGATGCTTGGCATCGCGGCTGTAAGCCCATGTCTGCATCCAGCATATTTGCGCCTCGGGCTGATAAGCTCGGACGGTGTCGATAAGGAGTGACAGCCAGGGCTCGTAGGAAGCACGAATGCCGGAGTCATGGCTCGCCTGCTGAAGGGAGATGTAATCGTATTTGCCATCCCGGAGCGCTTGGCGGAGGGTGATAGTGTCTTTGATAATACGCGGGTAGGCGTTAGAACAAACGCGATGGGAATAGGCAGCGGTGTCACGCATCAGAAAATCTGCGTGCTGCGCCAGGGAACAACCACCATAATAGAGATTGTGGATCTCCACTTCGATGCCTTTAGCATCACATAGCGGCACTAACTCTTGTTCTACGGCGTCCCAGGAAAAGGAGTTTCCGATGCAAAGGACGCGGATGAGCAAAAAGACAGACAGGAATCGCATAGGACTGTTATTTAATGTGCCACCAACCAATTTTCCCCTACTCCACATTCCGCAATCAGAGGAATGGACAGATGAACGGCATTCTGCATCTCCGAGACGACGATCTCACGCACACGATTCACTTCGGAGACAGGGACGTTGAAGTTGAGTTCGTCGTGGACCTGCATGATCATCTGAGTTTGGAGATTTTCCTCCTTTAAGCGGCGGTGGATAGAGACCATCGCCATCTTGATAATATCTGCGGCGGTTCCCTGAATCGGAGCGTTCACGGCGTTGCGTTCTGCGAAGGAGCGAACGGTAGCATTGTGGGAATGGATATCCGGCAAGTAGCGTTTGCGACCGAAGAGCGTCTCTGCGTAACCTTTTTGGCGCGCGAGTTCTTTCTGGGACTCAATATACCGGATTACCTGCGGGAAAGCAGCAAAATAGTCGTCGATGAGTTGTTTTGCCTCGGAGCGGCTGCAATCGAGTTGCTGGGCCAAGCCGAAAGCCGAGATACCATAGATGATTCCGAAGTTCGCGGTTTTGGCTTTGCGGCGCTGGTCTTTGGTCACTTGGTCAATCTGCAGGCCGTAAATCTTCGCTGCCGTTGCCGCGTGGATATCCTGACCGGAACGGAAGGCAGCCAACATGTGCTCGTCCTGGCTGAAATGCGCCATGAGCCGCAGCTCAATCTGGCTGTAGTCGGCAGAAAGGAAGAGACACCCTTCATCGGGAATGACCGCTTCGCGGATAAACCGCCCGCGCTCGGAACGAATCGGCAGGTTCTGGAGATTCGGGTTCGAAGAAGAGAGACGGCCTGTAGCTGTGACCGTTTGGTTATAGGTCGTGTGGATTTTTCCGTCCGCAGCGATGTAACCCGGCAGAGTGGATATATACGTCGAGATCAGCTTTTTGAGCTCACGATAGTCTAGGATTAGTCCGACAATCTCGTGCTTTTCCTTCAATGCAACCAGTACTTCTTCGGAAGTGGAGTACTGACCGTTTTTGGATTTTTTTGCTTTGGAGTCGAGTTGGAGTTTATCGAAGAGCAGTTCGCCTACCTGTCGGGGGCTGTTGATATTAAAAGGTTCTCCCGCGAGGGTGTAGATACGTTGTTCGAGCGCGTTAAGCTCTTCTGTCAGGGCCGTTTCCGCCTGTTTTAGTTTGGGCACATCAATCCTCACACCGGCAGCCTCCATTTCCCTAAGGACGGGCACTAAAGGCAGTTCGACTTCGTTATAGAGGTTCCAGAGGTCGGCATCGGCTTTGAGGGCATCCCAATCGGGTTCTTTATTAGGATTGAACGCCACTTCGGGGTTGAGGAGGTATTGGCAGAGGCGGTTTTCGATGGTGTCGAATACCCCCACCCCTTCCCTCCCCTCAAGGGAGGGAGATTGTTCATCTTCGGCAGTAGCAAAGAGATCGAGCTGATTTTGGTCAGCTGGTTTGGCTTTCTTGGGAGCGGGTTTATCCGCCAAGTTTGGCGGATTCAGGGGAGAAGCAGCAGGAGAGAGTTTGCGGAGCAGGGTATTGAATTCTAAATCCTGATAGAGTTTGGTGAGGGCATCGATGTTGGGTTCTTTTTTTGCCAGGAGCGCTTCGTCCAGAGCGATAGGCACATCCGTGCGGATGGTAGCCAGGAACTTGGAAAACTTGATTTCTTCAACCTGAGACTCCACCTTGGTACGCAAGGCACCTTTGATCTCGTCCGTATGGGCAAGCATGTTTTCGATAGAGCCGAACTGCTGGAGCAACGCCACCGCCGTCTTCTCGCCGACGCCTTTGCAGCCGGGTATATTATCGCTGGCATCGCCCATAAGGCCTAAGAGATCGATGACCTGCTCTTTGTACTGCAGACCGTATTTGTCGCATACCTCCTTGGGACCCATGAGTTCGAAACCGCCCGTATGGCGGGGACGATACATGAATACATGGCCGGAGACAAGTTGACCGTAATCCTTATCGGGCGTTGCCATATAGACTTCGTAGCCGGCTTCTTCGCCCTTACGGGAAAGCGTGCCGATGACGTCATCCGCCTCGAAGCCGGGGACTTCGAGAATGGGTATATTCATTGCCTCAAGAAGCTGCTTGATGACAGGAACCGCCTTGCGGATATCCTCGGGCGTCTCGGGCCGTTGGGCTTTGTATTGCTCATACGCCTCATGGCGGAAGGTACCTCCGGCAGGGTCAAAAGCCACGCCTAAATGGGTAGGATTGATCTTCTTGATGAGGTCATCGAGCGTGATACAGAACCCGAAGATAGCGGAGGTATTCTCGCCCTTACTATTCATGCGCGGGGCGCGGATAAACGCATAGTACGCGCGGAAAATCATCGCGTAGGCGTCAATAAGAAGCAGTTTTTTCATGGTTTACCAATCTATCGGTTCAAGACCGTTTTTAATGAGATAGTTATTTGCAGCAGAGAAATGTCCACATCCGTCAAAACCGCGATAGACGGAGAGCGGCGAAGGGTGCGAAGTCTGTAGAACCAGATGTTTGCGTCGGTCAATATATTGCCCTTTGCGTTGCGCGTAGGAGCCCCAAAGCATGAAAACCAGATGGCTGCGCTCTTTGTTAAGGGCAGCAATAGCTGCATCGGTCAGTTCTTCCCATCCCTTCCCTTGATGACTGCCGGCTTTATGCGCCTCAACCGTCAGAGTGGCATTGAGCAGGAGAACTCCCTGTTTTGCCCAGCGACGGAGGTCTCCGCTTTGCGAGATGGGTTTGCCCAAATCGCGGTGGATCTCCTTGTAGATATTCATCAGCGACGGCGGAATCTGCACACCTTCGGGCACAGAGAAGGATAGTCCCATCGCCTGTCCCTCCTCATGATAAGGGTCCTGCCCGATGATGACAACACGGACGGAGTCGAAAGGACAGGAGTCAAAAGCATTAAAAATCAGACCAGCCGGAGGAAAGCACCGACGGGTCTGATATTGTGAGCGCACATAAGAGGTCAGGAGTTCGAAATATGGTTTGTCAAACTCCGTCTGCAACACGCGCTGCCAAGAAGGGTCTATACGTACTGTCATCAATCTACAATTAACATTGCGTCCCCGTAGTCGCCGAAGTGATAGCCTTCTTTAACGGCTTCTTCGTAAGCATGCATTGTCTCTTCATATCCTGCGAAAGCAGCTACCATCAGTAACTGGCTGGAGCACGGCATGTAGAAATTGACAAAGAAACTATTCGCCACGGAGAAGTGATAAGGCGGGAAGATGAATTTATTCGTCCATCCATCGTAGGCCTTGAGTTGACCGTTCGTTCCGGCCACATGCTCCATAGCGCGCATGACTTCCGTACCTACCGCACAAACTCGATGTTGCGCCTCATGCGCATTGTTCACCGCCTGTGCCATAGCGTCAGGCAGGATGATCTGCTCCGACTCCATCTTATTCTTCGTCAAATCTTCCACATCGATATCCTTGAATATACCCAGGGATATATGGCTTGTTAAGAAAGTGGATTCGATGCCATGGATCTCCATACGCTTTAGCAGTTGTTTGGAGAAATGCAATCCGGCAGCAGGTGCAGCTACAGCGCCTACATTAGAGGCAAAAATCGTCTGATAACGCTCAGTATCCATCTCGCGCACTGGCTGATCATGGAAAACCTCCTGGTATTTCTCCAGCGTCTGCGGATCCATAGGACGGCGGATATATTTGGGAAGAGGAGCACTACCTAAAGCATAAAGGCGCGATACAAACTCCTCGTTGTCATAATCCGTCAGGAAGCGGAAAGTACGTCCGCGGCTGGTCGTATTATCTATCACTTCCGCAACGATAGAAGGATCATCCTCAAAGGTAATCTTATTACCGATACGAATCTTACGCGCCGGTTCTACCAGCACGTCCCAATAACGTGTGCGATGGTTTAACTCGCGAAGCAGGAAGACCTCAATCAAGGCATTCGTTTTCTCCTTATAGCCCCATAAGCGAGCAGGGAAAACCTTTGTATCATTGAAGACAAAGAGGTCTCCTTCGTCAAAATAATTCACCAACTCAGGTAGCAGTTTGTGCTCTACCTCACCGGTCTTGCGATGCAGAATCATCAGTCGAGCCTCGTCGCGGTACACCGCAGGGTATTGAGCGATTAATTCTTCTGGCAGTTTAAATTTAAACTGGCACAGTCTCATATCATTGGATTTGTACATACTCGTAGTTATTAAGTTCTTCCAAAAATTGTTCAATTGTATAGCAATCTTCCACACGTATATTCCCCACACGCGTTCGTCGCAGAGCAGTAAGGTACGCTCCTGAATTCAGGCGTTCGCCTATGTCTCGTGCCAATGCGCGGATATATGTTCCTTTTGAGCAAACTACCCGGATGGTAAGGAGCATTTTCTGCTCATCAAACCCAAGCACCTCTATCTCATCAATCACCAAGAGCCTCGGTTTCAATTCCACCTCTTCACCCTTGCGAGCCAACTCATAAGCACGCTTTCCGTTGATTTGGATAGCGGAGAAAGCCGGAGGTGTTTGCCATTGTTCTCCACGAAAAAGCGGGATTATCTGATCTATTAGCTCGCGCGTTATATGCTCCGTCGGGTAGGTCCGATCGACCTCTTTCTCCATATCATAGGAAGGCGTCGTTGCACCTAACTGGAGCGTGGCAATATACTCCTTTACGTCGTACTGCAGCTGGTCTATCAGTTTGGTTTTTTTACCCGTACAGATGATTACAACTCCTGTTGCAAGTGGATCTAACGTACCTGTATGCCCCACTTTCAGTTTCTTGGTACCCAGTTTTTTGCACAGGTTATACCGTACCTTCGCCACTAGATCAAACGATGTCCAATGGAGCGGCTTGTCAAAAGCCAACACCTCACCTTGTGCAAAATCCCACATATTAGCAAATGGTAACTATGATAGTGGTCGCACCGATGATAGCGCAATAGATAGCGAACCATATCAGACGTTGACGACGAACTATCTCAATCATAAACCGGCAAGCAAAACAGCCGGTAACAAAAGCGGCGACAAAGCCTACGACAGCAGGTACCAGTGCTAAATCCGAAGTAATCTCCCCTTGCAGCAGGTCCAGCAGATCCAGAAATGCTTCTCCCAGAATCGGAATCAACACCATTAGGAACGAGAACTGCGCCACACTATCTTTTTTCACGCCGCATAACAGACCGGTAGCAATCGTAGAACCGGAGCGGCTCAATCCCGGCAGCACAGCACAAGCCTGCGCGATACCGATAATAAACGCATCGCGATAGGTTACTTCGTGACCGGCGGCATTTCGGTGCTTCTGGAGCCACTCACTCAAGGCGAGCAATAAAGCAGTAACCAACAGGCAGATACCTACGAGCAACAAGCCGTTACCGAAGAAGGCCTCCACCTCCTCTTTGAAGAACATACCGATTATGAAGACCGGTATCATCGACACCAAGATCTTCGCCACGTAATCTTTCTCTGCATTCCATTTCCATGTAGAGAACGTACCCGCAAAGAGCCTCGTCACTTCATGCCAGAGGACGCAAAGTGTAGAAAGGACGGTGGCCGTATGAACGATAATGGCAAAAGTCAAGTTCTCCTCTCCCGAAGTACCCAGCAAGGCCTGGCCTATCTCCAAATGGCCTGAAGAAGAAACCGGCAGGAACTCTGTGAGTCCCTGAACAATGCCCAATATCAGCGCTTCCAACCAACTCATTTTTTCTTACCGCGAAATAAAATAGCAAAAAGCATGCATACAAATCCGAATAACGAGATCATCGGACCTACCGTTATACGACGGAACGAGAAAATATCCGGATTATATACCTCACCGGAAGGTTCTCCGGTCATCAGGGCAAAGCCCACAATGATAATAACAAAGGAGACCGCTATTAAGATGAGATTAAGTGTAGGTAAATGTTTCATATCAAAAAAATTAGATTTCGTACAACGAATTATTATCCATGCGAATATACTTACCGGTTGCGATCAAAGAAGCCATAAGCGTAATCAAGACACCTGAGCACAACACGATAACAGAGACAAACGCGATATTCTGCCATGTCATCGGGAAGAGAATCATTCCCAAAGTACGCTCAACGTAATACACCACCCCGGCCAAGAATCCCAGCGCTACAATCCCCGCACAGAAGCCCATCAGCATGTTTCTCAAAACAAAGGGTTTGCGTGTCACCCAAGAGGTAGCACCGACAAGCGTCATTGTATTGATAATAAATCGCTGCGAGTATATCTGCAGACGGATCGTATTGACGATCAACACCAGCGACACCAACAGAAGTGCAAGAGCAACTCCCATCAAGATGAATGAGAAATCATGCACGTTGCTACTCATCAGATCCGCTAAGTCTCGGGGATATAGCACCTCCGTCACATAGGGCAGGGTCTCTAACTGCGCCGTCATCAATGCCAAACTATCCGGATTGCTATAAGCATCGGTAGGGTGGATCTCATAACTGGCAGAGAGAGGATTGTAACCCAAGAAAGTACTGGGATCTTCTCCTAACGAGCGAACATGTTCCTCAAGAGCCTGCTGAGCAGAGATATAGGAATAACTACTGCAGCGGTTTCCCACAGAGAGAATCTTCTCCAAGCGTGCGCATTGCGCGCTATCCGCATCAGCCGAGAGCACCGCCGTGATGGTGATGTTCTCGCGCATGCGTGTAACAAGTGCCCCTGCAGAAAGCAGGAGCACACATTCCAAGCCAATAAGGCATAACACCAGCGAAACGCTGATTGCGGAAATCAGATATGAATTACGAAATCTATGTTTTCGCATTAATATTCCCAGAGATCTTGCTCAAAGGTAAGCAACTCGCTTGCAATACGTGCTTGCTCCTTCTTTACTTCCGACTCCTCCTTTGCATAATCCGGAATCCAACGGTTGTACATATTTCCTTCACCTACGATGTAGGACGTGAAGAGACGTTTTTGGAAAAACTCATCAAACGTCACGCGTTTTACTTCGTTACGGTTAGGGATAGCATACTGCATAGCCATGTATGGGCGCAGAGCATCAAACGGAATCCAGAACATAATCGACTCGCGGAGCGAACTCATTACGTTAGAACTGTCACGAGTAGTGATCAGGTCAGACTGCAACGGGGCAATCGCCATAATCTTCTGATGCAGACGCGAGGTATGCTTATCGAAGAATACGACTTCCTGAATCAAGTACTTCAATTGGTTCTTAACAATCGGCTCAAAGCGATAGAAATGGCCGGATAGCTCGTCTGTCACACTGTCATAGTGGATCAACATAGCGTCCGAAGCAGTGATATCGAAATGGGTCGGATCGTCCGAATAGTCAGCCGTAGGATCATCTGCCATGAACATCATCGGGATCATGTCCTTGCTCAGCGGCTCTTGTTTAAAATCCGGTTTGATTGTCTCCATATTCTTCTCGTAAATAGGCAGACCGTCTACTACCGCGTCAGCTATCACTTTGAATAGGTTACGATAGTCAGCATCGTCCGACTTCGTCGGAAAATAGAGCTGATAGTTCTGCTTATAACGCATATCGATAATACGATATACGTAACGAGCCCAAATCACATCATCAATACGGTGATCAACCATCACTATTGTATCATGAGCCTGAGAGAACTCCTCAGTCTGGATGCGAGCACTACCCATCTCGTCGAAAAACGAGGTCACTTTGTGTTGCGCTTGAGCTGCAAGCACGCCGCACAGCAGACATGCGATAAAACAAACTTTCTTCATCATAATGCTTATGCAATTAATTCAGGGTTAAAGGAATCGGCGAAAGTCGAATCTCTTTTCCGTCCGGACCTTTCGCACGGATATCCGTGATAATGACCGAGTTGCCCGGTTTCAGTTTTCCCAGACGATCCAACTGCTCACGGGTAAACTTATTGCCACGAGACTCCAAATATACGCCATTGATGTTCGCACGGAAACCGGAAATCTGGAACGGAAGATCCAACAAACCGTCAGGACCATAGGAAGCAATTACTGTAGCGCTTGCGTTCAACAAAGCACTACGCGGAATAGCTTTCTCTCCGTTGTACTCGTTCTCGCCGGATTTGAAATACGCACCCGGTTTCGGCAACGCTTTAACGCGATACTCTTTACTACCCATCGGCTGCATGCGACCGTCCAACTCTGCCGAGACAGAAATAGTAACGCTCTTGGCAGCATCGCCCGGTTTGATAATCCATATACCGCCTTGCTGACGAACCGAAGCACCGCTCACATTGACTTTTACCTTATCATTTGCTACACCCGGTACAGAAATCGAAAATTTGTTATCATAACCACGATACATAATGTTCAGATCGTTGTTAGATATAGTTACAGCCGGTTCACCGACGCTATATTCGCTCTGGAACGGAAGATTCTCCATTTCGCCGGTAGAAGGGTTCTGGTAGGCAATCCAACCAGCGTATTTCTTCAATCCCACACCCGCTGCAGCTACCTCGTAGATACCTTGGTCGTTGATGCGTTGTCCCTCCACGTAATACTCAGGACGTTGCGTCGAATCCACGGCAGCCAAGATAATCTGCGCTGTATACTTACCACCACGAATCACATAGTTCGAATTCGGAATCACGTACGCGTTCAGTTTATTCACGCGCAGGTCACCCGCGTCCGTACGATCCATGAGGTATTGAATCAACTCACTCTCCGTAGAGCGAACATCATTCTGCATCTTTGTCAGGATAGTAATGGACGCACCTACCGGCATACCGTCAAAAATAGCCACTTCCCAGTCGCAGGAGTCTTTCTCGTGCGAGTTATAGCCACGCTCGGTAGCCAGAGTCTGCTGAATAGAATTGCGCAATTCAGCATCGTTCTCTGCCAATCCGGCTGCGTAGTCGCGATAGTAAGCCACAATCTGCTTAAGGATCAAACCATTACCTTGCACGATTGCGTATTGACCGGTTACGTCCAAGTTGGAGTTACCCTCAATATGCATTGTCGGGTCAATACCTTGCGCTTTGAGTTCATCTACTTTCTTCTGACCATCAGCCAAAATGGCGATGTGCTCCTTGAAATCCTGAATATAATTATAGAGCGAATCCGCACGTTTTTGTACTTCTATAGCTTTATCGAACCACTCTTGTGTCTTCTCAGGGTTGTCGGCATTTGCCGCCTGAAAATCACGATAGAGTTTTGCGTTACGCGTATCCGATGCAGCGATAGAGGAGTGCAGACTATTGTCCACCAATGTAAAACCATTGAGGATATCCGTACTTACGTTCAACGCCAACATGGCGGTGAGCACCAAGTACATCATACCAATCATCTTTTGTCTCGGGGTTTCCGGACAGTTTTTTGCTCCACCCATTGCTGAAGTGTTTTATATGTTCTATTATACTAATTTACAAATACTTATGCCAATGCATTCAGCATATTACCGTAGATACCATTGAGGTCAGCTACCTGCTTCTGGAGTTGCTTAGCGCCATTAGCGAAAGCTACCTGAGCGTCTGCAGCCTCTTTAGCAGCTGCCGCAGCATTCTTCTGAGCCTCCATCTGAGCGTTTATAGCCTGCAGTTGCAACTCGTAAACAGAATTAAGAGAAGCGATGCTCTTACCTACCTGCTCAACGCCTGCCTTGTAAGCCTTCGTTTCTTCTGCTACACTCTTCATATCAGCGCCAATCTGACTATACGCACCGGAGAGTCCTTGAGCTGCTTGAGCCAAACCATCCGTTGCGATACCGGCATTCGCCAACTTGGATGCATACTCGCTGGTTGCAGCCTCTGCAGCAGCCAGTTTCTCGTTCAGCTTAACACCGGTCTGAGCCACCTTACCCAGCTCTGCGAACTGCGTTGCGGTCTTAGCCAATTCATTCAAGCCCTCTTTCAATGCCTTATAATCTTCATCTTTGAGACCCGGAGCTTTAGCACCTGCTTCTGAAACAGAAGCTGCAGGCGCAGCCATTCCGGTAGCCACCGTAGCGCCTCCGGCTACACCGGCACCCAACAAGGTAGGACGAGGTTGATGTGATTTCTCCTCAAGCAATTCCGGCTTTGTTCCGTATTCCAATAATTGCGGGAAAACGTTCTCCCAGTGGAACTCAGGATGCGGATGCTCCAATGTACCAATCAAGAACAAGAATGCCTCAGTAAACATTCCGACCATCAACACCTGGCTGGCACCCGGCCAGTGAAGAATCTTAAATAACGCACCGATAATAACGACGGATGCACCAGCCGAATAGACGATGTTTACGACGTTTTTACCTTCATAAGACTCATACCAATGGAAGAATCTTGCACCTAAACCTTGCTTTGCAGCTTTTTCTGTAGCCATAATATTATTTTGCTTTTAAATTTGTTTTTAATTACTGAATAATTAATAAGGTATTAATCGCCTATGTACGCGCGGACGCAACGGAAACCGATATACGGACGGCTCTCGTATTGGTACTCGTAAGTACGTACACCGCATTGCATGAAGTAACTGATGTCCTTCCAGCTACCACCTTTAACGACTTTACGCTTCAGGATATCCGGATCAGCTTTACGAGCCATGTAACTGAAATCCGGGTTTAAATCATGAATATGCGAATTGGCTGCACTCTGATATGCCGAGTTTGTCCACTCAGCTACGTTGCCGGCCATATCGAACAGACCGAAATCATTCGGACGGAACTGCGCTACTTTCATTGTCGTAGTACCGGTATCATCATTATAAGCACCACGATAGGGCTTGAAGTTAGCAAAGAAACAACCCTTGCCGTCACGGGCATAGTTACTACCCCACGGGTACATAGCCAGTTTGCGGCCTCCGCGCGCAGCATACTCCCACTGAGCCTCCGTAGGAAGACGATACTCGTTTGCCTCAATCGGCGAGTGCATGTTAAAGAGATTGGTACGCCAGTTGCAGAATGCATGCGCCTGCTCCCAAGTCACACCTACTACCGGATACTCGGAGTATCCCGGGTGCTTGAAATACATGTGCAGCAACGGATCGTTGTACGAGAATTGGAAGTCACGCGCCCAAACCAAGGTATCCGGATAGATACAGATAATCTTCTCCGTAAGCAGGTCTTTCGGCTCACGAAGCGGACGAATAATCGTAGAATCGCAAATCTCGTTATTGGCATTTACCCAGAAGGTATCTACACGTGCTGTAGCTCCGGGAGGATAAGTACTGGTAGCCACATCGAATTTATTACGTTGCGGCAGCGCTTCGTCCATATTTACCCAACTATAACGATAGTGCAGGTTATTCGTATTAAAACGGCCATCGGAATAATACATAGAAGACAGAGCGTCCACTACGTCCTCTTCCTTGCTCTTCCAAGGTACTTTCTTGCTCCAATTGATGCGGAAGTTCTCTTCGTCGAAGTCTTCATCCTTCGGCTGAACAGCATAATCCGTCATTCCGGCAGCAATCAGGTTGGTGAACGCGATAGAATCACGAACCCAGTCCACGAACTGGTGGTACTCGTTGTTGGTAATCTCTGTTTCGTCCATCCAGAAAGCGTCAACAGTAACCATTACTACATTATCCGGCTGCTCGAAAACAGCAGACTGAGTATTGGCTCCCATCATAAAGCTACCCTTCTTGATAAACAGCATTCCATAAGGATTAGCCTCCTTAAAGTTAGTAGACTTGCGAGCTCCTACAAGCTCACCGGCCGGTTTGTTGCAACTCGCCAGTACCAACGCCAAAGCGATGATCGGCAAAATCTTACTCATTTTCATACTTACAAGTATCTAATTGATTTATATTTATTCGTTCTCTTGGGCTTCAGGATATCAAATCCATATGCCAAATATATCTCATGGCTCCCATAACTCTCAAGCAGCAGTTTATTGGTGGGCAGTTCGCAACTATAGCCCAACTGCAGCCCGGATATTATATCTATTCCTAATAATATATTTACACTTCCTAATATACGATAACCCAATCCCCACCGGTACCGGTCTTTATAATCGCACATCAGCGTTAAGTTCAAATCCCAACTCTTAAAGTCGCTCATCAGCATGGCACTCGGTGTCAATACCCACTCCTTATGATTCTTCAGTCTAAACCGATAACCGCCGGTGGCGTACAACGTTCCTGCCAGAGTCACTATCTGCTGTACTCCCGTCGTCCCGTCGCTCCAATCGATCTGCGGACGAAGCAAATGACTGTAACTAACTCCAACCCACCAAACCGGTGTACAATAGTAAGCGCCTATCCCCATATCAAACTTCATTCCCGATTTACTGCCCGTCGGAATGGCTTCATCGTTCGCCTCGTGATAATCATCACCCATCTTACTAAGGTTCACCGAATCGCCTTTAAATCCTACATTCACAAATCCCAGATCCAATCCTACGCTCAAATATCCCTTTCCTAACTTCTGGCGATATGCGTATTGGGCATAAAGCGATTGCGTAGTGAACAATCCGTATCGGTCGTTCAAAAACCGCACTCCTGCACCATGTGAAGTCTTGCCTATCACAAACGGCGAACTAAAACTGAACCAAGTGCTCATCGGAGCGTTGCTGATGTCCACATATTGCATGCGGTGCATTCCCGCCACCTTCATTAGATCGCCTTCTCCCACCGCTGCGGGATTGTAGGCAGCCTGCAAATACATATATTGCCCCATTTGCGGGTCAAACTGCGCACTCGCAGTCATAACGGCCAATAGCCCCAACAAAAGCGCAATACGTCTTTTCACAAATCAGTACTCCTCGTCGTTGTACATGTAGTCATCGTCGTTTGTCGGGAAATCAGGCCAAATATCCAATATGCTCTCATACTGCTCTTCATCATCTCCCTCCAACTCATTCAGGTTCTCAATTACTTCCAAAGGAAGACCCTCTCGATTGGCATAATCCAACAATTCATCCTTCGTCGCCGGCCATGGCGCGTCGTCTAATTTCGATGCTAATTCTAATGTCCAATACATACGCGTTTATACAAAAAATCGTGCAAAAGTAGTAAATTTATTCGACACACGCAAATATTTAGTGCATTATTTTACATTTTTCGGCAATTTTTACACTTTTTAAGCACTTTCCGTCAAATTTTACACATATTACGCTTGTTTCCAGCTATACTCTTCCTCTTTAGCAAGGTGACAAATATAACGCGCCAAAACGAACAAAAAGTCACTTAAACGATTAATATATTGGAGAAGTGTCATATTAGCATTCGCGGCAATCATCATCCGCTCCGCGCGACGACATATCGTGCGGCAGACATGTGCTCTGCAGACCGGTTCGCTCCCCATGGGAAGAATAAATGCTTTTTGTTTCGGCACGACTATTTGGATTGCATCTATCCATGATTCGAGCATACAGACATCTCTCTCGGATAGCCATTCGCCCGGTGCATCGCTTAGCGCAGCGCCGAGATTAAAGAGTTTGTTCTGCACCAGGGATAGTTGCTCTTGGATCCTCTTGATTGGCTCTGCCGTCTCCGCTGTCCTGAGCGCGTTGCAATCCATGAGTGAAGCTCTAAGCATGCCTATCCAGCTATTGAGTTCATCTACTGTACCATACGCCTCAATACGCGGGTCTGTCTTCGCTACGCGTGCTCCTGAGGCTAAAGACGTCTCTCCCTTGTCGCCTGTCTTAGTATAAATTGCCATATGATGGTAAAGTTTAATTTTATATACGGATTTTATAATGACGCTTGAGATAATGGGGATCAACGAAGATGAGTCCGAGGTGGTATAGATCCATTGTGGTGGTCACACGCGGATCCAGTTTGAGTTCTTGCCACGCCCGCTCCATCTCTTCAGAATAATGAATATCGTCGATTGCCAGTACGCCTTTTTGATTCAATCGCTCCAAGAGGAAATCGGCGTATCGCTTTGTCGCCTCATAAGTATGGTTCGCATCTACGTAAGCTATATCTACACGCGCAGGCGCGTTAAATAATAAGGAATGATCCCGGTTCAATAAGGTTTGATCAATATCCCCTTCAATCCATCGGATATTCTCCAGTCTGAGCGCTCGCCAAACGCCTTGCGCCACTTGGAGCACCTCGCCGCTTCCTTCGTAGGTCTGCACTGCATTTCGGCTATCGGCACTCGCCAGATAAGCAGTTGTCACACCTAATGACGTACCCAATTCCACTATTTCCAGCGGTCTCTTCTCATGCTCGCCTATCCAGTTCACCAGGCGGAATAAGAGTTGTCCAACTTCGGGTCGCTCCAGATGGGTTTTCGCTATTTCTGAGACCTTCCTACGAACACGTTTTCCTTCTTTGGAACCTTGCGAACCGAAGTCCACCACGTCCAGTTCATCGTTACATGCCTTTAGAAACACTCTTCTTCGCTCAATATCCGCAAAGCAATAATACGCGTTTCGATCCCGCAGAATGAAACGAACTAACTCAAACAGATACGGAGAATGAATACCTTCACCGGTGGTGTTCCAGGAAGAGAAGAAGTGCTTGAGGTACGCACAAATACTATGAATTTGAGCACTTTTTGACATTTATGGTGCAAAATTACTAAATTATTTGCACATATGCAAAAAAAAGTGTACTTTTGTCGCATGATTTTGAATTATATTTGGATTTCGCTCATTTTGCTGGCCATTTTAATGGGTCTGGTACAAGCTATTTGTTACGGGAACGTAGATATCTTCTCTGCGATTCTCAACTCTACTTTTGATAGTGCCAAGACGGGTTTTGAACTCTCCTTGGGTCTAACCGGTGTCCTATCGCTTTGGATGGGAATCATGAAGATCGGTGAGCAAGCGGGCGCTGTTAACTCATTAGGCAAAGCCATCAATCCGTTCTTCAGTCGCATCTTTCCGGACATCCCGAAAGGGCATCCGGTTTTCGGCACAATGCTCATGAATATCGCGGCGAACATGTTAGGTCTGGATAATGCGGCTACGCCGATGGGGCTCAAAGCCATGGGAGAGTTGCAGGAGTTGAATACCGATAAACAGAAAGCCTCGAACGCGATGATCATGTTTGTGGTGCTGGGTGCCAGCGGTCTGACGCTTATACCGACGACCATCATGGCGTACCGCGCACAATTAGGAGCGGCAAATCCTGCCGATGTCTTCCTACCGATACTCATTGCTACATACGTAGCCACATTGGTAGGATTGATTTGTGTCTGCATCGCGCAAAAGATCAAGATGAAAGACCCCGTTGTAATCGGCACCTTGGCCGGTTTGACGGCATTAGTAGGACTCTTAGTTTGGGCGGCTACCCTACTCTCTCCGCACGCGCTCTCTGTCGTTTCCGCAGCTATCGCAGCAATCCTGCTGTTAGGTGTGATCTGCTGGTTTATCATCCAAGCCATGTGCAAGAAGATCAACGTCTATGATGCCTTTATCGACGGGGCAAAAGGCGGTTTCCAAACGGCTATCGGCATTATTCCGTATCTCATTGCCATCCTGGTGGCAGTCGGCATGTTCCGTGCTTGCGGCGCAATGGATTTGTTGGAGCGAGGCATAGCATGGTGCTTCGCGGCATGCGGCATCAATCCTGATCTGGCGGGAGCCGTTCCGACAGCACTGATGAAACCCCTCTCAGGTAGCGGCGCACGCGGTCTAATGCTCGAAGCCATGACAACGCACGGAGCCGACAGTCTCGTAGGACGGCTCTGCTGCATCCTGCAAGGCACGACGGACACTACTTTCTACGTACTCGCCGTCTATTTTGGCTCCGTGAACATCAAGGATACGCGGCACGCTGTGGCATGCTGTTTGTTGGCAGATTTAGCAGGGGCAGTAGCGGCGTTTGCTATCGCACCGATATTCTTTGGATAAGATGATCGCTTTTAGTTCAGATAGTATAGCCATGCCTGCGCTCGATGAGCGTAAGGTGAACCGTTGGATTCGGGCGGTAGCGGCGCATTATGGTTTTAGCGTGGGGAATATCACCTATATCTTCTGTTCGGACGAACGGGAGTTGGAGGTCAACCGCCAATTCCTGGGACACGACTACTACACGGATGTCATCACCTTTGACTACACGGCGGGAAAGACATTGAACGGTGATATCTTCATCTCGTTAGACACCGTCCGTTCGAATGCAGAAATGGTAGGAGCGACCTTTGAGGACGAGTTGCGGCGGATTATTATCCACGGCGTGCTGCATCTCACCGGACAAGGAGACAAAACACCGGAGACAAAGGCGCAGATGACCGCCAAAGAGGAACACGCATTGGCGTTGTATAAATAAGAACACAATTTACTTAGATATGAAAAAGATATTATTTATTGCAAGTCTGTTTTGGATGGTTTCATCCGCAAACGCTGTCAACTACTGCGTAAGTGCTCCATGGGGTTATGGCAAGAACGCTACCGGAGGAGGCAATGCCACTCCTACGCTGGTGAAGTCGGAGAGCGAATTCAAGAACGCGCTCAAGAGCAGCAACAAAGTTATCATTATCACGCAAAACATTACCATTAGCGACCAAATCAGCACCGATAAAGGCAACCTGACCATCATGGCTCTGCCGGGAAAACGCCTGATCTCCAACAGCCAGACAAAGGACCAATCCGGCATCTTGTACCTGAAAGGAAGCAATATTATCCTTCGTAACATTACCTTCGAGGGTCCCGGTGCATATGACTGCGACGGAAAAGATTTACTGACTTTGGATGGAGCAAAGAACGTATGGGTGGACCATTGCGATTTCCAAGACGGCATGGATGGAAATTTTGATATAAAAGGACTATCGGACAATATTTCTGTCACATGGTGCCGTTTCCGGTATTTAAAAACACCGAAAGCAGGTGGTTCCGGCGGCGCAGATGACCACCGGTTCTCCAATCTCGTAGGGTCATCATCCTCCGACAAACCATCAGACGGGACGTACAATATCACATATGGCTACTGCTGGTGGGACGAAGGATGCAAGCAACGTATGACCCGTTGCCGCAACTGCGAACTGCATTTCTTGAATTGTTACTGGAACAGTTCCGTGGCTGACTATTACGTCGGTCCGGAGAATGCAAAATGTTATTTCGAGGGCTGTACATTTGCCGGCAAAGCCAACTCGGCGAAAAACATCTACAAAGGCTTCAATAATACTACCAACTACTGCAAGTTTGTTAACTGCACTGGTAATTGTCCGTCCGACAAAGGTAACGTAGCCGCCCCTACATACAGTTACGACCAACTAGCAGCCGCAGACGGCAAAACGGCTGTCACCAACGCCACCTGCGGCGCAGGAGCCACACTGACCGTGACGAACGAAGGCACCGTCTCCTCTTCCTGTGACAGCTCGGAACCCGGAGGCGGAGATACACCTGGTGGAGGCGGAGGCGGAGGCGAAGGCGGCGACCCTATCATCGTTGATGGAGACTGCTGTGTCAGTTTAGCAAAGGGCGCAGAGCCGACCGTAGCGAACGGAGGTATTCCCGCGGATTTCGGACAACTATCGATCATCGTCTATAACACTGGTAGCACATGGGAGGCAGACTACTTCAACATGGGTAAGAACGCTGACTACATCACCTTTGATTTCTCTGCTTACGCTGCGTCTATAGAGGCGGTAGAGTTCGATGTGACTATCCCGAATTGGGAGGAAAACAAGAACACCATCGCTTATCATTGGAACAACAACGCCAACACGACTTATACTATCTCAAGTTCTGCCAAAGAAATAGTACGGTTGACAGCTCCGGAAGGAGCCAAGTCCTTCACTATCCAGCGCTCGGCAGGTACCGGCACACGGATCAGTGAGGTGTGCTTCCAGATTGAAGGAAACGCCCCCACGAAGAGCATCCAACCGGTAGTTTTCAAACCGGCAGCGCGTAAAATAATTCGCGAAGGACGATTGCTCATCCTTCGCGACAATAAGACCTTCGATATTACCGGCAGGCGCGTCAATTAGTAAAGACGCTGCCCCGTAATGGTGTATTCCACTCCGCCGCGGATAATAATGATTTGTCCGTGGCGGATTTTTTTGTAAGCCTCACCCCGGCCCTCCCCTGAAGGGAAGGGAGTTTGGTCAAAGCCTTCTCCTTGATCCTCTCCTAAGCGTAACCCCACTACCACGGCATCATGGTCGGAATAGCGAGCGTTATAGGAGACGGAGGTATTCGTGTGCCATACAGCCGCGCCGGTTATCTGGGATGCCATAGTCGAGTTGGCAAACGCATGGTCGATGAGTTCGCGCGAACTCTGATAGATATACGAATAGGAGTACGCGTCGTAGCGGAGCAACTGCTCTTCGTAGCCGGCATTCTCAATAACATCAATACAATCTTCGTCCATCTCGGCATTAAGATCCCCCATAATGAGGATGTCCGGATCTTTGACCTTTGAGGAGGAGTTCAGACCGCTCACCAGCCAGTTGGCATTGTCCACTCGCTTGGCTCTGGAGGCAGCGTCGGACTTTGCCTTGAAATGGTTCATCGAAAGGGTGAACCGCTCACCGGTTGCTTTCTCCGTCCACGCCTGGATACGCATGACCTGTTTGTAATAGGTGGTGCTCGTCGTGGCGTAGTTAGAACCATAAGGTTCAACGGTCGCAAGACGGTAGATGAAGCCCGATTTGATGGCATTGTCATATGAATCGGTAGCGATATTCATGCCGTCATAGACCGAGGCGTACACTTCGGAACCGAGTTGCTTATTGATCTCGCTGACCAGACGATCAAGCGAGGCAGGTTTCGCCTCGACCTCACAGAACGCAAAGATGTCCGCGTTGGAGGCGACCATCATGCTGACAATCCGCTGAGTCTTGACGGTGAGTCCTTGCTCGTCGTCATAGGAGGGGCGTGAGGACTCGTCGTAGTTGATATAGTAGTTCTGGAGGTTATTTGCGAGTACAATTATCCTGGCGTTACCGAGGTCCGGAAACGCCGTGGCGGCTTGCGCCACACACGCAGCCGCCACGCATAATATCAGAAGAATCCGCTTCATCAGTCTTTGAATTTCGCAGCGAGGAACTCGCGGTTAAGGCGAGCGATGTTCGCGAGCGAAACAGACTTAGGACACTCCGCCGCACACGCACCGGTGTTGGTACAGTTACCAAAACCGAGCTCGTCCATCTTTGCTACCATTGCTTTCGCGCGGGCAGCTGCCTCAATCTTACCTTGCGGCAGGAGAGCAAGCTGGCTAACCTTAGCAGCAACGAAGAGCATCGCCGAACCGTTCTTGCAAGCCGCAGCGCATGCGCCGCAACCGATACAAGACGCGGCATCCATTGCCTCGTCTGCTACGGGTTTGGGGATAGGAATGGCGTTCGCGTCGGGTACACCGCCGGTGTTGACGGAAACGAATCCGCCGGCTTGCATGATCTTGTCATACGCACCACGATCCACCATGAGGTCCTTGATTACCGGGAACGCACGGCTACGCCACGGCTCTACGGTGATGGTCTCGCCGTCTTTGAACTTACGCATGTGGAGCTGGCAAGTGGTGATGGCGCTATCTGGTCCGTGCGGGTGACCGTTAACGTACATCGAGCACATTCCGCAGATACCCTCACGGCAGTCGTGATCGTAGGTAACAGGGTCTTTATGCTCCGCAACGAGTTGCTCGTTGAGAATATCGATCATCTCCAGGAACGAAGCACCTTGGAAAACGTGTTTCAGCTCATAGGTCTCAAAATGACCTTGTGCCTTAGGTCCTGCTTGTCTCCAAACACGAACCTTAATATCAATATACTGATCCATGATTAGTTTTTGTAGTTACGTGTTTTACGTTCGGTGAATTCGTAGTCAAGCGGCTCTTTGATGAGTTGGGGCTCTTGGTCCTCACCCATGTATTTCCAGCATCCTACGTACGAGAACTTGTCATCCTGACGGAGTGCCTCGCCTTCCGGCGTCTGGTACTCCTCGCGGAAGTGACCACCGCAGCTCTCCTCACGATGGAGGGCATCGACTGCCATCAGACGGCCGATCTCGATGAAGTCCGCCAAACGGAGCGCTTTCTCCAACTCGTTGTTCAGGCTGTTAGCCTCACCCGGGATATAGACGTTGGTCCAGAACTCTTTCTTGATGGCGTCAATCTTCTTGATGCCTTCTTTCAATCCCTCTGCGGTACGTCCCATGCCGACGAAGTCCCACATCACGAGACCGAGCTCTTTGTGGATGGAATCCACCGAACGCTTACCCTGGATAGCCATCAGTTTGTTGATCTTGTCCTGTACGGCTTTCTCCGCCTCAGCAAACTCCGGCAGGTCGGTACTCATACGCGGTACGCCGATCTGGTCAGCGAGGTAGTTCTGGATTGTATAAGGCAGTACAAAATAGCCGTCAGCGAGACCCTGCATGAGGGCAGAAGCACCCAGACGGTTTGCTCCGTGGTCGGAGAAGTTCGCCTCGCCGATACAGAACAGGCCCTTGACACTCGTCTGCAACTCGTAGTCCACCCAAATACCACCCATCGTATAGTGGATAGCCGGGAAGATCATCATCGGGTTCTCATACGGGTTCTCATCCACGATCTTCTCGTACATCTGGAAGAGGTTACCATATTTCTGAGCCACTACTTCCTTGCCCAGACGCTGGATTGCTTCGCTGAAATCAAGGAATACAGCCAGACCGGTGTTGTTCACGCCGTAGCCTTTGTCGCAACGCTCTTTGGCAGCACGGGAAGCCACGTCACGCGGAACGAGGTTTCCAAATGCCGGATAGCGGCGCTCCAAGTAGTAATCGCGATCCTCTTCAGGGATGTCGCGTCCTTTGATCTTGCCTGCCTGCAGCAGTTTGGCATCCTCCAGTTTCTTCGGCACCCAGATACGTCCGTCGTTACGGAGCGACTCCGACATCAAGGTCAGTTTGGACTGGAAATCACCGTGCTTCGGAATACAGGTCGGGTGGATCTGTGCGTAGCAGGGGTTAGCGAAATATGCTCCGTGGCGGTACATCTGCATAGCAGCCGAACCATTGGAAGCCATGGCGTTGGTAGAGAGGAAGAAGGTGTTTCCGTATCCTCCGGAACCTACGACTACTGCGTGCGCAAAGAAGCGCTCGATGCGGCCGGTAACGAGGTTACGAGCGATGATACCGCGTGCACGCTTCTCGCCATTCTCATCTGCGATGAGCACGATATCAAGCATCTCATAACGGGTGTACATTTTCACTTTGCCCTTACCGATTTGGCGGCTCAGAGCGCTGTATGCGCCGAGCAGCAACTGCTGACCGGTCTGACCCTTTGCGTAGAAGGTACGGCTTACCTGTGCGCCACCGAACGAACGGTTGTCAAGCAGACCTCCGTACTCACGGGCGAAAGGAACACCTTGTGCCACACACTGGTCGATGATGTTATTGGAAACCTCCGCCAGACGATAGACGTTTGCCTCGCGGGCACGGTAGTCACCACCTTTGATCGTATCGTAGTAGAGACGATAGACGGAGTCACCGTCATTCTGGTAGTTCTTCGCTGCGTTGATACCACCCTGCGCAGCGATGGAGTGCGCACGGCGCGGGGAGTCCTGAATACAGAAGTTCAGTACGTTGAATCCCATCTCTGCGAGGGATGCGGCAGCCGAAGCACCGGCGAGACCTGTACCTACCACGATGATGTCCAGACGGCGTTTGTTAGCCGGGTTCACCAGTTTCTGATGGTTCTTGTAATTGGTCCATTTGAGCTCCAGCGGTCCCTCCGGGATCTTCGCGTCCTTCGGAGTGATGACCGGAGTCGTTGCCTCTTTGACAGCCTCTGCGGCAGCAGCCTGAACCTGCTCGGTTACTTCTGCCGCCTTGTCCAGCACTTTCTCTGCCACGTCCAGAGCTGCCTCTGCTGCCTTCACTGCTACTTTTTTCGCAGCGTCTAATATTTCTTCTTTCTTTGCCATAAATAGGTAGAATTTATATATGTTTGCTATTTTCTACGTTAAGTACTCGTACTCTTATAACCGGATAACATGCATTCCGTCTATAGTATAAGTTTCTCCGTCCTGGCGTCGTATATACAGATGATTATCGATTATCAGCTTTTCCGCTTTCTTTATTGCCTGCGAGGGTTCCGTATGAATACCTGTGGGATTGCTTCCCGCGAATAGAGGTTCATACGTGACATCCCCATTCACTTGAATAAGTCGTGGATTTGTCTGGTCTCCATCGCTCCATCCGACAAAAGTGTATCCCTCATCCGCTACGGCGGTGATTGTCACCCACTCGTCACAGGCATACTTTCCTTCTCCTGTTGCCATGCCTCCTTCAGCAGTTGCTACACTTACTTGCGGGCGTTCCTTACGGAACTTATATCCCGCCCAACTGCTGTTAGCAGCATAGGCAAGCGAGTCCACCGAACAGCCGATCAGCACATTATACCGGGAATATAAACCGGTATAGTTATACTCAAACCATCTGTAAAAGCATTGCGCTTCAAGTTGCGGAGGAGTGACCGCATCGGAGATGATGGTACGCATGGAGTCGCAGTCATAAAATGCCATTTTTCCTACTTTCTCGCACGCCTCGGGCAGTCGTATCGTCTGCACATTGGGCAGGTGGTAGAAACCGCCCTCTTCAATCGTGCGGAGCGAGTCGGACAGCGTGACAGAATTAAGTCCCAGACACCCGGAGAAGGCATATTTGCCGACCGTTCGGGCTGTGTCCGGCAACACGAGGTCTGTCACACGTTGGCCGCCTACATATAAATAATTATTGTATAGCGGACTTGCTTCATCATGTTCGCAGGTGATGGCGGCATACGCTGCAAGATCCTCCACGTGTATCCGTATGCTGTCGGTACTGGAAAAACCGATTAGTCCTACATAACGGAGCGAACGGGGGATATGCAACTCCTTGATGCCTCTTAAAGCCTGCAGACCGCCGGTCATGATACTGTCCAGCATAGGCGGCAATTCCAGTTCGGTCAGACGCGGGCAGGCACGAAAGGCATACTCGCCGATTACACGAACGGATTGACCCATACGCACATAGTGGAGCGAATCCATTTGGTAGCACAGGTTAGAAGGGATATACAGCACCGAGTCGCCGATGAACATGCTGTCTATATGCGTGCTCCAGTTGCCGGTACTGCCATTATATCCCAATGCGGATGACATACTTCCACCCCTGCAATTCTTGGCGTTGAAACGTACGACCTTCAGTTTGCCGGCGTTAGCAAAGAGTCCGCTCGGCACAGATTGTACATCTTCGCCAAAAATGACTTCGCGCAAGTTTAACGGTTTGAGCCAGTAACTATTGACAGTGCATTTTACAGCATTGTAGTACATCTTGGTGAGGCTATGACAGCCTTCGAACGCCCGTTCGCCTATTTTGGTAATAGTCGTAGGGATAACCACCGATTCTACATCACTGTACCTCAGTGCCCATTCTCCGATTTCGGTAACGGTATATTGCACGCCGTTATGTGTTATTTGTTCGGGTATGACGACATGACCGGCATAAGCGGAAGTATTAAAATAGTCTTCCTGCGTGACAGTCGCTGTACGAGTAGAGTTATTGAGGTTATAAAAGATACCATTGATTTCCACGTCGTAGGCGAGAGCCAAGAGATTGGCACCCAGACAGAGAACAAATATCAATAGCCGTTTATTCATTGCATGTTACAGTTATGCGGCACAGAGCATCCCGATTCCCATGCCTAGATAATACAACACTACAATCGTGAACGGCAGTACCACGAGGGTAGCTACGACCGTACTGATGACCTCAACGCGTTTCTGCCATTTGAGGTTATTGAGTCCCATGGAGGTCATTGCCGAACCTACACCGTGATTGAGGTGGAGCCAGAGGACGACGAGCCAAAGGAGGTAGAGCACGCAGTAGATCTGTCCCCAAACCGGAGTAGTGAACAGCTCCTTGACGTAAGCCGCACCGTTCTGCGGGTCAAACGCACCGGTCTCGATGCCTGAGAGCTCCGCAAACTGCATCTTGAACCAGAAGTTGTAGAGGTGCAAGCAGAGGAAACCGAGGATGGTGAAGCCGAGGACGAGCATATTCTCACTCTCCCAGGTCACACCGGGTTTCTTGTCGGTTACCGCATAGCGGTCGTTACCACGTGCTGCTCGGTTCTGGATGGTCAGATACAGACCATAGCAGAAATGCACCAAAATGAGGAACGCAATACCGAGCGAACCGATCACTGCGTACCAGTTAGCGCCGAGGAAACGGCAGATGGCGTTGTAAGCCTCCTCGCTGAACACCAGCGCAAGGTTCATGCAACCGTGGAACAGCAGGAAGAAAACCAACGCAGCTCCACTAAGCGCCATGACGAACTTACGGCCAATAGAAGAATCTTTTAACCACATAGAATTGTTTGTGTTTTTAGATAAATATTATTGTTAATTAATGCTGATTCGTATTTCGGCTGCAAAATTACTAAAAAAAAATGACATACGCAAGAAAAAAAGACAAAAAACGTGCGTGCGCTTGCGTATGTCAAAAAAAAGCAGTAATTTTGTAGCCGATTTTAAAATGCCGTAGTGTGGCTATAAGCAAAAAAATAGTAATCCTTGTACTTTGTACTTTGTCCCTTTGTACCTTTGGTCAGGTGTCGAATGCAGGGCGGTCGGTGTTCTCGTTTATGAGTCTGCCGGTATCGTCGCGCATCAATGCCTTGGGCGGATCGAACGTATCGCTCAGTGACGGGGACATCGCGATGGGCATGTGCAACCCGGCGTTGCTGCATGCTAACAGCCACATGATGCTGCAACTCAACTACAGCTACTACCTGCCTGGGACGATGTTCGGAAGCGTGTTGTATGGGCATAATTTCGGGCGTTCTAAAATAGAGAAACCGGCAGAGGGAGAACCCGACAAGCCCAACTATTTCGCTGTAGGCATTCATTATCTGGACTACGGGAAGATGTACTACGCGGACAAGGACGGCAACAAGACCGGTGGTTCGTTTGGCGCGCGGGATATCTTGATAGACGTGATGTACGCGCGGCAGTTAGGACGGATGTTCAAGGTCGGCGTGACGCTCAAACCGGTTTATTCGATCTACGAGAGTTACAGTTCGTTTGCGTTGGGCGCGGACGTAGGAGCGCATTTTCAAACTCTCGACTCAACATTCCAGATGGGTCTGGTGCTGCAGAATATCGGATGGCAGTTGAAGGGCTTCTACTCGGAGGAAGGCGGAACGAATCACGAGATGCTGCCGCTGAACCTGCAGTTAGGACTGACGTATCGCGTGAAGCACGCGCCGTTGCGCTTCCACATGCAGGCGCATAACCTGCAGACATGGTATCTGAACTACGAATGGACGGGGCTGGACAAGAATGCCACGACCGGCGACATCATCCCTCATAACGTCAAATGGTACGACATGCTCTTCCGCCATACAATATGGACGATAGAGGTAGTAGATAAACGCGAGCGGTTCTATATCGCTTTCTCATACAACCATCGTCGCCGCGCGGAGCTGAACCTCGTCGATCAGCGGTCGTTAGCGGGATTCGCCTTAGGTCTTGGCGTGCGGATCAAGCAGGTGCACCTGGATTTCGCCATCAGCCAGATGACCAAGTCCAACTTCTCGTACCAGGCAGGACTGACGATAGACATTAACTCGTTACTAAAATGAAAAAGATCATTGTTGCTATAGACGGATATTCGTCGTGCGGAAAATCGACGATAGCCAAGGCGCTGGCTAAGTATGCGCATGCGACCTATGTAGATACCGGCGCTATGTACCGGGCTATTGCGTTGTACGTATTAGTCGAAAGTCGAAAGTCGAAAGTTGAAAGACTGAGCGACGAGGAGATCATCGCTCTGCTGCCGCAGATAAAGATAGGCTTTGTGCGGGTTGGCGATGCGCAGCACGTGACGCTGAATGGCGAAGATGTGGAGGGTCAGATACGGACGCTCGAGGTCGGCAACCGCGCTTCGGAGATCTCGCAGATTAAAGAGGTCCGTGCTTTCCTTGTCGCGCAGCAACAGGCGATGGGTGCCAACCAGAGCATCGTCATGGACGGCCGCGACATCGGCACGGTAGTCTTCCCGAAAGCAGATCTCAAGCTGTTCCTCACAGCCCGGCCGGAGGTTCGTGCGCAACGGAGGTACGACGAGTTGGTAGCCAAAGGTGAGAAGCCCGTCTATGAAGAGGTATTAGCGGATGTCAACGACCGCGACTACCGCGATACGCATCGCGCCGAGAGCCCGTTACGGCAGGCCGAAGATGCCATCGTCGTAGATAACAGCGACATGACGCCGGACGAGCAGATGAAAGTCATCATCGACCTCTTTGACCAAATCCAAAATCCTAAATCCTAAATGATTGTATCAATAGATACAAATAGCGGTTTCTGTTTCGGTGTGACACGTGCCATCCGGACAGCGGAAGAGGAGCTCCAAAAAGGAGCTCTTTGTTGCTTGGGTGACATCGTGCATAACGGTCAGGAGGTAGCGCGGTTAGAGGGCTTGGGCTTGCAGACGATCGACAACGACGACCTGCGTTCGTTACCACCCCACTCGCGGGTCTTGCTACGGGCTCACGGCGAACCGCCAAGCACCTACTGGATAGTGAAGAAGCTACAGGACCGTATCCGCGCCTGCTACGAGCTGCATAAGAACGACGAGGCGGTTCCTCCGCAGATTGTCATCTACGGCAAACGCGGGCATGCGGAGGTCATCGGGCTGCAGGGGCAGACGAACAACACCGCCATCGTCATCGAGCGCGAGGAGGAGTTGGACCAACTCGATTTCTCGAGACCGATATATCTCTTCTCGCAGACCACAAAGAGCGTGGAAGGTTTTCAGAGCCTCGTAGAGGCAATAAAATCTCAAATCTCAAATCTTAAATCTCAAATTGCGCTGGAAGCGCATGACACCATCTGCCGCTCGGTAGCAAACCGCGTGGCGCAGTTGCAGGAGTTTGCGAAAGCGCAGGACCTCGTGATCTTCGTCGGCGGAGGCAAGAGTTCCAACGCGAAGGTGCTATACAACCACTGTTTAGAGGCGAACCCGAAGACGATTTTTGTCTCGTCGCCGGACGAGTTGGAGAACAAGCTTGCGGAGTACCGCGAGCAGATACAAACAAATCCCGACTGGAAGGTCGGGATCTGTGGTGCGACGAGCACGCCGCTATGGCTCATGGAGCGCGTTAGCGAACGCTTGTCAGCTTTTTGATTTTCTCATTCAGTTTCTTTTCCTTGAGCAGTTGCTCAATAGACAGGTGCATCCTGTAGTTCCAGAAATGGCGCGGGTTAGCGGGCACATTGATGCGGTCCGAGAACTGGTCTTTGACACGTACGTCGCCGTCGATAGCGAGCCAGTCTTGCAGCGGCAGGATAGTCCACATGGCAGGTGAATACATGTGCTGGTTGATGATGAACTCCGCGATTTCCGGCGTCATCTCTTTGGGCGCATCGCCCCACCAACCCATCTGCTCGTTGTAGAACTGCTGGGTTACAGCGCGGTCCTCTTCCCACCATGCGCGCAGCGGGTTCATGTCGTGCGTACCGGTCGTGCAGACAGACTGATACGGTGCATCAGCCGGGTGTGCGAACTTAACCGTCGGATCTTTCGGCATTCGCTGAATCTCGAGGCTGAGGATCTGCAACTCATGCATCACGTCAGGTACGCATGCCGGAACCATACCGAGGTCCTCGCCGCAGCAGAGCATCTTCGTTGCGCCGATAAGCGTCGGCAGTTTGCGCATCGCCGAGTCGCGCCAGAACTGCGTATGACGGCGGTAGAAATACTCGTTATAGATACGCATGAGCACCTCTTTCTGGTCGGAATAGAGCTCGTTGAAAGAGTGGCTCTGGTAGATCGAGATACGCGGATGGAGCCATCCCGGACGGCGTTGATCCTCGACCATCAGCACCTCGCAATGGAGATAAATCAAGCCGTTGCAGATATTCTTCGCCGCTTCGGCAGAGAGACCTGCTGCTTTGAGTTGTTTCGGGTCCTCCATGAGACGGTCGTACCACTCCTGCACTTTGACTTGGGTATCAAACTCAGGACGGAACCAATAGACGTATCCGTCGCGGGTCTGAAGGGCATTCTTCTTTGCCCACTCGGTATCATAACCTAAGACGTCACCTAAGAAATTCGAGCGGATATAAGGCTTGGTCATACGGTCCCAGTCGAGGCAAATACCCTGCGCACAGAGGTCATCATAGCTATACGGCAGCGCCGGAACGAAATGACCGCAGAGACCCCATACATCGGTCTTGCGCATCTGCCAGATACGGAAGAAACCAAGGATATGATCTACGCGGTAGGCATCGAAATAATCCTGCATCTTGCGGAATCTTTTCTGCCACCAGCCGAAGTTATCCTCCGCCATCTTATCCCAGTTATAGGTCGGGAATCCCCAGTTCTGACCGGAGATAGAGAAGTCATCGGGCGGTGCGCCGGCAGATGCATCCAGGTTAAAGAGCTCCGGATAAACGGCTGCATCCACAGAGTCAGGGCTGATACCGATAGGTATATCTCCCTTCATTGCCACGCCGATCGAGTGAGCATATGCCACTGCGTCTGCCAACTGTTTGTCCGCATGGAACTGGAGGAAGTAGTAGTACTCCTTCGGTTGTTTGTCACGCTTATGAAGGAACTCGGCGTACGGTTCAAGCCACTCGCGGTTCTTCGCAAAGAACGCCTTATACTCCTCGGAGGAGAAGAGAGCATCCTTGTCCTGCTTGAAGAGCGCCTTGAAGAAGACGGTCTTGGCGTCATAGACGTTCTGGTAATCAGCGATCTTGAGAGCGTTGAACTCCGCCTTCTGCGCCTCATATTTCTTCTTCTGCGCCGGCGTCAGGCGACCCATCTTCTCAATATTGATATATATCGGATGGAGCGCGAAGACAGAAACAGCGTTGTAAGGATAACTGTCGAGGTTATTATGCCGCAGCGTGGTATCGTTGATCGGCAGGGTCTGGATCATCTTCTGACCCGTTGCCGCAGCCCAGTCCGCCATCTTCTTGAGGTCCTGGAACTCACCGATACCGAATCCCTCTTCCGTACGGAGCGAGAAGACCGGAACAGCTACGCCGGCTCCCTTCCATCGCGGTTGCGTGCGGCGGAATCCACGGTCGTTCTGGTAGATGACTATGCCCTTCTCGATGCCCCATATCTGGCGGTTCTCGCCCCACTCCATATCTACCTGGGCGCCTGTCTTGAGATCATAGACCATGTATTTATACTCGATGATCTGCGCCTCGGAAACCTTGATGTCGGCTTTCCAAACGGGGAACTCCGTATCGCTCATAACAAGTTTGTTATCGGCATTCCAGTTGCCTAACTCCGGGCAGTTACCGACGATCGCCACGCCTTGTGTCGGCAGGATCTGCGGCAGGTCGATAGAGAAACGAATATTGCCCTGTTTCTTTGAGCGAAGCGGTCTCTCGTCTTTCGACTTTCTACTGAAAAGCGCTTTGAGGAAGGCGGTGGTATAGAAACTGTCCTCATAGGTGCTCGCCTGCCAAGCGTCGCGAACCACAATCTGTCTTTCGACTTCCGACTTTTGACTTTCTACTAAATTAAGTATCCTCGGTTCACCTGCCTCATAGATATACCGACCGTCCTGCAGACGAATCGCATATTTGTACTGAATACTGCCTGCAAAATCGCTAATGGGGACATTAACCTGCCAGAAATCGGTCCCTTGGCAGTTAAGCACCAACGGATCTTTCTCTGTCCATCCCAAAATAGACTCCTGCGTCTCAATCACGCAGAGACTCTGGCCGTACTCGGCACGATAATGAATCTGAAAATTAATGTTCATGGTATAATGGTGTTTTTTATATTTTCGTTTTTCGGCTACAAAATTACTGCTTTTTTGCGACATACGCAAGGGTTTTGTTATTTTTTCCTAAAAAAGAACCATCCGAGGCAGGGAAGGAGGGTATTTATCACCCACAGCAGGACGCCGGCAAAGGCAGCATTCATCGATCCGAAAACCACGATCGCCCATGCGCCGCGGACACCTACTTCTGCGATCGGCACATTCGGCGTGACGGTCACCAGCAGATAATAAATCGGTAATCCGTAACCCATCACCCGTAACCCATCACCCGTAACTGCCCCCAGTGCATAGAGCACCAGCACTAACTGCACGCACCAACAGAGCAGGCGGACGAGGCTCTGTCCCAAGCTACGGAAGAGCAACTGCTGATTGACTTCGGCGTACTTCTTCAGGGCTGTGGGCGCAAGCGCAAAAGCGATGAACAGGGCGAGGACCGCCGCTGCAAGGGCGTAGAGATAACTGTCGCCTAACTGCGTCATGACCGCCGGAGAGAATGCCAACGCCACCACGCCGGCGATGACGATAGATGCCGTCATGGTCGCGCTTCCTACCGCCCCCATCGCCAGCACCCGGGGCATGATATCCTTTGTACCCGGTACTTGGTCCCTTTGCACTTCCATCAACACCCCTCTTGCAGGGTATTCTCCGAGCCGCCAGGGAGTGATCAGTCCGGCGAGTTTGGAATAATAAACCTGCCGCTGCGCCTCCCTGAACGTTAACCGTTCATCCGTTAACTCATTCACTTCACCATTTGCACCATTAAGCGAAGCGTCACCATTCCATAAAGTCATCCATCGCCACGCCTCAATCGCCATATTCACCGGCATCAGCGCGACGCACAAACCAAGCGCCAGATACTGCTGCCATGCCATGCCACGAAGACTCTCCCACAAGGCCGGATAATCCTCAAAAGTAACCAGTTTATAACCCAGAAAAGCGCACGCAGCGAGTGCCACAGCCCATTCGATAATATGATAAAGCGTCTTTTTATCCATAATTCCGCTGCAAATTTACGAAAAATATACGAATTACACAAATTTTCAATTTTCAATTTTCAATTTTCAATTATTTTTAGTACTTTTGTGCCGTGAAACGACAAATACGAGTCATAATAATCATTTTATTCATCCTCCCTTCCTTTCAGGGAAGGGCTGGGGTTAGACCTTCTTTCTCTCTGGACGATATTATCCTCGATATTTATCACGCCGTGACGGAGTTCAGCGAAGTGGATTACGAGCAGCTGCAGACGGATCTGTACGCACTGCATGACGCGCCGATAGACCTGAATAACACTTCGGATGAAGAACTCTCACAACTCTATTTTCTCTCCCCGCAGCAGATAGATGATATCCTCGCTTATGCCGGCAGACACCCGTTCGAATCGCTGTACGAGTTACGGCTCATCCCGTCGCTGGCGGAGTACGAGATCCGCGACCTGCTGCCGTTCGTCCAAATCAGAAATCATAAATCAGAAATCATAAATCAAAAAGTGTATCCCCGCGAGGTCTTTGCCCACGCGACGCATGAGATCATCACGCGCGTGGATGCGCGTAATATAGAAGGAGTAGCAGGCACGGACCCGATGTACGTACAGGGACGTTATCGGTTTGATTACCAAAGGAAGGTCACTTTCGGTGCGCAGTTAAGGCGGCCGGTGGGAGGCATAGCAAAGGACCTGCAGTACGGCGCTTATCTGCAACTACGCGACATAACGCCCCATCTGCACACGGTGGTAGGAGGTAATTTCCAGGCCTCTTTCGGGCAGGGACTGGTGCTTGCGCCGGTCTTTCATTCCGGCAAGACATCCTATGTCTCTTCGGTCGGGATGCAGCAGCAGGGTCTGCGGTATTACTCGTCTGTCGATGGCGAAGGACTGCACGGCGCCGGCGCAACGATCCGTCACGCTTTCTCGTCGCAGACGAGGCTGGACGCCTCCGCACTCTACTCCATGCGCCGCGCGAATGACTCCACCTGGCATCACCTGATTGGCGCCAACCTCACGCTGCGACATAAACGGCTGGAAGTCCAGCTGACAGCGATAGAGAATCTCTGGTCGGACAGTATTCACCCCTACCGCAACGCCAAGTACAACCGCCATTATTTCCGCGGCCGCAACCAGGCTGTCATAGGTGCTTCGTTCCGGTATAATCACGGCTGGTTTGATGCCTTTGGAGAATGTGCGGCTGCCGAGAATTATGATCACCCTTCCCTTCAGGGAGGGGACGGGGGTAGGCTAACCCACTGGGGCCTCGGTGCTCTCATAGGCAGCCGGTTCTATCCTACGCAGGGCGTCTCGCTTGTGGCGCTGTACCGCTATTACTCGCCGTATTTCGATAACGCCTTGGGTTACGCTTTCTCCGAGACCTCGCGCATCAACGACGAGAACGGCGGGTACTTGGGTTTTGAGATCACCCGCTGGCGCAACTGGCGGCTCTCGGGTTACGGAGATGTGTTCTATTTCAGCGGCTACAAGTACGGTCTGGGGGATGCAGTTAAGACGCTGGGATATGATGCCATGGCAGAATTGCAGTATCATCATTCCACCATTTCATCATTCAGCGAAGCGGCTCATTCCGTCATTCCCCAATGGCGGCTTTCTCTCCGTCTCCGCGCGCGGCAGAAAGGCGATGCCACCTACTCCACCCGTGCGCAGTTCGATTGGGCTCAGGGCAGCTGGTCGCTGCGTACCACCGCGGAAGCCAACCTCGTGCCTTCTAACCAATCCACCATTTCATCATTCAGCGAAGCGGCTCATTCCACCATTCTTTATGGCGTCAGCCTGGCGCAGGATATAGCCTTTGATTTGACACCCTACACCGTACGCCATACACCTCTCAGCTTTCGCTTCCGCCTCCAGGGCTTCGACGCCCGCGAGTGGGCGAACCGCATCTATACCTACGAGCACGATGTGCTGTACGCTTTTTCTATCCCTGCGACCTACGGTCTGGGCGGCCGCGCTTACCTGTGCCTCAGATGGCAGATCATTCCCCAACTCGCGCTTTACTTCCGCGTCTCCGAGACTATCTATGCGCGCGATTGGTATATACAAAAATACCCCTCCTTTCAGGGAGGGGATGGGGGTAGGCTCCCTACCCGTACAGATCTTCATCTGCTCCTCCGCGCGAAGTTATAGGTCCTTTTTGACATGTGCAAATATTTTTCCACTTTATGGAAATTATTTTATGGAAAAATTATTTACGCGCGAAGTTATAACTTCATTCCGGTGACGGTATAGACCTCGCCATTGCGGAGGATCAGCACCTGTCCGTCGCGAAGAATCTTCCGGCTTTCGATTGAAGGAGCCTGCGTCTCTTCCATGCCGGTCACTATCGGATCTACGTACTTGCGCACATAGGCATAGACATAAACCGCACCTACAGTAGTGGCCTTGTATGGTTTGATAGCCGCATTACCTGCATGGTATTTGAACATCGCGTTCGTGTTACCGAGGTTACGCACGAAATAGCCGTTATTGCCATCTTCTACGAACTCCCAGAACTTGCAGTTCTGCGTGTTTGCATCAACGATATCGTTGCCGGTAGAGGTTACGGCTATCGTCTTTCCGCCTACGATTGTCAGTGTGAAGCCAGTCTGGTTCTTCTCCGTTCCAAGTACCAAACGGCACGCCTCATCAGCATAAGCCTCTGTCTCTGTAACGGTTACACCTTCGGTTAGAACACTCAGTTTCTTCTTTCCGGCATTGTCTGTACCGCGAGGACCGGCAATCACGCCGCTGTTGTTATAAATAGTAGCCAGAACGATCGTATCTTTCGCCGCCAGCGTAGAAGCGTCCGTCACTTTGGTGAACATCGACGCCGCAACGACGTTAATCGTTATCTGTCCGCTCACGCCGCCGATGGTAGCGGTGATGATGGCTTGGCCTTCCGCAATACCGGTTACCAGACCGCTCTCGCTCACGGTAGCCGCAGCCTCGTTGTCGGACATATAGGTCATGGCATACTCGTCTTTGGCTTGCGCGGGCAGCACGTCCGGGTTCAGTTGCAGGTTCGAGCCCACCGTCAGACTCACGGTAGCAGGATCGAAACTGACGCTGGTCACCTCTACCGGCTGCACATGTACCGTACAGGTCCGCTCAATACTACCGATAGTAGCGGTGATGACCGCCTCACCAATTCCTTTCGCAGTCACCAGACCTCTATTACTGATGGTCGCTACAGCGGTGTTATTGCTGGAGAAGGCAGGACTGACGCTGGCGTAATCCGGCACTATAGCTGTCACATACAACGTCTGCGTATCGCCTTTATGTATCGTCATTTCGCTGTGTGAAAGCGTGAAATCCGTGACTGTCGGTACGGTGATGGTCAGCGTATGGCTGGCACTCACGCTCGGCACGCGCACCGATGTAGCCGTTACCGTTACGGTACCGCCTACATGCTTGGCGGTCAGCACACCTGCTTCGCTTACTTCACCTTGATACGTATGATCAACGCTCCATACCAAAGACTTATCCGCCGCATCATTCGGTGTATATACGATATACTGACTCATGTCAATCGACTGGCCTTGATCTATCGTGGCCGGAGCATCGGCGAAGGCGAGATTTGTCAGTTTGATGGTAGCAGGAATAATCGTGATGCTGATGGCTTTTGTTCCCTCCATCGGATCCAGAGTTACATCCTGCGTCAGGTAACTCAGATGCGCATCCAATGCACCCGTTTTGCTACTTGTACCTAAATACGTAATGGTCACTGTTCCGCCGGTACGGTCGCCCTGATCCGCTACGCTGAACAACGCAGCGTCCGTTCCTTCTACCTCCCAGATGATATCGTCCGTCAGGTTCTCGGCAGTATAGTTGACCGTCACTTCTTTGGATTCGTCTTGCTCTACCTCGCCGAAGATGATATCCTCGATTGTCAGGCTGCTTTGTATCTGCTGAGCTTCTCCGGCTTTCTTGTAGAGCGCAAACGATGTACCGGTAGCCTCGGTCTTATACGGCTTGAAGCGGTCGCTGTTAAACCGAACCGGGTAAGCAGGATCCGCATCGTTGGGACGGAAGACCGCCGCCTCGCCGTTGCTGATACTGATCTCCCAGGTCTTAACCGTCTGTCCGGCTGCATAAACCGTCGCAAACGCACCTTTGGCGTTGTTCGACACATAATCCAGGAGCAAGGCTGTTTCCTCATCTTCGATGAAGAGGAACTGCCAGTTGCCGCTGTATTTATGCATCTTGAATGCCTGTACGCCTTCGGGTATATCTGCAGTTCCTGCAGCGGCATCAACACTGACGCCTTCGGTAATCGCCGTCAGATAAGTCCCGTTCAGCGGACCACTGACTGCTCCGGCTGCCTCATTCACAAACACCACGGTATCGCTTTCATGTAACTCGCTTGTAGAGTTGATGCGTACATACGGAGTGGTGTTGGCCACTATAGCGTCCGAACTGACAACAACACTGAGGTTGATTATCTTCTCCACCTCATTATAATTGGTATCGTAACTATAGAAACGGAGCGTACCGGTAAAGGAACCCGCGGTCTCAGCATAGTAGCCAATCGTAAAGGTAGTAGAATAGGTCATGCTTGCTCCATAACCCATGTAATAGGAACTCTCTCCGCTGATGAAGAAGTTATCTGTCCCGGTAAGCACCTCGGCATATAGGGAAAGCCCTTGATTACTCAGTCCTTCCCACGAAACAGGGATTTCTTCGGTAGCAGTTACATAACTCTGTCCTTTGATACTTACTGTGCCGAAGTCCATGTTCCCGGCAGTGATTGAAGCGGCATACGCACCCATGTAGCATACCATTGCCGCAAACAAAATGAAAATTTTTCTCATGATAGATTGGTAATTATATATTTTCTTTCTTTTTTCGACTCTTAAGATACACCACATAAGCCATCGCCATCAGCATCAGCGGCCAGAGGACGTCACCTAAGGGATCCTTGAATGGGTCCACCCATCCTTCCGGTTTCTCCTCTTTATCGTCATCATCTATTCCCCTACGAATATGTCCGGGGTGATAGGGTCTGGTGCTGGTTTCTACATCTGCTACGGTAGCCAAAGTAACTCCGGTAGCCGCAGCCTGCGGAAGTGTAGAACCAGAATAAGCCATCGCGGAAGTAGAGCGCATCTCGATTACGGGTTTCTGTCCCCACTGCTTATCAAACATGTGGGCACTCACGCTCATGACGCTCAGCAAGGCTGTTACAATCAACATATATCTCAATGTTTTCATTTCAGGCCTCCTTTCACTTGTTTACCCGTTGCGTCGTAAATCACGCCATTCCGCAAGATAAACATCTTGTCGTGATATATAAACTTCTGCGGTTTTGCGTTATCTGCATTCATTCCTTCGCTTGGCACATTTCCTATGTCGGTCGGCGTCTGCGGAGCCAATCGGATAGAAACGGTGAAGCGGGTGTTATTCGTCTCTGCCTGATTAACCGTGAAGTTATATGGACCATCCAACAGATCCGTTGTCACCTCCGGCGAAACCTCATGATCAGTTACGTACAGTGCCTCGATAGCATCCGTCATCACGTAAGCGCGATCGGATAGTTGCAAGGTGTACTCACCGCCTTCCGGCACTTGATAACCGATAGCGATGCTACCAGCCGCCGTGGTCTTATCGACTGCAATGAAGCTCAAATAATCTTCCGGATAAACGCCATAGAGGTTGAAGTTCGTTCCGTTCATCATCTTCGTGAAGTCGGCATCTTCGTCAAATCCGGCACTATATGCATCATTAATAAGCAGGTCAACCTTATCGCTACGTGTCGTGCCTACCAAATCAACAGCCAAACGGATATCCTTCTCCGCTTGAGTTTTGAAGCGAGCCGGTGCCAGTGCTGCGTCATTACGACTGCTTGCCGGAATTACCAAAGAGGTTACGCTACTACTCTTAATCTGAACAAAGAAGTTTTTGAATGCAGGTAATTCTGCTGTACTTACCTCCTCTGATTCATAGGTTGTTCCATCCGGTCCCGGGATAACCACGAAGCGTTGGCTTGATTCCGGATTCCAGCGCCATTTGCCATCCCATGGATTTGTATCTGAGTGAATCAAATTACCTACTTGGATATCATCGTTATCCAAACCGGTTATATCATCCATGAACGGATTACCAACGAGAACCCATCCTGATGCATTGTTTTTGTCAGCCAATGTAACGCTAATCGGTGTTGACTTACCTGGTGATGAGTTCGTTTCTCCGGCTTGTACCGTAGCCGCAGACACACTCATCGGGATACGATGGATGCCGTACCGCTGACGGCTGTTCGCATGACTATCATCCGTACCGTCGTATGCATCTACTTTCTTCGGCATTCCGAGGAAGGTATAACCCTTTCCGGCTACCAGAACTGCACCTGTGGAAGGATCTTCCGCCAAAACAGCCCAACCTGTACCACCTGCTGCTCGAGCTGCACCATCGTAGTATTGGAACTCGAAGCTACCCGTATTGCTTGCACTTACTGCACTACCGTAGATATCTAATGGGTACTTGATACTCTTGGTGTTCGATGCGTACGGCAGAACAAAACTGTAGTACTGGTCCTTGGTTGTCACGTAGTCATAGTTGATGACGGCAGAGGTATTACTGAACGCTCCGCTGGCTGTGTTATTCACCACAAACTGCGGGTACTTGTGCTCATATGTCGCAGCGCCCCAACTGGAACCGCCACGCAGCGTCAGACTTGCCATACCTAATCGCTTTCCGCTGCCGATAACCAACTTACCACCCGGATAAACGGTAATGTTGTTATACGTATACTTGGTAGCTACTGCACTCAGTGTTGCACCGTCCAATACTACTAAATCGGTAGTCGTGGCTGTTGATACGTCTGCCACCAGAGCATCAGCGTTCTTCTCTCCGCTTACGATAGCCGGGATAATGACAATCTTTGAACCAACCGTACCTGCACTTCCATTGAAGATGGTGATTGTTAATAACTTATTCGTGTTGCTCGTGAGCACCTGATTTGTTGTTAACTCAAATACGCCGTGGTCTATCTTCTTAGCAGTTAATGTCTGTGCGCTACTCTCAGTATTGCTCCCCACTTGAGTTGTTGCACTTACACCCGAGCCTTTGTACATTACAACAACGCTGTTGGCTTTCCATTCTATTACTTGCATCTCAGCAGGATCTTCAAACGTAGCCGGCAACAAACGCACTTTGCCGTCGTAGGCTTTACCGGACGAATATGTTCCAAAGGAACCACTTGTACTGAGACATATAGGACGTTCATTTCCTCCATCGGCACTTGTAAGTGTATAATCTCTTAAGTTGTTTGTTGTCGGAGTCCATTCATATCGATCAGGATTGGTTATCGTGTATCCGTTATATTGGGCATAAACCTGAATGGCAGTGCTTGAACCATTATACAAGGTCTTTTGATCATTAGCTGTTTCCGTTGTCAATTTTTCCGTAAACGTCATATTCGTTCCGTTAGCAGCATACCGTGTTGAAGCCACTTCACGCATACCCCATTTCGTTTCTATCGGTGCGGTGGCACTTGATGGATCACTCTCATTGTCAACAGTAATTAACACACCTGTATATGTGCCGCTACTTGCGCAATTTGCCGTTAATGCGTACCAGTGGTCACCTAATTTAGAAGCAATTACGAAGTTATCTGGCAAACAACGAGCGTGAACAAGGTTGTCAAAACCAATATTGTTTCCATCACAGCTGACGGTAATTGTCGGTTGTACCCAGTTCTCATCTACGTATGCCGTTGGGTTGTATGCAACATAAATCGGTGTTGCTGCTAAATCTCCGCTGGCATTTGTTTGAAGAGCGCTACCAGTAATTAATGTACCATCACTCTTGTAGAACAACAGATTATCTCCGGTTAAAGTCACATCCTTATTTGCGTTTACTGTTCCGCCGTCTACACTTAGAGTCAATGTGCGAATGGCTTTTACCTTTTGGCCTGCTGCAGATGTAATCAACAATGGATTACTTGTGCCGTCTGTTGGATCTAAATCTATCTCGATACATGCATAGCGATAATCCACCAACTCTTTAGCTGTTGTGAAATAGGTGTTTGTCGTAGTGCTGACACTTCCGCAACCGTTTTGCGCAGTAACCGATACATCGTAACGGGTATTGCTCTCCAAAGGAGTCGGAGTACCAAGAGCCACGTTTGTGGTAGCATTGGTCGTTTGCGAATAGACAGATGCGCCATTACTATGTTTGGTGATGCTTACCGTGTAGGTATTGTCACAAGTCGTAGATGCAGAAGACCAACTCACATTTGCCGTGTGCGACAACGGTACTGCCGTTACCGTAGGAGCTGTCACGGAAGCACAAGTAGTCTCAATTCTGCTGCTACCTTGTAACGTCGTTACATTTTTTGATTTCCCGTCTGGAATACAATCTTCGTTTTGTGCTTGTACTGCTACTTTATATCTTTTATTGGACTCCAGTACTGTATATGTTTTACTAGTCCCTGTTTGATACGAAGCCGCAACCGCAGTAATGTCGTATTTTGATGTACTTGGATTATATTCTATTAAAGCAACACCATATCGTGTCGCTCCAGGGACAGCATCCCAAGAAGTGGTTACTTCCCATTTCCCTGTTGAGCAATTGAATGCTGGTGTACCATCGTGGAATGTGATATCTTCGTCAGATATATCCGCACATCCCGTTACAGTTACCGTCACAGGGATAGAGATTTCGTAATAGCTATACGGAGTATAGCGGCTATATTCGATGTCCAGAGTCGAGTAATATGTGCCCGGTACATCACCTAAAACATATATGCTCGCGGATGATGAGGAAGCTGCAGATAACTCCGATGTACTACTACTACCACCTAAGTCATCGTCTGCCAATGCGGACCCATACCACGTATATCCAGTAGTTCCGGATATTGCCACATTTTCTGTATGATCATCGCCAGAAGCCACAGAAAAGGATATAGATGTTGGGAATGTAAACGGACATGTAACAGACGTGTGGACTAATGTGACTGTCAAATCGTTAAAATCAGCAACATTATTGGCCGTAAAGGTTACAGATTCTTCTCCAGCATCCGTTGAACTCGTCCAAATTTGGTTATCATTCCAACTTCCTTTATTCACAGAAATATGTCCAGCACCAGCTGTACCACTTGCAGCGGGACAGTTGCTATTTGAACTTTGAGGGGAGAAAGAAATCTTGGTAATCTTGCCACTGGACGCCGTAACAGTCATCGTTGACGAACTGGACATACTAATATATGTCTTCGATCCACAAGTATTCTTGTAGTTGGCAGTTGTGGTAATTTCCACCACTCCTACCGTAGCGCCGTTTGCTCCACCAGGGTTGTAGTTCGTAAAATCACTGGCTTCAATCGTCACACGCTCCATGATAGACAAACTCGGAGTTTGTCCCCACGCGTGCGCACTCGTACCTATCAATATGAGTACTGCACATAAATATTTAAAATACGTTTTCTTAACCATAAAGGTACGATTAACTACGTTTTTAATATTCGTATTAATTGCTAAGATGTTCGTTTTCATAATCTTTAACTTTTTAAATATTAAACTTTATGTTCGTTCGAACATCTTAGTCTTCTTCCTTCGCCCAAACGGCGTAATAGTTAGTACCATCAGCAGTCATGCTTGTTCCTGCTGTAATCAGGTGCTCCAGATACCATGCATCATTCTTTACAGCAGATGAGTTACGATCTGCTTCGGTGATCCATCCCATGAATTTATAGTGTGTATCTATACAATCTTCATCACCCGGATCTGGTTTGGATTCATCATCTATGCTTGGCGCGTAATATTCACCGCACTGGTTAGTGACAATAGTGTTGTGAATTTGATCCGTATAAGTATCAGATGTACTTACGCTTCCTGTCACTGCAATATTGGTACTCAAACTATTAGCACTAACGGCTACATTCAAATTACCGTTGTGTGCTCCTGCACTCGCTGTAGTAGCTAAACGTACATATACTCGTGTCTTGGCTACGGTCTTAGCTACTGGAGTTAATTCAAGCGCCGCAGTATATGTACCGTCACTTGTCAAGCAAAACTCATATCCGGCAA
This sequence comes from uncultured Bacteroidales bacterium, assembly GCA_900317885.1. Classification (GTDB taxonomy): domain Bacteria; phylum Bacteroidota; class Bacteroidia; order Bacteroidales; family Paludibacteraceae; genus Colicola. Next base: position 51,148 of record ONIM01000019.1, on the reverse strand, counting down.
GCGGAGCAACATTGCTCAAAACGATACTCCCATCTAGATTCTTTCCGCTTACATAGAATGATTGGTAATCGCCTGCTATACCGCGACATGCAGAGAAGGATGTCAGCGAAGCATCAATCTTGATGACAGGATCAGGGTTCGGAACAGAATACAGCTTAACTAATTGTACATTCTCTGTAGCCGGACCATAAGCAGCGAACACGTGGCCGGAACTGGTGTTCGACTTGATAACCGCATCGGTTACCTCTTTGTTGGTAACAGTTGCTACATAACTTCCATTGATGTCAATGGCCCATTTGTTGGAGTTGTTCACAACTGCCGTATTGGTTAGTTTACCTGCGCTCGGACAGTTCAGATAACCATTGTTGGTCGTCTCGTGGAATGTCCACTCGCCGGGTTTGCCGCCAAGCGTAAATATCTGTACTGTAGCCGCTGCACCTAGAGCCGGATAAATCTGAGCTGTTGCAAGCCCGGCTGCAAGATTAAAGTCGGTTGTGGCTGTACGTTTGTTCGCACTGATAGTGGTAGAAACGGCATGGTGTGTAGAGGTGGTCGCATCTGCTGATACAATCACAACTCGGTCGCCTGCCATTAAATCATCTTTGTCAGTTACCAGACTGAATGTCTCGCCAAAGCGAACGATATATGTCGCGCTCGCGATAGCGGAAGTAGTACCGCATGTCGCGTTATAACCGATAGCCTTTATTGTCATCGTTCCTTCCGTTACAGTGATGGCACTTGAATAGGTTGCACTACTCGATGTGGGATCATCGCCGTTCGTCGTGTATTTAATAACTGTTCCTGTGTGCGCTGTCGGCAATGAGAGCGTTACACTCTGGTTGGCATCATAATACGTACCGGCCGGCAAGCTGAATGTTGGGGTCGGAACAGTTACCGTGTATTCCTGTTCTGCTATCTCCGAATCATCCATCGTCGCCTTGTAAGCAATCGCCTTCACGGTCGCAGAGCAACTTACGGTGAATGCGCCACTATAAACCGTACCGCTTAACGAAGTCGGATTCGTTCCGTCTGTCGTGTACCGAATCGTTGCGTCATCTGTCGCACAAGTGATAGTCACACTTACATCACCGGTCTGAGCCTCCGTATCCGGGCTGATCACCGGCGTCTTCACTTGATTTGCAGGGGTACATCCGTAATCATTCGCCGAAGATGTCCACTTCCATGCATCAGGGATAGTTCCTTCATAATAGAATGTCACATCATCCAAAGTTCCTCCTGATGCTGAAGATCCATTACTCCATAATAGACGAACATATTTATTTGAGTAAGAAGTCATGTCAAACTTATATTTTACCCATGTGCCTCTTGTAAGATTGTCATTGCCCAACGTGCTTTCTATTGTTGTCCAACTTGATCCGTCAGATGAGGTCTGTATATGCCATTTATTGGAAGATGTAGTATTGGTAGATGACTTTGTATAATAGAATACCAATGAATCCGGAGTTGTGGCCTTTGTCAAACAGTATATGTATGCGCCACCGGCAGAGTTGCTTCCGCATTTTGTTCCACTATGAGGTGAGGTATTAGAATCTCCAACCCATGCACTCATACTATTTGTGCTCCATGTATTGTTTGTGTCATCCCAGTTGTAAGTATTAGCAATAGTTCCTGTTCCGCCACCGAAATTCTTCTTCCATACAGCGTACATATGTACCGTTGCTGTGGCAGGAACATAACCGGTATGGCCACCTGCGTACAAACTTGCTTCCGGATTAGTCGTCGTCTCTGCTTGCTGGCTACCTTCTTTCCATCCGGCGAACGACCAACCCTCGCAGTCGATAGTCGGTGTCGGGAAGGCTGTCACTGCACCGCCAAGCGTTGTCTGTGTCAATGATGACGGAGTTACAGAGCCTACACCCGCATGGAATTGCACGGTGTTACCATCTACCCAGTGTGCATAATAGGTCACATCGGCAGTCGGCTTGTTAGTCGTACCGATTTCTGTAATCTGCGTTCCCGCAGAGGGATCGGTAAACCAGCCGGCAAACAGTTTCGTAGCGTGAGTAACTGTTGCCAGAGATACAGTCGAACCATTGTATGTATAACTGCTCTCTGTCGGCGATGGAGTATTACCTCCATTACCATCCCATGTGATAGTTATGGTCTTTGCAGTAAACGTAGCCGCTATAGTTGCGTCTGCACTTAGGATATACTCATTACCGCTTGTGAAGGCTTCGCCGTTCACGGTTAGCGAACTCAACTGATAACCAGGTGCCGGAGTAGCCGTAACCGTCAGAATAGTACGGTGAGGCAGATTGGAGGTGGTGGTAGTTGCCTCCAATGACTGTGCTGCGTTGGCAATGGTGATAGTACCATTCGTCGGCGGTGTGATCGTTGCCGTGTGCGTCAACATACCATCGTACTTAGTTACATTCCAGAAATCGCAATACCAATCGGTGTTCTTTTTCGTAGTTGGTACAAGCGTCACACCTGATGTTCCAATAACATACTTCTGATATACAATAGCATATTTAACATCGGTTGAGTTCTGATTATGATAATGGGTGTAAATACTATGGTTATCATATGCAGGATCGTTATCCGAATTACCAGACCAAGCTACATTGTTTGCTACATGCCATGCCTCAAAACCATTATACTCTTTCGTTTCATAAACATAGAACCGATCAGTACCTGGTACTAATGTAAACGCATTTGCTGGATCGTCTTTGTTGGTCATACTATTAGCCTTCTTTCCAATACGCCATACTAGATCGCTCGTCCCTGCATCTGTCCAGCCGGTAATAACCGATTTGTCAAACCATATCTTGCGTCCGCTTGGTTGGTTGCCTACAGGATAAGTTACAGCAATGGTTGGATTGTTCTTATCCGAATAGTTGATGGTAAATGTATAATTGCCTTCAAGACCGGAAGTAACATTAACGTTTGCGCCGCTTCCGTTCAATGCAAAGGCTGAAATAGTAGCAGTGATTGTCTTGTCATTCAAACCGAAGTATCCACCATTATTATCAATCAGTTTAAACTGATATCCCTTATCAGATGTTAAATAAACAGATGTGTTGCTACCTGTTCCTGTGCCCGTATTACTGAAGTCCAAGCTCTGCCATGCATCAGCTGTCCCATTGTTGATATACAACTGCCATAAACGTACCCAATAACCATCAGTCGTCGCGTCACAACTGCTACCCGGATTCGTTACAATGCAACGATATTGTCCGGCATTCGAAGCAGCCATGCTGGCAACCGTATAACTGGCACTTGTCGCACCATCAATATCACCCCATGTAGAACCATTATGTTTCTGCCACTGATAAGTTGCGCTTCCCGATATATTCGTACCGTTTACTATCAGCGTCATACTTTCACTTGCGCAGAAGTCCCACTTGTTTCCTGTAGAAGTAATCGACAAGTCTGACGGATTCACACACGGTGTCTTTATCTCAACCACATCGTCAGTGTTGCAATAACCGCTTGCTGCAGTCGCAGAGATAGTAAATACGTAATCGGTGTACTGATCAAGACCAGTAAAGGTGATATTTTTCTTTGAAGAAACGGTAGTAATAGCACTCGGCGTTCCGGCACTCGTTCCGTCCGATTTCTTCTTGCAGGTCACAGCCCAACTACTTACATTGGCAATGTCATTCCATTGCAGAGTAACACTATTGTATGTCTTGCTCTTTTCTGCACCACCTATAGTAGCTAATTCCGTACAGCAGCGCGTGATATATTCGGCGTCACCGAAGCCTCCTCCGCCTCCGCCACCACCTCCGCCACCACCGGTGGAAGTGTGGATATCATAGATAACGATACGGTTGTAGAAAGATGCATTTAAAGTTACATATACATCACTTGTAACATTTGACACTGTATATGTAAACAAGTCATCTCCTGCTTCAAGTCCAAACGAAGTGTTGCTACCCGTCATGTTAGTACCAGTTAACGTTGGGGCACACGTAGTAGGACTAATAGAAGGACCACTTTCGAAGAAAGTCATACTTAATGTAGCATTTGAATCCCAATAGCGTGCGCGGAATGATAATTGAGTCGTTCCTGAAGGGAGTAATATGTCGAAAGAGGCGGCACCATTTGTTCTACCAATTTTCACTGCAGGGATATGCGTCAATTCCCCAACACTGACTTCGCAGTTAGTTACGCATCCCACTGGAGCGGATCCTCCATTGTCACCATCACCGGCTGTATAATCACTTGAATAATCCTCTGCATCTACATCCGTCCATACAGCATAGTAATGCACATCTGCCGTTACAGAAGAGTACGTTTCACCCACCGTTGCTTCGTCATCCGGAGTACTACCGATATCCGTCTTCGACCAGCCATAGTAATATACGTGCGTAGCATCGCATGGACCATAATTACCTGCGCCTCCGGATGAAACTCCCGAATACGTCGGTGTAACGTTCGTTCCTCGTGCTACTTCTTCATCATGTACATCCACACCGTTGTTCCAATAATGCACCACAATCGGCTTGTAGAACTCGGCTATTACCGTCACATCACCTGTCGGCGTTCCCGTTAGTGTAGTACTTGTGCTGGTAGCAGAAGGAATAGCATCCAATCCGCCTTGTCCGCCGGCAGCATATTTCCATGTCTTGAATACATATTTAGTAGAACCGACTCCAGCACTCAACGCTTTACCTGTATGAGAAGCCGTTATACCGCTCACACCGCTAATGTCCGTTCCGTCCTCATCTTGAGCTAATACGGTAAAGTTATACACCGTTACTGCTGTTGTCGCAGTAAAACCTCCATCGGTAGTGGTACAGGTAATATTTGCCGTACCTTTAGCCACACCGGTAACCGTTCCGCTACTTACAGACGCTTTTCCGCTTGCGCTCGAAGTCCAAGAAACCGACTTGTCTGTTGCGTTGCTTGGCGACACCGTCGGTGTAATCGTAAATGTCTCACCTACAACGATCGCTTTTGACGTAGGATCAACTGTAACTCCAGATACAGGCACAGTAGCCGCTAAGATGGTTATCTCTTTTTCTGCATCTTGAGCACATTTTTCATTGGCATCTTGATGAGCATGAATAGTTACCGTGCCGACACTTCCTGGTGTCAAAACACCGGTTGTGGGATTAATCGTTGCCGTTCCGGTTCCCGACGTAACAGACCATGTCACCGTTCCTCCGTTACCGCCACTCGTTCCCGGACTCAATGTGGCATCCATTGACACTGTGCTGCTCCCGGTAATAGTTAATGGCGAGGCCGGCGGAGTACAGCAATTTACTTCATAATTCGAATATGTTATCTTTTGCTTGAAGACATATACTGTATTCGCTCCTGAGTACGCATTAAATTTATTTTGGCTGGCATAATAGGACAAAACCTTATTACCGGATGCTGCTGAAGAGGTAAAAGTAAATACACTCGAGCTAACGCCAACACTAAATGTAAGAGATGTTGAAGTTTCAAATGTTAAGTTTCCTCCTGATATCTGGAGATATTTATTGTTGCTTGTACTTTTGATTTTCCATGCATCAGCCGATCCCTCTAATGTCCAAATTAAAGTTGATCCGGGATTAGAGATCGTGGAACTGGATACAGTTACCATCGTTAAAGATGTGGCAGCATCTACAGGCAACGCTTTATATACAGATGAATTATAGCCTACAATCAAGTATTTGGCTCCTGCAACCAAATCGCCTTCTGCCGTAATCTGCTTGTAATCGGTACTTGGCGTTGCATCTGCGAATACTGCATAATAGGTCGCCGCGGTGGTAACAGACCCTCCCGCTGTGGCATAAGTCGGATCAGTCGTGGCATGAGAATAGTTCTTATTCGCTTCGCCGACCCAGCCAACAAACGTCTTGCCGGTACAACTATAGGCATCTCCATTAGGGCCACTTGCTGGGAAAGCTAACGTCCCTCCGCGCGCATAAGTTTGAGTCGTAAACGTGGAGCCATTTGCCTTGTATGTAATGGTTATCGGTTTATAGAAAACCGCATTAACTACCACATTCCCCGTCGGTGTTCCTGTAATGGAATTAGTCGATATACTAGTTCCGCTCGCTGTTGTCAGTTGCCACTCTTTGAAGACGTAGTTCGTCGAACCAACATTTTGCGATAATGTCCTTCCTGTACAGCTGGCCGTAACTCCTGCATCCGCAATCGCGGTCCCATCCTCATCCACTTTATTGACCGTCACAGTGTAAGCAGTCACGGTTGTTGTGGCAGTCTTGGTTACTCCGCCTTCAGTATAGGATGCCGTTATGGTATTGCTTCCTGATGTCAAGCCTGTAGTCGGTGTCCAAGTAGCGGATGAAGAAACATCAGCTGTAGTCGCATCAGAATAGGTAGCTGTTACAACTGCACCTGCCTTGCTGAATGTTTCACCAACAAGATATTTCGTCGTTGTAGGTTGAGTGGTAATATCTATAGAACTGAGCGTTTTTGTTGAGCCACCTACTACATACGAAACGGTAATAGAAGTAATGTGATATTGCCCATTTTTGCTTCCGCCCGTTTCCTTGAGTCTCGCATTAACAGATTGTGTATGGCTAGCCTCTGTATAGCTTTTTGAATAACCTGTTGTTGAAGTATTCCCATCCCAATAAAAAGCAACAGTACCTTGCGTTTTTTTACCAGATATTGAGACATTTGTGATATATACTCCTGCAGTCGAGGTTGTAATAGTAATTTTTCCTCCCTTAGTAGAACTTTTGGTGGCATATAATTTGACACCATTGCCATCGGAATTGTTCAAATAAGTAGGATTCGTTGGGCTATCTTCTTTTGTCCATGTTAACGTAAAGTACGTTCCAAATGTTTTTACTCCGATGGAGAATAAAACCAACGGCAGCAATAACAATTTAACAAACAAGTTTTTCTTAACCGCAAGGGTTTGATTAACAAATAAGTTTTTCATTATGTTAATGATTTATAATTCGCAAATTAGACAACTACATATTATGAGCAAAAAACTTAAATTATTCGTAATGATGCTCACCTGCATCTTGCTGAATGTTAACTATGCGTGGGCTACAGATTTTGAATGGACATTCCCGCTAAGTAGCACTGCAAATTCAGCCTATGAGGACGATGATGAGCAAGATGCTACAATCATCGTCAAAACTAGTAAAGGAGCAACCCATGGTGGAGAATGGAGTCACAGAACTGGTGTTGGCTCTCACTTCAATGTATCAGCAGGAGGTTACTTTTATATTTCAGTGCCTATTACAAATTCAACAACGTCATTCACACTACAAGCAGACATTTACGGGTGGAAGAGTAGTAAATATGTCGCTAAAAACTGTACTATCAAATACTACACTTCGAAATTAAGCACTGAGGCTGCTGTTTGTAATGGCGCGACGACAACCTCTGGCTGTTATGCTGTAGATCAGGAAATTACATTACCTTCTACATACAAACCGACAGGAAGTGGAACACTTTACATCAAAATATACCCTGAAGGAGGTAATATTGGTTTTGAATCATTGTCTGTTACAATATGTCCTACATGTGGTGGCTCAACAAAAACGCTCGTTTAAATGTGCTGTGTACTCATTGCTAAAGGCATACTAGGAGAATATACTGATTGCATCGGGATTATATCGTATCCCACCTTACCTTATATATACTATGTATATATCCAGTGATTTTAAAATCTTCCCTTTTTACTTAATTTAAGTTTTTCACTACATCAAAGATCATTTTGCAGTATATATCTGCTTAATGTATTGCGGCTGCAACGGAGGCTGCGGGCGATGCTTCGCTTGGAGCGGCCGGATTGCAACGATTTGCGGATATATTCTTCTTTCCGGTATAACGGATTTAATTCTTTTCTCGTTCGGCTGCCTTTCGGACGACCGATATGTTTTCCTTCGGCTTTGAGTCTCGCCAAGGCTTCGCGGGTACGCTGGCTGATCAGATTGCGCTCAATCTCTGCCGACAGACCAAAAGCAAAAGCTAACACCTTGGATTGTATGTCGTCGCCCAGGCGGTAACCATCTTTGATAGTCCACACCTGACATTCGCGATGCATGCAATAACTCAATATCTCCATGATCATGTAGAGACTTCTGCCCAAACGGCTCAACTCGCTACAGATAATCAAATCCCCTTTCTTCACATGCCTCAGCAGTTTTCCCAATTGACGTTTCGAATAAGGCTTAGTACCCGACACCGTCTCTTCAATCCATCCGTCTACCTGCACTCCCTCACGAAGGCAAAACTGCTCGATCTCAAACCGTTGGTTCTCTACTGTCTGCTTGTCGCTACTCACGCGAATATAACCGTACCTCATACTTTTTTTGCGCAAAGGTACTGCTTTTTCCGCAATTATCAATAACTTTTATAGCCTGTTTCTTTTTTGATTTACTTGTTCCTTTTCGGACTTAGCTTGTATAAATTTGCTTGTCTATTTTATGCTTCGTTGTCTATTTTTTATACAAGCTTGTATCTTTTTATCTACCTTTGTCGGTACTGCTATTTTGTGATTGTTCTAATTGTACTTTTCTTAGGTTCTTCTCGGAACATGGTCCCGTGATGGTCCTGTTAAAATGTCTATTTTTTTCGCACTTGGCTTACTTCTTTTTATACTGATTTGCATACAAAAAGCAACAACATCTTTCGACATTGTTGCTTATAAAAGGATTTGCGAGTTTTCCGCCAAAGTCGGACTATTCAGCTTACTATTTCACTTCTTCCACATCGTTGAACGGCAGTTCCTCCGGCGGGTTGGTGAAGTTCAGCGCACGTTTGTCCGAGATAACCGTATCCCCCAACTCCTGCTCTAAACGCTCGCGCGCTACATGAGCTACATCTCCACCACGTTGCGCAACATTGGCATTCTGTGCAAAACCTTTCGGGTTCTCCCGTTTGCTGAGTTCCGTGGCTGCCGCTTCCGCTAAGCCATTGAGCATCAGTTCTACATTCGTCATGTTATCCCGCAGGCTTTCTTTACGCAGACCTTTGTACTTCTTATACTCACGTGTTGTCATTCCGCTCCACGCTCGCGATATGATATCCGTCAAAATCGCATAATCGTGCTCCTCCTTCATTCCGCCGCGCTGCCATTCGTCTGTCAGCCCTTTGCGTATCTCGATGGTCTTGATACGCTGGTTAATCCAATCCTCCGAATAACCCAAACGACGATAGTCTTTGATGGCCTGCTCAATACTTAGTTCCGGATCTTGCAACTGGTTCATTCTCTCCTGCCCCAGCGCCGCAAGCCATAACTTGAACGGCTCTGCCTTCTTGCTCGGAACCGATTGTATCAGCCGGAAAACCTGCTCTGTATCAGCCACATCGGTAAGATAATTCTTGCCATCCGAGGCGGGTAATTTCAGTTGTCCCATTTTTGAGGACAACTCACTTCCTTCCGCTGCTAACTTGGTTTTAAGTGCGTTCCAGTATTTCCTTGGACGCGGGCTATCCGTTAATACTTGGATGACATCCACTACCGAGAAGAAGTACTTTTCTTGCTCCTCATCCCATACATAACGGACTTGCTTGCCGTCAAATAATTGGATTTCGTTTTGCTCTGACATAATCGTTTCAATTATGGTGCAAAGTTACAAAAAAAAACTGACATACGCAAGTAAATCACAAGAAAAATTTTCGTTTTTCTCCTTTTATAAGCAAATCAGTATGTCAAAGATCGTTTTATACAAAAAAAGAAAAGGCAAAAGCCATTATGGCATCACCTCTTCTATAGCATAGTCACCGCGCCTGCATTACCGGCATGGGCATTGCGAGGCATACACAAGTGATATACAGCAGTTTGAGTCATTATGCAAAAGTAGTGTCTTAGCCGTTGGTACTTTTGTTTATAAAAACCGCTGCAAAGATACAAAGAAAAAACGATATAAACAAATGTTTATACCATTTTTTGAAAATTTTTGAAAATTTTTACGAATTGTCGAATATATATGACAAATTATCGATTCTAATCTTGCAGCGTCTGGAGCTTGTTCTGCATCTCCAACATCTCGTCCCGAAGCCGTGCAGCCATCTCAAAATCAGTAGCTTTCGCCGCTGCGAGCATCTGTTTGCGTTTGTTATCTATCGCTTTCTGCAGAGTCTGCACATTCATCTTCTGCCACTCGGCGGTCTTCCAACTCTCGCGGATAGCTTCTTCTACTTTCCGTTTCTCCGCCTCCGGGTCCTTGTAGAGCGACGCGAGGGCCGAAGTGTTGATCTCTTTCTTTATCGCCGTCGGCGTGATGCCATGCTCGGCGTTATACCGCATCTGGATGGTTCGGCGGCGGTTCGTCTCATCGATGGTTGCCTGCATCGCCGGCGTGATCTTATCGCCGTAGAGGATCGCCTTGCCGTTGACATGCCGAGCTGCACGACCGACAGTCTGCGTCAGACTTCGCTGGTCACGCAGGAATCCGGACTTATCCGCATCGAGGATCGCCACGAGCGACACCTCCGGCAGATCGAGTCCCTCACGCAGCAGGTTCACACCCACCAAGACGTCGTACTCGCCTTTGCGCAGATCCTCCATGATCTTCACGCGCTCGATAGTATCTATATCCGAATGGATATAGGCGGACTTGACTCCATAGCGACGGAGATACTCGTCCAACTCCTCCGCCATCCTTTTGGTCAGCGTCGTGACAAGGATACGTTCGTTGCGATGAATACGGAACCGGATCTCGTCCATGAGGTCGTCTACCTGGTTCTCCGTCGGTCTCACTTCAATCTCCGGATCCAGCAGACCTGTCGGCCGGATGAGCTGGTCAATGACGATTCCTTCGCTCTTATTCAGTTCGTACTCGTCCGGCGTCGCAGAAACGAAGATGGTCTGGCCCACTTTCGCCTCGAACTCATCGAATTTCAGCGGTCGGTTATCCCTCGCCGCAGGAAGTCTAAATCCGTAGTTGACGAGGTTTTCCTTACGGGCTTTATCACCTCCGTACATACCCCGGATTTGCGGAACGGTTACGTGGCTCTCGTCGATGACAAGAAGCATATCTTTCGGGAAATAATCCAACAGACAATACGGCGGCGTGCCTTCTTCACGGCCGTCAAAATAGCGGCTGTAGTTCTCCACGCCGGAGCAATAACCGAGTTCGTCCAGCATCTCCAGATCATACTTCACGCGCTCCTCTATACGCTTTGCGTATAACTCTTCGCCGATGGAGATAAAATACTCAATCTGCTTCGCCAAGTCGGCTTTGATCTGTTCTTTCGCTGAAGCTATACGATCTGCGGAAGTCAAGAAAATCGTCGCCGGCGAGAGGTTATAGGAGTCAAACTCCTCCAGCACCTGTCCGGAGATCGGATCGACCGTCAGGATAGCGTCTATCTCATTGCCGAAAAACTCCACCCGCACGAGGTAATCCGCGTACGCCAGCGCAATATCGACGGTATCTCCCTTGACGCGGAATCGTCCGCGCGCGAGTTCTATATCGTTACGCGTGTATTGCGCGCCCACGAGCGATTTTAATAAGGTGTCCATCTGGATCTTCTCGCCGCGACGAAGGGAAACGACATTCGCCGTGAAATCCTGCGGACTGCCCAAGCCATAGATACAGCTGACCGAAGAGACGATGATGACATCTTTTCGTCCGCTCAGCAACGCCGCTACGGCAGAGAGCCGCAACCGGTCGATCTCCTCGTTGATACTCAGGTCCTTCTCGATATAGAGGTCGGTCGAAGGGATATACGCCTCGGGCTGGTAGTAGTCGTAGTAACTCACGAAATACTCCACCGCATTATGCGGAAAGAAAGCCTTCATCTCCGAGTACAACTGCGCTGCGAGGGTCTTGTTATGGCTCATGATGAGTGTCGGCCGGTTCAGTTCCTGAATGACATTCGCGACCGTAAAGGTCTTTCCCGAACCGGTCACACCCAAAAGCACCTGCGCAGGAGCACCGGCTTTGATTCCCTCGACCAGAGCCTTGATGGCTTGCGGCTGATCGCCCGTCGGCTTATATGGAGATTCTAAATGAAACATACGGACTGCAAAGGTACAACTTTTTTACGATATATGCAAATTTAAAACAGAAAAATCGCTCTGATGGGCGATTTTTCTAAAGCGCTATGAACCTTTACCACAGAGTTTGTCCCGTGAGGGTATATGCCTTTTCTCCGCGGAGGATGAGGAACTGACCGTCGCGCAGGATTTTTGCGGTTTGCGGTTGGCTATTAGCGTTTGGCATTGGGCTGAGGTCTGTTTCGGAAGGATCGTCCGGGAACGGCATATCGGGATGCAGATCTTCTGCGCCAGTGATCTCTGTACTGGTCTCGCCGATCCACCCGCAGACTTGCTGCACAGCGGTATAGACTTTGACGAAATGAATCGCGGGCAGGTCTTTTGGCAGACCGTTTTGGTCCACTGCCCAACGAATACAGAACTTACAGCCATCGGTTTTATTCGGATGATTATCGGCATACCCGTAGTCGTAGCAGTAGAGAATAAATGAATGCTCTCCGTTCTCTCCCTCATCGACAGCATTCGGTGCAAGCCGTGAGCCCGTAAAAGTCAGTTCATCGGGTGCCCAAAGGGGGAAGTAATCCTGCTGATGAAATTCATTTCTCGGCACCACACCGTTTCCGCCGCGGTTATCCGTCCAAGGGACATCTTGCAGGCCGTTGGGACGGGTATAAGTGACGGCATAGTGACGAATCGTTTGCGGCGAGCTATACTCACTTCCCGCGAGTTCGTACCACGCGTCATCGGGCAGGCCGTTGTCATTCGCATCATAGCTGACCAGAACGATCCCGGGTTCGGAAGCACCGCCTTTGCGGGTAGTGTCTTGGGCATACGAAGCATACGTGGCATTGCCTTTAATCCGAAAATCATAATCATCACCGCTATTGACCACCGGGTGGTCAAAACCAAAGACGATGTACCCGCCCCATGCACCGAGACAAACGGTCTTGCCGGCGTTGTAGGCGATAGCTGCTTCCGCTTTGGCCGCCATAGTCTGCGGCGTATCATCCGCCGTAGCGAGCGGCAGGACGTTGACGAATTGCCCCGGCGCGGGCATATATTCATACACCCGCGCCAGATAGGGCGAAACGGTCAGTAGAATGCTTATAATCAGCGCCATCCCTTATCGAATCAGTCGTCCATTAAGATCATACCTATTCTCACCGCGGAGGATGAAGATATGTCCGTTACGGAGCACCTTTGCACATTGTACCTTGTCCCCTTGCAGGTTCCCGATATCCGTTCCGACGGGTTTCTCAGCTCCGAAATTATCGAGACAGAAATAGGTCGGAGTGGTAAAGCCGAACTCATCGGATTTGGAGGTGAAAATCTCAAACTCGATGCTCGTAATCGCGCCGAGCGAGGATAGATCGAACCATTTCCAGGTGTCGATTGCAAAATGCTCGTCGCTGTTCTCGCTACGGTAGTCCGCAAGGTAGAAGACTACTTCGCCCGTAGTCTGCAATCCGTTATAACCGATAGCCGTAACGGACATATAATCGCCTTTCGAGAACGCATCGTTTGCATAGTCGCCGTTGAGGATTGCATCGAGCGTATAGACCGTATTGGTGATATAGAATCCGGTGACAGTCTGCGGTTCGGTGCTATTGGTCAGCGTAATCGGGTCGGTATAACCGGCGTACCAAGAGGACGGCGCCGAGTAATACGCCACGGCAAAATTATTGCCTTCATATGCACCGCCGGCTGCCGAACGGAACTGATCGTAGTTGTAGTTCCCGGTAGCTTCCGTCGAGCGATCTGAACAAATGGCATAGCCGGTATAAGCCTTATAGACCTTGTTCGGCACATTCGCGAACGCGTACGTACCGCTATAGAGAGCTGTCTCGGTTTTGTCCGTCCATGCGTCATCGACATGCTTGTGCCCGTTCTCCGTAAGAGCGTACTCCTCGAAGGTAGCCGTTGCAGCCGCTTTCTCCACCCATACATGCGCCGAAACGGTAGCTTTCTGACCAAACCGATCTGTCACGGTGCATATAAACTCAGTGGACTCATCCGCTGTACGCGTCAATGTCGCATCAGTACCGATGACCGCATCGCTATAAGCCGTACGCCATGCGTACGAGTACGGTTTGGCTTGCTCGTATTCGGTAGCAAGAACAGTGGTGAGCGTGACGGTAGTACCGCCTGCTACAGTCTGTTTCTCAATCGGGTTGAGTACTACCGGAAGCTTGGTCCACGCGGTCGTGAAGGCTACCTCTTGATAATCCGTAGCCGCTTCGCCGATCGGCGATACCAAGAGAATATATGCTTTATATGCCGTTTCTTCGGTCAAACCGGTAGCGGTAAAAGTTACCTCACCATCTTTGATGAGCGATACTTCATCGGTCGCGAGTGCCAACTCGTCCATGGTCGGCGCAGCACTCTCAGTCGGCAGGATGATCAGTTTGGCGGTACCGAAATTATCGGTCTTGAGAGCAATATCGGCTTTCACATCCTGTGCCTGAACGGTCGGATAACCATCTGCCATCTGTGGTACACGGAAGAGATCCGCGTCGTACTCATACGCACCGATCGTCGGCGTAGCAGCACGGGTCTTACCGGTAATATCCGTCTGAACCTCCTCCATCACTTCGGCGGTGAGCAGATGACCTTCATTCGTCTCACGCGGCATGAGCAGCGTAGCAGAAGCAAACGTAACGGCTTCGCTCAGGTTACCATCTTCGTCCGTAGCTCCCACAGCGGTCTTCCAATCCGCAAACGTGCCTACAGTAGCGGTTGGCATACCGAAGGTCTCTTCCGGCGTATAGAGGATGTTATGGCGGTACGCAATATTGGCGATTGCGGCAGCGTTCTTATACCGCACGGCATAGCCTTTGTTTGTGGCATGGAAGATATTGTTCACGAAAAGAGAACCGGCTGCCGGCGCACCTTCGATATAGAACGGGGACGAAGCCGTTCCTTCTGAATTCATCACCATCGTGTTATGCGCCAACAGCAGTTTCGGCATATTGGTGCTTAGGTTGATGCAGTAGGATGCATACGTGGAACCGTTCTGCACGTTCACTACATTATTCACTACTTGCAGCAAGGTATTCTCCTTGTCTTGATAGATATTGGGACGAATGTAAATTGCCTTGATGCTTTGGTTGTCAGCTGCCGTTCCGGAATAATAGATATCGTTCTCTGCGATCGTAGAAGTACCGCCGAGCAAAATCCAATCAATCGCATTCGCACTACTGGATTTCACTTGTGCCCGGAATGTGTTGCCGATGATCTGCAGGTTGCTGACCGCATCGCCGTACACCATTTGTTTGCCTTGGTTGCGAATGGTATTATGGCGGATGAGCATATTCTGCTGCAAGGGGTCTGCTGCGGCTTTATGACCGATTACGTACAGACCCATGTAACCACCTTCGAGCACACTATTCAAGAGCGCGAAATCATTATTGTACTGATTCTGCAAGGCATCCACGCGTACCAGGTCCAAACGCGCCGTGTATTCCGTCTTGGGCTCCGCATAAATGCGGCAACTGTCGATCGTCACATGCGTAGCGGCATTGCGTACCACCACTACTGCAGGGTTTTGATTCGAGGTATAGGTAGAAGTGAACGAAAGACCTTTGAGGGTCACGTAGTCTGCGCCGTCGATAGTGAAGACACCCTGATCTTGGGTCATCGTGCTGTTGTATTGGTATAACACATCGTTGTAGTCGCCGCTGAGTGAACGGATCGTCAGGGTATTGGCTGCACCTGCACCGCTGATTTCAGGAATCATAACTTGCTCGGTATAAGTGCCCGGTTCGATGGCTATCTCTACTGCGCCGTCCATGCCGATCGAACTGATGGCTTGCAGAGCAGCCGACAGCGTAGCATAATCCGCCAAGGCACTACTACCGATGCGGTAGAATCCGTGTGCACCGCTGACTACGTTGATCGCTACAGACGCACTTCCTTGCGGAGCGATTTGCTGTTCGCCTAAAACGACTTGATCCAACGCCAGCGATACGGTATTGCCTACTTCTGCTGCGGCATCGATCGAACCGATAAACCAGAAGTAATACACACCCTTCTCGTCCATGACATACGAATCGGTAAACTCATTCGTTGTAGCAAAAGTGGTAGAATGTCCGGTTGCATAGATATGACGATCCACCAAGAGCTCCGAAGCTGTCTGCTCAAAGCTCGTGATGGTAAGCGGCGTGCGGTCACCGGATACATAAACGGCAGCACGCATCAGACGGATGTCGCCTGTGCCTTTGGTGGCCTCTGCCGGTGCCATCGGAGTAACAAGCACCGAGTCAACCGCCAGCGAAGTGAGCACATGTTGACGCACTTCCACCTCAAAACCGCGCTTTTGGCTCGATGGCATCTTGACATAGACGGTGATCGCTCCGTCCTCGGCACGCGAGATCACACTCTCATCCTCCGCGGGCATCGAGTACATGCCGTATTTCTTATCGGGCGTAGCCTCGGAGTCGTACGTGTTGGCATAATAAATGCGGAACGGATCACCGGAGAGATACGCGATATCAAAGTCCTTGAACACCAACTCCACAGCGCAGCCTTCGGTAGCGGGCACGAAAGTGATATAGCCCTCGAAATTAGAGCTGTAGTTTCCGTCTACGCCGCCGTCGTCGTAGAACATCAGACTGTTCGCTCCAATAGTTACGATGCCGTTATCGCCTGCCTGCAGGTAACGCACATTCTTCACAATGCGGTTTCCTTCGGGGTCTCCGGCTGTGATAGTTTGCGCCACGCCGCTGAGTGTAACGGACAACAACGCGGCATCCACTACACTCTCTACTGTAGCATCGGTTTTGATGTCCGCGGCGATGGTAAACGCATTCGCGTACTCTGCAAGGGTAGCAGGAGTCTCCAAAGTCAGCGTCACTTGAGCGGCTGCGGCTGCTTGGGCTAATACATTCTCGCCCTGCATCAGATAAAGGGTCTCGATATTCGCTGCTGTGCCTTTCAAATCAAGGGTTAACGCCTCGAGCGTAAGCGCATTGAGCGTGCCGACGGTCTGAATATCTACATCCAGCAACGCTGCTTTCCGTTCGCCTGTCTGCACTAATTTAGTCGAAGCCTGTGCCACACCGATGGATTCTACTTGCATGTTTTGCAGTTTATACTCCTGCACGGTAGCATGCCATCCGTTACCGGTGTAGTAAGTCGAAGTGGTGTTTGGATTGAAGACGATGGTCATAGCCCCGTCGGCTGCTGTCGAACGGATTTGTGTCGGTTTCTTGCCGTTCGCGTCTAACTGCCACAGCACTTCACCGCTCGTTCCTTCGCCCGCATATACAATATATTTCGCGCGCGTGCTATAGGACGAAGTAGCGTAATAGACATCGAAATCGGCGTAGTCGATTTGGATCACATGACCTTCAGTAGCCGGTTTGAAGACCACCGTCTGGTCGCAGTTATCGGCTTTGTATTTCGTGCTGTACTCGCTCGCTACGGTATGTGTGTATTGCCATGTGCCCAAAATAGTGAAAGTCTGCGAACCGCAAGCCTGAACCGCTACGTTCTCAATCGTCAATACCCCTGTCTGGTTCCCAAAATCCGTCACCGAAGTGCCGTTCGTGAAGTTCAGCGTAGCGAGGGAGATATTCACCTGCTCGTCATTTTGCGCCAACGGAGCAATATCGCACACAATCCAGAGGTAGTTATCACCCTCGCGGAAAGCGATTTCGGTATTCTTTGTGATGGTGACCGTCTCGTCCTCTACGACCGCTTCACCGATGAGACGGGAGGTGGAGAACTGATTATCTTTCGTGTAATAGAGTTTTGCTTTGGCAATCTGTGCCGCAGTGCCGTTGGCATTGAGCGTGAGGGAAGCAACGGTGAGTGCAGGTTCAGTATCGGTCGTGGTGATTTTGAGGGTCGCCACCTGCGCGTTCTCAGTGCCTGAAGAAACAGTACCGGTTTGTTTGGTCAGAAGGCTCTCTTGAACCGTCATCGCCTGCGGTGCGAACTCGCTCACAACGGCTGACCAACCCTCTTTGAGGTTGGAGTCATAGGAAATCTGATTCTTATGGGTAATCGTCAGTTGACCGTTCTCCGCGGTGCTCTTAATAGTGATTGGGGTAGTCAAACTGGCTGTAGCTTGCGAAATCTGCCAAATCAGGTCGGATTCGTTGGTCGAGTTGCCATTATAGACCTTGATATAATCCACATAACCGGTCGAGGACGCGGCATAATCGGTATAGAAAACATCGATGCTGTTGAAGGTCAGTTGTACTTTTTTGCCTTCGGTGGTCGGGGTGAAGACTACCTTGCCGTTAAAGCCCTTGATGACCTTGCCGTCTTTACCGCCTTCATCGAAGAACTGCGTCTCGCCGGAGATGGTATAGGTGGCATCCTCCGCCATGAGGTACATCGGCTGAACGGTCAGTGTAACTGGCGAAGCCGGAGAGAAAGTGCTAAATCCTCCCGCTGTGCTGAAACCGGTTATATTCACCGCTGCCGTGGCATTAAAAGCCGCAGTAGAAAGGATATTGCCACCGAGCGAGAATGAATTATTTCCATTGCTCAGCGCGTAGCCTTCCGACAAAGTATAGGTATAAATCCCTTCGTTCTCCGTGATTGTGCCGGCAATCTCGCTCAGACCAGTTACCGAAACACCTGTACCGGCGTAGAGTTTTAGTGTTGTGGGATCAATCACAGCTGAGTTGGAGCAGGTGAACGTGATGGTTTGCAGCTTATCAGGCGAAGAATAACCGGATGTTGTGATAGTCATACCGCTCATTCCCACATTAGTCTTTCCGGCCCATACTTCGCCATCGACAAAAGTGTTGTTGCCCGCTGCGGACTCAACGGTCATGGTCTCTAAAAGCACCTCTTCCACCGTAGCTTTCCAATAAGACTCTTTCGGGCTCGGATCTTTCGAATACAAGCAAACGGACAGACAGCCGTCTGCTGCCCCCGAGATATAGGTCGGCAGCGGATTAACCGCACCATCGCCGGGGATATAGGCAATTTGATTCGCATTTTCCACAAAACTGCCGGTAGGATTTCCGCTGGTCGGATATGAAATACTCGTCACATCAAACTGACCGTTGTAAATACGCATGTACACATTCCATGAATCGCTGTACTTGGTTAGGTTCAGTTCCTCAAAGGTGATTTTGATCGAATAGCCCTCAGTAGCTGGTTGGAAGATCACCGTTGAGAAAGCGGATTGTGTGAAATGTGTGCTTGCCCCTTTAAAATCGTAGAACGTCAATGGAGCGTTCTTGGACACCACTTTTGTTTCGTGTCCGTACTGCGGCATAAGATAATCCTCTGCCGCCATGTTGCTCCACCATCCTGCGGCGAGCAACATGAAAAAAAGGTACATTCTTTTCATTGTTATTATCATTTTAGTTAATTGATTGTATTGCGCAAACAAAATCCATGCACCCCAACGGGCACACGAAAACCACAAAGCGTTCTCCCGCTTTGCACACGTCATCACACGGCATTTGCCATTTCCAATGTGTCAGGTATTTTTCTCATTCTCCGGTGCCCCAATCCACGAGGGCGTTTGACCGCTAAGCGGTTCACAACGGTATAAATTCTTTCGTGGCAGGTCTTCCGGCTCGTCTCCCTTGTTTCTAACCTTCCCATTACAAACGTAACAGTGGCTAAGAGTGCAGAAACGCGGTTGAATAAGACTCACGGCTGCGGGACAGCGGCTGATTTGCACAGCCTTCCCTTTTAAGTGCGGCGACCGATCTGGTACCCACACACCACAAAATCGGGTACAAAGGTACAACAAAAATTGCAAAGACGCAAGTATTCGGATATTTTTTTGAAAAAAAATGCACTTTTATTTGCATATATGCAAAATTTGTAGTATTTTTGTAGCGAAAAACACAAATTGTACCGAAAAACACAAACAAACACATCTGCACCATGAAACATCTATTGTTAGGCGATGAGGCGATAGCGCAAGGCGCCATTGATGCCGGCTTGAGCGGTGTCTATGCGTACCCGGGCACGCCGAGTACAGAAATCACAGAGTACATTCAGTTAGTAGAAAGTCGAAAGTCGAAAGACCGTCCTTCGGACTCAAAGAAGTCGAAAGTCGAAAGACCCATTCAATGCCGTTGG
Source organism: uncultured Bacteroidales bacterium (assembly GCA_900317885.1). Lineage (GTDB taxonomy): Bacteria > Bacteroidota > Bacteroidia > Bacteroidales > Paludibacteraceae > Colicola. Next base: position 31,197 of record ONIM01000019.1, on the reverse strand, counting down.
GCGACGAACGAGAAAACCGCCATGGAAGCGGCTTTAGGTATGTCGTACATGGGCAAGCGTGCGCTGGTGTGCATGAAGCACGTGGGAATGAACGTGTGCGCCGATGCATTCATGAACGCGGCTATCACGGGCGTGAACGGCGGTCTGATTGTCGTAGCAGCCGACGACCCTTCGATGCACTCTTCCCAGAACGAACAGGACAGCCGGTTCTACGCGAAGTTCGCCATGATCCCCTGTCTCGAGCCGGGTAACCAACAAGAGGCGTACGACATGACGGCGTACGGTTTTGAAATGAGCGAACGGCTAAAGACCCCTGTTCTGCTGCGCGTGACGACGCGTATGGCGCACAGCCGCGCCGTGGTGGAGACAGTAAGCGATCCGAGGCCCCAGAACGCCATGTCCATGCCGGAGAATGTCAACCATTTCATCTTACTGCCGGCTTTTGCCAAACGTAACTATGCGGAATTAGTGGCGGCTCAACCGCGGTTCACGGAAGAGAGCGAGCGCGCGGGATATAACCGTTATGTACGAGGCACCAAGCCCGAGAAAGCGATTGTGACAACCGGCATCGCGTACAACTACCTCATGGAGAACTACGATCCGGCGACGGGTTATTCGATCTTGCGCGTGACGCAGTATCCTTTACCGCAGGCGATGATCGATGAGATGGTGAAAGACGGCGCAAAAGAGATCCTCGTAGCCGAGGAAGGTCAGCCGGTAGTGGAAGAGTTACTCCGCGGCATGGTTCCTTCGGACATTGCTATCAAAGGTCGTCTTACAGGAGACCTGCCTCGTATGGGCGAACTGACGCCGGACAGTGTGCGTCAGGCATTGGGTCTCGCAGCCCTGCCGACCCGCGAGAAAGAGACCATCGTAGTAGGTCGTCCGCCGGCATTATGCCAAGGCTGCGGTCACCGCGATATGTACGCTGCGCTGAATGAAGTAGCGCGTGAGTACCCCTCTCCGCGGATCTTCGGAGACATCGGTTGCTATACCTTAGGAGCACTCTCTCCGTTCCATGCCATCCACGCCTGTGTGGAGATGGGTGCTTCGGTGACGATGGCGAAAGGTGCCGCTGATGCGGGGCAACACCCTGCAATCGCGGTAATCGGCGACAGTACGTTTACCCACTCGGGCATGACCGGTCTGCTGGATTGTGTGAACGCGAATGCGAATGTGGTGGTTCTTATCTCCGATAACTTGACCACCGGCATGACCGGCGGACAAGACAGCGCCGGAACAGGAAGGCTGGAACAGATTTGCTGCGGTTTAGGCGTCGCACCCGAACATGTGCGTGTGGTCGTGCCGCTGCCGAAAAACATGGAGGAGATCAAAACCGTTCTGCGCGAAGAAATCGAATACGCAGGTCCGTCCGTCGTCATCGCACGCCGCGAGTGCATACAGACGCTTAAGCGACACCTGAAGGCCGCTAAGCGTAGTTGAGAGTTTAAAGTTTAAAGTTTAGAGACCATGAAAAAGGATATTATTTTGGCAGGTGTGGGCGGACAAGGAATCCTCTCCATCGCCACCGTTATAGGAGAAGCCGCCTTGCAGGAAGGGCTGTACCTCAAGCAGGCAGAAGTACACGGCATGTCGCAACGCGGCGGAGATGTACAATCGAACCTTCGTTTGTCATCCGAGCCGATTATGAGTGATCTGATCGCCAAAGGCGGCGCGGATCTGATTATCTCGCTAGAACCGATGGAAGCGCTGCGATACAGCGAGTATCTGAGCCCGGACGGATGGATCGTAAGCTCCTGTGTGCCGTTCCTCAATATCCCCAATTATCCGGATCTGGAATCCGTTTTAGCGCGAATCCGTAGCCACAAGAACCACGTCCTGCTGGACGTAGAAGCGCTTGCTAAAGAAGCAGGAGCTCCGGCTCAGGCAGCGAATATGGTGTTGCTCGGAGCTGCGATTCCGATGCTCGGCATTGAGCATGACAAGATGACCGCCGGCGTAGCGCGTATCTTCGCCCGCAAAGGAGAAGCCGTCGTCAATAGTAACTTAGCCGCTGTAGAAGCAGGATATCGTTATGCAAGTTCCGTTAGATAAACATATCGTTGACAGTATATGTCGGCAGTTCGGTCTGCGCAATTTCAATGAATTAGGGACCGCGAGTATTCGTCAGCTGGCAGGCGTAGTGCGTAACATCGAGCAGGCTACAGGCTTGGAGTATGTCAATATGGCTTTGGGCGAACCGGGTCTGCCGGCAGAGAAAATAGGTATCGAGGCCGAGCACCAGGCGTTGCTCAACGGCTGTGCTTCCCACTACCCGAATATCATCGGTATTCCGGAAGTGAAGAAATGGGGTTCGGAGTTCGTTCGCGCCTTCATCAATATACCTCGTCCGCCGGAGTGCATTCTTCCTACGGTAGGTTCGATGCAAGCAGCTTTTGCGCTCAACATGCTGCTCACTCGGTTGAATCCGGAGAAAGATACCATCTTGTTTCTCGATCCTTGTTTCCCTGTGCAGAAGATGCAATGCCTAGTGATCGGCAGCAGGATAGATGCGTTCGACATAGCCGATTTCCGAGGGGACAAATTGCGTGAGGAGCTGGAGCGGCACTTGCAAAGCGGCCGTATAGCCGGAATCTTGTTCAGTAACCCCAATAACCCCACCTGGGCGTGTCTCACGGACGAGGAGTTGCGCGTAATCGGCGAGTTGGCAACGGAGTATGACGCCATCGTGCTGGAGGACCTCGCGTATCTGAATATGGACTTCCGTGATCCCGACCGCGGTCATCCGTACGCCGAACCATACCAACCATCCGTGGGACATTATACTCATAATTGTGTTCAGCTGATCTCCTGCTCGAAGATTTTCAGTTACGCCGGTCAACGCGCTGCTTTCGTGGCGATTGACCCCGTGTTGGCAAAACGGGTTTACCCTGCATTAGAAAAGCGCTTACACAACAACGGAGAACTGCTGCAGAGTTTCGCCTATTTCTTCCTCTACGCCCTTTCCAGCGGTGTTTGCCACTCGGTTCAGTACGGCATGGCAGCGATGCTACAGGCGGCATGCGAAGGCAAAATACGATATGTGGACAACACGCGCGAGTACGCGCGTCGCGCAAAAAGAATAAAGGAGATACTGGTACGGAACGGTTTTCATATCGTCTATGACAAAGATGCCAACGGTCAGGAAGTAGGCGACGGATTCTTCTTTACCTTCGGATACAAAGACTGGTCCGGCAAGAAACTAGTAAACAAGCTGATATATTACGGTGTGTCCGCCATCTCGCTGGAGAGTACCGGCGCACAGCGTGAAGGGATGCGAGGATGCGCCTCTACCATTCGTGAAGACCAATACGAGGTATTGGACGAACGATTACGCAAGTTTAACGAAGACTATAGTTTATATGACCCCTACGACCCTACCCAACTCCCCGAAATACGTTAGTCCGGCAGAGGCAGTGAGTCTCGTTCAATCCGGCGACACGATTGTGGTACAAGGCAGTACCAGTATTCCTACCGTGCTACTGAACGCGCTGACCGAACGCGCTGCGGAACTGCGGGACGTGAAGCTCATCTCCGGTTTCGGTGTTCACCCGGAGGATGCACCGTACGCCAAGCGCGAGTTGATAGATTCTTTCCGCGCGTTGTCGATCTTTGTGCCGAACACCTTACGCAAAGCGATGCGGGAAGGTGTAGCGGACACGATCCCCGCTTTCTTGGGCGAAGTGCCGTTCCTTTTCCGCAGCAGGCAGATACCGGTCGATGTAACGTTTCTCAACGTCAGCGAACCCGACGAAGAAGGATACTGCTCGTTCGGAATATCCGCAGATATAGCCTTCTCGGGAGCTGAGTGCTCAAGAGTGATTATCGCGCAGGTTAACAAATATATGCCACGCACTTTCGGCGATCCCGTTATTCATGTGAGCAAGATTACCGCCATGTGTCGCGGCGATGTGCCGTTGGTGGAAGTGCCGACCCCTATACCCAACGAGATAGAGACGAGAATCGGCAACTACGTAGCCTCCGAGATCCCGGACGGAGCCACGCTGCAGATTGGCGTGGGTGGCATCCCCAATGCGGTCATCAATGCCTTGCGGGACCATCAGCATCTGGGATTACATACCGAAGCTATCACCGACGGCGTGCTGCCGCTGATTGAGAGCGGAGTCATAGACAACAGTCTCAAGAAAGTGCTGCCCGGCAAATCCGTGGGAAGTCTGATCTTAGGTTCACGGCATCTGTATGACTACGTGGACGGTAACCGCGATTTCGTCATCCGCGACGTAGCCTGGACCAACGACCCGCAGATCATTCGTCAGAACCCGCGGGTGATGGCGATCAACTCTGCCGTGGAAGTGGACCTGACCGGACAGATATGCGCCGACTCCATCGGCGAGACGATTATCTCCGGCGTAGGCGGGCAACACGATTTCATGTACGGCGGAGCGCTGTCCGAAGGCGGCAAGTGCTTCATCGCCTTACCGAGTATGACATCGAAAGGACAATCGAAGATCGTGGCACGGCTCGCTCCCGGAGCCGGAGTGGTAACCACCCGTTTTCAAGCGCAGTATATCGCTACGGAGCACGGCATCGTCTATCTGCGTAACTTACCGTTAGCCGACCGCGCCAAAGCCCTGATCAGCATTGCCGATCCTTCGGTACGCGAAGATCTGGAGCGCGCAGCCGTAGAGCGATTCGGAATCGGATTCTTGCGGTTGAAATAAAAAAAACGTCACCGAGGTGACGTTTTTTCTTTTGGCATTTGTGATTACTTCACGCGGCGCTCTTGAATGCGGGCTTTCTTACCCGTACGCTCGCGGAGGTAATACAGTTTGGAACGACGTACTTTACCGTACTTGTTCACCGTAATGCTCTCGATGAAGGGACTGTCCATAGGGAAGATACGCTCTACACCTACGTTGCCGCTCATCTTACGAACGGTGAAGCGTTTCTTGTCGCCGCTACCATGGATGCAGATGACATCACCGCGGAACTCCTGAATACGCTCTTTGTTACCCTCTTTAATACGATAACCGATGGTTACCTGATCGCCGGCCTTGAATGCCGGGAACTCTTTTTTCTCGCCGGCAAAAGCTTGCTCAGCTACTTTAATCAAATCCATTCTCGTTTCTTTTTTATGGATTCATACTAATCCTAATAAGCATATACTACTATTCGGACGAACCTAATGCAATCGCCAGAGGCTTACTACGATGCTTTTCACGCAAAAAAGCGTGCAAAGGTACTGCTTTTTTATGAAACTACCAAATATTTTCGCAAAAAAATGCAAAAAAGTTGAAAAAACGGCATTTTATTTGTATAAATCAAAAAATAGTAGTAATTTTGTAGGCTAATTATACGCACACCTGCATACGCACATGAAACGCATTCTATACATAATCGGTGTGATTCTCGTCAGTCTGATACTGGTGAGCGGGATGATTGTGGGTGCGTTGATGAGCGACGAGGTAGAGACGGCAGCGGTACAGTTAGCCACGAAAGAACTCTCAAAAATCTTAGGCACCGAGGCGCATGTAGGTGCCGTAGAATACAAGTTTCCGGCAAAAATAGCAATCAAAGATGTCTATTTGGCAGATCAGCAGGGCGACACTTTGGGCTACATAGGCGAGTTAAACGGTCAGTTTGAGCCATTAGCGCTACGCGAGGGTGAGATTCGTTTCAGCCACGTGCGACTGCGCGACGTAGTAGCTAATATATACCAAGTAGAAGGCGAAGGGGCGAAAGAATGGAACTATCAGTTCCTCCTCGATGCATTCAAGAGCGAGAAGAAGAATAGTGACCCGCTCAAAAGCCTGATAGCAGTACGGGACGTGCAGTTAGACAACATCCGCGTACGATACGAAGACTACGAAGCGTACCTGAGCCATGCTCAGATGGATCTGCACGGGCTGAGCGCAGAGTTGTTAGACGCAGAGATTAGTAATCTGGGGTTACGGGTTAAGGGTTATGGGTTACCGGTCACGGGTGATGAGTTAGAGGTGGAGGATCTGAAGGCGCATGTGATATGGACGGACAGCCTGATCCAGGTACCGACGATGATGGCGCGCCTGCCGCAATCGAAATTAGAACTGAGCCGCATAGAGATAGCCGTTAGAGAGAAGGAATATCCGGTTGGTTGTGCCCCGGTTCAGCGGTTTCAAACGCAGTATCGCTCTGTCGGGAGAGATAGCGGGAGAGTCAGACTCCCTTTCCGTTCGGGCGATGGAAGTACTTTATAACGGTCAGACCATCTTGGACGGCGACATCACAGCTATCGGTCTGACAAAAACGGAGAACCCGTATCTGAGGGCCAATCTGACAGACCTGCGTGCATCGGCAGCGCAGATACAGGATTTTCTGTCGCAGTTCTACGGTCGTCCTGTCAAACTGCCGGCAGAGGTACACCGGTTAGGCACGATTCACTATCGCGGTCTGGCAGAAGGCGAGTTACGGGAGATGACGCTGCATGGCGCTTTCCGCACGGCTTTAGGCGCCATCACGACGGACGGCACATTGCGTAGCGACTCCGCGTTCGAGCACATGGTGTACGACGCACGCGTAGAGGGAAAGAGTTTTCGGTTGGGGCGGATGTTAGCCAACAACAAATTAGGTACCGTGACATTAGAGATCGCCTCCAAAGGTCAGATTGACAACGGTCAGGTGAGCGGTGACGTGAAAGCGCACGTACGGAAATTCACCTATAACGGCTACACCTACGCGGATCTGCATCTGGACGGCACGTATGCACCCAAAAGATATAAAGGCTCCGCACGAATCAACGACCCGCATCTGGACGCGTCGTTTGACGGCGTAGTGGACCTGCATGACGTGAATCCTGAGATCAATTTCAACCTCCTCTGCAAGCATTTTGATTCCGCTCCGTTAGGTATCGGTCCGTTAGGCGACCGGATTCGTACGAAGTTCGATATGGCAGTCGATCTGAGTGGTGCCAAACCGGATGAGATAAGCGGATATCTGGTAATCGATTCCCTTTTCCTGGCCACTTCCCGTGACTCAATACTAATGGAACAAATGATGCTGATTGCGGAAGCGGAAGGAGAGAGAGACAAGACTATCTCGTTGCAGAACGACTACCTGCAAGCGAAGTTAGACGGCAGTTTCCGCTACGGAGACATTGTACCTGCGACCCAGGCAATGATACACCATTACCTGCCAACCGCCGTTGATGCGCCGAAGAAGAGATGGCAGCCGGTAGCGTTCCGGTTGGAAGCGGACGGCGACCGTCTGCGGGATATCCAGCGCTTATTCAAGGCATCGCTGACGCTGAGCGATCACCCCTCGTTGCAGGCAGAGACAAGGATTGCTCCGGACGAAGAGCCGAAGGTTGCGCTGCGGTTCTTTGCTCCGGGAGTTCGCGCCGGCAACACGCCGGTACATGACCTGACGATCACGCTGAACACGATCGACACGCTGCGTCATACGCAAGAAGCGGGATCGGGCTTGGCGCTGAGTGTCTCCGCCGAGGCGATGCAGATGCACACGGTACTCTCGACCTTGGCGTTTAGAGATACCTTGCTGACGCACATCACCCTTCGCCAGAAGGCGCAGATTAACGAGTTATTACCTGAGGGATGGGAGCGGCTCACGCCCCGAGAGTTACAGCGCGCGCTGAGCGATGATTTATCTTCTTCCGATAGACAGAAAGCATTATTAGCGGCGCAGCGGGCAGGTAACTACGGCGGGGACCTGAAATTCATCACTTATTTCTCGCGCTACAACCGCAAGCCGTTGATAGATGTCCATTTCATGCCGGGTACGCTGTTACTACGCGATTCGGTTTATACCTTAGGTGAGAGCCATGTGACCTACTGCGCCGCAGACACCTCGGTACAGATCGATCAATTCTCATTCGAAGGCGGCGGACAACATCTCCGGGCTAACGGGTTGGCTTCCCGTCATGCAAAAGACACGCTGCATGTTGACCTGCAGAAGATCGATGCGAGCTATGTCGTACCGTTCCTGCTTCCGGTTCAGACAATCATGTTCAACGGTTTGTTGACGGGCGAAGCGAAGATATCCGGCGCGTTAAAACAAGCCAAAGTAGATACGCAGATACATATTGATTCGATGGGCTTGAACAACTGCTGGTTCGGCGATGCGGAGGTGGATCTGCATATCACCGACAGTCTGGCCTTCCATGCGGATGTGTATAGACCGGATCGCAAAGTAGTGGATCTGAACGGCAAGGCGCTCTTCAACGGTAGTGGCAAATGGGAACTGGACATGATGGCGGATTCCGTACCGTTAGCCTTTGTGAATCATTGGACGTCATCCGTCCTGACCAACTTGGACGGTAACGGTACCGGTCGCGTAGTAGTAGGCGGACGCAAAGGGCTGACGTATGTATTGTTGCGCTGCGCGGCGCAAAACGCTTCGCTGACGCTTCCCTGGACCGGAGCAAGGTACACGATAGCAGAAGACACTATCGTCATGGACACCACGGCGATATTGTTCCCAAACGTCCATCTGACGGATCCAGAGGGCAATCCCGTAGAAGTGAACGGCGGCGTCTATCATGATCAGTTCCGCGATTTCACGCTGGACATCCATGTGGACGCGCACAATGCGTTAGTCTTTGATAATAATAAGAAAGGCGAGATGCTGCAAGGCTCGGTATATGCGTCAGGTCATGTAGATGTCACCGGTAGCGAAGACGATATATTGGTTTTCGCGGACGCAAGGACCTCCAAGAACTCCAAGTTCAGGCTCAGCATCGACAACGTGTCTTCGGCATACGAGTCGGCGTTTGTGCATTTCGTCGAGCATCCGGAGTTAGCCCAAGCGGACACAACCCAAGAGAGCGATCTGGACAATATTGACATAGCCGCACCAATAGAGATCGATTCAACGATCTTCAAGCGCGCCGGGAGATGTCTGCTAAAACTGAATCTGGAAGTCAACCCGATGCTGAATTTTCAATTAGTATTAGGCGAGCGCAACGGCGATATTATCCAAGCGAGAGGTACGGGAGCACTGCAATTGGCGTATGACACGGAGACCGGCGATGTGTCTCTCTTAGGGTCGTATGACATTGAGAAAGGCACCATGTCCTATACGATAGCGAATGTCATCCGGAAGGAGTTCACCGTTGGCGAAGGTTCCACGATCTCTTTCTCGGGTGACGCCACCAATCCGCAGTTGAACGTCACCGCCAAATATCGCGTGACCGCGAACTTACGGGATCTCTTCGGCGGAGAGGCCGAGCAGTTAGGTACCTCGCGAAGCAATGTACCGGTGATGACTTGTCTCCACATGACGGGAACGCTGAACAACCCGATTCTGTCGTTCTCGCTGGAGTTCCCGCTGTCGGATCAGGCTATCCAGCAGCAGGTACGCCAGGTGATCAATACCGACGAGATGCTCATGAGACAAGTGATTTACCTGCTCGTATTCGGACGGTTCTTCACGCCAGACTATATGTCCAACACGCAGTACGCGACGCTGAACTCGACCTACTCCCTACTCTCCTCCACCGTAACGAGTCAGATCAACGCATGGCTATCCAAACTGACGGACATGCTGACTTTAGGCGTAGCTATCCGTCAGGACGGCGAAGGAGCTACTGCCAGCTCGGAGTATGAGGCGCAGTTCCAGTTACAGCCGGTTGACCGGCTCGTGATCAACGGCAACGTAGGATACCGGTATAACGACATCTCCAATCAGCCGTTCTTCGGCGATCTGGATGTCGAGGTAATGCTGACGGAAGACGGTCAATGGCGACTAAAAGGCTATACCCACACCGTAGATAAATATACGCTACGGCAGGCTTCTACGATTCAGGGATTCGGGTTTATGTGGAAGAAAGACTTCTAAAAAAAGCAGCGCGGTTGCGCTGCTTTTTTTTTAGATTAGTGACGCTCGGGTTTGGGTCCGCGACGCTCAGGACGAGGTCCGCGGTCAAGTTTTGCGCCGTCACGATCGCCACGCGGTGCGCGAGCAGGACGCTCGGGCTCTACGTAGCCTTCGGGTTTCTCCTTGAGAGCCTTTGCGCTCAGGCGGAACTTACCAGTCTTGGGATCGATCTCCAGCAGCTTGATGCGGATATGGTCACCTTCCTTGATTCCGGTCTCTTCCATGGTCTCGTAGCGCTTCCAATCGATCTCGGAAATGTGCAGCAGACCTTCCTTACCCGGCATGAACTCTACGAAGCAGCCGTACGGCATGAGGCTCTTAACAACCGAGTCGTATTCCTCGCCGATCTCCGGCAGAGCCACGATCGCCTTGATCTTCGCGATAGCCGCAGCCATTGCTTCGCCGTTGTTGGAAGCTACCTCTACCTTGCCGCCCTTCTCATCTTCGTCGATAGAGATGACAGCTCCGGTCTCAGCCTGAATACCCTGGATAATCTTACCGCCCGGGCCTATTACAGCTCCGATCATATCTTTCGGGATATAGAAAGAGGTGATACGCGGTGCGTGCGGCTTGAGGTCAGCACGCGGAGCCGGCATGCACTCGAGGATCTTACCGAGGATGTACATACGTGCCTCGTGCGCCTGTGCAAGCGCGTTCTCTAATATTTCATAGGAGAGACCATCTACCTTGATATCCATCTGGCAAGCGGTCAGACCATCCTTGGTACCGGTGGTCTTGAAGTCCATGTCGCCGAGGTGGTCCTCGTCACCGAGGATATCGGAAAGGATAGCATAGTTCTTACCCTGGTTCTCGGAGATGAGTCCCATCGCGATACCGGATACGGGTTTCTTCATCGGTACACCTGCATCCATAAGGGCGAGCGTACCTGCACAAACGGTAGCCATCGAACTGGAACCGTTGGACTCGAGGATGTCACTTACTACACGTACGGTATAAGGGAAGTCCTCCGGGATCATGTTCTTCAGCGCACGGCAAGCGAGGTTACCGTGACCTATCTCACGACGACCTACTCCACGCTGGGCTTTTGCCTCACCCGTCGAGAACGGCGGGAAGTTATAGTGCAGCAGGAACTTATCAGTGCCTTGGATCAATGCCTCATCAACGATCTTCTCATCACGGCTGGTACCGAGGGTAACGGTCGAGAGCGACTGAGTCTCACCGCGGGTGAAGATAGAACTTCCGTGAGGGCCGGGCAGGTAACCTACCTCGCACCAGATCGGACGAATCTCCGTGGTCTTACGTCCATCAAGACGCTTTCCCTCATCGAGCACAGCGCGACGCATCGCCTCTTTCTCCACATCGTGATAGTAACGGTCAACGAGCGCTGCCACCTCATCAATATCGATACCGAGAGCCTCTGCGCGGGCAGCCATATAGTCTGCTTTCTCCGTCTTGAAATCTTCGCGGATCTGGCTAAACATCTCCTCGCGGTGATGTTTGTCGGTATCAGCAGCAGTAGCTTGTGCATAAGCACGTGCGTAAGAGTAGTCATGCACCGCCTGCTTCAACTCATCATCGTTCACCTCATGGCAGTACTCGCGTTTGGTCTCTTTACCGTACGCCTTCATCATCTCGTTGATCGCCAGACACTGCGGTTTGATTGCCTCGTGTGCAGCTTTAATAGCCTCCAGCATAACGGACTCCGGCACCTCTTTCATCTCGCCTTCCACCATCATAATGTTGTCATACGTAGCAGCCACCATCAGTTCAAGATCAGCGTGCTCGCATTGCTCGAAGGTCGGGTTGATGACCATCTTGCCATCTACACGTGCTACACGAACCTCACTTACCGGACCCTCGAAAGGAATATCCGAGCAAGCCAAAGCAGCTCCTGCAGCGAGTCCGGCAATGCTCTCCGGCATGTCGATGCCGTCAGCCGAATACATGGTGACGTTAACGAACGTCTCTGCGTGATAGTTGGAAGGGAAGAGGGGACGAAGGGCACGGTCGATCAGACGCGCAATCAGGATTTCATAATCCGATGCTTTGCCTTCGCGGCGGGTAAAACCGCCCGGGAAGCGTCCTGCGGACGCAAATTTCTCTTTGTACTCTACGGTCAGGGGCATAAAATCCGTACCCGGAACCGCATCTTTTGCGGAGCAGACAGTAGCCAGAATCATAGTGTTGCCGAGGGTAGCCATCACAGCACCATCCGCTTGTTTCGCCAACTTGCCTGTCTCCAGTTTGATCACTCGTCCATCGGGGAGAGCAATCTCTTTGGTTACAATATTCATTATTAATTCGTCATTTTTGGCCGCCGTTTGCGACCGGTTAATTATAAGACCCATAAAAAGTCGGACAAAGGTACTGCTTTTTTTTGAGATATGCAAATTTTTTTTTGTTTTGCAAGAAAAAAGCGAAATATTATACCCATAAACGACCTAATTCCTAAAAAATGAAATTAAATTTGCATACATGCGAAAAAAGTTGTATCTTTGCAGGCTTTTTAACATGCGAAAATATGCGAATATTACAACACATAGGAGAGTACACCCTGCTAATGGGCAAAGTATTGCGTCTGCCGGATAGGCAGCGGATGTTTTGGCGGCAGTATAGCAGAGAGTTGGAGAAACAGGGTCTGCAGAGTCTGCCGATTGTGCTGATCATCTCGGTTTTCATCGGCGCTATCCTGACTATTCAGGCGAAGACAAACACGGAGAACCCGTTGTTGCCGACCTATACGGTAGGTCTGTTGACGCGAGAGACATTGTTGTTAGAGTTCTCAAGCACAATCTTGTGTCTTATTCTGGCCGGCAAGGTAGGCAGTAACATCGCTTCGGAGATAGGCACGATGCGTATCACCGAGCAGATCGACGCGATGGAGATCATGGGTGTGAATAGCGCTAACTATTTGATTCTACCGAAGATCTTGGCGTTCGTAACGATGATGCCGATGCTGGTGATTATCTCCACGGCGGTGGGTTTGGTTGGCGGATGGGCAGTAGGTGCGTTCACGGATATCATCACGGTACATGACTACCTCATCGGCGTGCAGTATGCGTTCAATCCGTACTACGTATGGTACGGCATTATCAAGAGTGTGGTGTTTGCATTCGTGATTACGAGCATGAGCAGCTACTACGGATATTTCGCACGAGGCGGTGCGCTGGACGTCGGCCGCGCGAGCACCAACGCTGTGGTGAACAGCAATATTATGATTTTATTCCTCGACCTGATTTTAAGTAAATTACTGCTATGATCGAAGTTAAAGATGTGGTCAAGAGTTTTGACGGGAACGTGGTACTGAACCATGTTTCTACAGAGATGCGGGACGGCGAGGTAAACATGATCATCGGTCAGTCCGGTAGCGGTAAGACGGTACTAATGAAGAGCCTGATCGGTCTGCACGATGTCGATAGCGGGCATATTCTCTACGACGGACGCGATTTGGCGCAGATGAAGAGTAAAGATATCCGGATGCTGCACCGCGAGGTAGGGATGCTGTTTCAGGGCAGCGCGTTGTTTGACTCCATGAGCGTGATGGAGAACGTGCTGTTTCCGATGGAGATGTTCTCTCAGAAGAGTCGCGAGGAGATGCAGGAGCGTGCGGAGTTCTGCCTGCGAAGAGTAGAGATGCCGGAGCGGGTATGGAACCTGATGCCGAGCGAGATCAGCGGAGGCCAGCAGAAACGTGTGGCTATCGCCCGTGCCATCGTGTTAGAGCCCAAATACCTCTTCTGCGACGAGCCGAACTCCGGTCTGGATCCGAGGACAAGCCTCGTGATCGATGCGCTGATCCAGGACATTACGAAGGAGTATAATATCTGTACCATTGTCAACAGCCATGACATGAACTCTATCATGGAGATCGGCGACAATATCATCTTCCTCAAAGGCGGACAGAAGGAATGGCAGGGCTCGCGCCATGAGATCATGACGAGCACCAACGAAGCGCTGAACGATTTTGTCTTCGCCAGCGAGTTATTCAAGAAAGTAAAAGCAGCCAATAAAGTATGAAAAAGACAATAGCAATAGTAGTAGGATGCATGATAGCCATGAGCACTCTGGCCATCCCGGCACGACGCGGCGGTACAGTACGTACAGATGCTGCAGGTGTAGAAAAAATGGTGTATGTTAACGGTAACGAGTGGTTTCACTACCTGACGGACGAAGCGGGAAACTTGCTCCACGAGGAGAGTCTGCTACCGATGAGCGAATCGGACCAAGCCGCTTTTCAAAAAGCCGGCGAACAAAGACGCCGTATCCGGCGTGCCATACAGGAGACCGGCGTGGACAGACTCCTGGCGCCGAAAGGACCGGTGATCCTCGTCAATTTTGCCGACACCGCCTTTACCCATACCAAGGAGCAGATGATTGATTGGGCTACCGCAGAGGATTATACGGAGGGAGGAGCGACGGGCTCCATACTGCAGTATTTCCGCGACAACTCGTTCGGACAATATTGCCCCCAGTTGGATTTCTATGGTCCTGTAACCCTTAGCCGGGAAGCCGTGTACTACGGTCAAAACAGCGGCGGCTATGACATAAACTCACACGTAGCAGATATGATTGTGGAGGCCTGCCAGCTGGCGCATAATCAAGGTGCTGATTTCAGCCGGTATGACTATAATAACGACGGCGAGGTGGACTGGGTGGTAGTGGTTTATGCCGGTCATGGCGAGGCGGATAGTTATTTCGAGAACACTATATGGCCGCATCAGTATGTCCTGAGCGCTACCCAGAAACAGATTCAATTAGACGGCAAGACCATCAACCGCTATTGTTGCACCAACGAGATCTCCTGGAAAGGAGGGCTTTCCGGTATCGGCGTCTTTGTACACGAGTTCAGTCATATCTTGGGTCTGCCGGATCTCTATACGACAAATGGTACGATGCACAAGACCAGTGGCGAATGGGATGTGATGGACATGGGCGTTTATAACAATGATCTGCTGACACCTCCGATGTACTCGGCGTACGAGCGGTGGTGGATGGGATGGTTGAATCCGACGCTGCTCAATACTGCTTCTACTGTTTCGCTCGGCGAACTGAACAGTACCCACGCCGCAGCGTACATAACCGAAAACGGGAATGCCGTACAGAACATCCTGAGTCCTAATCCGAGTACGTTCTACGTTCTGGAGAACCGTCAGCAGAGCGGATGGGATGCTTATCTCCCGGGGCACGGGATGCTGATAACGAAGATCCAATACAGTTACTCCAAATGGCGCTACAACAATGTCAATAACTCCGCGAGCGAGCTGGGCGTTGACATTATCGAGGCAGACGGATTAACCCCGACAAAAGCAGTAGAAGAAGGGTACGGCAAGCCCGGCGACGCCTTTCCTACGGGCAGTACCTCCTTCTCCGCAGTACAAAACTACCGGCTGACGGAGATAGCAGAGGCGAACGGCGTGATCACCTTCAAAGTCAACGGCGGCGGTACACCTACCTATCTGAAGACCGAGGAGGCAAACTCGTCCGGCGAACCGCAAAAGATCCTTCGCGACGGTCAGGTAGTGATTATTCGCGGAGGACGGACGTATGACATATTAGGCAAGAAGTTATGAAAATCATCAGTTATAATTTGAACGGAATCCGCTCGGCTATCGGCAAAGGGTTATTGGAGTGGTTAGCCACAGAGAACCCCGATGTGTTCTGCATTCAGGAGAGCAAAGCGCAACCGGAACAGATTGACGTAATGGCGTTTCAGGAGTTAGGCTATCACAGTTACATCCACTCGGCGGAGAAGAAGGGTTACTCGGGCGTATGCATCTTCACCAAACAAGAGCCAGACAAAGTGGTTGTAGGCATGGGGAATCCCAAATACGACCGCGAGGGTCGTGTGTTGCGGGTGGATTTCGGCGATCTGACGATCGTAGATGCCTATATTCCCAGCGGCACGACGGGAGACGTACGGCAGGATTTCAAGATGGAGTTTCTCGAGGACTTCCTCGTCTGGGTCAATGAGTTGCGCAAAGAGCGTCCGAACATCGTCATCTGCGGCGACTATAACATCTGCCACAAGCCCATTGATATCAACCATCCGGAGAGACAGATCGGTGTCTCGGGATTTCTGCCAGAAGAGCGGGAATGGATGGACCGGTGGGAAGCGAGCGGGTTAGTGGACTCTTTCCGCGTGTTCGACCAGAGTGCCGAGCGGTACAGCTGGTGGAGCTGGAGAGCCGGAGCGAGAGCCCGCAACGTAGGATGGCGAATCGACTATCTATGGGTCAGCGAGAGCCTGCGCGAAAGACTGAAAGACGGCAAGATCCTAACCGACGCCGTGCATAGCGATCACTGTCCGGTTTCGGTAGAACTTTCGTAATAATGCAATAACGACAAGATGGATATATTACGTACAGAACATCTTATAAAGAAATACGGCAAACGTACCGTGGTTGACGATGTCTCCATCCAGCTGGAGCAGGGAGAGATCGTAGGTCTGTTGGGACCTAACGGAGCGGGTAAGACCACGACATTCTATATGACGACCGGTCTGGTCGCCGCGAATAACGGTAAGATCTTCCTCAACGACCGGGACATCACTTCGTACCCGATGTACAAACGGGCGAAGATGGGTATCGGCTATCTGCCGCAGGAGGCGAGTGTATTCCGCAAGATGACCGTGGAGGATAACATCCGCTCGGTACTGGAGCTGACGGATTTCAGCAAGGAGTATCAGGAAGAGAAACTGGAGAGCCTGATCAAGGAGTTTAATCTGGCGCACGTACGTACTAATCTCGGCGACCGCTTGAGCGGTGGTGAGAGGCGGCGGACGGAGATCGCGCGGTGCCTGGCTATCGAGCCGAAATTTGTGATGCTGGACGAGCCTTTTGCGGGTGTCGATCCTATCGCCGTGCAGGAGATTCAGGATGTCGTCTGGAAACTGAAAGACAAGAATATCGGCATCCTCATCACCGACCACAACGTGGATGAGACGCTGATGATCACCGACCGCGCGTACCTGCTGTTTGAAGGCAAGATCCTCTTCCACGGCACGCCGGAGGAGTTAGCCGCTAACCCTGTTGTACGACAGAACTATCTGGGTCGCGACTTTGAGTTGAAACGAAAAACAAGAGTTGAAGAATAATCAAGATGAAGAATAATCATTTACAAGCCTTTTGGAAACACCCGTGGACGGTTGTGGCATGCAATATCCTGCTGGTGATGGTACTCTATACGATCCTGCGTCTCTTCTGCTATTACATGGATCGTGTTATTTTCCCGAATATTGACACCCCGCATCTGATTGAGATCCTGTTAGGCGGCATGCGGTTCGATCTGACGGCGATATTGTATCTCAGTTCGCTGTACATCATCGGTTCACTTCTGCCTTTTCCTGCCGCATGGCGCGAGAACAAGATCTATCAGAAAGTATTACTCTGGCTATACTGGATTCCTAATGCAGCAGGCATCATCGCGGACGCAGCGGATAGCGTATATATCCGTTTTGTGGACCGCCGTGCGACCTGCGCGTTCTTCACGGAGGTGTCCAACGACGATAATATGGGTATCGTCATTGCCAATGGTATCGTAGAATACTGGTACGCCGTAGTGATGCTCATTGCGGTACTATGTGCCTTCTTCTATTTCACCCGCAGGACATTCTCTCTGCCGCGCGTAAAACCGTATATCTACTATCCGGCGGAGGTGATCATCTTCGTGCTCTCCATCTATTTTTCCGTAATCGGTATCCGTGGCGGATTCGGCAGATATACACGTCCGATCACGCTGAGCAATGCGCTGCAATATACCAACGCGCCTCGCGAGAGTGCTCTGGTGCTCAATACGCCTTTCTCGCTGATGAAGACCATTGAGAACACCACATACGTGGAGAAGACGTACTTCAAGCCGGAAGAGTTAGAGGAGCATATGAGTCCTATTCACCCGGCCGAGAGTCATCAGATGCGGACGGATAACGTCGTAGTGATCATCTGGGAGTCGTGCAGCAAGGAGTATGTAGGGTTCTACAACCACGACATCCCCGGTTATACGGGTTATACGCCGTTCTTGGACTCCTTGTTGGCGCAGAGCGTGACGTTCGATTTCTCCTATGCTTCGGGGCGTAAGAGTGTGGACGCGATGCCTTCTGTACTGTCGTCTATCCCGATGCTGATAGAGCCCTATACCTTGAGTCCTTACTCGACCAACGAGGTGTCATCTATCGCGGAGCGATTAGGCAAGAAGGGCTATACCACGGCGTTCTTCCACGGCGCGCCGAACGGCAGTATGGGCTTTCAGGCATACGCCCGCGCAGCAGGTTTCGACGCCTACTACGGCATGACGGAGTTCAACGACGACTCGCAGTATGACGGTACCTGGGCTATCTGGGACGAACCCTTCCTGCAGTATTATGCCAATACGATGAGCACGATGAAAGAGCCGTTCATGACGGCGGTCTTCACCGCTTCGAGCCATCATCCGTTCAAGGTGCCGGCACAATACAAAGACACTTTCCCGAAAGGCAACCTGCCTATCCACGAACCTTTAGGCTACGCTGATCATGCGTTGCGGCGGTTCTTTGAGAACGTCAGCAAGCAGCCGTGGTTTGAGCACACGCTCTTCGTCATCATGGCGGATCATACGAATGAGCTGATCCTGCCTGAATACACCAATTCCCGCGGGTTGTATGAGATCCCCATCGCCTTCTACCACCCGCAGTTGACACCTCAAAAGCGTGCGCAGGTAGTAAGTCAGACCGATGTCATGCCGTCTGTCATGGGATGGTTAGGGTACGACGAACCGTATTTCGCTTTCGGCGAGAACGCGCTGACCAAAGAGAAAGTGCACCCCTATGCCGTGTGCTATAATGCGCCGGTCTATCAGATCTTCTCGGATAGTCTGCTGCTGCAGTTCGACGGCGAGAACGTAACGGGCGTTTATGATTTTCGCGAGGACAGATACCTCAAGCATAACCTCTCCAAGACGATTGCCCCCGAACGGATAGCGCCCATGGAGGATTACCTGAAAGCCTATATCCAGCAGTATATCCACCGCATGGTCAATAATGAACTGACGGTCAAGAGTGAGGAATAAACTGTACATAGTACTATGCCTCCTTCTGGCGGCCTGCAGTGCCGAGAAGCCGGAGATGGAGGTAGCGTTGCAGCCCTGTGCGCCTATGCCTGTCGCCCGCGCCTCTGCAGCGTGTTTCGTCATCAACGGCGAAGCGTATATCTTCGCCGGCAGAGACAGCGCAGGCGTAGCGCAGAATGATCTATGGCGCTATACGCCGGTGACGGATCAGTGGGCGTATTTAGGCGCTACGCCTATGAAGGCACGTGTTAATCCTGCGGCTTGCGTAGCGGACGGAAAGGTCTATTTAGGGCTGGGATTTATCGGCAAGCACGGACGGGACACTTCCTACCTCAGAGACTGGTGGGAGTTTCGTCCCGAGAGCAATCAATGGAAGCGGTTAGCCGATTATCCGAATTATTATACGGACTGCGCTACGGCGTTTGTAGGCGAAGGGGAGTTGTACGTCGGGTACGGGTTTAACTGGAACTACCGCCGCGACATGTTCCGCTACGATATAGCTACCGACCGATGGGACAGCATCGATGTAGGAGCCGGACCCTATGAGTTCCCTACCCGCTCGTTCGGCGGCACAGGTACCACCTGCCAAGGAAGGCATTTTATGGGAACCGGTTATTATCGTTTCAGCCTGGATTGGTGGGCGGAGTTAGTCGATGGCAAGCGATGGGAGGAACGCTCGTCCGTGCCCGGCAAGACGCGTACCTTAGCATCCTCCGCAGCTACCGACCGGTATATCTATCTCTCGGGAGGTATGCATTACGGAGGGGTCAACACGACCGGCGAAGTGCTGCGCGACATCCGCCGCTACGACCCGGAGAACGACCGATGGGCGTATATCGGGATTCTGCCCGAGGGGATCATTAATCATGTCTCCTTCGCCATCGGCAAGCAGGTCTATATAGGTCTTGGCGAAGCGGGGGAAGAGTGGAAGATATCCAATATACTATATCGCTTTGAGGAATAAGTGGATACTCATAGTATTGCTCTTCTGCGCATCGGTTCAGGGGCGTGAGTTGAGTTGGCGATGGTGGCCGACGGGCATCCGGGACAGTGTGTCCTCGGGTGCAGACACCTTGCGATGGACGGCGGGCGTGAGCGCGGTAGCCTCCAGCGGAAGATATGCTCCGTTCTGGTTGCAGAACGGTACCAACGGCGATGTCAGTTCGTCGCCCTTCAGCGGCAACCTCACAGCAGGTATCTATAAAGAAGCCGTACATCCCGAGAGATGGTGGGACTACGATTTCGCGGTACAAGCTACCGGTAGAGTCCAATCCCCTATCCCGAACGCCGCTTTCAAGCCGCAGCAAGGGTACGGCACGGGCTATTTCAATCTATTGTACGCGCATGTACGGCTGTATATCTTTGATATCACGGCGGGTATCAAACCCATGATCTACGAGACGCAGGACACGGCCCTAACCATGGGTTCGCTGATCTTCTCGGGTAACAGCCAGCCTCTTCCCCATATAACAGTAGGTATCGACCGGTACTGTCCTTTCCCGGGGCTGTTCGGCTATCTGGAGATCAAGGGTGGACTGACGCACGCATGGATGGCGGATGATGTGTACATGCGTCATAGCTATATTCACCATAAGTTCGCAGGCGTGCGAATAGGCGGAAGGCTTCCGGTGAATATCAGTTATGAGTTTCACCACGCGGCGCAATGGGGCGGCATCAGTCCGGTATGGGGGGACATCGGTAGCGATTGGCGTTCGTTCCTGAACGTGATGATGGCGAGAGCCGGAGGTAACATGCGGAATGATCAGGCCAACGCCCAGGGCAACCATGTAGGCAGCCAGCAACTCATGCTGACCGGAAAAGGGAAAGGATGGGAAGTGAGCGCCTACTGGCAGAATTTCTTTGAGGATAACTTCTCTCTCATCGGCAAAGGTCAGAATATCGCCGACGGCTTATGGGGTATCAGCCTGAAACAGAGCCGCTGGCCCTTTATCCAAGGCGTGACCTACGAGTTTCTGAACACCACGGATCAGTCCGGCCCGTGGCATGACCGGGACGGGTTATGCTACGCCGGCAACGACTCGTATTATCGAAACAGCGTCTTCCTAAACGGATGGAACTATTTCTACCGATCTATGGGAACGCCCTTTATCACCTCGCCGCTATATAACGAAGACGGCACTATCTATACCCTCAACAGTCGCGTACGCGTGCACCATTTCGGAGTGCGCGGAGATATATACGGATTCCGGTACCGGCTCAAGACCTCCTATGCCCGCAATTACGGCAACGACAACTCCAGCCGCCAAGTACTGAGCACGAATACCGCAGTACTTCTAGAGGTCAGCAAGCAGGTACCTCAGGCATGGGGATTAGAGTTCGGGCTTCGCTTAGCCGGCGATTTCGGCACCCAGTGGGGCAATACGTTCGGCGCACAACTAACTATCGCAAAAAGAGGAATCATCACATCATGGTAAATAACCCAATGGTACATATCATCATGCCGGTCAAGGACTCGCTCCAGACGGCAGAGGAAGCGATCCGCGCGATCGTGGCTTCCGGCTACACCCTGACCGTCTATGACGACAACTCGACGGACGAGAACGCTACGCGGTTAGATGCGCTGAGCGAAGAGTTAGGTATCCGCGTCGTTCATATCGGTCGGGAGACAGACCATCCATCGCCTAACTACCGCTGGGTGCTGATCCGTGCGCAGCAGGAGTGTCTGGAGCAAGGAGCGGACCTGGTGATCATCGAGAGCGACGTCGTGGTGCGCCCCGATACTATCGACAAACTCATCGCGGGAAGACAGACGAAAGGCGAAAGACCGGTCGGTATGGTAGCAGCCGTGACGGTCAACGAACAAGGGGAAATCAACTTCCCCTACGAGTACGCACGACGCATCCATAAGGACGGAGGATGCAGGAAACGTTTCTCCTTCTGCTGCACCTTGCTGACGAATGCTTTCCTCCATTCCTACTCGTTCGAGCTCTTAGACCCCACGAAAAGTTGGTACGACGTCACCATCAGCCATCTGTCGGTGAAGTTAGGATTTGAGAACCTCCTGCAGATCAGCAACCCGGTAGTACATAAGCCCCACTCCAGCCGACCCTGGAAACAGCTGAAATATACGAACCCTTTGCTTTATTATTGGCGTAAACTGACCCGACACCTCGATAAGATATGAAACCGCTCGTCTCTGTCATAGTGCCTTTATATAACGCTTCGCAGTATATCTGCGAGGCGCTGGAGAGTATTATAGCCTCCACCTATCGGCCGATAGAGGTGATCGTGATGGATGACGGCTCCCGTGATGAGAGTCTTGCGGTAGCGCAGGCTTTTGCGAAGAACCATCCGGAGGTCACCGTGATGCATCAGCCTAACGCCGGTGCTTCGGCTGCGCGCAACCGGGCTATCCGGTCCAGCCATGGTGCGTATATCCTGCCGGTGGACGCGGATAATAAGATTCACCCCTTGTATATCGAGGAGGCGGAGGCGGTCCTGGAAAGCCGGCCGGAGGTACGGGTGGTGAGTTGCCGGGCGGAGTTCTTCGGAGCACGCACGGGCGAATGGATCACTCCTCCGTTCAGCAAGGAGCTCTTGGCTCGCAAAAACATGATCGATACCTGCGCCATGTACCGCCGGGAGGATTTTGACCGGACGCTGGGATACAACGAGCACTGCGCTGCAAGGGAGGATTGGGATATATGGCTGTCGCTCTTTGAGTTGGGCGGCGAATTCGTACGGCTGCCGGAGATACGGTTATACTATCGCGTCCGCGAGGGCTCCAAACGGATTCAGGACCGCGAGCTGAAACATAAACTGATCAAGGAGATCAACCGCCGCCATCCGGCATACATGGAGAAATACCTGGGAGGACCGCTCCATTACCACCGCTCGTGGAGCAAGTTCCTCAATTTCTTCCGCTCCGTGAAACAGGTAGGCGATTTTAACCGGTGGGAAGAGGGAGAAGTGATTGATGCACGGCGGAATATCTTGCGGCTGACGGAAGGCGTAGTCGTCAAGCAGTTCGCTACGCCGAGTTTATGGCGCGGTATATGGTACGGGATGTTTGGCAAGAGTAAAGCCCGGAGAAGTTACGAATACGCATTACGGATGGAAGGCCTGACTCCTGCGCCTGTCGCCTATCGGGAGGTACGGGTATGCGGTGTCTTGCGGGAGAGTTGGTACGCGTGCCGGCAATCGGAATGCCGGCACACGTTTATCGAACTGATTGAGAATCCGTCTTTTCCGAAGAGGAAACAGATCTTACGGGCTATCGGACGGTTCACGGCGCAGTTGCACCAACGGGGCATCTGGCATCCCGACTACTCGCAGGGGAATATATTATTCAACGACGACGGCAGCCACATAGAGGTGATTGATCTGAATCGTATCCGATGGCGCAAGAACGTACACGGATATCCGTTCAAACGCTTGGAGCGAATCGGAGAGGCCGGTTTACAGTATCTGAAAGAAGGTTATGAGCAAGTACAGAGATATCATTGAGCAAGTTAACTATATTGCCTTTCTGAGCGTAGTGGCATTGCTTCCTTTCCCGCAGTTATGGCTGCGGTATGCTTGCGTGATCTGGTTGATCACCTGGGCGTTGGAGGGACGATGGCTGCGACTTTCGACTTTAAAATCCGCCCTTCCTTTCTTGCTTTTCGGCCTTTGGTACGGATGGAAAGCGGTCTCGGGCCTCTGGGCTGAGGATCATGCGGCATGGGCATGGCAGATGGAGCGATACATGACCTTCGCCTTCCTGATCCCGGTAGGTATATGGGGGGTGAATGACCGGTATGACTGGAAACAGATCGGGAAGGTGTTTGTCATCAGTTGCATCATCGCTATACCTTTCTACCTGGCGATCCTGACGCCGCTTTACTACCACCGGGAGATCATCGACTATCTCCATTGGGAGGGGGATTGGAACTATAGTTTCAATACCTGGTACGGCTTCTTCTACGATAATATATCGGTTATCAAGCATCGCCTTTTCCTATGCTCGGTAGAGATGTTTGGCGCGGTCATTGCGCTACAGATCTGGCGGGAGAAGAAATGGCTGATAGCTTTGAGTCTGCCGGTTATGCTGAGTGCTATCCCGCTCACCGGATCGAGACAATCCATCCTCACGCTCGCAGCGATGCTGACGATCTGGATCATCTGTTCCCTTCCTGCGGCACTACGCTGGCGTTATGGGTTAGGAATCATTCTGATAGGGACAGTCTTAAGCGGCGCGGTATTGAAACTCCATCCCCGCATGAGCGGATTTGACATCCATGGTATCACCCGGATGCGCGAAGTCAGTCTGGATCACGACGTACGGTTTAATATCTGGGGCTGCGCGCTCCAGCATCCCGAAGACTATCTCTGCTATGGTTTAGGGGCGGGACAGAGCACCCACTATCTGATGCAGATCTACAAAGAGAAGGGATTTGATTATTATTATACCAAACATTACCACGCGCATAACCAATACCTGGAGGAAACGATGGAGATTGGTATAGCAGGTCTCTTGATGTTTCTGCTGGCATGGTTGTCCATACCGCTATGCGCCCAAGGCGAAGGACGAAGAATGGCGATGCTCTTCGTAACGCTATTCATGTTCAATATGCTGACCGACTGCATGTTCGGTAAGTTCGACGGGATAGCGTTATGGGCAGTCGGGATGGTGCTTATTTATCGAATAGACCGCGGAGATAGGGCCTCTTCTGACCTGCCAACTCACTCATGAGCGGCTCGAGTTCAAAGCGCACGATCATCTGTTGCTGGTGCTGCAGACGGTTTCCGTCATAATGCATATTCCACGAGAAATAAAGATTCACAAACGAACTGCGGTAGAGGTACGCAAAGATATCCGTGCGGTTATAGATGCGTGACTGATAGAACGGGTCGCCGAGGCATAGGAACGCATTGCGGTCTCTAAGCGGCTGGAGGTTATCGCCGTAGTAGAAGGTATTCTTGAGACCGAGGAACCACCAGTTGGCGTATAGTTCCACAATCAGGCCGTGGTTAAAGAAACTCTCGTTGACCTCCCTGTCACGTTGCCATCCGAAGATATACCCGGCGCGGATGGAGAGGGAGTCAAAGGGCGTGTACTTCGTCAGATCCGCTCCGGCGAAAGCGTGCAGGTGGATATCGTCCATGACGAACTCATGGTTCGGTGCGGCGAATGAAGCCTTATGGTTCAGATGCGCCAGACCGCCGGTCTGAAACCACTGATACTGATACTGACCGTTCGCCACGAGGCGGAACATCTCTCTGCGCTCAGGCGTCTGAGCGCCTCTCCAGTCGCACATAAGTTCGATAAATCCCCGTTGGTCTTGGTAGGAGAGATGAGCTCCTTGCATATTCGGGTGATAATAAGCTATCGAGTCATATAGCAGCCATTCCGGCATAGGCCGGATGCGCTGGGTATAAGGGATAGCACCCATGGCTACGGAGAAGCCGCGGTAGCGGAAACGGTAGTAGGCGATGGGGTTGAACTGCACATCCCGCCAGTTGCCTCCGAGGCGCTGGGTATAGTTGACGCCGGCTACCAACTCATGCTTGCCGCCTGCCCGGTCAAGGATACGTACGCCTATCTCAGGAGAGAGGCGGAAGTTAAGGATCGTCTGAGGTATCTGATAGGGAGGATAATACTCCCGGTTATCAAAATAGGTTGTAAAATCCACATCATAGAGGAGCTGTACGGGTTTACGGGCACGCTCTTCATAACGCGCTGTATAGGCGGAGTCCGGCGTATAAGCCACCGGCTCTTTGGCGAAGCGGGTCCAGAACCCGACAGAGAGGATAAGGAGGAGTGATAGCATCAGGTTTGTTTTTTGCGGTGTAAGATATCGAGATTATAGACGAGTCCGATACGGATCTGATGGAAGGGATAATCCTTGATGCCGTATTGGTATTGTACAAAGGGTTCGAAGCCCTTTATATGTCCGGCAGCGCGGCAGGTCAGTACCATGGGTTTGTCGCCGTTCTTTTGCCATCCCGCGTAGCCTCCCCACGTAGCCTGAACGGAGAAGAACTCATGTCTCAGTTGCGCCTGCAGGCCGTACATCACGGCATCGTTCTGCTGCGCCGTATTGGTCTGCCAGCAGAGGAATCCCACGGAGCCGGCAAAGCGCAGCGTGAGGGCTTTGAGAGGAATAGACTGCCCTATCGCGGCGTCGAAGAAATAGCCCGGGCAGTCGTAATGCCGCAAGCGCTCGTATTGTCCGCCGGAGGCGGTCTTCATGCCGAGCCGGACGGTCATCTGCGGGATATATTTGGCTTTCGGGGAATGGAACCACTCGTGATGGAGCACCTGCACCTCAGTGGAGATATAGACATCTCCGGCACCGCTGCCGGTACCGTCGCTCTGCCGGTACCATTCATAGACCGGCATCCATACGGAGAGGTTAGCCCATCGCGTGAAGAGGGGTACATGCACGCGTGCAAAAAGGTCCGCAGTGCGGTCGCCTTTATAGCTGAAATAACCATCCGCAGCCAATTCCAGGCGCAGATGGTCATAGGTCAGTCCGTCGTTCATCTCAGGTACAGGGAAAGCATTGGGTCCGAACTGCGCCGGAGAGCAATCCGCTGCCCTGCAGAAAGAAGAAGAAGAAGAAAGGAATAAGAAAGAGAGACTACATACTATTAGCCTTATTCTTTCTACTTTCGACTTTCTTCTTTCTACTTTCGACTTTCGACTTTGAGCGAGCATAGCGAGCGGTCTTTCTACTTTGAGCGAAGCGGTCTATATCCCAAAGAGGTTTTTGAAGAAGTTCTTCTTATCCGCCGCGCCGGGTACGATGTTCGGGCTATTCTGCAGCTGCTCAATGAGTTTGCGCTCGTCTTTGTTGAGCTTCTCAGGGATATAGACGCCTACGTTGATGAGCAGGTCTCCCGTGCCGTAGTTGCGTCCGTACTGGTCGATACGCGGCAGACCTTTGCCTCGCATGCGCAACACCTTACCGGGTTGGGTACCGGGGGTGATGGTGATCTTCACGTCGCCCGTGAGGGTCGGTATCTGTACCTGTCCGCCGAGGACGGCTGTAGGCATATCGAGCAGGAGGTTGTAGATCAAGTCACTCTCCTGACGAACGAAATCCTTGTGCTCCTCTTCCTCGATGAGCACGAGCAGGTCTCCCGGTACGCCTCCGCGCGGGGCTGCGTTACCCTTGCCGGGGATGGTCAGCTGCATACCTCCGGCTACGCCGGCAGGAATGGATATCGGGATGATCTCCTCGTCGCGGATGACACCCTGACCGCCGCATTTAGGACACTTGTTCTTGATGATCGTGCCCTCGCCGCCGCAGGTGTCACATTCCGATTGCACCTGCATCATGCCGAAGATTCCTCGCTGCTGGCGGATGACGCGTCCGGAACCCTTACAGGTCGGACAGGTCTCCGTACGGCCGTCGGCAGAACCGGAGCCGTTGCAGTCTTTACATTGTACGAGTTTGCGAACCTTGATCTTCTTCTCGCATCCGGTAGCTATCTCCTCGAGGGTCAGATGGACCTTGACACGCATGTCGCTACCTCTGCGTACACGCGGTCCTCGGCTGCGTCCTCCGCCGCCTCCGAAGAAATCGCCGAGGTCGAAACCTGCGCCCTCGAAGATATCACCGAAATGACTGAAGATATCTTCCATGGACATGCCGCCTCCGCTGAATCCGCCTGCGCCACCCATGCCGGCAAAGCCGTACTGGTCGTAACGCTGTCTCTTCTGCGGGTCGGACAGCACCTCGTATGCCTCCGCTGCCTCCTTGAATTTCTCCTCGGCTTCCTTATCGCCGGGGTTCTTGTCCGGGTGGTATTGGATGGCCTTCTTGCGGTATGCCTTCTTTATCTCCTCTGCGGTTGCCGTCTTCGGCACCTCGAGCACTTCATAATAATCACGTTTTTCTGCCATAGTTTTCAGCTTTCAGTTTTCAGTTTTCAGCATTCAGATTATTCACCGACGACGACTTTGGCGAAGCGGATAACTTTATCGCCGAGTTTATAACCCTTCTGGGTACAATCGATCACTTTGCCTTTCTTCTCCTCCCCGGCTGCAAAGGTCGTGACGGCCTCGTGCTCGTCGGTATTGAAGTCTGCATCCTCCGTCTGGATCGGGTGTACGTCGTTCTTGTCGAGGAAAGAGAGGAACTTCTGATAGATGAGTTTCACGCCTTCGTCCTGAGTAGCCGCAACGGCCCTTTCGAAATCATCGACGAGGGGCAGCATCTCCTTGAAGATGCGCTCGCCGGCGGTCTCCATGAGTTCGAGTTTCTCCTTGTTGGTACGGCGGCGGAAGTTATCAAACTCCGCCATCATGCGGAGGTTCTTGTCCTCGAGCTCGGCAATGCGCTCCTGCGCTTTCGCCAACTGCTCTTCCGCGGTCGGTTCTTGGGTCTGTTGTTCCTCCGCTTGCTCCTCAAGCGTAACTTCTTCCTTTTCTTTCTCTAATTCTTCGATATTTTCTTTTTTATCTTTCATAATGCAAATTTTTACAATCTCTGTCCGTCAAAACCTATGCCAGATGCAGAGTAACTGCCATTTTGGCAGACTTGGCTGCAAAGGTACAACAAAAATTGCACATACGCAAATTTTTCTGCGATTTTTTGCTTGGCGAAATGAAATTTCGCGATAATTAAAGAGCCGTAGGGCACTGCGGTCCCCAACGCGCCCTTCCGTCCGTGCCCCCTGCACGGAAACTACGGTCTCTACGGGGCATATACTCACGTAAGTAAAACTTAGGCTCTTTAATTATCCGCAGCGGAAGTATGACGCGGGAAGCAAAAAAGCGCTAAATTGCGTATGTCCGGCAGGACGCGAACGTAGCTACGGGGGAATTTTTGTTTATGGGAGGGGAGGGAGAGAGGGAAAACAAAAAGGCAGATGTCCGAAGTACAACAAATGGGTTACGGGTTATGGGTTATGGGATAAAAAAAGCGGCAACCCGTTAAATGGGATTGTCGCGATTTTATATTATAGTCTCTGAAGCCAGATGGCCATAAACCGATCGTAGATGATATAGCCATCCTTTGCCGGGTAGATATACTCCTTCTCTCTCAGGTAATCAATCACACGCTTGACACTGCTCATTGCCGGTAAATTATATTTCTTGAGGAACGCTGTAGCAGTGGGAGCTTCTACTATTTTTTCTTTGGCTATAGCGCGCAATACTTGGGCTTGATTATTCGTCAGAAGGCTATACATTTTCCGGTAGTCATCCTCCTCGCGGAGCACAATATAATTCAAGCAGTCCGTTACATCCTCTTCTGTTACCTGCTTGGGATGCATCTCAAACAGGCGGTTGAGGATATACTGCATATACCATGTATAGCCGTTAATGCGCGAATAGATACTATGGAATATTTCTTCAGGCATGTGTGTACATACCGTCTGTAACCATCGTTCCGCGAAAGCGTAGTAGGTTTGCTCGGGAATGACATCCAAAGTTAGTTTATCTGTACTACGGAAGAAGGGCCGTTGGGGTGAATTGAAGATGTCAGACATTAGATGTTGTTTGCTGCCTGAAAAAATAAACCGCACATTCGGACATTGTTGCACATACGTACGCAAAAGCGCCTCTACGTTCTTTTCCGGATATTCAACAATCTGCTGAAACTCATCAATCGCAATATAGCAGGTGTACTCCGATTTGCGAATATACGTAAAAATCTCCTCCAACGTGACCGCTGGGTTTGCCGTTATAAGGTCTAAGCCTAATTTAGGTGCTCCCGTCAACGGATCAGGAGAGAGATACAACCTACAGCTCTGAAAGAACTGCGCCACATACCCTTCCATCTTTTGAAGAGGCGTGTCTAACTGACCGATTACGGCCTTGCCTAATTCAACTACCATCTCGTCCAATGAATGGGTGGAAAATAAATCCACATAAAAGCACTTTATCTCCGGATTTGCCTGTGCCAGGGTTGCAAACACATGTTGGATCAATCCGGTCTTACCTACGCGACGAGGGCTACGCAAAGTAATGTTTCTGCCATTACGCAAAGCAGATATCAACTCATTGGTTTCGTTCTCTCGGTCACAGAAATACTTCGGACCGGCATAGCCAAAAACGATAAAAGGGTTTGTTAAGTCGTTCATAATAAGCAATTTACGTTTCACGCAATTTGCGCTGCGCAATTTGCGCTTCACAATTTGGGTGCAAAGGTACTACTTTTTTTTGATATATGCAAGGAAAATCGGAGATTTTTAGTCAAAAGTAGAAAGTCGAAAGTAGAAAGTCGAAAGTAGAAAGACAAAAAGCGCTCCCCCATGTGTGAGGGGGAACGCTCTGATGTCCGCTTTACGGAGAAGGCGATTAGCCGTGTTGCTGATCATATTCAGCACCACAAATTTTCCAGTACCATGAGAGCATGGTCTTTTTGCCGCCCGGCTGGTCTTTCTGCGCGGCGAAGGCGATCTGGTCGTCGGTGATCTTCGAGAGATCCTCCTTACGTGCCTTGATCATCGCGGCTACCGAGGTGAAACGTGCTCGGATCTGCAACTCTCTCGGGCTGAGCGGCGTGGTACGCTTCTGCGGGGTACGCAGGTACAGACGGTTACACTTGTTGTTGGTCGTTGCCGCTACGCGGTGGGTAGCGAGGAGCATCTTCTCGCAGCTGTGCTGACCGCTCTTACCGGGTTTTGCCAATGCGCCGGATACGTGGTCGATTCCGGCACTGTACGTTACATTTGCCATAATTTGTTAAGGTTTTGGTTGATTGAACAATAGGTTTGATCTTTTATTTAACCGAAAACTCGGGCTTTGCCCTCTTAGAAAACGCGGAATCCCGGTTGCTAACTCGCAACCCTGCGTGATAGTTCTTCTATCTGCTTGTGAGCAAGCTCCCAGACAGCTAAAAGTCCTCTCCCGCTCGGCTATAGCGATTCTCGCTCCATCCGGATTCCTTCAAGAAAACGGCCAAAAACATTTTTACACCCGATAACGAATCGTTTTCTAAAAGCGCCAAAAGCGCGCGTTTTTGGTTACAAATAATAATTAATACTTCCGTGAGCCGTCGTAACTCTCGACGGTCTTCGTTTGGATGACGACAGAGGTGTCACCGCGTTGCCATGCCTCCGAGCGGGTCGTAACGGTTCGGGTGACGTTGCAGGAACTCAGTCCCAAGCCCGCCGCCAATGCCGTGAGGGCGGCGATGAGGACGGAGATCACCAGTTTCAGGATTTCTTTCTTAGTCATAATAATTTAGATTGATTTTTTTATTAATCGAAAACGCGGCGATTGGGTCTTGACGACCTATATCTAATCATCCCGGTATTTGCTTGTGAGTAAACTCCCAGACAAATTCCGGTATGTTTATCTATTATCTGGTGTAAACACCATCCATCGCCTTTTAGAAAACAGGGAAGAAAACCTTGCTTCTGCGCAAATACGGCAACCACCGTATTTCTTTCGCGCGAAGCTCCCCT
>ONIM01000011.1 GCA_900317885.1 uncultured Bacteroidales bacterium | reverse complement strand
GAACTCGATCGACATGTACAAGGCAGCTGCCGTTTGGAGAGATTTCTACTATACCTATGCCATCGGAGCCGAAGAAGCAACCGTTGCCACCAACGATGTACAAGTGGAACCGCAGGACAATGCAGCAACACTCACCTGGCCGACAAGCAACAATGCCGCTTCATATACCATCCAGATTACCAAAGATGGCGTACTATTCTGTACCTTGACCTTCAATGCCAATGGCCAATTAACAGGCATTGCTTTTGCGTCTTCTCGCGACGGACAGGCACATGCTCCACAAGCTATCATGACCGCAAACGGCTTACAGTTCACGGTAACCGGTCTCGACAGTAATACTCAATACGGCTATAACTTGACGGCCAAGGATGCCAATGATCAAACCATCGCCACCTATTCCGGAGAGTTCACCACGACAAGCGAAGGTATAGCGACGGGCATCGAAGAAACATCCTCTTCCCTTCAGGGAGGAGACAGAGGTAGGCTTATTCTCCATAACGGCCAAATCTTCATCCTCCGCGGGGAGAAGGTTTATACCTTGCAGGGACAGGAGGTGAAATAGACTTTGCCCCTGATAGGGATTGTATCCCGTTTCTATTCCGCTTGGCGTTACCTCATATTCGCCAAGCGGTTTTTTCTTTGTCCTTCCTTTTTACCACTTGTATCTTTTTTATATAGCTTGTATCTTTTTTCTATAGCTTGTATCTTTTTCTCAAAAAACCAAGCAAAAAAAATACAAGCTTCAACATCGATTAGACTTCGGTTAATGGTCGGTTTAAGTAACCACAAATCAGCAGACCTTGCGCTGATGGTATATACCCTCACTGGCCAAGAAGTTAAATGAAACAAAGTTTCACATTTGAGATTTATTCACACGGGCGACTCGTTACCTTGAGCCGCTCGTGTGGTGTGTATTTATAGCAAATATACTTAATATTTTCGACAAAAACACATAAAATATTAAATATACTTTAGATTTTTGCAAAATAATTTGCACATATCAACAAAAAGTTGTATCTTTGCAGCGATTTTTAAAATTGGTACTATGGAAGAACTATTACACAGGGAGTACTACACGCAAGCAATCGCTCAATGGCTCGGCAAACAAATCATCATCGTTCTCACGGGGCAACGCCGGGTGGGAAAGAGTATGTGTCTGCGTTTATTGGCGCAAGAGAAGCAGACAGATCCCAATGTGAATATCATCTATATTGACAAGGAAGATGCTGCGTTTGATGCAATCACCACGCATGAGGAGTTAAACGCGTACCTATCCGCTCATATCGCGCAAGGCAAACACAACTATATCCTCATAGACGAGATACAAGATATTTTGGGCTTTGAACGTTCTCTACGAAGTTGGATTAAGCATCCCGAAACGGATGTGGTAATAACCGGCAGTAATGCAAAGATGCTCAGTAGCGAGTTGTCCACACTGCTGGCTGCACGGTATATTGAGATTCCTATTCACGCGCTCAGTTATACCGAGTTCCTCTATTTCCATCAGTTGCAGGACAGCGATGAGGCATTGGAGAAATACCTCCTGTGGGGCGGTCTGCCGTACTTGCGGCTTATCGGTCTGGAACATACGGAGCAGATAAAGAACTATATCCAAAGCGTTTATGATACCGTAGTGCTGAAAGATATTGTGCAACGCGAACAGATACGGAATGTCACCTCGTTTATCAATCTCAGCCGTTTTGTGAGCGATACTATCGGCAAGTTGGTTTCTCCTAACTCGATCATGAAATTCCTCCGTTCGCAGGGAGAGAATCTTTCTTCGGTCATTATTCAGAATTATCTCAAATACCTTTGCAATGCATATCTCACCTATCGGGTTCAGCGGTACGACATTCATGGCAAACAACTGTTAGAGAGCAACGACAAGTACTATTTCGAGGATCTTGGAATACGCAACAAACTTGTCCGTACGCGCCAAACGAATGATATAGAGAAGCGGATTGAGAATGCCGTGTATCTGCATCTTCTCAGACTTGGTTATAACGTGCATGTCGGGCAGTTACGGAATGCGGAGATTGATTTTGTGGCAGAGAAAGGAGAAGAGACCATATATATACAAGTAGCCTATTTGATAGCCGACGAAGAGACCGAGAAGAGAGAGTTTGGAAATCTGCAAGCTATCAAAAATAACCATCCGAAGATGGTCATTTCAATGAATCCGCTCAATTCTATTTCTGATGTAGAAGGCATCAAACACATCCATTTGCGTCATTTCCTGGGCATGAATAAATTATAAGCCCACCAATAATAGCCAAAATTCACAGAAAAATTTGCGTATGTGCAATTTTTGTTGTACCTTTGCATCGTTTTTGCAAACGATGAAGCGAAATGCAGCAATATTCATAGGGTTGGGCGTGCTTCTGGCACTCTTTTTTTGCCTGGATATATGTAGCGGCAGCATCTGGCTGTGGCCGTTTGACACATTGAGTGTCATGGAGCACAATATCCTGCACGCCATCCGTATCCCGAAAGCGATCACGGCGGTTCTTGCCGGCGCGGCGCTGTCTGTCTCGGGACTGATCATGCAGACCCTCTTCCGCAACCCTCTTGCCGGACCTTATACTTTAGGCGTCTCGTCCGGCGCGAGTCTGGGTGTGGCGTTCCTGACGATGTGCTCCGCGACGATGGTGATGATGCTGCCGATAGCCGCGTGCATCGGTGCGACGGGTGTCTTACTGCTGGTCTTGGCGGTCAGTCGGCGTGTAACGGGCAACGTCAGCCTGCTGATTGTGGGAATGATGTTCGGCTCCATCGCCGGCGCGTTAGTGAGCCTGCTGCAGAACTTCGCCAACCCCGATGCGCTGAAGCTCTTCATCGTCTGGACGCTCGGTTCGCTCAGTAGCGTCAGTTGGGCAGACATGCGGCTTTTACTCCCTATCCTGCTCCTCGGCACGCTCTTTGTCATCCTGGCGATGAAGCCGCTGAACGGTCTGCTCTTAGGCGAAGACTACGCCCGCGGACTCGGCATTAACGTGCAACGCACGAGGCTCTATATCGTCCTCGCGACCGGTCTCTTAGCCGGCGGCGTAACGGCTTTCTGCGGTCCTATCGCCTTCATCGGCGTAGCGGTTCCGCATATCGCCCGGGGGATTTTTCAGACCTCCAACCACCGCATCACCATCCCTGCTTGTGCCCTCATCGGCGCCGGGCTGCTGCTGATTTGCGATGTGTTGTGTTCGCTCTTTGTCTATCCGCTTCCGATATCGACCATCAGTGCCTTGTTCGGAGCGCCGATAATTATATGGATCATTCTAAAAAACAAATAAATAATGTCTGTACATGTACAAAATAGCCGAATGACGACTTCCAAACTGCGTCAGATGAAGGCTAACGGCGAGAAGATCGCCATGCTAACAAGTTATGATTTTACCCTTGCCTCTCTCGTCGATGAGGCAGGGATTGATATGATTTTAGTGGGCGACAGCGCCAGCAATGTTGTTTGCGGCAACCAATACACGCTGCCCATCACCGTGGATGAGATGATCTTCCTCACCAAAGGTGTCGTCCGTGCGGCGCAGCACTCGCTCGTCGTTTGCGACATGCCTTTCGGCAGTTATCAGGTGAGCGAAGAGGAAGCCGTGCGCAATGCCATCAAGATCCTCAAGGAATCCGGTTGCGACGCCGTCAAGCTCGAGGGCGGCGAAGAGATCCTGCCGGCTATCCGCCACATGATCCAAGCCGGCGTGCCCGTCATGGGACACCTCGGTCTGACGCCGCAGAGCGTCAACCAGTTCGGCGGCTACGGCCTGCGCGCCAAAGAAGAGGCAGAGGCTGCCAAACTGCTCCGAGACGCCAAACTCCTGGACGAAGCCGGCTGTTTCTCCATCGTCCTGGAGAAGATCCCTGCGGCTCTCGCAGAGAAAGTAACGAAAGCCGTCTCCTGCCCGGTTATCGGTATCGGCGCCGGCAACGGTTGTGACGGACAAGTCCTCGTCCTCCACGACATGTTAGGTCTCAACCAGGGCTTCAAACCCAAGTTCCTCCGCCATTTTGCAAACCTCGCTCAGGACGTCAAATCCGCCGTAAGCGAATACGTCAACGCAGTCAAAGACAGCTCCTTCCCCAACGCGGAAGAATCCTACTAATCGTACATTACGGAATAAGTTTCTGGATTTCCGTAGCGATCTCGTCCATGTACTTGTTTCCGGTCTCCGGGTTGATCGGCAGGGCACCGAAATCCAGGGTGATAAACGGATACGTACTATTGGATGTCACGAGCTTCAAGTCCTTGCGGCCCATACGCACCTCCATGATCTCCGAGAACGGAATAACGATTCCCTGAGCGTACAACAAGCCCAACTCACGATTCGCCAGAATATTTCTGCCGGTGAGAATATCATGCTGGTACCAAACCTCATAATCATCGCCTAAGGCCTCTTTGATAATTGCCTCAGCCTGCGGATTAAGTACCGGAGCCTCGCGTCTCCACTGCTCGCGTTGTTGCTCACGGGCTGCAGCTGCCTCACGCACGTGCTCCTCATTGGCGTTCACATACTCATCTATGCTGGCTTTGTAAGAATTCGCGCGGGAACGCAAGCCGAAAAGAAGGAGGATATCTGCCACTATAACTACTGCCGGATATACGAGCATGGTATAATAATCTTGCAACATCAAAGGAATCTGGATAAACCCGATAGCCAACACTAACTCAACGTAGAGCAGGATACGGCATTTATTATGCGCATGACGGATGGCATGTAGCGTTTGCTCACGGGTGGTCTCACGTACCACTTTGAGCCGATCATGTGCGTCAAACCACTTCCATATAAGGAAGAAGGACACTAACAATAATCCGATCAGGACGAATAATAAAGAATAGAGTAGAAATTCGAGTTTCATACGCTTATAGATTTGAGGGTTAAACTAAGGCTATTTTTTAAACTCGCCACAAAGATACAACTTTTTTTCCGAATATGCAAGAGTTCTTGCAATTTTTATTGCATATTTCAACAAAAACTTGCATATTTGGAAAAAAAATCGTACCTTTGCATGCCATTTTTAGTTAAACTCTCATTTTTCCACTACTATGACTACACAAGAAATGAAACAGGCTTTCGAGCAAGCCTATCATCAGAAAGCTCAGAAAATCTTCTTCTCCCCGGGTCGTGTTAATCTTATCGGCGAGCACACCGATTATAACGGCGGCGCTGTGTTCCCTTGCGCACTCAGTTTCGGTGCATGGCTCTTGATCGCCAAGAATAACGACCGCGTGCTGCGTTTCCATTCGCTGAACATGCCGCAGGTCTATGAGATCCCGATGGACGCTATCGCTCCGCAGCCTGATCGCGCTTGGTGTAACTACTCGCTGGGATGTATCGAGATCATCCGTCGCCGCCATCCGGAGGCTAAACTGGAGA
The DNA here is from genome assembly GCA_900317885.1 of uncultured Bacteroidales bacterium. Lineage (GTDB taxonomy): Bacteria > Bacteroidota > Bacteroidia > Bacteroidales > Paludibacteraceae > Colicola. The sequence goes on along the minus strand of ONIM01000011.1, from coordinate 80,757 downwards.
GCGGTTATGACTTGCTCTACTACGGTAACGTTCCCGCAGGAGCAGGTCTGAGCAGTTCCGCGGCCATGGAGGTGGTTACCGCACGCGCCTTCACCGAAGAGATGGGTTGGAAAGATCCGGACGACAAGAAATACCGCACGGAGCTGGCTCTCATCGGTCTATCATGGATCAGTTCGCGAGTGCGCAGGGTAAGAAAGATCATGCTATCCACCTCAACTGCGACACCCTCGAGTTCGAGCACGTGCCCGTCAAACTGGATGGCATCAAAGTGGTCATCACAAATACCCACAGCCCGCATCATCTGGACAGCGGCGCATACAACGACCGCGTCCGCCAATGCCACACCGCCGTGGAGCAGATCAGCAAAGTGAAACCCATCAAGTTCCTCGCCGAGCTGACCGAGGACGACTGGAAAGAAGTGGAATCCGCTATCACCGACCCGATTGCCAAGAAGCGTGCCCGCCACGTCGTCGGCGAAGTAGCCCGTACCGCAGCAGCCGTTGAGGCGCTCAAGAAAGGAGAGATCGCGTATTTCGGCGAACTGATGACTGCCAGCCATGTCTCCCTCCGCGACGATTATGAAGTGACCGGTCCCGAACTGGACGCCCTTGCTGAAGCCGCTTGGCAGGTAGAAGGCGTGCTCGGTAGCCGTATGACCGGTGGCGGTTTCGGAGGATGTACTGTCAGCCTCGTCAAGGAAGAAGCTATCGACCGATTCAAAGCTTTCGTCGGTACCGAATATGAGAAGAAAACCGGCCTCAAAGCCGATTTCTATGTTGCAGAAATTGGAGACGGCGTTTCCCGCTTGGAATAAATTTTGAATTTTGAATTTTGAATTTTGAATTTCCGTGAAACCGATCCAATTCTATACGATTAAGAGCAGCGGTGGTCTCAAAGCGGAGATCTCAAATCTCGGCGCGAAGATCACCAAGCTGCTGGTAGCCAACCGCAAAGGGGAAGTCAAGGATATCGTCCTTGGCTTCCGCACAGCGGAGGAGTGGCGAACCAAAGAGACTTATTTTAACGCCATCTGCGGACGCGTAGCCAACCGCATCAAGGACGGCAAGTTCACCCTCGACGGCAAGACCTACCGGCTCCCCGTCAATAACGGCACGAACAGCCTGCACGGCGGCGTGGAGGGATTTAACGCGAAGATCTGGGAGGTCGTCGAGCAGAGTATCTATGAGATCAAACTCCGCTACCGCGCCAAAGACGGCGAAGAAGGCTATCCCGGCAACGTGGACATCTATGTTACATACACCGCGACAAAGGACAACCGCCTCGTCATTCATTATGAGGCGAAGACCGACGCCCCCACCCTCGTGGCGATGACCAACCACGCCTACTTCAACCTTGCGGGCGAAGACGGCGGACGCGTGGATGAGCATATCCTGCAAGTATTCGCAGACCGCTACACCCCCTTTGACGACACCGCTTGTCCGACCGGAGAAATCCTTCCTGTAGAGGGTACACCGATGGATTTCCGCCAGCCCGTACGCATCGGCGACCGCATCCACGACAAGTTCTTTGAGCCCGGTAGAGGGATTGACAACAACTGGTGTCTCTGCGACGGAGATGCCCCCAAAGAGCTTCGCCACGCTGCGACCCTCCAAGCCGACGGAAGGACCATGGAGTGTTGGACGACGATGAAGGGCCTGCAGGTCTATACCGGCAACTGGATCGAGAAGAACGAAGGAAAAAACGGCAAGCTCTACGACGAGCAACACGCCGTTTGTCTCGAGGCGCAGAACTGGCCGGATAGCATCAATCATCCCTCCTTCCCGAATATCATTCTCCGTCCCGGCGAGAAACTTGACGAGACCACGGAGTACCGATTCTTGTAACCCGTAACCCATAACCCGTAACCTAAAAAATGCTAAGCATCCTTTTAGCGATTAGCACCCTGCTGACCTCCTGGCAGTTCCGCCAGGAGCCGTCGGCTCAGATGCCGCAAGTCGATACCGTTTGGCGCGAAGTGACCATCCCTCACGACTGGGCAATCAGCGGACCTTTTGACCGCGAGAACGACCTCCAGAAAGTCATCGTCGTACAGAACGGAGAGAACGAGGCGACCTGGAAAACCGGGCGCAGCGGTGGACTCCCGTGGATGGGAAAAGGCCACTATCGCACGCGCGTCAAAGTCAATAAGGACAAGTTCTACACCCTCGTCTTCGATGGTGCCATGAGTCATGCCGACGTCTATGTCAACGGCGAAGAGATGGTCTATTGGCCCTACGGATACAACACTTTCGATTGCTACATCCTCCCCCACCTCATCACCTCCGACAGCGTAGATATCGATGTCTTTCTGGAGAACAAACCCCAGCAGAGCCGCTGGTATCCGGGCGCAGGACTGTACCGCAACGTCCATCTCGTAGAGAGCCATCCCGTGCATATCCCGACCTTCGGAGTCCTCATCCGGACGCCTAAAGTGAGCAAGGATTTTGCGCAGATTACCTTCGCCGCCGAACTCCAGAATGGAGTGGACTCGTTCCGCATCGAAAACACCGAATACAGCATTCAGACCGACATCCTCTTCGACGGCAAAGTGGTAGCCGCCATCGACGGACAGGAAGGAGCGACGGACATCCGCAGCCCGCAGTTATGGAGCCCCGAGACGCCGAACATCTACACAGCGCGCACGCGCGTCTATAAAAACAAGGAGATCATCGACGAAGTGAACACCCCCTTCGGTATCCGCTCTGTCAGCTACACCCCCGAGCACGGTTTTCAACTCAACGGCGAGACCCGTAAGTTCAAAGGCGTGTGCCTCCACCATGACCTCGGTCCGCTCGGCGTGGCAATTCATAAAGACGCCCTGCGCCACCAGCTGACCATGCTCAAAGAGATGGGTTGCGACGCCGTCCGAACGAGTCATAACATGCCCGCACCGGAACTCGTAGAGCTCTGCGACGAGATGGGCATCATGCTTTGCGTCGAGCCTTTTGATGTCTGGAACCACGGCAAGACCGACAATGACTACCACGTCGAGTTCGACGACTGGTGGAAATGGGACATCACCAACATGGTCAAACACTACCGCAACAACCCCTCCGTCATGCTTTGGTCCTCTGGAAACGAGGTCTGGAACCAAGTCCTGCCGGACGGCATCGGCATCGTCACCGAGCTGCAGGCCCTCTTCCATCAACTCGACCCCACACGGCCTGTGACGAACGGCATGGACCAGGCGATGCACGTCATCCATAATGGTTTTGGCGCGGCGGTCGAACTGCCGGGCTTCAACTACCGCACAGGAAGATATATAGAGGCGTACGAGAACCTGCCGCAGAAGATGATTCTCGGCTCCGAGACCTCCTCTACTGTCTCCTCCAGAGGCGTTTATAAGATCCCTGCCGTCATCCAGCCCGATAAACTCTATTCCGACAACCAGTCCTCCGGTTACGACCTCGAGTACTGCGCATGGTCGGGTCTCCCCGAGCAGGATTTCCAACTGCAGGATGACTACCCTTGGACACTCGGCCAATTCGTCTGGACGGGCTTTGACTACCTCGGCGAACCCTCGCCGTACGATACCGACGCATGGCCCAGCCATAGCTCTTATTTCGGTATCATCGACCTCGCGTCCCTACCCAAAGACCGCTTCTGGCTCTATCGCAGTCAGTGGAACAAAAACGCAGAGACCCTGCATCTCCTCCCGCACTGGAACTGGAAAAAGGGCGACAAAGTGCCTGTTTTCTGCTATACCTCCTACCCCGAGGCGGAACTCTTTGTCAACGGAAAGAGTTTTGGCAGACTCCGCCATGCGACCCCCGAAGAGACCGAGCAGCTCGCCAAAGGCGACCTCTCCGCAACCCTCCCGCAAACCAAAGAAAGCAAGGCAGCGCGTGTGAGCCAAATGCCGCAAGTCGGCAAATTCGAAATTCCCGAATGGGGTTCTGCCCCGCGGCCGGAACTCTTACCGCGATACCGCCTCATGTGGTTTGATGTTCCCTATAAGAAAGGAAAGATCGAAGTCGTAGCCTACGATGCCAACGGCAAAGAAGCAGCGCGCGAAACGATCCGCACCGCCGGCAAACCCCACCACTTGGTCGTAGAATGTGCCAACGCCGGCGAGAATCCCGAAGAACTATACTACATGACCGTCAAGGTGGTCGATAGGAAAGGCAACCTCTGTCCCTTTGCCGATAACCTCATTTCCTACGAAGGCGAAGGCTTTGTTGCCGCCGCAAACGGAGACGCTGCTTGTCTGGACAGCTTCACAGAACCTCAGATGCACGCCTTCGCCGGCCAATGCACCTTCATCATCCGAAAAGGTGCCAAAGGAAACTTCCGCTTGAAGTAAAACCAAATTCCCCTCCCGTCACCCAACAGTTTTGGCACCCTCCAAAGTGAGCCTAAAGTGAGTCGAAAGTAAGCCCAATCCCGACGGTCAAACGACGGTCAACCGACAGTCAAAGCCAACGTAAGTACTCTGTAAGTTCTCTATAACTACAAAAAATAGCCCGGGCATTTGCCCGAGCTATTTTTGTTATCAGCCAAGATTGGCTGATAGATGAAAGATTGTTCGGATTAACGAACCTGAGTTCCCTGTACGTTGAACATCTTGTTGTCACGAACGATGTAAAGAACGCCGTCAACAACAACCTTCTGTGCCTTCTCGGTCAGAACTACGTTCTCGATACCCTGCTCAGCAACAGACCAACGATATTTTGCCGGATCGCTCATATCCAACTCGATCCACTTGCAAGGAGTGCCTTTATAAGTATCATCCTGCCAGAGTTGACCGAATACGAGTGCGTTGTCACCGATCTTAGCCCACTCACCGCTCTCGTCATTTTTAATCTCAATCTCTTTATTCCATGAACCTGCGCTGCGGAACTTGAAGTACTGGCTCTCCTTAGCCTCGAGTTCAACAAAGAACCATCCGTTATTCAGTTTCTCCATTGCAGTTCCCTGCCAACCATCAAAAGTACCGATGATCTCAACTGCCTCCGGTGCGTTCTCAGACGGGAGATTAACAGTGAAAACGGTGTACTCAGACGGTGAAGCATCGCATTTTGCATAACGATAGAGGTCATTGTCACTATACTCGAGAACGATTTCAGTCTCTGCGCCGAGCTCGAAATTCTGGAAGTTTTTCCAAGCGTCATTCTCGGTGTCGTAATACTGCATTTCGTTGGTCCAATCGGTGTCAGTAGCCTCTTTAATCTTGAAGCCGTGGCCTTCTTGATCGTGGAAGGAATAGGTGTAAACCGTGTTGAATTCCTCGTCCAAGCCTTCGTTCATAGCTACGCCTGCAGACCATCCGTTGAAATCACCGATGATAGCCGGCTTCATTTCGGAGCAAGCATCCGGAGCATAAAGTTTAATGGTGTAGTCGTGCTCTACAACCGCAACACACGGAGATTTGTGCTTCTTCCAGTACTTGAGTTGATAGATGTAAGCACCCGGAGCAGAAGCTGCGATGTTACACTCATCTGCAAAGCCTTCGGACAGCGATAACTCCAAGCCATCAACATGAACCCAAGCGTTAATGTCACCACACTGATAATCCCAAGTCCATGCACGATTGGTCGGCTCTTGAAGCGGTTTACCCTCGAATCCTTCGCTGTACGGCAACTCAGCGGCATACCATCCATCAAAACCGGGGACGGGAGCGAATTTCTCACAATTATCCCAACTTTCAGATGCACCCTCCGGTGCGTCAAGACCTTTACCCCAACCATTAGGAGTACCAACGAAACGGATGTCGTTGCAGACTTCAGCGTCCTCAATAAACTGGATGCAGAATACTACGTTGTTTACAACGTCGTACTCAGCGGCCAAATCTGCAGCTGTCGGAGCTGCAGCATACATGCTTGCGCTCATGAGCGCAGCAGCAAAAAATGCATAAAGTTTTTTCATACTTTAATTAATTTTTTTAGTTGTTAATAATGTTAATTGGTTTTTGTTTATTATTCAGCAAATGTATATCCGTCACCACCTTGCGCTGCAAAGGGATTTTCAGGATTTTCCATTACTTGCTTTCTGAAATTCGGGTTGGTCTTCTTATCATCTGAAGGCACAGGGAACCAGTTATATTTCTCGTCCACGTGCTTGAAGATAGCATTGCCGCCACGACCTTCCCAGTGATACATGTTCTCATCTGCCTTTTCTCCTGCAAAGCGGTTGAAGCGGATGAGGTCGATACGACGACGACCTTCGCCCCAGAACTCGCGGCACCACTCGTCACACATACCTGCCTCGTCAATCGAGGTGAGAGGAGCTGCGTTAGCACGGGCACGAATGGTGTTTACATCCGCCAAAGCGTTGCTCCATCCGTTGAGACGTCCAAGAGCCTCTGCACGAGTCAGGTATGCTTCTGCTAAACGAATCAAAGGAATATCGGTATCGGGCCAGTTCGCATCGGAGTTGAGCATGTGGGTCAGACTGTCTGCGGTAGAGTAAACCGCCGTATATTTCGGGCATCCCCACGAAGCATAGAAATCAGCCGCCATACCGCCTTCGAGTTTCCATTTATTTGCATTGCCCGGAATATAGGAAACAAAGATAGCACGATCGTCTTTGGCGATGTCCATCATATGGTACTCGTCAGCCTCTGTCGTCTCTGCTACCATCGGGTTAAGGAACTTATATATGAGTTCAGGCGAAGAGCGGAGACACTTCCAGTTTTCTGCTACACCCCACGGAATCATGCCTCCGTCGCGAGTAGCAGCAATGACGTATTGTACACCACCGTACGAACGACAATACTGACCGTCCTGATAAACGAGGAGGATGGCTTCGTCTTGCGCACCATTGACATCGTTGTCACCCATAAAGAGTTGTTGATATGCCGTATATTTGATACCGTCCTTATTGACCTTCGCTGTCGTGTGGAGTTTGTATGGACCGGCAATCACTTTGTCGGCAGCATTCTTCGCTTTCTGCCACTGCGGCGTACCGGTATATACCTCTGCATTCAAATAAAGACGCGCAAGCAGCATCCAGGCAGCTGTCTGATCCACGCGGTATTTGCTCAGACGATTAGCCGGCAGCAGGGTCGTTAACTCGAGTAACTCTTTCTCCAGCCATTTATAGAGTTCGGGACGAGACATAAAGATCGGGTAATTGGTTGGATCGGTACTCTCCTTGACCATAAACGGCGCATACTTGAAGTTATCCAGAAGATACCAGTAGTTCAGCGCGCGGATGAAACGTACCTCTGCACGCTCCTCCATGTCTTTCTTGGAGGTCGAGTCAGCATATGCCAAGAAGTGGTTGCAATACTTCGCATCGATCATACAACGGAAATAGAGACACTTCACAAGCGGGTTATCTCCGTCCCACGTCATGATACGAGCCTGATCTACACCCGGATCCGCCCAAATCCACCAACCACAGTCGGTCGGGAACTCGTTGAGCACAAAGGACACACGGAACAGGCCGGACCAACCCTCATCAATATCGTCAATGTCACCGGCTCCTGCAGGGCCTGTCTGACCGGTAGTACCAAGCGTTGAATAGATCTTGGTGAAAATAGCGTCTTGGTTAAAGCCCGTCGTAGAAAGCGGATCAATAGGACGCGTATTCAAATCTTGCACACATGCCGTGAAGGCGAAAACTGCACAAGCCAAGGAAATATATTTTACAATGTTTTTCATAATCATTAACTATTAAAAATTACGAATTGTGAATTTCAATTAGGATTAGAACTGAAGGTTAATACCCAGTACCGTAGTCATCGAACGCGGATAGATGTTATTATCTATACCGAACGCGTGCTCTGGATCAAGACCGGAATAACCGGTGATGACGAATGGGTTGCTAACCGTTGCATAAACACGACCATTAATCTTCGGACGCTTGAACGACCAACCGAGCGTAATATTATCGCAACGGAGGAAGGAAGCGTTCTCTACAAAATAGTCGGTTGCATACCATTTGTCAAACTTTGCCGTTCGCTCAGGATTCGCATAGAGCACGTCGGAACGCATGTTATCGTTATAATAGGTGTCGAAACACTGCGTCAGAATACCCTCTACAAAGTTGTTACGGTTGAAGTTCTCACGGGTAACCATCTGGAGGTTAGAAGCTTTGACATCATTATATACATAGTTTCCGATATTGGAACGGAAGGACATACCGAGGTCGAAATCGTAGAATTGGAACTTCATCTGGAAACCCATCGAAATTGGAGCAGCTGCGCTGTGGAAGAAATACTTGTCATTCTCATCAATCGAGCCGTTGTTATCACGATCCACTACGTACCAATACTTGGTTCCATCCTCGGCTACATTGGATTTAGCCTCATATACATAGAAGGAATAGGCGGCTTGACCCACTGCGTGTTGCTGGATGGTGTTACCCGTTCCCGAAGATATACCACCCACAGGAAGTGCGGTCTGGCTTTCACCAGTGTTGAGGCGGAGTATCTTATTTTGATTCCATGTCAGGTTATAACCAAGATCCCATTTGAACTTACGTCCCATATCTATGGCTACCGCATTGATAGCAAACTCAATACCTTGGTTCGAAAGCGATCCGACGTTCGAGATGACGCGGTTACGGAAGTTCGTACCGGCTGCTACAGTCACTGTATTGAGCAGGTCATCGGTCTTACGATAGTAATAATCCACACTACCGGAAATACGGTTATTGAGGAAAGAGAAGTCAATACCGGCATTATACGTCGTGGTCTTCTCCCATGTCAGGTCATAGTTATACGCATTCGGACGATAGGAGTAGTAGAGAATGTTGCCATTATTATCCACTACGTACTGTCCCTGATCGGGGAATACCTGCTCAGCATTGCGGTTCTCCTCAGCGTAGTTATCATAGCCGACAGGATAGAAGACTTGATGCTCACTAGACTTGGTGTAGGTAGCCAAATAGGGGTAGTCACCATTGTTCAACTCTTGCTGGCCGGTAATACCATAACCGAGACGAAGTTTGAGGTCATCGAGCCAGTTGACATCCTTCATGAAGGTCTCTTTTATCTTCCAACCTGCAGAAACAGAGGGGAAATAACCCCAACGGTGCTCAGGCGCAAAGCGCGAAGAACCATCGGCACGGAAATTCACTGTCAAAAGGAGCTGATTCCATCCTACATAATTGGCACGACCGAAGAAAGATACGAGATAACTCTCCGAAGCCCATGAACTCTTAGAGAGATTCGCCATCGTTCCTGCGAGCGGATTACCATTTGCGTCCAACTTGGTGTTGGTCATCGGGTACCAACCATTACCGTTTTTGTGTCCGTCATTATAAGTATGCGACCACTCATAACCGACCATGACGTCAAAGTGCTGGTTCTCGTTAAAGTCCTTGTAATACTGAGCGGTAGCGCTGAACTCAAGTTTATAGTTCTTTTTCACCTCTTCATCATCCCATCCGTAGTAGTGCCCAGCAGCACCGGTGCGTGCCTGATGGGAGCGCTGCTTACCGGTAGCGAAGTTTGCACCGAAGTTCGCATGGAGTCGAAGGTCCTCGAATCCGTGGATCTTATAATCCGCCTCGAAGTTTCCTACAAATGCAGCGGAGTTCGCTATAGAAGATTGCTGGTTAAGAGCTGAAACAGGGTTGTAAGTAATATTGCTCTTCGGCGCGAGTGTCCACTCGGTGTCGCCGTAAGCGGCATCCTGCGTCGGTTGGTAGTAACCGCCGAACATCTTATCGGCATCTTCTTTTGAGAGCAGGACATCACCATAAATACCTTTAACTCCGCCCTCACCTACTTGTACAGGCTGGGTCGGATCCATATGGAGTGCCGCTCCTACTACACCCGGTTCGTAGCTGTTATAGATATACATTCCCTTCGCATTGAGGTTGAAGGAGAGGTGGTTCTCCAAGAACGAGGGGTTGAGGTTCAACGAAGCGGTTACACGCTGCATCTGGGAGGTCTTAATCGTACCATTATTGAGGGTATAACCGATAGACGCACGGTAAGGCATGTTTACGTTCTTATCTTTGAAGCCACCGGTCATTGAGACATTATGGTCTGTAGAAACAGCAGTACGATAGACTTGATCCTGCCAATCGGTATTCTCCGTGCCCAGATAAGCCATCTGATCCTTGCTGTAACCAAGCGACATCGCATATGCACGCGTTTGATCACCAGTGAGTGTTTGCAGACGGTTAGTCAGCGTACCAAAAGAGACGTTACCGTCATAAGAGACTTTCATCTTCTGACCGGCGGAGCCTTTCTTCGTCGTAATGATGATGACACCATTGGAAGCACGGCTACCATAAATAGCGGTTGCCGAAGCGTCTTTGAGGACGGTAAAGGTCTCAATATCCGAGGGGTTCACCATCGAGAGAGGGTTGGCTGCTCCCGGGATACCATTATTATCCATTGCCAAACCATCAATGACAATCAACGGGTCATTGGAAGCAGATAGAGACGATCCTCCACGAATACGAATGGTTGCGCCACCACCCGGTGTACCGCCACCATTGGTCACAGCCACACCAGCGATTTTACCGGAGAGCATGTCTTGGGCGTTGGTCTGCAGACCTTTGTTCATCTCGTCGGGCTTGATAGCAGTCACAGATCCGGTAGCGTCATTTTTCTTAACGACACCATAACCTACAACCACCACTTCGTCCAACAACTCGGAGTCCTCCGCCAACTTAATAGAGAGACTCGATGCTGCAGTCACTTCCTGAGTCTTATAACCCATATAAGAGATAGCTAATTTAGCGCCGGGTTTTACAGTGATAGTAAAGTTACCATCCCAATCGGTGATTGTACCGTTAGTAGTACCAATTTCCAGTACAGAGGCACCGATGATCGGTTCGCCATTAGCGGCATCAATAACCGTTCCATTAACGGCTGTCTGCGCAAATGCGGTCATGCCCAACAAGAGAAGCGAGGCCGTCAACAATGCGCGGAATGAAAAGAAATAGTTTTTCATCGTATCAGGTGTTATTATTTAGTCTTATACTTCATTTCTTTGTAGGTCACCTCACCATCTGCCTTGTTAAAAGCAGAGAGCGGGAGTTCGATCGAACCTTCCTCCTTCTCCACGGACTCATCGATGATGTCCGTACCACCCTCTTCGTGCTTGCGCTGGAGCATGTATTTACCCTTAACGAGGATGTTGAATTTCTTGATATTGGTGTAAGCCGTCGGTGTCCACAGACCGTCGGTCACCTCTACAATGTAACTTGTATGGCTTGCTTCGGAAGAGCCGGGCTTGGTATAATACTCCTGATTCCAAGTCTCTTCCTTCCAACTGAATGCAGCAGGGACTTTCCCCTCTGCGTCTCGGTTGAAGACCATTTCACTATTAATGATGTGGAGCGGACCATGGTTGGTCTTGATATCCTTGATTTCCATATCCTCGTAAGGCACAGAAACCTGACCTTTATAAGTACCATCGCCTTGTGCCTTCGTTGAGAAACGCACTGTGTCAGGCACGGCACGATTAGGATATGTCTCGTTGAACCAAAGAATAGTGTCATGATACTGGATCATGGCATCCTTTGCACTATCAATTTGAGCCTGAGTGTAACTAACCACCTGCGTTTTCCATGCGAGATAATAGAAAGTATCCTTCGCTACGGTAATGTAGAAAGTTGTATCCATGAGGACGAAATCGAGATTGGCGAAGTTCTCGTGCACGGAACGAAGCACCGAGACCTTGGAGATAAGCTCTTTGGAAGTGGTATAACCATCGACAGTAACAACACCATCTTGCCAGATGAGTGTCTTTGACTCGCCGCCAACTGTTACAGGAATAGTCATTGAGAGACCATCCTCTGCCATCTTTGCCTCCTCCCAAGTAAGGGGAGTTTCTGTAGAAACGTCCTTGGCATTACCGGTAGCAGCCATACGGTATGAGCCGATACGGCCTTTCTCAGGATCCATGGTGAGAGTCCATTCATAGAGTGTTGTGTTCATAGCCACCGTGTCAACAGAGATACAGGTATAGATACCCGGGATAGTCTTGTTGGCGATTTTGCCATTCAATTCCATGACATCGCTTTCACCCTTTTGACAAGCAGCCAAACCAATAACTGCTGCAAGTAATGCAACCAGTTTGAATGATTTGTAAAGATTGTTCATTGTATTTAGATTTTTTGTTATTATTTTACTACAGGTAACTGTTAATCTTCTTTTTCTTTGATCAAGAAGACGGAAGCGGCACCCAATATCAGTAGCACACCCGCTACCACAAGCATTCCGGCTTGCACGTGCGCGCATATATATTTAAGGAGTAAACCTCCGCACAGAGCTGCAACGATTTGCGGAACGCAGATCGTACAGTTGAACAAACCAAGGTAATATCCCATATTTCCACCCTTGATAGCGTTTGTCACAATCGTGAACGGCAAGGCCAACATAGCTGCCCAAGCGGCGCCGATAAGCGCGTAGCTGAGCCAGAGAACGTACGGATTCGTAACGAACCAGATGGAAATGAATCCTGCGGCTCCAACGAGCAACGAGATAGCGTAAGCACCCTTGTTTCCGGTCCAATGCTCAAGTTTGGGCAGGAACATCGCCCACAACAGCGAACCGACTGCCTGAATAGCGAAGACTACCCCCACCCAGTTTCCTGCGGTCTGGAAAGCTTCGTCGGCAGCGCTCACACCATCCCAACCATAGCAGTTAGCGGCGATAGCGCCGTTGGAGTACGTCCACATATACATAAACGCCGCCCAGCAGAAGAACTGCACAAGACCGACCGACCAGAAAGCAGAAGGAGCTTCAGCAAGAAGCGAGATGAAACCTTTCTCCTCCTCTTTCTCTTCTTTCTTTTTCAAATCGATGCCGTGGAACTCGGCGTACTCCGCAGGATTGAGTTCCTTGACCGTCGCAAAAGTATAAAGCGAGCAGAGAATCAAAATCGCTGCGCCGCAGTAGAACGACCATTTCACGGAATCCGGAATAACGCCTTCAGGAGCGGTATTAGCGATACCGATCCAAGTAAAGAAGATTGGGAAGATGTATCCCACGAGCGAACCCGCGTTACAAAGAGCCGACTGAATAGCATACGCAGTACCCTTCTGCTCCTCGTTCACCATGTCGCCAACCATCATCTTAAACGGCTGCATAGCAATATTGATGCTCGTATCCAGAAACATGAGGCTGAACAAGCCAAACCACATCGCCGCATTCAAACCAAGGAAAGCCGCCTGCGTAAAAGTGAAGTTACCTGCGTTCGGCAGCAACAGCATTACTGCAACAGCAATCAGCGCGCCCACGAGCAAATAAGGTTTACGACGACCAAGACGATTCCAGGTCTTGTCCGAATACTTACCCACTAACGGCTGAACGATCATACCCATCAACGGCGGAAGAATCCAAAAGAAACTCAGCGTGTGAGGGTCCGCACCCAATGTAGCAAAAATACGGGAGATGTTGGCGCTCTGAAGAGCATAAGCTATTTGTACTCCAAAGAATCCAAAACTCAAGTTGAAGAGTTGCGTGAAAGACAGATTTCGCTTCTCCATATGTGTTTTTTCTAAAGGTATAATAAATAGATTTATTAAAATCGGGCACAAAATTACTGCTTTTTTTTCGAATATGCAAGAGGTGAGTGCATTTTTTTTTATTTTTTTACTTTTTTGCAAAATTATTTGCGTATATAAAAATTTATTCGTACTTTTGTAGCCAAATTGAGTTTTTAGTTATGGAAATAACACATGAGGAATTAATAAAGGCGTTGCAGGACTATTTCGGCTTCGACACCTTCAAGGGCAATCAGGAAGCCATCATACGTAATGTGATGGAGGGGAATGACACGTTTGTTTTGATGCCTACCGGTGGAGGAAAAAGCTTGTGCTACCAGTTGCCGTCGTTGATCATGGATGGAGTGGCAATTGTGATTAGTCCGTTGATAGCGCTGATGAAGAACCAGGTGGATGCGATGCGCAACTACTCGGAGGAGGAAGGCGTGGCGCATTTTATCAACTCCAGCCTGAGCCGAAGCGAGATCAACGCAGTGAAGGATGACGTAGTGGGAGGAAAGACGAAATTGCTGTACCTCGCTCCCGAGAGTTTGCAGAAGGCTGAGAATGTGGACTTCTTGAAAGGCGTAAAAATCAGCTTTTACGCCGTCGACGAGGCGCATTGTATCTCCGAGTGGGGACATGACTTCCGGCCGGAGTACAGCCAGATCCGAAGCATGGTTCAGCGTATCGGCAAGGCACCGATCATTGCCTTGACTGCAACCGCCACGCCCAAAGTACAGAAAGATATCCAGAAGAACCTCGGCATGCCCGACGCTACGGTATTCAAATCCAGTTTCAACCGACCGAACCTCTACTACGAAGTACGACCGAAAACTGCCGATGTGGATAAGGACCTGGTGCGTTTTATACGTAGTATGGAAGGCAAGAGTGGTATCGTCTATTGTCTCGCGCGCAAAGAGGTGGAAGATCTCGCGCAAGTACTACAAGTAAACGGAATTAGCGCGCGAGCATATCACGCGGGCATGGATGCGCAAACAAGAACAGCTAACCAGGATGCCTTCCTCATGGAGGAAGTGCAGGTTATTGTGGCTACCATCGCCTTCGGAATGGGTATCGACAAACCCGACGTGCGCTTCGTGGTGCACTACGATATTCCGAAGAGCCTCGAGGGATATTATCAGGAGACCGGCCGCGCGGGACGAGACGGTGGAGAAGGGATATGTCTCTGTTTCTACTCCCCGGACGACATCGAGAGGCTCAGACGTTTCCAGCAGGGAAAGACCCCGAAAGAAATCGGCATCGGCAACCAGCTCCTCTTCGAGACACAGAGCTATGCGGAGAGTACATTATGCCGCAGAAAACTGCTCCTGCACTATTTCGGCGAAGAGTATAACGAAGAGAATTGCGGCAACTGCGACAACTGCCGCAAGACCTACAAACAAGTGGACGCAAGTGAACTGCTCGAGTTGATTATAGAGACCATCCAGCAAGTCAACGAGCACCACAAAGCAGAACATATCGTAGATATCCTGCACGGAAATCAAACGGCTGAGGTCATGAGCTATCACCACGACGATTTGGAGAATTTCGGCGCCGCGAGTGACGAGGAAGAGAGTACCTTACACGCTATCATCCGCCAAGCTCTGGTGGCCGGAATGCTGAAGAAAGATGTAGATTCATACGGCGATCTGAAGGTAACGAAAGATGGCGCAAAATTCCTGCGCAAACCCGGCAAATTCGAAGTTCCGATAGAGATCCAGGACGAAGAATCAGAAATCATGGACGGAGCCGGAGCTACTTGCGCAGCAGCGGATGAAGTACTCTTCTCTATCTTGAAAGATATACGACGGAAAGTAGCGAAAAAGAACGATGTTCCGCCCTTTGTCATCTTCCAGGACCCGAGTCTGGAGGCTATGGCAACAACGTATCCCATTACTATGGAAGAGTTGCTCACCATTCCGGGCGTGGGTATCGCGAAAGCAAAACGATACGGAGATGAGTTCCTCCGGATCATCAAAGAGTACGTGGACGAAAACGAGATCATCCGGCCCGAAGACCTGCGGATTCGTACCGTAGCCAAAAAATCCACCCGCAAGAAACAGATTATCCAAGCCATCGACCGCCGTGTCGATCTGGACGACTTGGCGGAAAGCAATGGTATGTCCATGGAGGAGATGCTGGACGAACTGGAGGCAATCGTCTTCTCCGGCACGAAGATCGACATCAATTATTTCATCCAGGAAGTGGTCGATCCCGACGAAGAAGAGGAAATCTACGAGTACTTCAAAGAGGCAGACAACGATAATATCAAAAAGGCTATGGAGGAACTGGGCGAAGACGATTACGACGAGATCCACGTCCGCCTTGTTCGCATCAAGTTCCACTGCGACCTCGGTAACTGATTGGTAGTTTTGGGCCATTGGGAGTCATTTATATGCAAGGTGTCATTGATTTCATAACGCTTGGATGCTCGAAAAACTTAGTCGATGCAGAGCGGATCATGCGGCAGTTGGAAGCTGCCGGATGGCGCTGTGTACATGACCCGGAAGAGCCCAAAGGAGAGATCTGTGTCATCAATACCTGCGGATTTATCTGCGATGCCAAAGAAGAAAGCATCAACATGATCCTCCAAATGGCGGAACGCAAGAAAGCAGGCAAACTCAGACTCCTCATCGTCATGGGATGTCTCTCCGAGCGCTACCGAGCAGAACTCGAAACGGAAATACCCGAAGTCGATGCCTATTACGGCAAATTTGACTTCGAAAGGATGAAAGTAAGGATTGGACAACACCCAAGTAAGACGAATCCTAGACCATACAGCATCTATGAGAGGCACATTACAACCCCCTCACACTATGCCTATTTGAAAATTTCAGAGGGCTGCAACCGGATGTGTTCCTATTGCGCCATCCCGCTGATTACCGGCAGGCACACCAGTCGTCCCAAAGAGGAAATCCTCGCGGAGGTACGATGGTTGGTATCGCAGGGCGTCAAGGAACTGAACGTCATCGCCCAGGACCTGAGCAGCTACGGTCTCGACCTTGCTAAACGCCACCTCTTGCCGGAGTTGGTTGACGAGATGGCGCAGATAGAGGGCGTGGAGTGGATCCGACTGCATTATGCCTACCCCACGGATTTTCCGGAGGACTTATTAGACATAATGGCGAAACACCCGAATGTCTGCAAATACCTGGATATCGCTTTGCAACATTGTTCGGACCACATGTTGTCTCTGATGCGGCGGCATATAACCCGGGCCGAGCAAGATGCGCTCATTCGCAAGATCCGCGAGAGAGTGCCGGGTATCTGTATCCGCACTACCCTTTTGGTAGGACATCCGGGTGAGACAGAAGAGGATTTTGAACAACTCAAACAATGGGTCAAAGAGATGCGCTTCGACCGAATGGGCTGTTTCGCCTATTCCGACGAAGAAGGTACTTACGCCAATCGGCATTACAAAGACGATATACCCCAAGAAGTCAAAGATGCACGGGCGGCTGAACTGATGGCTATACAGCAAGAGATCAGCCTGGAACTAATGCAGCGGTTTGTGGGTAAAACAGAACGCGTGATCATCGACCGAGAAGAGGGAGAATACTTCATCGGGCGAACCCAGTACGATAGTCCCGAGGTGGATTGCGAAGTGCTGATAAAGGCAAAAAAAGAAAGACCCGCTATCGGACAATTCGTAGAGGTCAAGATCTCGAAGGCGGAAGAGTTCGATTTATACGGAGAAATAGAATAACATATATACCATGCTGACAAAAGAATTTCTGGGCTTGGTGGCTGCAAAAGCGGAACTGAGCAAAAAAGAAACTGAACAACTCCTGACAACCATGAATGCGATCATTCGGGAGAATCTGATAGACGGCAAGTCTGTACAGATGCAGGGCTTAGGTGCGCTGGAGATTAAAGAACGTCAGGCGCGCATGATCGTGCATCCGCGTACGGGAGAACGTTCGGTGGTTCCGAGTAAAAACCAACTGGTGTTCAGACCGGCGGGAACAATCAAAGATGAATTCAAAAAACTCTAAACTATGGCAGACAAACTGAGTTGGACGGATTTACGTCACGCTCTGGCATTGCGCGCCGGAGTGAGCGAGAAAAAAGCAGGTGCTTTCCTAAGCGCTTTTCAAGATCAATTGATAGAGGTCTTAAAGACCGACAAACAGGTCAAGATCAATGGTTTAGGCACTTTCAAAGTGCAGGCCGTTGCCCCGCGTAAAAGTGTGGACGTAAACACCGGTGAGGAAATCATTATTGAAGGCTATAACAAACTGGTTTTCGCTCCGGAAGCGGGGGTGAAAGAGCTGGTGGAAAAAAGTGAGGTCAGCAGCGAGGAAACGGATACCCCCGATGAGTCGCCAAAAGAGATTGATCCACTGAAGAAATTAGGTGCCCAGGCCGAGGAGATAGTAGATATCTTAGGCGACCTGGGACAGAGCCCTAAAGAGGAAGTAAAAGAACCGGAACCCGAACCGGTAGTCATACCGGAGCCCGTAGTTATACCTGAGCCCGTTAAAGAGCCCGAACCCGAGCCTGTAGTTCAGCCGGAGCCCGTAGTTATACCTGAGCCGGTTAAAGAACCCGAACCCGAGCCTGTAGTTCAGCCGGAGCCGGTAGTTATACCTGAGCCCGTTGTTGAGCCCGAACCGAAAAAGAAATATCATTTCGTGCGGGACACACTAATCTGTGTCGTGATCTTGCTGATGCTGCTATTAGCAGGCTATTTCTTCCTGCGCCATCGTTTGGGAGATATCCTGCAAAATATCATGCAACCGTCTGATACAGAAGTAGTGGCAGACACAACGGCGCAGGCTGTAGTAGAAACAGAAGAAGCGGTTGAGGTGACCGAACCTGCTCCTGAGAACATGATTCCCGAAGGGGAGATTTCGCAAGAACAGATCTTGGCAGAGTTCTTGGAGGCCTCGGGAGAACTGTCTCCGGCGGAAAACAAGTACCCGGACTTGATTACTACAGAGCCGATGCACGAAGCAAGCCGGCTGGCATGGATGGCGAAGCGGTTCTATGGCGCAAAAATCTACTGGCCGTACTTGTACGACGCGAACCGGGATGTGATCTCTAACCCGCATAACATCGAAGTGGGAACACCTATTCGTGTACCGAAACTGACAAAACTGCAGTTAGACACCACGAATGCGCAGACGATGGCTACTATCGAGAGTCTGCGCGAAGAAGCTTTACGAAGTGGAGAGTGATTTTATTCACATAGAAGGGGCAGACACCCATAACCTGAAACATATATCGGTAGATATCCCCCGCAACAAACTGGTGGTTATAACAGGTGTGAGCGGCAGCGGCAAGAGTTCGCTGGCGTTCGACACCTTGTATGCGGAAGGCCAGCGAAGATATGTGGAGAGCCTTAGCGCCTACGCGCGGCAATTCATGGGACGAATGCAAAAGCCGGAGGTGGAGAAAATTGAAGGCATCCCGCCGGCTATTGCCATCCAACAGAAAGTAACCAGTCGCAATCCCCGTTCCACGGTTGGTACCGTCACGGAGATATACGATTATCTCAAATTATTGTACGCGCGCGTAGGACACACCTACTCGCCCGTGAGCGGAGAAGAGGTGCGCAGAAATACGATCCGCGATGTCGTGCAATACATGGAAGCGCAAGAAGAGGGGGCGCGGCTGTACCTGCTGAGCCCTATTGTGCTGCCGGATGGACGGACCCTGCAAGAGCAACTGGCTTTATGGCAAAGCCAGGGTTTCAGCCGAATGATGATTGACGGAGACAGCGTGCGCTTGGATGCAGGCACATGGGAGAAGATCGAAGGACATGAGGCATATCTGTTGGTAGATCGCATTGTCGTCGATCATGAGCAGGCAACGAGTAACCGGTTCGCGGACTCCGTCCAGACTGCTTTCTTTGAGGGCAACGGAGAGTGCCGCGTATGGGTAAACAACCGGGAGAAAGTGTTCTCGGAGCGTTTCGAAGCGGACGGAATACAGTTCGTAGAACCCAGCGAACATCTGTTCGACTTCAACAGTCCTATAGGCGCTTGTCCGGAATGTAAGGGAGTGGGAACGGTGATGGGTATTGATCCGGATCTGGTGGTTCCCGATAAGTCCAAGACAATCTACGAAGGCGCTATCGCGTGCTGGCAAAGCGAGAAGATGAAGAGCTGGCAGGACGAGTTGATCTTCAATGCGGCGAAATTTGATTTCCCGATCCATACGCCCTTCTATGCCCTGAGCCCGGAGCAGAAACAACTGCTTTGGAGCGGAAACGGGTATTTCAAAGGCTTGCATGAGTTCTTCAAAGAACTGGAGAAAGAGCAATTCTCAAAACTGCAATACAAAGTGATGCTGGCGCGCTACAAAGGCAAGACGACATGCCCTGTCTGCAACGGCTTGCACCTGCGCAAAGAGGCAGGTTACGTACTCGTCGGAGGAAAGAGCATACAGCAGCTTTGCACAATGCCCATCTCGGAATTGGACGAGTGGTTCGACGCGCTACAACTAAACGAAACGGAAGAAAAAACGGTAGAGATGGTTCTCGCGGAGATCAAGAGCCGGTTGCAGTTCATGAAAGATGTCGGACTAAGTTACCTCACGCTCAACCGTCAAAGCACAACCCTCTCCGGAGGAGAAAGTCAGCGAATCAGCATCGCTAAATCCTTAGGTAGCAGTCTGGTAGGCTCGCTGTATGTATTGGACGAACCTTCCATCGGTCTGCACCCGCGGGACACAGAGAGGCTGATCCATGTGCTCAAACAGCTGCGCGACTTAGGTAACACGATTGTCGTCGTGGAGCACGACGAAGATATCATCGCCGCAGCGGATCACATCATCGAGATCGGTCCGGCGGCTGGCAGACATGGCGGCGAAGTAGTCTATGAAGGCAAACCGCGACCGGATCAGTTCCGCTTTGAGATACCTGCGCAAAGACGCCATTGGAGCAACTATATTGAGATTGAAGGGGCGTGTGAGAACAACCTCAAGAACCTGACAGTACGTTTCCCGCTGCACGTAATGACCGTGGTTACGGGCGTGAGCGGCAGCGGCAAATCGTCGCTGGTAAGCAAGGTCCTCTACCCTGCCCTCAAGAAACACTACGGAGCGGTGTTCACGGAGCACACCGGCGACTTCGGACATCTCCGCGGCAGCCTCCATCTGATGAGAGATATTGAGTTCGTCGATCAGAACCCGCTCAGCCGTTCGAGCCGCAGCAACCCTGTGACATACCTCAAGGCGTACGATGAGATCCGGCGGCTCTACGCCGAGCAGCCCTTAGCCAAACAGTTGGGCTTCACTCCTGCGCATTTCTCCTTCAACACCCCGGGAGGCCGGTGCGAGACATGCCAGGGAGAAGGAACAATCACCATTGAGATGCAGTTCATGGCGGACTTGATCTTGGAGTGCGAACAATGCCACGGCAAGCGCTTCAAACAAGATATCCTCGACGTACACTACCGCGACAAATCCATCTACGACATCCTCTGCATGACCGTGAACCAGGCGATAGATTTCTTCTCTCAGGACCCCGAATGCAGCCGTATTGTGCAGAAGTTAAAGCCCCTGCAGGAAGTAGGAATCGGATATATCCAACTGGGACAAAGCAGCAGTACCCTCTCCGGCGGTGAGAGCCAGCGTGTGAAGTTAGCCTCATTCCTCGCGCAAGAGAATGATACACCTACCATCTTCGTCTTTGACGAACCTACAACCGGTCTGCACCACCGCGATATAGAAGTGCTGCTCAAAGCCCTCAACCGGCTCATCAGCAAAGGCCACACGGTCATCATCATCGAGCATAACCCTGCGGTCATTCTGGCGGCGGATCATGTGATAGATTTAGGTCCCGAAGGGGGAAAAGAGGGCGGACAAATCGTCTGCACCGGCACCCCGGAAGAGATTAGTAAATGCAAAGAGAGTTATACCGGCAAGTACCTTGCCCAAATCCTTAATAAGCATGAGAAAAAATAATTTAAACGAACTGCGCAGCTCAGATATCTTCTCCCATATTCCGCAGGTAACTTATCTGCCGAGATGGGGCGTTTTGCTGATGGATGTGATGCTTTGTACGATCGCGTTCTGGATCAGCGTATGGGTCGGTAGTGGTTTCCTGAACTACGTTAATCTCAACAATCAGATAGTACCCATCGGGGTGCAATACCTGATCGTGATGCTTGTACAGATCATCGCCTTCTGGGTTTTCCATACCTATTCGGGTATCCTGCGGTATTCGACTTTTATCGACACCGTCAAGGTGCTGCTGTCGAATATCTGCACCGGCTTGGTATTGGTATTGGTAAATGTCGTGATACATCACTCCACGGGATGGCATCCTATTCTGAATACCGTTCTTGCGGTTTATGTGCCTACCTCGTTCGTATTGCTCTTCTCGCTTCGCGTGGGCGTCAAGACGCTGAGTGAGACCCTGGAGCGCAACCAGGCGACTCCGCGCGTGATGATTTACGGGACGCAGGCTGCGGGTATTGCTATCGCAAAAATGCTGCGTTCGGCAGGAAACATACCCTACCATCCTATCGGATTCATCGCCGGAGCGAAGGAGCGTTACGGGTACGATCTGGCGGGACTGAGAGTACGCCCGCTGAATGAGAAATTATTCGAATGGATGAACGGTCACGGAGTAAACCATGTGATCATCTCCCCGCTGAAAATGCGGGAGATAGACCCCGCAAAGGACCTGCAGATCTTCATCGATCATAACATCCGCATTCTCACGACTCCGTACTTCACGCAGTGGGATAATCTGGACGAGATCGACACACAGCGCATCGGACGCGTGGAAGCAATCCGCATTGAGGATCTCTTGGAACGCCCGCAGATAGACATCAACACGGAGAACGTCCGGCAGATCATCCGGAACAAAGTGGTTCTGGTCAGCGGTGCGGCCGGCAGCATAGGAAGCGAACTGGTGCGGCAGATTCAGCAATACGCACCACAGGTAACTATCCTCCTGGAGATGGCGGAGTCGCCCTTGCACGACCTCGTCCTGGACCTCAACAAACAGTTCCCCGAAGCCCGGTTCATACCGGTTATCGCGGACGTACGCAACAGAGGACGCATCGAACAGGTCTTCAGCGAGATGCGCCCGGATGTCGTCTATCACGCCGCGGCGTATAAGCATGTGCCGCTCATGGAGAGTTTCCCGAACGAAGCGATCCAGGCTAACGTAGCCGGGACGAAAAACATGGCGGACATGGCGGTCAAATACGGCGTGAAGCGGTTTGTCATGATCTCTACCGACAAAGCCGTCAACCCCACCAATATCATGGGAGCAAGCAAACGTATTGCGGAGATTTATGTCCAGTCGCTCTTCCGCAAACTGCACGCCAAAGACCCCGACTGCACGAAATTCATCACCACGCGATTCGGTAACGTCCTTGGCAGCAACGGATCCGTTATTCCGTATTTCCGCAAACAGATTGCCGCCGGAGGGCCGGTTACCGTAACCCACCCGGATATCATCCGCTATTTCATGACCATTCCGGAGGCCTGCTGCCTCGTCATGGAGGCCAGTACATTAGGAGACGGAGGAGAGATATTCGTCTTCGACATGGGCAAACCGGTTAAGATCCTCGACCTCGCGAGAAACATGATCCGCCTCGCGGGCTACACGCCGGAGAAAGATATAATGATCAAGTTCACGGGCCTCCGACCGGGAGAGAAACTCTATGAGGAACTCCTCAACCAGAAAGAGACTACTCTGCCGACCGCCAACGAGAAAATCATGGTGGCACGGGTAAGGGAGTTTGATTTTGAAGAAATTAATTCCAAAGTGGATGAACTGATCAAGACCAGCCGGCTCACAAAGCCCTTCACCACCGTGACGCTCATGAAACAATTAGTACCCGAATTCATCAGCAACAACTCTATTTACGAGCAATTAGATCCACAATGATACAAACATTTTTTATTTCCCATAGTTACCTCATCGGACTTATCAGTTTTGCCTTTGGATTAATCGGCATGCCTGTCGTGATCCGTATCGCGAAGGCGAAAGGATTTGTCGTGCGCCCGAATAAAAGAATGAGCCACACGGGCGAAGTGCCGAATATCGGCGGACTGAATATCTATTTCAGTTTTATGTTGACGTACCTGCTCTTTGAGTACGACCAGTTGAGCCAAAGCCAGTTTTTCATGATCGGTCTGCTGGCAATCATGGCGGTCGGATTTATCGACGACGTATTGGTACTGACGCCTTTGGCAAAACTCTTGGGAGAAACCCTGGCAGGTATTGCTCTCATCGGATTTGCGGACCTGCGTATCACCCATCTCCACGGCATCTTCGGCATCGCCGGGATTGGAGTCATTCCCAGTTACTTGATCTCGCTCTTTGTGCTGTTAGCTATCATCAACGCAGTCAACCTGATTGATGGTATTGACGGCCTGGCAAGCGGTCTGGGAATCCTCTACTGTCTTTTCTTCGCCGTATATTTCGGCCTTGCGGGTGAGGTAAGTTGGTCGATTTTAGCCATTTGCATGGTCGGGTCATTGGCGGTGTTCTTCATCTATAACGTCTTCGGAAACCGCGAAAAGATCTTCATGGGCGACTCCGGAAGCCTGCTCTTGGGATACCTGCTAACGGCGTTTGTCTTCCATTTCTGCGAGATCAACGCCTACCATCAGGTGCCGGCAGCGCTCGAGATGACGGCGGCTCCGGCGGTAGCTATATGCGTCCTGACCATCCCTATTTTCGACACCATCCGGGTCAGCCTCACGCGCATCAAACAACATCGTTCGCCTTTCCTGCCGGATAAGAATCATATCCATCATCTGCTCCTCCGGACCGGTCTCAATCACATCCAGACGACCTGCGTCCTGCTGTCGTTCAGCGTGCTCTTCATCGGCCTCGCTATCCTCGGCAGAAACTGGAATATATGGCTGCTACTGATATGCGATTTTGCGCTCGCTACTGTCCTCACGATGCTCCTATGGCGCATCCTCAATAAGAAAATGGCAAATGACCAAATAGTAAATGTCTAAATGTTAACCATTGATCATGTAAGTATGGAGTTTTCGTCCCGCCCTGTGCTGGACGACATTACGTTCCTCATCAACCGAAAGGAGCGTATTGCGCTCGTGGGCAAGAACGGAGCCGGCAAAACAACCCTCCTGCGACTCATCGCTGGAGAATACCAGCCTACCTCCGGACGCATCGCCAAAGACGCTGACATGACCATCGGTTACCTCCCGCAGGTGATGCTCTTCCAGGACGACAAGACCCTCCGTGAAGAAGTAATGTCTGTCCGGGACAAAGGCGCAAAAGACGATCTACAAACGGATGAGGCGCGATTCATCGCAGAAATGGACAGGACCATCATCGGTCTGGGATTCGAGCGCAAAGATTTTGAACGTCCCTGCTCAGAGTTCTCCGGCGGATGGAGAATGCGTATCGAGTTGGCGAAAATCCTCTTGTCTCATCCGGACTTACTGCTCCTTGACGAGCCGACGAACCACCTCGACATCGAGTCTATCCAGTGGCTCGAGGACTTCCTCAAGACCAGCCCTTCCGCCGTACTCATGGTATCCCACGACCGCGCGTTCATAGACAACACCTGCCCACGCACGATAGAAATAACCCTCGGCCGCATCTACGATTATAACGTCAATTACAGCCGTTTTGTGGAACTCCGGAAAGAACGCCACGAGCAACAGGTCCGCGCCTACCAGAACCAGCAGAAGATGATTCAGGACACAGAGGACTTCATCGAGCGATTCCGCTATAAAGCCACCAAAGCCGTACAAGTACAAAGCCGCATCAAGCAGTTGGAGAAACTCGAGCGGCTGGAGGTGGATTTGGAAGACACCTCGCGACTCAACCTGCGTTTCCCGCCGGCCCCGAGAAGTGGCGATTTTCCGCTTATCGTGGAGGACCTGCGCAAGGATTTCGGCGACCATAACGTCTTCCATGACGTCACCTTCACCATCCGCCGCGGCGAGAAAGTGGCATTCGTCGGCAAAAACGGAGAAGGTAAATCCACACTCGTCAAGTGCATCATGGGCCAGCTCGACTACCTGGGCACCCTCAAAATCGGACACAACGTCAAGATCGGTTATTTCGCCCAGAACCAGGCAGCCCTGCTGGACGAAAACCTCTCCGTCTTCGACACCATCGACTACGTCGCCGTCGGAGACATACGTACGAAGATCCGAGACATACTCGGCGCCTTTATGTTCGGCGGCGAAGCGTCCGAGAAAAAAGTCAAAGTCCTCTCCGGAGGCGAACGAAGCCGCCTGGCGATGATACGGCTCCTCCTCGAACCCTGCAACCTCCTCATCCTCGATGAGCCCACCAACCACCTGGACATGCAATCCAAAGATGTCCTCAAAGCCGCCCTGCAGGACTTTAACGGAACCGTCATCTGCGTCTCGCACGACCGCGATTTCCTCAACGGACTCGTCGAGAAAGTGTACGAATTCGGCGGCGGAAGAGTCAAAGAACACCTCGGCGGAATTTACGATTTCCTCCGTGCCAAAAAGATAGAAACCCTTCAAGACCTCGAACGGTCCAAAGTAAGTCCAATCCCGACGGTCAACCGACGGTCAACCGACGGTCAAAGCCAATGTAACGCCCCTGTAGAGCCCTCGAATGCCAAACTCGACTACGCTGCCCAGAAAGCCGCAGCTGCCGAGCGGCGCAAGAAAGAGAAACAGATTGCCGAGACCGAAGAGGCCATCGCTGCCCTCGAGACACAACAGGCGGAGATGGAGCAACTGCTCTCTCTCCCCGAGAACCAGACCCAAGAGAACTTCCAACGATACGAATCTGTCAAACACCAGATAGAGCAAAAAATGTACGAATGGGAAATTTTAAGCGAAGAGTAATATGAACGAAATCGTAAATTACCTTATCACGTGGCTTTGCTACGGAGACGAAGAAGCCGCCAAACGCGTAGCGTACACGGCCGACGAGAAGGCGCTGGAGACCTATGACCTCATCATTGTGCCTAACGGACATTTGGGCAAAGACCTGATTGTTCCGGAGTTAACACGCCCCGTGGTAGAGCAGCCGGCAAAGGACAAGACAATCATCCGCACGGACATCGTCTATTCGACCTTCTTCTTCACATCCCGCGCGGAAGAACTGCTCAATCCCAAACGAGACGAGCACGGACGATTTACCGCCAAGGACTCGATGCTCTCCTACAAAAGCCGTCTGTTGATTCCGCGGCTGGACGAGTACGCACGACTCGTTCTCAAGCAACTCAACCTGCCGCTTCCGGAAGAAGGATTCGGACATATATACCTCACCCACGACATCGACTCGATCTCCCAATACCGCCATCTGCGCGGAGCAATAGGAGGTATCCTTCGCGGCGAATGGAAACAGGTTTGGCGGTCGATCTGGAACATCCACAACGATCCGATTTACACCTTCCCGTGGTTCATAGAGCAGGATTCAAAGGTACCGAATGCCGATATGATTTATTTTGTCAAGCATACCTTCGGATGGGGCTACGACTACCCGCAATACTGCCTTCGCGGCTTTGACTGGAGACACCTAAAGAAACTGCTCCGGCACAATAACGCCTACCTCGGCGTACACGGCAGCTACTACGGCTACCTGCCGAAAATCAAATACAGCCGCATGTATCGCGCGCATTACTTAAGGTGCTCTATCGACCAGATGCAACGCCTCGTGGACGCCGGTTATCGCGACGATTTCACAATGGGTTTCCCGGATCACATCGGTTTCCGTCTCCAGACCTCGCGCGCCGTGCGCTGGATCAACCCCAAGACCTACGAACTAACGCCGCTGACCCTCCCTCCACCACGGCGACCTCTGCCTCCTCTGGCATAACAACCGTATTACGCCGGAGACCTACCACGCATCGTTGTATTCGCAAATACTTCAATTTATTGCCGACAAATAAATCACATAGGATATTAGTCGTTGCCGATGCTTTCGGCAAACCCAGTTTTGCACCTCGTCTTCGCAGTATTTGCGAATACCTGGTTCAGAACGGCTGGGACGTCGAAGTATATACAGAGCAGTTTGTGCCGCTTGATTTTGAGCACAACTACCCTATTTTCGAGTGCCCGCTTTACCGCAATCGCTCTTGGGACTGGATGCTGAAAACAGCCTGGTCGTTGCTCTCGGACTGGAAAAACCGGGCTTTTGCACGATGGCTGCTGAAGGGCACAGAGCACAAACAGTACGATCTGGTCTTCTGTACGACGTTCTCTACTTTCCCCCTGCGCGCAGCCCTAACGGTTGCCAATGCCAAACACATCCCTCTCCATGTGGACCTGCGCGACCTGGACGAACAAGCGCCGAACAGCCAGTATCAGTCGCACCGGCAATGGTGGACAAGACCCTTCAGACGAATCTACAGAGATATACATATCCGGAGAAGAAATACGATCGTTCGACAGGCCGACAGCGTGACTACCGTCTCTCCGTGGCACGTGGATTTTATAAGCCAAATCAATCCGCACACTTCGCTGATCTACAACGGATACGATAACCGCTTGTTCATGCCTTCCGACATACCGACAGATACTTTCCGCATCCTTTATACCGGACGTATCTATGAATCGGAGTTGCAGGACCCCAAGCCCTTTATTCAAGCCCTTGCGACGCTGCCTCCCATGGAACATCTCTCCGTGGAATGGTACACCGACACAAAAGGAAAAGAGACGATTCAGCACCTTGCATCCCTCTACCACTGCCATCTTCCGATGCATTACCACGACTATGTGCCGACACGGGACATACCGCACTTGCTGCACGGATGCAGCATCGCTTTAGTCCTTTCTCATCTGGCAACCGAGAAGGGACCGCACGGCATTATGACGACGAAATTCTTCGAGGCTTTGGGTGTAGAAAAACCCGTACTTTGCGTTCCTTCGGATAAAGAGTGTCTGGCTGAGGTCATCCAAGAGACCAACGCTGGCCTGGCGGCCTCCTCCGTGCAAGAAATACAAGCATTCATTCTGGACAAATATGCCGAATGGAAAGCCAAGGGCTTCACACGCCAACCGGTGAACACGGAGTTCAAACAGCTCTTTACCCGCCAATACCAAGCGCAACAGTTTGAAAACATCTTCCTTTCCCTCATTCGCCATGATTAGTATCATCGTCCCCATATATAATACAGAGACCTATCTGCAAAGGTGTTTGGAGAGCTTGCTTTGCCAGACGGAGCAGGATCTGCAGATTATTCTGGTGGACGACGGTAGCACCGATGGCAGCTATACTATCGCACACTCTTTCGCCTCCAAAGACTCGCGTATTTTGCTTTTACAGCAACCACACACGGGACAATCGGCAGCGCGTAATTTTGCTCTCCGGCACGCCCAAGGCGAATTCCTCGCCTTCGTGGACGCGGACGATGCCTTGGCTCCCGACTGGTGTGAGAAACATCTGGCAGCCATCGGAGATTGCGATTACGTACAGAGCGGATACCAACGTATATATAACGGCGTAGCGTCAAAACCACAAATCCCCAGACATCGCTACCAATTCACCTCGCCCTGCATGCGGCTCTACAAACGGAAAAAAATGGCAGGGCTCTCTTTTCCGGAAGGAATGATTTACGAAGATGTCATCTGGTCCGTTGATTGGTGGCTGAGGAGTCCGAAATGCCGAATGTTAAACTACAGCGGGTACCTATATACCCTCAATCCCCATAGTACGACTTCGCAAACCCATAAAGAAGCCCAAAAACGCCTTTTTGAAGAGTTACGAAAAAGACTCAAAGGACAAACCATAAAAGGTAAACTAATCATTTTGTTAACCCTGTTAAGACTAAAAATTCACTTCATATCATGAAACGATTCTTCATCTTCATTCTTTTGACAGGCTGCGTCTCCTTGCAGGCAGCTACCTATTTTGCTTCGCCTAATGGCACAGGCGACGGGTCATCTTATGCCTCGCCGACCTCGTTTGCTGCAGGCGTAGCCAAACTCACAGTCCCCGGTGACACACTCTATCTTCTGGGCGGCACATATGAGTTCACGGATAAATTCTCCATCAACAAACAGGGCTCTTCCTCCAAACGCATCGTCATCTCCGGATACCCGGGCGAGAAAGCGATTCTGGATTTTCACCAAGTGCCATACGGCACACGCGGTATCTCCGTGCACGCCAACTCGCTGTACGTCCATATCAAAGATCTTGCGATTGCATGGTCCGGCAAGAACAACCTCTATAACGAAGGCTCGTACTGCCTCTTTGAGAACCTCGATATATACGGCTCTGCCGATACGGGATGCCAGATGAAGAAAGGCGGAAACAACGTCATCCTCAATGTGGACTCCCACGATAACTTCGACTACGAGACGATGTCCGGCACCTCCGCTAATTTCGGTGGTAACGCCGATGGCTTTGCCGACAAGCAGTTCACCGGTGCAGGAAACCACTATATCGGTTGCCGCGCGTGGAACAACTCCGACGACGGATGGGATTTCTTCCAACGTGTCAGCTCGTCCAATACTGTCATTGAAAACTGCGTCTGCTACCAGAACGGCATGCCGTACTACGACATGTCTCATAACCCACGTGCATTAGGCGTGGACAAACCGTGGTTTGACTCCAAAGTAGGAACCCAGATGACCGACCGCTATGGTCAAACCATCACCATTACCCTTAACCGCTATCCCTGCCAGGGCAACGGCAACGGTTTCAAGATGGGCGGAGCCGGAAAGAATCCCGACGGTACAGCAGTCCCTACCAACCATAAGATCTTGATCCACCACTGTCTGGCAGTAGCCAATAACGCCCGCGGCTTTGACCAGAACAACAACGGCGGTACCATGTGGGTCTATAACAATACCGGTTATGACAACGGCGTGAACTTCGGTTTCACCACCGCCTACGGCACTAACACCATTCAGAACTGTATCAGTTTTGCGGGTAAGAATAACGACAGCTACAAATCAAAGACGGTCGTGACCATCGACCATAATAGTTGGAATAATGGTTTTTCCGTTTCGGCCTCGGACTTTCAGTCGCTCGACACGACGCAGATCCTTGCCCCACGTGCCGCGGATGGCTCGCTGCCGGAGGGAACCTGTCTGCATCTGGCTACCGGCTCAACGCTCATCAACGCCGGCATCGACGTCAACCTCTGGTACAACGATTTCGCGCCGGACTTAGGCTGCTACGAGACTCCGGGCGAAAGACATGATCCCGAACCCGGAGGAGACGATACCATCCCTGCCGTTCAACCCGAAGGCACCCATGCCGTAGCGTTCGTCACCATCCCTCAATCGCCGGAAGACAAAGCTCTGCTCCAATACCTCCGCGCCAACGACAGTCTCTGGATTGTCGAGACCGACGCCATGGATCCCGAAGTGGACTATAGCACCTACGAAGTGATCGTCTTAGGTTCCAAACCCAGCAGCAGTGCTTCTGGCTTCACCCCACTCAAAGGCTACGACAAGCCTATGGTACTCCTTAAACCGTGGTTATTAAAGCAAGGCGTATGGTCATGGGGAACGGCGGTAAACACAGAGGATTTGTCTATCTCGGTGACGAACGCCTCTCATCCGCTTTTCGGGGGACTGAGCATCACGGAAGGCGAGGCAACACTCTTCGCTCGTTGCGAGACAAACGCGGTTACTGCGATCTCCGCATGGACCAATACCGAAGGCTTCGACGTGCTTGCTTCGCCGGTGTCGCAAACGGAATCTACATCGATTGCGTTCTTCCCTCAGGGCACCGTCTGCAACGGAACGACTCTCCCGCAACCGATGTACATGATCGGCGTGAGCGAGTACTCGACTGCATACCTCACTACCGATGGCAAGCGGCTTATAGAGAACGCGATCTGCCTGCTCTTGGGCATCCCCAACACACATTCTTCGCAGCACCAAGGCATCGATAATCATCCATCAGCAATCATAACTCATAAATTTATCCAAGATGGCAAACTTTTTATCCGCATGGGCGAAGCGGTTTATGATCTTACCGGTCGCCGTATTAGTCGCTAACCTTGTATGCGCTGAAGACGCGCAGTACCAAGACGTTCATTATACCGTCGATGACAATCGTCTGACGGCAGAGGTGACGCTTAATCCAAAAGCCTCGGGTGAACTGCTCATCCCCGAGACCATCGTCGTAGGTCAGAATACCTACATGGTCATCGCTATCGGCGACAAGGCTTTCAAGGGCTGCAAGAACCTTACCGCCATCGTTCTGCCAAAGACTATCGAGCGCGTCTATCGCTCGGCTTTTGACGGCACGGGTATCATGCTCAACAAGGAGAACTGGAAGGACGGATGTCTCTGGATTGACTCTATCCTCATCGCCACAGACAAGACCATCAAACCGCGATTCGTCGTTCCTGAGGGGACCCGTCTTATCGCCGCCGGTGCCTTCCAGGGCAATAAAGCGCTCCAGCGGGTGGAACTACCGGCCTGCATCTCCCGCATCGACCATGAGACTTTCCGCGATTGCAAGAACCTGCAGAAAGTGGTCATCCCGAAGACCATCACCTCCATCGGCGAAGATGCTTTCCTCGGCTGCGGCATCTATCAGAACGAGAAGAAATGGAAGAAAGGTGCGCTCATTATTGACGACTGTCTGGTAGCGACCAACAACGATCTGCCGGCGAAATATATCTTCAAGAACAAGATCCCTATCCGTCTTATTGCCGAGCGGGCGTTTGCCAACCGCAAGAACCTGCGCACCGTCGTCATCCCCGAGACCGTCACAGCCGTTCCTACAGCCTGTTTCTACCAATGCGAGAACCTCGTTGACGTCACTATTCCTGCTACAGTACGCAAGGTAGGCAACTTCGCTTTCTATAACTGTGGTCTTATCAAGAACGCCCTTCTGCCGCGTGACTTGGAGCACCTCGGCGCTGGCGCATTCTACGGCTGCGTCAATCTCAAGGAACAGATTCTGAGCGATAAGATCGAGGTGCTCGAGCGCGCTACTTTCTTCTCCTGCCGAGCTCTCAAAGCCATCACACTCCCTGCCCGTTTGCGCCGTCTGGATGCTGGTGTCTTCGCCGGTTGCTCCAACATAGAGACTATCGAACTTCCTTCGACGCTCACCTTCATGGGCGACCAGGTGTTCGCAGGCTGCGCCACCTTGCGTAAGGTTGTTATACCTTATGGCATCAACTCGCTACCCAAGCAGGCTTTCCAGGGCTGCACGCGTCTCTACCGCATCGACCTGCCGGATGGCATCTACGCCATCGGAGACGAAGCCCTCGACGGTTGCCTGGCGCTGGAGAAGATCAATATCCCGCTCTCTACCTTCCGCATCGGCGTGCGTGCGTTCCATAATTGTCAGCAGCTCCGGGGCATCGCCCTCGTGGATCACATTCATATGATCGAGGAAGGTGCTTTCCAGGAGTGTAAGATGCTGGAGGAGGTCCAGCTGCCCGCATCGCTCCAACGGCTGCAACAAGGTGCTTTCGCGCAGTGCATCAATCTGCAAAAACTCATCCTCAACGCTTCTCTCAAACGCATCGATGACGGTGCTTTCTACGGTTGCCGCAGCCTGCGCGAGGTGCAATGGAACGACTCTCTGCAGGCCATCGGTGTCGAAGCTTTCATGGACTGTAAATACTTACGGACGCCTGTTCTGGCGCCCGCAGTAGAGGTAGGTAAGAATGCTTTCAAAGGGTGTCGCTGATTACTTCAGAGGCAGCAGACTGACAAATCTGTATCGGATTTCCTCTCCGATCTCCATCTCCATATAGTAGGGTTCCGGCTCCGCATCGGTGCTGGAATCCACTGTTATATACCGTACCTTTCCGTAATCCGTTACTTCGCGGCTGTGGTCATGACCCGCGAGGTACAGATCCACTCCGGCCGAACTCAACACGCTCGTCAACTCGTAGGTCTCTTCAATCGCCAGATTGGAAGTATGTCCCTGCGAGTTATCCTGTTTGAAGAGATGGGTATGCGTAAAGACGATGATATGCCGGTATCCGGCGTTCTTCTTTTCCGCCAGCAGATCCTTCAGCCATTGCATCTGATCCGTGCCTAAGGTACCCTCCGCGGTGTCGAAACAGATATACAGATCCTGCTTCTTTCCTGTCTCATAGGAAGCCCCGGTGTAAGTATCAAACCAATAGGTGGAGCTGCCGTAATACTGCTGCCAGACGTGCCACTGGTTAAAATAAATATCGTGGTTTCCGCAGGTCATAAACACTGTATCTTTGCGATTCTTCATCACGCCATCCAGATGGAGGATGCTATCCGCGTGGGCGAAGTGCGCCTGCGCGTTAATCAGATCGCCTAAAAAAAGGCAGAAATGCGGATGGGTGTCCGCCTTGTACGTCCGGATAAATTTCTCCAGCCCGTAGTGGGTACTGTCTATATGGCTGTCGGTGCAGACGAACACGCGGTAGTCCTCCGGCATCTGCATATGCACCACGCCGTGCTTCTCGCTATACTCACGCGACTCCTTGAACCGCTCCTTGATCTCCGGACTCGTGCCGTTGAACATGCCTAACATATCGTAATTGGGGTTGCACGCCGTGCAAAGCACCCCCATCAGCAATGCTGCTAAATACTGTCTTTTCATAGTGTCTAAAATCGGTAGCTGAATCCTGCGCGCAGGTAAGCGGCGTAGAAAGTAGCATTAAGGTGAAACATTCCCGTGATCTTCATCTGTCCGTCCAGGTGGACGCGCCAGTGTTCGTCTATATCGTAGCGCGAATGAAGGAAGAACATCGGCTGCCACATTCGCTCCATCTGCCAGTCATCCTTGTTGCTGATCGCCAAGGATATATTCCAGTTGTTCTTCTGCGGGCGCGCGAAGACCTCCAGGCTGTACAGCAGGTTAAACGGCTCCATCTCGTACTTGTCCTCCGAGTGCCAGGAGCGGTCCCAACTATCCATCACCCGCATGAATCCGCCTATCTGCACCGCTACGTAGTCAAAGCGCCATCCTACAGACAGCGCCGCATTAAAATCATTCATTCGGTTGCGGAACACTCCTTTGTACAGCACCTCTGTCTCCGCGAAGAGCTGTCCGACCGGCAGGTCTATCGTCGGCCGCAGCACTACTGCTCCGGTGAACACATTCGCCGACTGGTACTGCATCCGGGCATCCAGCTGCAAGTTTTTTACGACCGGCATGTGGGCAAAGATATCTACATTACCCATATGTCCCCAGGTCCGGTTATACCCGTACTCGGCCATCAGCGAAAGCGAATATCGCTCTTCGCCGAAGCCCATCAGGTCATGACCTCCGTCCAGCGAGATATACTCTTTCGCTGCTATCGGAAGGGTCACTAATACTACTAAAAAAAGAATTGTTTTCCGCATGTATTTAAGGATATTATTGTCTTATAATTGTACTACGGTGAGTCCGGCACCGCCGTGGTTGACATCTCCGTCGCCGAACTCGAGCGCCACCTGCCCGCGTTTGCGTCGCTGGCGGTTAAGGTCATTGAGATAGTCCCTCGTCAGCTGCTTCAACGCGCCTGTTCCCGTGCCGTGCAGAATCGTCACTTCGCCTGCGCCGACCATCAGCGCATCGTCCATGTACGCAATCAGTTTCTCCAATGCCTCGTCTGCCCGATAGCCGCGCAGGTCCAGCGTTCGCTCAAACGCCAAGGTTCGTTGCCTAACGGTGCTCCGAATGGTGATATTACTCTTCGTCTCCGGGTCTTTAGCCATCGTCTTGCTCAGTTTCCTCAACTCCGAGAAGTCCCGCAACACGCCCATCTTTCGACTTTCTTCTTTCGACTTACTTTCTACTTTCGACTCTTGACTCTTGACTCTCTCCTTCAGACTCTCCACTTTCTTCCGTGCCGCCTTGGTCTTCTCCTTGTCCGCTTTGGCTTCTTTGATCTCGCGGATGGTACGCTCGATGGTGGCGTTGGATTGTTGGAGGAGTCTCTCGGCTTCCTGCCGCGCCTCCTCTAAGATCTCTTTCTTCTCTTTCTTCACGCCCGCCATCCGCTCTTCGTACTCCGCCATGCGGGCTTCAAGCGCTTTCTCTTTCTGGCGGATGGCCTGTCGCTTGTTTTCCCAGTAGCGCTTGTCTCGGGCTATATCCTGGAGCTGTTTGTCGTAATCTATATGCTCCTCTCCTACCAGGTCCGTCGCGTAACGGATGATCTCTTCGCTCAGGCCTGTCTGGCGGGCTATCTCTATAGCAAAGGAGCTGCCGGCCTGACCGATGGATAGTTGGAACAACGGCCGCATCGCGCCGCGGTCATAGAGCATCGCGCCGTTTACAACGCCCGGCGTCTCTTCCGCAAAATGCTTGAGATTGGTGTAGTGGGTTGTGATCACGCCGAAGACTCTTCTCTGCACTAACTCGCGCAGGATTGCTTCCGCTATCGCGCCGCCGATCATCGGCTCCGTACCCGTTCCCATCTCATCGATGAGGATCAGCGTCCGTTCATCCGCCTGACGCAGGAAAGCGCGCATGTTACGCAGGTGGGATGAATAGGTGGATAACTCGTCCTGGATCGACTGCTCGTCGCCGATATCAATCATAAGGTTATCAAACACCCCTGCCCTGCTCTGCTCCGCTACGGGCACCAACAGACCGCATTGCAGCATATATTGCATCATCGCCACGGTCTTGAGGCACACGGATTTACCGCCGGCATTGGGACCGCTGATGACGAGCACGCGGTTCTTGTCTCTCTCCAACCGGATAGAAAGCGGCACCACGGTCTTGCCTTGCGGCGCGTAATGCAGCCATAGTACCGGGTGTCTGGCTTCCGACCATTCCACGAGTGGTCCCTCCACCAGCTCCGGCCGGATGGCTTTCATCGCTTGTGCGAGGGAGACTTTGGCGTTCAGAAAGTCCACCTCTGCCAACATCCGCTGACTCGCCATGATCTGCTCGCTCTGCGGACGGATGAAGTCCGTCACTTCGCGCAGGATACGGATTCGTTCACGCCGCTCTGCTCCCTCTAACTCGCGGATCTTATTATTGGCGTCCACCACCTGTTGCGGCTCGATATACACCGTCTTTCCGGTAGCAGACTCGTCGTGAACGATTCCGCCTATCTTTCGTTTGTATCCCGGCGATACAGGGATCACGAGTCGTCCTTCGCGTAATGTGGGCGCAGCATCGCTCTCAACGTAGCCGTCGGTCTTGGCTTGTCGTAAGATAGCAGCTAAGGTGCGGCTGACACTGCCTTGCTGGTTCGTTATCTCACGGCGGATGCGGGCTAACTCCGGCGATGCGTTATCGGCTATCTTGCCGTAGCGGTCTAACACGCGGTCGATAGTTTTCACTATCCCCTCTAATCCGCTAACCCCTAATCCACTAACCGTCAACCCCTTCAACGCGCCGTACCTCGTCTCGTCCATCGCCGCAAAACATTGCTCTATCTCTACGGCAAAACTCAGGCTCTTACGCAACTCATCCAACTCCGCTTCGTCCATGAACAGGCCCTCGATACGAATCCGTGCGACAGACTCTCTGAGGTCGTATATCTCTCCGCGGGGCATGCTCACTCTTGCGTCCTCGTGCGCCATGCGCATCTGGTCGGTGAGCATCAGCATCGCCTGCACTTTCGCGTACTCCGTCTCCATCTGCATCGCCTCCACGCGCTCGCGTCCCAGCCCAGACGTACACCGACGAGCCAACTCTTCACGGATCACCGTGAAGTCAATCTTCTCTTCTATGTTATTCGGATAAAACATCACCCCAATATCCTACAATCCCTAATCGCCGGTGCGCCGACGGCTTCGTTCAGTTTGCGCACCAACTCGAACCGGTTTTCGAAGAGTTGGGTCTTCAGCGCCGCAGAGTTAACCCGCACGTAGAGCATGCCGTCCTTCACTTCCACGGATCGCGTCAGTTGCTGAACGGTCTCGCCCATCACTTGCGGCCAGACTTCCTCGATCTGCCTGTCCATCACCGTTTGCTCCAGGCCGCTCTCCCGGAGGAAATCCACGAGGGCGTCGGTGATGGAGAGGGAATTAGCGTTGATAGACATCTTCCTCTTTGGTCTTACGTAGATATATCCGCTGCCGCGTACGGAAGGTACGGATCTGCGGATCCAGTTCGTTCCATTTCTGTATTGCCTCTATCTTCACGCCCACCTCCTGGCTCAGTTGCCAGAGCGACTGACCGGTGTGGCTCCAGACGAAAGGCTCCTCGCCGGTGTTCTTCTTGGAGTCCAGATAAATACGGTCGCCTTTCGCCAACTCGCGTCCTAAGGCGTCGTTATCCTCGCGCAGGTCACGCTCGCGCACGTTCAGACGGAATGCCACGTTCGCGTAGGTGTCTCCCTCGCGCGCAACGACGTACTGGATGCCGTTGCATTTCTTGCGGGGGTGCATCAGGAAGAAACTATCCCGCTCCTCTTTCGCCGTCAGCGGTTCTACGTACGGTGGTTCAGGGTCGTTATGAATAACCATAATCGGCTCCGAACGGCGAACGATCGTAGCTTTCAGCGGGCGCTTGGGTTTGGGTGCCGGCTTGGCTACCGTATCTGCGGCAGCGGCAACCGCGGCAGCAACCGCGGCACTACCTTTGACGGCACGCGTGACGGTCAGCGTATCCAGACGGTAGTCTTCAATGAGTTTGATTAACTTCGGTGCGTAGGAAGGATCCGTGGCGTAGCCGCACTCTTTGAGTCGGCGAGCCCAACCTTCGTAGTCCTCTACCGCGATCTCAAAACAAGTCGAGTAACGCGGCCGCTTGAGGAAGATCGAGTGGTCCTTGAAACTCTCTGCGGCGTTGCCGTACTGACGGAAACACTCTCCCTCACTGTCGTCGTCGTGGTAATAGACACCGCCGAACCACTCGCTGGTACACTTGATACCGAAATGGTTCTTGGCATTGAGAGCCAACTCGCTCTGCCCGGCTTGGGACTCTAACAGTGCTTGCGCCATTGTGATGCTGGCGGGGATGCCATAGTCCACCTGCTCCTGGATAGCGATCGCTTTCCATTCCTCGATGTACGCCAGATACGTCGGGTTCTGTTTCTGCGCCCGACTACTCATTGTGCCGATCATCAGCACAGCAATAATAAACAGTTTCTTCATATATCATTTCACCATTAAGCGGCTCAGCCGCGTCACCATTAATCAATCTTCTTTCCCAGCGCTATCACTTCTTTCGCAATCCGTGTAGCGGAATCGGCCTGCGCGAGTTTCAGCACGTTCTTGTGCAGGACCTCCAGTTTGGCATTGTCCTCAATCAGTGTCATGGCCGTCGGAATCAGTTTCTCTGCCGCCTCTGCATCGCGTACCAGTACCGCTGCTTCGCGGTTCACCAATGCCATGGCGTTATGCGTCTGATGATCCTCCGCCACGTTCGGCGAGGGAACTAAGATAGCAGGTTTGCCTAAGAGGCATATCTCGCTGATGGACGAAGCACCTGCGCGGGAGATCACCAGGTCCGCTTGTGCGTACCGCTCCGGCATGTCGCTCAGGAAGTCCAGACACTCGATGTTCGCCGGTTGGCCGGCTGCTTCCCATGCGGCTTTGCAGGACTCGTAATACACCTTTCCGGTTTGCCAAACGACCTGTATATCGCTCTTGGCTAACTCCGGCAGCGCCGCCTTCACCGCCTCATTGATCGTCCGTGCTCCCAATGACCCGCCGATAATAAGGAGCGTCTTTCGACTTTCTACTTTCGACTTTCTACTTTCTACTTTCGTCAGATTCTGCCTAACGGGATTACCCGTGAGGATGATCTTCTCCGCGGGGAAGAAGCGCTCCATGCCGGGGTACGCGACACAAATCTTCGCAGCTTTGTTCTTCAGGATCTTATTCGTCACGCCGGCGAAGCCGTTCTGCTCTTGCAGCAAGATAGGGATCCCCATGTTCGCCGCCGCCCACATGGCAGCACCGGAAGCGTAACCGCCTACGCCGACCCCTACATCCGGCCGAAAATCCCGGATGATCCTCTTCACCTGCCGGATGGACTTGACCAAGTCCACTAACACCGACACGTTCTTCCACGGCTGTGCGCGGTTGAAGCCGCGTACCGGCAGACCGACGATCTTGTACCCCGCTTGCGGCACGCGCTCCATCTCCATGCGCCCTAACGCGCCTACGAAGAGGATCTCCGCCTCCGGGTCTAATTCTTTCAATGCATTGGCAATACTGATGGCAGGGAATATATGTCCTCCGGTCCCTCCTCCGGAAATTAAGTAACGCATATCAATTCATCATTTCACCATTAATCAATCCACCATTTCATCATTCCACCGTCACGATCGGTACTTCTTCCTGGCTCTCGCTGATGGTCTCCTGTACGCGTTCGCGGAGGGCCAGTTGCTCGCGGCTCACGCTCATCATAATGCCGAAGTATATCGAGGTGATCAGCACCGATGTACCGCCCCTGGATATCAGCGGCAGGGGCTGTCCCGTCACCGGTCCCAATCCTACCGCCACGAGCATGGAGATCAGTGCCTGGCAGGTGATCATCAGCGCCAGCCCCATCGTCATCAGCATCGCCGGTATGTCGGAATACCGGCTCGACACATTGCAGGCCCTGAACAGTACTGCCAAGTACAGGAAGATTAAGAACGCGGCACCGATGATGCCGGACTCCTCGACGATGATGGCGAAGATATAATCCGCAAACGCCAAGGGCAGATAATCCCGTTCCTTGCTGTTACCGGGTAAGACGCCGAGAGGGGTGGTACCGCCGCGGGCGATAGCTACCGACGAATAGACCTCCTGGATATTCTCGTCCGTGAGGACGTATTTGGATGCTCCCTCGTCGTTGAAATGCCTGTCGATACGGGACACCCAGGTCGTTGCGCGCTTGAAGGGTCCGTGCATCTGCCGTCCCGGCCGAACGAACCCGAACTCCACAATC
The DNA here is from genome assembly GCA_900317885.1 of uncultured Bacteroidales bacterium. GTDB lineage: Bacteria > Bacteroidota > Bacteroidia > Bacteroidales > Paludibacteraceae > Colicola. The sequence goes on along the minus strand of ONIM01000011.1, from coordinate 40,688 downwards.
GCGTAGCCGAGCACCAGCACCACAATGGCGATGCCGACGATCGACAGTGTATATTTCCATGGGATCCGCGCTAAGATCCACAGGCAGAAGACAATCAGACCTATCAGCACCGCCGTCGAGAGGTTGGACGCCATGATCGGCAGCATCACAATACCCGAGAGAACCAGCGTTCGGATGAAGTATTTCTTTTTGTCCTCCTCGGTACGGATACGTGCCAGCTGGTCCGCCACGACGATGATCAGACTCAGCTTCGCCAGCTCCGAAGGCTGGAAGGTGATTCCCGCAATACGCACCCATCTCGCAGCGCCGTTGATCGTCACGACCAAGGGGTTACCGGGAATCATCGTGGAATAAACCAGGAGCGTGCTGATCGCCAATAATACGTACCCGCCCAGACGAATCCAATGGGTGGGGATATACTGGATGCCGAAGGCTGCAATCAGGCCTAACACGATGAAGAACATCTGCTGCCCGATCGGTCCTAAGGCGGAGTGATGCATATATACCAAGGTAGAAGACGCCGAGAAGAGGGCGATGACAGCTACGACGATCAGGGTGATATAGAGCCCCCAGAACGTGCGGTCGATGTGTTGTAGATTCAGTTTCATAATCGCATTAAGGTTTGAGGTTTGACAATTTGGGCACAAAGGTACTGCTTTTTTTTGACATACGCAAGCGCACGCGCACATTTATTTTATAAAATGTGTGCATTTTGTTCAATTTTCAAATTTCAATTTTCAAATTTCAAATATTTTTCGTACCTTTGCACCCGAAATTCGAAACAACCATGAAAAAAATCTTTTCCTTCTTCGCAGCTATGCTGCTTAGCCTGCCGATGATGCAGGCCGCAATCAAAGTTCACACCATCGGCGATTCGACGATGGCGGAGTACGACGAATCGACTACCGACAAACGCGGTTGGGGTATGTACCTCGCTTCGTTCTTCGATCCCGCTTTTGTCACTGTCAACAACCGAGGTAAGTCCGGTGCCGACACCCGTGGTTTCTACAACGGCGCCGCCTACTGGCCCTCCGTGAAGAGCCAGATGAGTGCAGGCGACTACCTGCTTATCCAGTTTGCCCATAACGACGAAGGTAACGACAGTAACCTCTCCGGCTTGGATAACCTCGAGTACGCTGCCTATTGCACCGAGCATAGCCTGCCGGCTCCTTCCGATGCACGCGGTACCAACCCGCAGACGACCTATCGCGACTACCTGCGCCTCTTCATCGACGAAGCGCGCGCATTAGGCGTGAACCCGGTTCTCGTGGGCCCTATCTGCCGTGCTTATTTCAGCGGCAATAACATCACCCGCAAAGGCCAACACGACCTCGGCGATAAGTTCGCCAAGATCGAGAACGGCGAACTCAAGCAGAACCAAAGCGTGCCGGCTACCGACCTCTCGATGAGTTATGTAGAGGCGATGCGTGTCGTAGCGGCAGAGAAAGACGTGCCCTTCATCGACCTCACCGACGCTACCCGCCAGCTATACCTCTCCTATGGCGAGAGCCAGTGTCTGAGCCTGCTCTTCTGCTCCGGCGACAAGACCCACACCAACGCCATGGGAGGTAACCTCGTGGCACGTGCTGCTGCCCAGCTCCTCAAGAACGCAGGCATCCTCGCCGACCATATAGAGATCCCCACGGACATCACCGCCAATCCCGCTTCTATCCATATCGGCGAGACCTATTGCTCCGTGCCGCAGAACAAAGAGTTCCTCCTCACCGGTTACGGTCTCGCACCCGCGGCAGGTACGGTTAGTCTGCGTGCGACTTCTAACCTGCTCATCTCCCTCGACAAAGAGAACTACGCTTCGACCGCACAGGCTTCGTACGAAGGCGGCTCGATGTTCCAGAAAGTCTTTATCCGCGCAAACTATACCACCGGAGGCTTCCATTTCGACACTATCTATGCTACCTCGGGCGAACATGTAGTAGCCGTGCCTGTAGCCGCAAACGCCATCTCGCTCGATGGAGGAGCAACCGTCAGCGCCTTCTGGGCAATCGGTGCCAAACCCGTACCCGCCCCCGTGGTTGAAGGCCCCATCAGCGCCGAGTTCACCATGAGCCAGATGGCTTGTATCGATTATAATGCCTCCAAAAACTATTTCGTCGATGGTGATGAACAAGGTATTATCCTCGCGCGTTTCCATAACTCTGCCGACGGTTCGGCACGTACCCCGTGGCCCGCAGGAGAGATCGATGAGAACGCCAACCGTTACCTCGATTTCGCGGTCACTGCACCGGCAGCGATGGACGTACGCATCACCCGTATTGCCATGGAGATCGCTTCCGATGGTACCTCTACCATGTGCTACCACCTCAATACCGGCTTCGGCTCCGAGTTCACGGATGTAACAACTATCTATGAGAAACGCAACATGCCTTCCCGCGTCATCGAGCACGTGGACCTCACGCCTACCCTCACTATCCCTGCCGGAGAGACCCTTCACGTGCGTATCCTCCCTTGGCATGACTACGGAGAGGTAAAGGATAGCAAGTATATCGGCCTGCGTAATGTCCGCATCGAGGGTATGGCGTTCGAGCCCGGTGAGGAAGGCATCGAAGAAGTCTCCTCTTCCCTTCAGGGAGCCGGGATGCCGGTTCGTAAGATTCTCCTCAACGGTCAGATCTTTATCCTCCGGGGCGGCAAGACCTATTCCGTTACGGGAGCACAGGTTCGTTAACAACCTTTGCAGCAGATTTTGAAAGTCTTACAAAAGTCTTACAAAAGTCTTACTGAATGCAACCCCAAGATGGCGATTTGGGAATATACAAATATATAATTTTTAGTATAAAAAAGTAATAAATAGCACAATTTTCACTTTTGCATAATAAAAATCTTTCGAAAAATTTGCTTTTTCAAAATAAAAGTTGTACCTTTGCAGCGTTTTTCAACCCTGATTATATATTATGATACAAGAACATCAATTTAGACAGTTACAAAATGAGTTTTTAGGGCGTGTGAACCACGTTGAGCTTACTCATAAGCGTTATCTCTATCATCAAATTAATTGGGATGCGCGTCTCATCGGTATTCGAGGTGCTCGCGGTACAGGGAAAACGACTATGCTATTACAATACATCAAAGAGCATTATCCGGATTTGAACAAAGTACTATATGTCTCATTGGATAGTTTCCATTTTCAATTGATGAGTTTATTTGAAGTAGCAGAATATGCCTACACCCACGGCATTGAAGCCCTTTTCGTTGATGAAGTCCATTACTCTCAACATTGGGGGCAACAACTGAAAAACATCTTTGACTCCTTTGGCGAACTGAAGATCGTATATACGGGCTCATCCATGTTGCAGATAGACGAAGCTCAGGCGGATCTATCCCGTCGCCAAACAGTCTATGAGTTGCAAGGGTTCTCATTCCGTGAATATCTGCTCTTCATGGGCTATCTGCATCAAGAAGCTATAAGTCTGGAGTACTTGCTTGCTAATCACACTTCGTTAGCCATGCACATCAGTTCAAAGATCAAACCGTTGATGCTCTTTGACGAATACTTACGTCAAGGCTATTACCCGTTTGTTTTAGAAGCCCAACAAGATTACTTACGGCGATTAGAACAACTGATGCTGCTCATCATCTATCAGGAAATTCCGAAAGTAGAAGATATTTCGCTACAGACTCTTCAGAAAGCCCAGAAACTGATGATGATTTTAGCAACACAAGTACCTTTGGAGCCAAATATCAGTACGCTATGCCGGGAAATAGGAGCGACACGAGACATCGTCATTCGTCTGCTCTATACGATGGAAAAAGCAGGTCTATTGATGCTTGTTAATAAAGAGAGTAACAGTTACAAAACTCTTTCCAGACCGGACAAGATTTATCTGAATAACACCAACCAGATGTACTCATTAACCGGTTTTGTGAATGAAGGGACCTTGCGTGAGACTTTCTTCGTCAACCAAGTTCGTAAAACACACCAAGTTCTGCTTCCACCCAAAGGTGATTACATCGTGGATAAGCATTATACGTTTGAAGTAGGAGGAGCTGGAAAAACATTCCAACAGATTAAAGATATACCGAATAGTTATCTGGCTTTAGACGGGATAGAGTATGGGACAGGTAACAGCATTCCGCTTTACCTGTTTGGTTTCTTGTACTGATAACTATTCCAAACGCATCATTACTTTTTCAAGCGGTAGTCACCACAAAACATGTTTCCGAATTTACCGGAAATAGCGGCGATACCCGCCATCATTTTGACTTTCGGCATAATAGGAATGATTCTCATATCTTTTTTATTTTCGTGTAACAGTACGTAGAGGTCGCGGTCACGTCGCGGTCATATCGCGGTTTTGAGCCGTAAATGGAGGCTGATAAACCCTTCCTAACCTCCCCCATTCAGGGAAGGAGGGCTATGTCGGGATAACATCCCGACGCAATGGACAAAATAGCCCCTCAATCCCCCAATAGAGGGGAAGATGTCCGAATAGAATTCGGACGCAATGGACGACGTTTTTTAGGCTGACCAGCTGACCGGCTGACCAGTTTCTTATTATAATCTCACACACGCGCGTGGGTATAGTGTAAGAAAACAACTGGTCATCTGGTCTTCTGGTCTATTCGTTTCTGCGTCTATTAGCGTTTACTTCGTCTAAAGTACGTCATATACAATCCATCCTCTCGTCCTTTGTTCTCCTCTACGTACGTCGCGATACCCTGCTTTAGAAATTAAAAATTAAAAATTCGTAGTAGTTGGTTATTGGTCATTAAAAAAGGAGCCCTGAAGGACTCCTTCTGAAAATTAGCGGCTGTTTGGGTTTACTTAACCTCTTGTCCTATCACCGTGTAAGTCTTGTCATCACATTTTATTAGTAATTTTCCATCGTGTATATATTTACGAACAAAAGGCTTTGTTTTCGTTTCCAAGACATCTGTTGCATATCCCCTATAATAAAACATTCTGCCAATCACACAATCTCCTATTCGAATAAACAGAACGTATATTCCTCTGTCAAGGCAAGATATATCTATTTTTTCATGATTTTGGGCATACGTAACCATAAGCACATCGCTTGTATCGGCAGGCGTTACCCAAACACTATCAACATAAGGTGGCGTAATTGTTCCATTTTTAGAGATGTCATAAACTAGCGTAGAACGGAAAACCCCAACCGACATAGCCCCCATATATATATGGCATGGGTCATCATCTGCTTTTAGCGAATGAATGCTTAATGCCGCTAAAAATACGCATAGGATACATTTTCTCAATATCATATTCAAACTAACGTTTTATAAATCATGCCGCAAAGGTACAATAAAAAAACGAGATACGCAAGAACAACGCAAGAAAAAATTGCTAAAAAAGCAAAAAAAATGCAAAAAAATTTGGTCATGTCAGAAAAAAGTAGTAATTTTGCGGGCTATTTTGCGGAAAGGCCAGATTAAGTATAACCACCGCAGCGTATGAGTCGTACGACAGCAGCGCACAGGAAAAGGTTATCGCCGCACCGCCGTAACAAGGGAATTAGTCGAAAGTCGAAAGACCGCGGCAAAGCCGCTCAAAGACGAAATCCCCCAAATACTAATAAAGTACAGATGTACGCAATTGTAGAAATGAAAGGCCAGCAGTTTAAAGTAGAAGCTGGCAAGAAACTGTTCATCAACCGCGTTGCAGACCTTGAGAAAGGCGCGACGGTTGAATTCGAGAACGTACTGCTGCTCGACAACGAGGGCAAAGTAAAAGTAGGCGCTCCGTACGTGAAAGGCGCTAAAGTAGTTTGCGAAGTGCTCGACAACGAGTGCCGTGGCGAGAAGATTCTTGTATTCCACAAGAAACGTCGCAAAGGTTATCGCAAGCTGAATGGTCACCGTCAGGATCTGACCAACGTAGTAGTTAAAGAAATTGTTATTCAAGAAAGGTGTCGGTAGTTCTAAGAACGGCCGTGAATCAGAAAGCAAACGTCTTGGCGTGAAGATCTTTGGTGGTCAATTCGCAAAGGCAGGTAACATCATCGTACGTCAACGTGGTACGGTTCACAACCCGGGTGAAAACATGGGTATGGGAAGCGACCACACGTTGTTCGCACTTTGCGACGGTATCGTAACCTTCCGCAAGAAACGCGACAACAAATCGTACGTATCCATTCAACCGGTAGAGTAAAAAAGAAGAAAGTCGAAAGACCGCGGCAAAGCCGCTCAAAGACAAAAGTTGAAAGACTATGCTAACACTCAAACAAATCTACGATGACAAAGCTCGTATCGTAGCCGGTTTGGAAAAGAAGCACTTCGCTGGAGCCGCAGAGGCGATAGACGAGGTGCTTCGTCTGGATGGAGAACGCAAGGCTGCTCAGCAGCAGAAAGATGCGGCTGCAGCAGAGATGAATAAGATCTCGAAGTCCATCGGTGCGCTGATGGCGCAAGGCAAACGCGGAGAGGCAGAGGAAGCGAAAGCGCAGACGGGATCCCTCAAAGCGCAGATCGCCGAGTACGACGCGAAGATGGCGGAGGCAGAGGAGGCGCAGACCAAGTTGCTGCTGACCATCCCGAACGTACCGTACGACATCGTGCCGGAAGGCGCAAGTGCCGAGGACAACCTCGCCGTGCGTATCGGCAACTGGCCTAACCAGCCGATGATCGACGCGATTAGCAAGGACGGCGCTGTAGCGCTGAAGGACTGGAACAGCGAGGTAGATGAGGCTATCGCCGCTGAGCGCATCGCCCAGAGCGAGAAGTTGCCTCACTGGGAGCTCGCGAAGAAATACAACCTCATTGACTTCGACTTAGGCGTGAAGATCTCCGGTGCTGGATTCCCGGTATATATCGGTCAGGGTGCCCGTTTGCAACGCGCGCTCATCAATTTCTTCCTCGCCGAAGCGAACAAAGCCGGCTATACAGAGATCATGCCGCCGACGGTGGTCAATGCCGCTTCGGGTTACGGCACCGGTCAGCTGCCCGACAAAGAGGGACAGATGTACCACTGCGAGGTAGATGACCTGTATCTCATTCCGACCGCCGAGGTACCGGTGACGAACCTCTACCGCGACGTGATCATCGACGAGGACAAGTTGCCAATCAAGAACTGCGCTTACACGGAGTGTTTCCGTCGCGAGGCAGGCAGTTACGGCAAGGACGTACGGGGTCTGAACCGACTCCATGAGTTCTCGAAGATCGAGATCGTGCGTATAGACACGCCCGAGCACTCGGACGCGAGTCATAAGGAGATGCTCGCGCACGTAGAAGGTCTCTTGCAGAAGCTCGAGTTACCGTATCGTATCCTTCGTCTAAGCGGCGGAGATATGAGTTTCACGGCGGCTCTATGTTATGATTTTGAAGTATATAGCGAAGCCCAGCACCGCTGGCTGGAAGTGTCCAGTACGTCTAATTTCGACACCTACCAGGCGAACCGGCTGAAATGCCGTTACCGCCGTGCGGAGGATAAGAAAGTGACGCTCTGCCACACGCTGAACGGTTCGGCGCTCGCTCTCCCGCGCATCGTCGCTGCGCTTCTGGAGAATAACCAGACGGAGGAAGGTATCCGCATCCCTGCGGCTTTACAGCCTTACTTCGGCGACACGATGATCCGATAATTAACATTGTTTAACCCTTTAATTGAGATTTTTACCAACATGGCAGAAAATCTTTCTCTCCAGAACTTCGACTGGGATGCCTATGAAGCACAAAAGCAAGGCAAACAAAACGAAGAAGAAATCCAAAAGTACAACGAGACCCTTTCCGCTATCAAGGACAACGAAGTAGTAGAAGGTACCGTTATTTCGATTAACAAACGCGAGGTAGTTGTCAACGTAGGCTACAAGTCTGACGGTATTGTACCGGCAGCAGAGTTCCGTTACAACCCGGAGCTGAAGGTAGGCGACAAAGTAGAAGTCTATATTCAGAGCCAGGAGGACAAGAAGGGTCAGCTCGTGCTTTCGCACAAAGAGGCTCGCACCGCTCGCGCTTGGGACCGCGTTAACGAGGCTTACAACGCAGGTGAGATCGTTACCGGTTACATCAAATGGCGTTCGAAAGGCGGCATGATCGTGGACGTTCTCGGCATGGAAGCATTCCTCCCGGGCAGCCAGATCGACGTGAAGCCGGTTCGCGACTACGATATTCTCGTAGGTAAGACGATGGAGTTCAAGATCGTGAAACTGAATCCGGAGTTCCGTAACGTCGTTGTTTCTCACAAAGCCCTCATCGAGGCTGAACTCGAAGCACAAAAGGCTGAGATCGTCGGCAAGCTCGAGAAGGGTCAGGTACTCGAGGGTACCGTTAAGAATATCACCAACTACGGCGTCTTCATCGACCTGGGTGGTGTTGACGGTCTGATCCACATTACCGACCTGAGCTGGGGCCGCGTCAACGACCCGCACGAGTTGCTGCAGCTCGACCAGAAGATCAACGTGGTAATCCTTGATTTCGACGATGATAAGAAGCGTATCGCTCTTGGTCTGAAGCAGCTGACTCCGCATCCGTGGGATGCTCTTGATCCTAACCTGAAGGTTGGTGACAAGGTTCACGGTAAGGTAGTCGTTATGGCTGACTACGGAGCATTCGTTGAGATTGCAGAAGGCGTAGAAGGTCTGGTACACGTATCTGAGATGAGCTGGAGCCAGCACCTCCGTTCCGCTAACGACTTCTTGAAAGTAGGCGACGAGGTTGACGCTGTTATCCTGACTCTCGACCGCGCTGAGCGTAAGATGTCTCTCGGTATCAAGCAACTCAAGGCTGATCCGTGGGCAAACGTAGAGACCAAGTACGCAGTCGGAACCCGTCACTGGGCTAAGGTTCGTAACTTCACCAACTTCGGTGTCTTTGTAGAGATCGAGGAAGGCGTTGACGGTCTGATCCACATCAGCGACCTGAGCTGGACCAAGAAGATCAAACACCCGAATGAGTTCACCCAGATCGGTGCTCAGATCGAGGTTGTTGTACTTGACATCGACGTAGCTAACCGCCGTCTGAGCCTTGGTCACAAGCAACTCGAGGAGAATCCTTGGGAGGAACTTGAGGCTAAGTTCGGTGTTGACACCATCGTAGATGGTAAGGTAGTTGAGTTGACCGACAAGGGAGCCGTTATCTCTCTCGAGGAAGGCGTAGAGGCATTCTGCACGACCCGCCACCTCCAGAAAGAGGACAAGAGCCCGGTTGCTGTAGGCGACGAGCTGCCGTTCAAGGTAATCGAGTTCAACCGCGACGCGAAACGTATTCTCGTTAGCCACCTCCGCACATGGGAGGAGCGCAAAGAGGCAGCTCCGAAGGCAGCTAAGAAAGCTGCTAAAGAGGAACCGCAGGTAGAGATGCCGAAGGTAGAGAAGACTACTCTCGGTGACCTGAGCGCTCTGGCAGAACTCAAGGCTTCCATGGAAGCTGAGGAGAAGCCGGCAAAAAAAGCAGCCACCAAGAAGGCAGCTGCTAAGAAAGACGAGGAGTAATTCCTTACATCCGCTCGGGCATCTCGATACCGAGGAGCCCGAAAGCGGATTTTAAGATCTTCGCTACGTTTGCAGAAAGAAGCAGACGTAGCGTTTTCTTTTGCTCGTCGGGTTCGTTGAGGATCGAGAGATCGTGATAGAAGGAGTTGAAGTCACACGCTAACGCGTACGCGTAATTACAAAGGACCGCGGGCGAGAACTCATCTCCGGCAGTACGTACCGCTGCGGGGTACTCGCATAGGCGCTGGATCAATGCCAATTCTTTGGCATCGAGACCGCCTTCGGCTGACAGACCGCTATCGCTGACAGAAGACAGACCATCCTTCGGACTGACAGATTTCCGCAGGACAGACTGGATACGCGCGTAGGTGTATTGGATGAACGGCCCGGTGTTGCCGTTGAAATCAATCGACTCAGCAGGATTGAAGAGCATGTTCTTACGCGGATCAACCTTGAGGATGAAGTATTTCAGAGCGCCCAAGCCTACCTTGCGGGCGATCTCGTCTGCCTCAGCTTCCGTAATGCCCTGCAGGGTGTTCACCTTATCCTTACTGATCTCACGCGCGTCAGAAACCATCTTATCCATCAGATCGTCGGCATCAACCACCGTTCCTTCACGGCTTTTCATCTTACCGTTCGGGAGCTCGACCATGCCGTACGAGAAGTGTACCAACTCCTTACCAAACGGGAACCCGAGGCGGTCAAGGAGGATGGAGAGCACCTTGAAGTGATACTCCTGTTCGTTACCCACCACATAGACCATCTTATCTATCGGGTAGTCCTGGAAGCGGAGCTTGGCGGTACCTATATCCTGGGTCATATAGACGGAAGTGCCGTCCGAACGAAGCAGCAGCTTCTCGTCGAGTCCGTCCTTCGTCAGATCCGCCCATACAGAGCCGTCCTCACGGCGGTAGAAAGCCCCCGAAGCAAGTCCCTTCTCCACCTCGGATTTGCCCTCCAGATAGGTGTTGGACTCATAGTAGATCTTATCGAAAGAGACGCCCATGCGCTTGTAGGTCTCGTCAAAACCGGCGTAGACCCACTCGTTCATCTTCGCCCACAGCGCGCGCACTTCGGGGTCGTTCGCCTCCCATTTACGGAGCATCTCCTGCGCCTCAAGCATCAGCGGCGCCTCACGTTTGGCGGTCTCTTCGTCCATGCCTTTCGCCGTTAGCTCTGCTATCTGCGCCTTGTACTCCTTATCGAAACGCACGTAGTAGTCGCCGATGAGGTGGTCACCTTTCTTGCCGGAAGACTCCGGCGTCTCGCCGTTGCCGAACTTCAGCCACGCAAGCATGGATTTGCAGATATGAATACCGCGGTCGTTGACAATATTGGTTTTCACCACCTTCCATCCGTTCGCCTCTTGGATTTTAGCAATCGAATAACCAAGAAGGTTATTGCGCACGTGACCCAGGTGAAGCGGTTTGTTCGTATTCGGGGAGGAGTACTCAACCATCATCAGGGGGGAGCCTACCCCTTCCCCCTCCTTAAAGGGAAGGGCTTTTTCCGAAGGACGCTCAAAGCGTCCATAGTGCTCGTCGGCGTCGATGGCCCGGAGTTGCTCTACCCAGAAGGCATCGGAGATAGAGAGGTTGAGAAAACCCTGAACGGCGTTATATTTAGCGACCAACTCACTTTTCATGAGTTCTTCGCCAATCTCTGCGGCTACCTGAGCCGGGGCTTTGCGCGCCAGCTTGACAAATGGAAAGACCACGAGGGTGATGTTTCCCTCAAACTCCGGACGCGTCTTTTGTAACTGAATCTGTGCGTCTGTGGCTTCTACATCATAGAGATCCTTGACAGCAGATTTTGCAAGAGAAGATATATGTTGTTCTAAAGTCATACAATTTGGGGATATTTTCTGAACCAACTGCTTATCTTAAGTTTGATGACGCCGAGTAGTGCTTCGGAGAAGATACCTCCGCTCATCTTGGAAGTACCGAGTACCCGGTTGACGAAGATGATCGGCACCTCGATGATCTTTGCGCCGCATTTGGAAGCGGTGAACTTCATCTCGATCTGGAAGGCGTAGCCTTTGAAACGAATCTTATCCAACTCGATTGTTTCCAGCGTCTTACGGCGGTAGCAAACGAAGCCGGCGGTCGTATCATGAATATCCACGCCGAGGACGAACCGCACATATTTGGATGCGAAATAAGACATCAGAACGCGCCCCATAGGCCAGTTCACCACATTGACGCCGGTTACATAGCGACTACCGATAGCGAGGTCGGCGCCGCGTACGGCACAAGCGTCATAGAGTTTGAGCAGATCCTGAGGATTATGGCTAAAGTCCGCGTCCATCTCGAAGATATAATTGGCTTTATGTTCGATGGCCCATTGGAAGCCGGTGATATACGCGGTACCCAAGCCCAGTTTACCCTCGCGCTCGATGAGGTCGATACATCCTTTGTATTTGCCCTTCATCATCTTCTTGACAATCTCAGCGGTGCCGTCCGGCGAACCATCGTCGATAATCAAGACGTGAAATCCCATAGGCAACTCCATCACAGCGGTGATGATGGCTTCGATGTTCTCTTTCTCGTTGTAAGTCGGAATAATAACTAATCGTTCTATCATAGGAGTATTCAGTTTTCAGTATTCAGTAATCATCTTATTATTAAGCTCATAGACCGGGCTGGGCGCAGTACGCTCCAGCGCCTTGAGGAAAATGTCCTGCCCGGGAAGTATCTCTATCTCCTCCAGATACGAAGCTACTGTATCGTAAGCCACCTGCGGATCGTTGTTCTCCAGCGAGAGGTGGCATAACCACACGTTTCGCAAATCGGGATGCCAGTTACGCTCCAACAGTTCGCCGCATACATCGTTGCTCTGATGGCCGCGGGGAGAGAGAATACGCTGCTTCAGATACGTCGGATAAGGACCGTTGAGCAACATGTGTTCGTCGTGGTTCGCCTCAATCACCAGGTGGTTCGCCGTACGGATGTACTCCTCCATCCGGTCGTTGATCGAACCGCAATCGGTCATCAGCACAAAGCGCTGGTCTTGATAATCAATACAATACCCCAAGCAATCCGTCGAGTCGTGCTCAATATGGAAGGTGTTGATCTTGAAATCAAAGAGCTCCCACTCTTTCTCTATCTCGAAATAGCGCCGGCTGGTACGCAGCTTCTCGCGCACGCCGTAGTTGCGGTCGATTCCTTCATGAATCTCCGCGGTCGTGTAGATAGGCAGATGTACCCGCTCGCCCAAGGTTCCTACCGCACGAATATGATCCGCATGATCGTGCGTCACAAGTACGCCCATGATATTCGGAAAATCCAGACCCATCTCGCGCAGACACTTCTGTATCTGACGCGCAGAGATGCCCGCGTCAATGAGAACTCCCCGTTGACGCGTACCGAGATAGTAGCAGTTACCGCTACTTCCGCTCGCAAAACATCTGAATATAAGTCCGTTTTCCTCCATATTACCAATTCAGCCTGCAAAGGTACAACAAAAATTGCATATATGCAAACATTTGCTCATTTTTTTCGAATTATTTGGATATATCAATTTTTTTTAGTATCTTTGCGCGATTTTTCGTGACGTAGTATGAAAGAGCAAATAGAAAGAGCACAACATATCGTTATTTTTACCCACATGGCGCCCGATGGAGACGCCATGGGATCGGCTCTCGCAATGTGGCATTGGTGCAAGTCAAAAGTCGAAAGTCGAAAGTCGAAAGACGAAAGCGTGACGGTGATTGTGCCGAATGCGTTTCCGGCGTTCTTGGGATGGATGCCCGGAGCAGAAGAGATTCGGATATACGAGCAAAAAAGCCGCGAATGCGATGCCCTAATCGAGCAAGCGGATCTGTTTATCTGCACGGACTTCAATGACCCGAAACGTATCGGACCGATGGGAGAGAAGATGATTGCGAACCCCTGCGAGAAGATCCTCATTGACCATCATATATTAGTCGAAAGTCAAAAGTCGAAAGACCGCGACGAAGTCGCTCAAAGTCAAAAGTCGAAAGAGGATAGTATATGGGCGGAGATACATTCGCACCCGGAGGCGAGTTCCGCGTGCGAGATCGTGTATCGGTTGATAGGCTGCATGACAGAGGAGATAGCTACCTGTATTTATACAGGTCTGATGACGGATACAGGCAATTTCAGTTATAACTCCAACAACCCGGAGATATACGAGATTGTTGCTTCTCTTTTACGCGCGGGCGCAAAAAAAGACGAGATCTACGACCGCGTGTTTAACCAGTACTCCACGGACCGGATGAGGCTGACGGGTTATGCGCTCTACCGCAAGATGCGCATCTTCCCGGAGTACCATCTGGCGCTCATCACACTGACGGCATCGGAGCTGGAGCAATACCACTACAAGCAGGGCGATTGCGAAGGGCTGGTGAACATGCCGCTGCAGATCGGAGATGTCTTCTACTCCGTCTTCATGCGGGAGGAACGGCCCAAACCCGGCACTCCCAAACCCCGGATACGTATCTCCTTCCGCTCGCAAGGAGACAGACCCGTAAACATCTGGGCAAGCGAAGTATTCCACGGAGGAGGACACATGAACGCCTCCGGAGGAGAACTCTTCGGAAGCCTCGAACAAGCAGTAAAATTATTTGAAAACACCTATAAGAACTATTTGAAACAATGAAAAAGACAATTTTATTTGTAGCCGCAGCGGCAATGAGCCTGAATTTATGGGCAGAGAAACCGCTGATGAGTATCAATGGCAAAGACGTAAGCGCAGAGGAGTTCCTCTACATCTACGAGAAGAACAACCAGGCCGGAGCCGTGGATCCCAAGACCATGGACGAGTACCTGGACATGTTCATCAATTTCAAACTCAAAGTAGCGGAAGCCGAGGCGCAAGGTATTGACACCACGGAGGCTTTCAAGAAAGAGCTGAAGGGCTATCGCGCACAAGCTACGCCTAAGTACCTGCAGGACGAAGCGGCGATGGATAGCCTGATTGAGATGAGTTATCAGCACTTGGCGAAGGACCGCCGTGCGGCGCATATCGCCATCCAATGCCCGATGTCCGCAGATAGCGCAGCTCAGGATGAAGCGTGGGAGAAAATCAACCAGGCTTACATGCGCGTCACCGTCGGCAAAGAGGTCTCTGTGCGCGGAGGCAAGAAGAAGAAAGTGCGCAAACCCGACTCGTTTGAGTTCGTTGCACGCGACATGAGCACCGACCCGAACGTTGCGCAGACAGGCGGCGAGCTGGGATGGATCACGCCGTTCCGATATGTCTATCCGCTGGAGGAAGCCGTATATAACACGCCGGTCGGCAGCATCAGCAAGCCGTTCCGCACCCAATACGGATGGCATATCGTGAAGGTGGAAGAGGAGCGTGACCACATTGAGGTCAAGGCCAGCCATATCATGAAAATGGTTCCGGAAGACAGTTTGTCTGCTGCAAAGAAAGCACAGATAGATAGCATTCGTGCTATCGTCAGCCCGGAGAACTTCGCAGAAGTAGCGAAAACCGAGTCGGACGACCGCGGCAGCAGTGCTCGCGGCGGAGAATTAGGTTGGTTCGGTAAGGGAATGATGGTCAAAGAGTTCGAGGACGCAGCTTTCAGCATGAAGCCCGGCGAGATCAGTGCTCCGGTTCGTACCCAATACGGATGGCATATTCTCTATAAGGAGGACGAGCGCGGTATTCAACCCTTAGACAGTATCCGCGCTCAGGTACAACGCCAAGTGATGCGTGATGAGCGTGCGCTGGAGGCAGAGAAGAGTTTTGCTCGTAAGACACGCGCTGAGTATCACCTGCCGGCAGAGATGAGCGACGCGGAAGTGAAGGCTTACGCCGACGCGCATCTGGAGGAGAAATATCCGGAGTTGCGCCATCTGGTACAGGAATACCACGACGGAATCCTCCTCTTCGAGGTCTCCCTGCGTGAGGTATGGGACAAAGCCGCCAAAGACACCGCAGGACTCGAAGCATACTTCAAAGCACATAAGAAAGAATACACCTGGGCTGCTCCGCGCTGGAAAGGCTACCTCATTCAGGCGAAAGACAAATCCAGCGCAAAAGCTGCAAAAGCCATCGTCAAAAGTGCTGAAGCAGACTCCATCCAGAGCTATATCGCACGCCGCGTCAACTGCGACAGCGTGACCTACGTCAAGGTGCAACACGGCCTGTGGGAAGCCGGAAAGAACGGCGCTATCGACAAGTTCGGATTCAAGAACAAGAAAGCTGCCTTCACGCCGAAAGAAGACCTGCCGGTGGTAGAATGCGTCGGTAAGAAACTCAAAGCACCCGAGACCTGGAGCGACGAAAAAGGCAAAGTGACCACCGACTACCAGGACTTCTTGGAGGCTGCATGGGTTAAGAAACTGCGCGAGAAATATCCCGTAGTCATCAACGAGGACGTTTGGCAGAAGATCAAGAAATAAGATCGCTTCAAAAATGTACTATTTTTAAGATTTGCGTAAGTACAGCTATTACATATTTCTCTGCGGCCTGTGGCTACTGCTGATCGGAGCATTGGAGCTCCGACCGGTTCGCTGGGATCTGACGGACGACAAGCACTATAGCTTGAGTGAATCAAGCAAGAAGATGCTTTCAACCCTCGACAACACAGCTGAGGTTACGCTGCTCTTGGGCGGAGATCTCAATGCGGGTTTCCGGCGGCTCAAGAAAGCAACCGAAGAGACCCTGGAGGAGCTGGACGTCTATGCGGATATACGGCTGAAGGACGAAGCGAGCGCAACGGAGCTGCTCCATGACGGCAGGATGGATTCCTTAGGCCTGCGGCCGATCGTCATTCACGAGCGGGAGCAGAACGGCAAGACCGCACAAACAACCGTCTGGCCCTACGCAATCATCGACTACAACGGGCGGCACGCAGTTGTTACACTCTTAAAAAACACCCGCGGACTCAGCGGAGAAGAGAACCTGAATGCCAGCATTGAGCAGTTGGAGTTCGCCTTCATGGAAGCCTTGCATCTCTTGCAGCAAACCGAGACACCGCGCGTAGCGATCCTCGAAGGACACGGCGAACCCGACGAAGCGCACACGTACGACCTAATGAGTGCCCTAAGCAAGTATTTCCAGGTGGACAGAGGCAGTATAGTCGAAAGACCGCTTCGCTCAAAGACAAAAGACCGCGACGAAGTCGCTCAAAGACCGATTAACGTCCACATCTTAGACGGATACAAGGCTATCATTGTTCTGAATCCGCAGACCGCCTTCAGCGAGCAGGAGCGCTTCGTCATCGACCAGTATATCATGCGCGGCGGAGCGGTCTTATGGTCGCTTAACGGCGTGAAGCTGAGCGAAGAAGTGCTGCAACGCGAAGGATTCACCCCTATCCTGCCTTTGGATTTAGGACTCACAGACATGCTCTTCCGTTACGGCGTACGCGTCAACCCCGCGTTGGTACAAGACATCCAATGCCTGCCGATTCCGGTGAACGTCAGCAGCGACCCGGAACAACCGAACCTGCAACCGATGCCTTGGACCTACGCGCCGCTGCTGCTCACCAGCCAAGGTTCGCCGATCACGAAGGACTTAGGCCAAGTGATGAGCACGTTTGTCAGCCCGATAGATGCTGTGGGCGGCGAAGACGGGATTGAGAAACGTGTCCTGCTGGCTACTTCGACTGCCAGCCGCGTGACGGCAACACCGGGAGAAGTGGACCTGAACGATCTGAACCCCGACATGAGCACCTTTGCGTACCAGTACGTGCCGGTAGCGGTGTCGCTGGAAGGTTCCTTCCCCAGCGCTTTTGCGCACCGGATGGCGCCGGAGGGCATCGAGACGGACGAGCCGATCAAAAAGAGCAGCGCAAAGACCCGGCAAGTGGTCATCGGTAGCGGAAGCGTACTGATCAACGAGACGATGAAGAACCAGGCTCTGCCCATGGGCTACGACCGCTACAGCGGCATGCAGTTCAGTAACCGCGATTTCGCAACAAACGCTGTGCTCTGGCTCACCGACGGAGACGGACTGATTGCATTGCGGGAGAAGAGTGTGGCATTGCGGTTGCTCAACGACAAACGCGCACACGAGAAAAGGATGCAAGTACAGCTGGTCAGCACGATCAGCCCGATAGCCATCCTGGCACTTATAGGTGGCATAGTATTTGTGATACGAAAGAGAAAATACGAAAGACAGTAGAAAGTCGAAAGTAGAAAGACCGCGGCAAAGCCGCTCAAAGAAGAAAGCAATATGAGGAGTAGAAGAATCTTTTTCATTTTAGCAGCTCTGGTTGCCATGACGAGTATCCGGGCCCAAGAATTGCTGAATTACCCGCTGGATACCATTGACGGCGAAGAGGTATATCGCTATGAGGTGGAGCGCAGTATAGGTCTATACCGAATCGGCGTAAACTTCGGTGTGCAGCAGAACGATATCATCCGTCTCAATCCGCAACTGCGTGAGAGAGGCTTGCACTACGGCGAGACCTTGCTGATTCCTACCAAAAGGCCGGTAGTGAAAGAGACCAAAGCACAAGTGGTGCAAACCATCATTACCGAGACCAGAATTGCGGTTGCTACACCGGATAGTATCATAGCCGTGCCGCAGCGGAAAGTGATTGAACTGGCTCTACTCCTACCGTTTGAGAGCCGGCAGATAAAACGCTCGGTGAACGCGGAGCGGATGATGGAGTTCTATGAAGGAGCTCTCTTGGCGCTGCGCGACCTCCAAAACGACAGCACTCTCTACCGCTTGCGCGTGTACGACACCGAACGCAGCGAACGAAGAGTGAACGCACTCTGCGACAGCACGGAGTTGGACAGCGTGCAAGGTATATTGGGACCTGTATATCCGATTCAGATAGAGATTGTGGCAAAATGGTGTGAGAAACACCAAGTACCGCTGATGTTACCCTTCAGCGACGAGATGGACCTGCAGGGACATCCGTATATCTATCAGTTCAACTCGCCGGACAAAGACGAAGCAAAAGCCTTAGCGCAATGGATAGCCAACCGCGAAGACAGACACTGCGTGTTCGTAGAGACACGCGAATCGGATCTCGCTCCTTCCATTCGGCTGCTGAGGCAGGAACTCAAAGCGCAGAATATACCCTACTCTACGCTCGCTTTTCACGACTTAATGAACGATAGTGTGAACTATGCCATTGACCAATTCCAGGAGAATATCTTCATCTTGCACTCCGACCGCTACCAACAAGTTCGTATGGCGCTACCGCATATTGCCAAGATCGCAGCCCGAAAACTGCTGATAAGTCAGTACTCGTGGCAGAAAGAGAATATCGACATGCCGCAAGTATATACCTCGAAATTCGCCTCCGAGATGGACCTGACGAACTATGACCAACAATGGGAAGAGACCTATAAGAACCAACACGTTTCGGAGATGCCGCGGTATGACCTGTTAGGTTACGACCTGATGCGAGAGATGGTTCAGCTCATCCGAAAAGAAGAAAACAAGCACACACCTTTACAATCGCCTATTGTTTGGGAAAGCAGCAGCGAACAAGACGGCTGGCAAAACACATATATCAATATTGTTGAGAAATAAACGATACATAGTATTGGCTCTGGGTTGCTTGATAGCCTTATGCGTCTCAGCCCAGCCGAGGATGAAAGTACCGGAATACTGGGTCGGTGCGCACGGGGGTGTGAGCGCCGGCATGGTTCTGTTCAAGCCTGCCGTAGAGGGCATGAGCCCCATTACCGATGCGTGCGTATTGGGAGGAAACGCAGGAGTGGTGTTCCGCTTTGCGGGACATAAGTACTGCCATTTCCAGATGGAGCTGAACTATATGCACCGCGGTTGGGCTACCAAAACCGAAGCACAAGGACGGGTGGCAAGAAACCTGCACTACGTAGAGTTACCG
This sequence comes from uncultured Bacteroidales bacterium, assembly GCA_900317885.1. Taxonomy (GTDB): domain Bacteria; phylum Bacteroidota; class Bacteroidia; order Bacteroidales; family Paludibacteraceae; genus Colicola. The sequence continues at coordinate 21,503 of ONIM01000011.1, read as the reverse complement.
ATATTAATGCACCTCAATTTCGGAAACGAGACTTGCCGGTGGATCTTCAATCTCGGACCGCAAATAGGCTACTGCGTTTGGGACGAGAGCAGCACTGTCACCCATCGTTTCGACTGGGGCTTGGCGGCAGGAACAGGTTTCTACGTCCGCACGAAGAATGCCGGGGCGTATGAGCTGGAGATCCGGTACGACTTCTCTTTCGGAGGGGTGTTCGGCACCGGAGTAACCGACAATTTTAATATGGCTAACCCGATGGATCTGAGTATCAACTTAGGATGGTACTGGCCGATAAAGAAGAAATTTGGACAAAAGAAAAAAAACACAAAAATATGAAAACGAATTACCAAGTGCGCTACGCGTCGAATCCGACGGACGCAAAGAGTTATGACACTACCCGACTCAGAAAAGATTTCCTGATCGAGAACGTGTTTGTGAAGAACGAAGTAAACATGGTGTACTCCATGTACGACCGAATGATTGTAGGCGGTGCGATGCCGGTTGGCGAGACCTTGTTGCTCGAAGCGATTGATCCGCTGAAAGCGCCGTATTTCCTGACCCGCCGTGAGATGGGTATCTTCAATGTGGGAGGCAAAGGTCGTGTGATTGCGGGAGATGAAGTCTTTGAGTTGGATTACAAAGAGGCACTCTATCTGGGCCGCGGAGACCGTGAAGTGAAGTTCGAGAGCTTGGATGAGAATAAGCCGGCGCTGTTCTACTTCAACTCCACCACCGCTCATTGCGCGTACCCGAATAAGAAAGTAACGAAGAAAGATGCGGTAGTAGCCCACATGGGAAGCTTGGAGATGTCCAACGAGCGCGACATCAACAAGATGCTGGTGAACCAAGTCCTGCCTACCTGCCAGCTGCAGATGGGTATGACAGAATTGGCTCCGGGCAGCGTCTGGAACACCATGCCGGCTCACGTTCACAGCCGCCGTATGGAGGCGTATTTCTATTTCGAAGTACCCGAAGAGCAGGCTGTATGCCATTTCATGGGCGAAGTAGAAGAGACCCGCCACATCTGGATGAAAGGCAATCAAGCAGTTCTGAGTCCGGAATGGTCTATCCATAGCGCCGCTGCTACCCATAACTACACCTTCATCTGGGGTATGGGAGGAGAGAACCTGGACTACGGAGACCAGGATTTCAGCAAGATTACAGACTTGAAGTAACCAAAACATTTCCGGGAAACAGCCTTGAAGTTACAGATAAGTGACGTAGGCTGAATAACGAACGAATAACTAACTTATTACTAACGAATAACTAACGATTGGACCGTAAAATGACAAATTTGTTTAGTTTGGAAGGCAAGAACGCCTGGGTGACAGGTGCTTGCTACGGAATAGGTTTCGCGATTGCGAAAGCGTTTGCTCAAGCAGGGGCAAAGACCATTATTTTCAATGCGCGTCATGAAGAAGGCGTAGCAAAGGCTATCGAGGATTACAAGGCGGCCGGTATTGAGAATGTCAAGGGTTATGTATGCGACGTGACGGACGAGAAGGCCGTGAAGGAGCTGGTAGAGCGCATTCACAAAGAGGTGGGACAGATTGATATTCTTGTCAACAACGCCGGTATCATCAAACGTATCCCGATGCATGAGATGAAGCGTGAGGAGTTCCAGCAGGTGATTGATATTGACCTCGTGGCACCGTATATCGTTTCTGCAGCTGTACTGCCGGAGATGATGGAAAGACGCGAAGGCAAGATCATCAATATCTGCTCGATGATGAGTGAGTTGGGCCGCGAGACCGTGAGCGCTTACGCTGCTGCGAAAGGCGGTCTGAAGATGCTGACCCGTAATATCTGCTCGGAGTACGGAGAGTACAACATCCAGTGTAACGGTCTGGGTCCGGGCTATATTGCCACGCCGCAGACAGCACCGCTTCGCGAGCCGCAACCGGACGGAAGCAGACATCCGTTTGACGCGTTCATCTGCGCGAAGACTCCTGCGGGAAGATGGCTGGAGCCAGATGAGTTAGGCGGCACGGCGGTATTCCTTGCCAGCCACGCATCGGACGCAGTCAACGGACAGATCATTTATGTAGATGGCGGAATCCTCGCTTATATTGGAAGACAGCCGAAATGAGAAAGATAGTATTTTTTGCATTAATGGCGCTCACGCTGGCTTCGTGTCAGAAAGAGGCGGTGCTACCGAAAGTGTACGGACGTTTTGTACCGGAGAGAAAAGATGATTTCGCCTGGGAGAACGAGTACGCCGCATTTCGCATGTACGGTCCGGCGCTAAAAGGAGAGAATCCGAGTAACGGTGTCGATCTGTGGCTGAAAGCAAGTCCGGAGCTGGTGGTTGACAGTTTCTACTACCGCGAGCATGTATTAGGTCTGCCTTATCACATCAACTACGGAAAAGGTCTGGATTGCTACAAAGTGGGGCATACCTGCGGCGCCGGCGGATTGGTAGTTCTGGCGGATAACAAGACCTACGTCGGCGGTCCGTACGACCGATGGGAGATCTTGGAGCAGACCCCGGAGAAATTCGTTTTCAAACTGGAGTATGACTCATTGCTGGTTCATGGTCACTTGTGGAAAGAGAGTATCACCATTACTGCGGAAGCGGGTAAGATGCTGAACCGTGCAGACGTAGTGCTGAGCGGTAAGGATGACTACGAAGGAATCCTGTGGGTCGGAGGCGGTATCTGTATTCACGACAGCGTGGAGAATGTCTATACCTGCGACCATTGCGGTATAGCCGCTTATGCGGAAGATGCGCTGAGCGACAAGACGGCAGCCAAGATGAACTACGAATACAACGGTTCGACGACGCAAGGACGTGCTTACATGGCAGTAGTTATTCCGAATGGCGCAGCAACCAAAGTACAAGACGGAGTGCTTTATGCCGTAAGACCTTATAACTTAGGCGACACACTCACGTATTTCTTCGGCGCTTGCTGGAGCGAATGGAGCAACGGCGAACTGTCCTTCCCGACCGACCAGGATTGGTTTGACGGAATACAATTGTAAAAAAAAAATGACATACCTGATCATTCGTTTGGCGACTTTGGGCAATGTAGCAATGACGGTTCCCGTTGTGGCTTCGCTTAGCAGGCGCTATCCGAATGACCGGTTTATCATAGCGAGCAAGAAAGACTTAGGGGCGATGTTCGCCGCCATGCCGAATGTAAGTTTTCATGAGGTGGACAATCATCTGGATTGGAAAGGCGTATGGTCGCTCTGGCGCTCGCTACGAGATAAAGTAGATGCCGTAATCGACCTGCAAGACGTTCCTCGCACAAGAGTGTTGCGAACCTTATTATGGTTAAGCGGAAAGAGCGTGACAAGCGTTCGGTACGGAAGGTTTCGGAAACATCTGATCACGGTATTCGGCCTGGGGCGCAAGCCCTTAAAAACGGAGTTTGAGCGCTATGCCGATACTTTCCGTCGCGCAGGATTAGAGACCGATACGGAGTTCACGGCACTGCCGATGAACGAGGCTGCAGCAAAAACAATAACGGAGCGTTACGGAGAGAAGAAAGGCAGATGGATCGGTTTGGCTCCTTTTGCGAAGAGCCGGTCAAACATGTTACCCTACCCTGTAACCAAAGATATTATAGAGCTGTTGAGTACCGAGGCGGAAACACGGATATTTCTCTTTGGCGCCGGGACAATCGAGTGCGAGATGTTAAGGCAATGGGCGAGTGTCTTTCCCCGCACAGAGAGCGTAGCCGGACAACTGAAGTTAAAGGAAGAGTTGGAACTGATGCGCAAGCTGGACGTAATGATTTGTATGGACAGCGCGAACCAACACCTGTCGAGTCTGGTAGGACTACGAGCTATCAGCGTTTGGTGTGCGACAGATCCGATCATCGGCTTTGCGGGATGGAAACAACGGCCGGAAGATATTATCCAGCGCCATGAGTTACGATGCAGACCGTGCTCGTGCCACGGCACCAACCATTGTAGGTATGGCAATTATGCCTGCCGACAGATTGAAGCAGAAACAATAGTAAAACAGATATGAGTAAGATTATTTCATTAGCTAACCAAAAAGGCGGTGTCGGCAAGACGACCACCTCTATCAACTTAGCAGCGGCCTTGGCTAAACAAGGCAAGCATGTATTGCTGATAGACGCCGATCCGCAAGCGAATACCTCATCGGGTTTGGGCATTGAGATCCGCGAACTGGACAGCACTATTTACGAGTGCCTGGTGAACGGCATCGACCCGCATAAAGCGATTGTGGAGACGAGTATGAAGAACCTGAGCGTCATCCCGAGCCATATAGACCTGGTCGGTGCAGAGATAGAGATGCTAAACATGGAGCACCGCGAGCAACTCTTGAAGAAGATCATCGCCCAGGTGCGCGACGAGTACGACTACATCCTCATCGATTGCAGCCCGTCGTTAGGCCTGATTACCGTCAATGCGCTGACGGCGAGCGATAGCGTAATCATCCCTGTACAATGCGAGTTCTTTGCATTGGAAGGCATCGCAAAACTACTGAACACAATCAAGATCATCAAATCGAAACTGAACCCTGCTCTGAAGATCGAGGGCTTCCTCCTGACGATGTTCGACAATCGTCTGAGACTGAGTAATCAGGTATATGAAGAAGTGAAGCGGCATTTCGGCGACTTGGTGTTCAATACCGTCATTGCGAGGAACGTGCGTCTGAGCGAGGCACCGTCGCATGGTGTGTCGGTGCTGGAATACGACCCGAGTTCCAAGGGTGCAAAGAATTATATGGCATTAGCAAAAGAACTTATTGCAAGAAACAAATGAAAAAGACTGGATTAGGGCGAGGATTGGATGCCTTGATAGACACCTCGCATGTAGATACCAACGGCGGCAGTTCGATCTCGGAGATAGAGATCAGCGCGATAGTAGCGAACCCCGATCAGCCGCGTCGGTCGTTTGACGAAGAGGCGTTGCAAGAGTTATCGGATTCCATCCGCGAGCATGGAGTAATCTCCCCGATTACGCTGCGAGACAATGGAGACGGGACCTATATGATCATCGCCGGTGAGCGTCGTTTCCGGGCAAGCAAGATGGCCGGATTAGAGCGCATTCCTGCGTATATCCGCACCGCGAAAGACGAGCAGGTGATGGAATGGGCGTTGATTGAGAACATCCAGCGTGAGGACTTGGATGCCATTGAGATTGCGTTAGCTTACCAGCGGTTAATGGATGATTATGAGTTGACCCAGGAGCGGATGGCAGAGCGTGTGGGCAAGAAGCGCGCAACAGTAGCGAACTACCTGCGTCTGTTGAAACTGCCGGCAGAGATACAAGTGGGTATCAAGGAGAAGAAGATCGAGATGGGCCACGCCCGTGCGATCTTGGCTTCGCCGTCGGCTGAGCATCAGTTGGCTTTGTACCAACGGATCTTGCGTGAGGGGCTGTCGGTGCGCAAAGTGGAAGAACTGGCTCAAGAGGACAAGGGCGCTGCGAAGCCGAAGAAAGAGAAAAGCGCTAACCCGTACAGCGAGTTAGAGAAGAATCTGAGCGCCCGCACGGGTATGAAGGTGAAGATCCAAAGCGGAAAAGTGACCATCGCTTTTGGCAACGAGCAGGAACTGGAAACGATCGTACAGAAGTTAAGTTGAAACGCTGGTGGATTATATTATTGCTGATCCTACCGATGCAAGTCTTTGCGCAGCAGGACAGTGTGTTCTTCAAGAAACCGGACGCAAATAAAGCGGTCTGGCTGGGTGTTATTTTCCCGGGCGCCGGACAGATATACAACAAGTCCTATTGGAAGTTACCGATTGTATATGGCGCATTTATGGGCTGCGGATACGCAATCAACTGGACCAGCAACCGGCATGACGGATATAAGACAGCATACTTGGATCTATATAACGACATTCAGGCCGGCACAGTAAGTGAGGACCCGAGTAAAAGTTATATAGCCGTCATTCCGGAGGGGTACAACTTAGAGCGCGTAGGCGGACAAAACACATGGCTCAACACCCTCAAAAACCAGCAGAGCATCTACCGCAGGTATCGCGACTACTCAATCTTAGCAACCGTCATTGTGTATGCGCTGAGTCTGATAGACGCCTATGTAGATGCACAGCTGTTTGACTACGACATCTCGCCGGACTTGACGCTGAACGTAGAGCCTCAGATATATTATGATTTGCAAAACCAGCAAAAGAGTGCTGAAATAAAATTAGCTATACAGTTTTGAAAAAGTTTATTTTAATAGGACTACTTCTAGGCGCAGCAGGTATGGTGTGCGCGCAGGAAGTGCAGGAAGTGAAAGAAATACAGGCTCTCACTCCGGATAGTGTGAGTGCTGATAGTGCGAGTGTGGAGTCGTTGGAATTAGTACCGATGACCGCGGCAGACTCGTTAGTAACCGAAGACACAGCGGTAGAGATTACGCCGCTTCAGCCGTTTTACACGCTTTGGAACGATAGTGATCTGACGGATATTGAGCTCCGTTCGTTAGATTGGAGTCTACAATGGCTCGATACAACCGATTGTGTATCGGTGCATGACACCACGGTACTGTCTGATTCGGTGTACAAGGCGCGGCTTCAGGCATTGCCGTGCGTGATTGAGTTGCCTTATAACGAGCGCGTACGCGCGTTTATCATAAGGTACGTCAAACATAATCCCAAACAGGTAGCACGGTTGATGCGCATGAGCGAGTACTACTTCCCGATTTTCGAGGAGGCTTTAGCACGTTACGACCTGCCGTACGAACTGAAATACGTGCCGATCATCGAATCGGCGCTGAATCCCATGGCTCGCTCGCATGCCGGAGCTGCGGGTCTTTGGCAGTTCATGCCGGCTACGGGTAAGTTATTCGGTCTGGAGGTGAACTCTCTGGTCGATGAGCGAATGGATCCGATCAAGTCCACGGAGGCTGCATGCCGGTTCTTGAGCAGTATGTACTCTATCTACCACGACTGGAACTTAGTCATTGCGGCTTATAACTGCGGTAGCGGAAATGTCAATAAGGCCATCCGTCGCTCCGGCGGCAAGCGGGATTTCTGGTCTATCTATCCTTTCCTGCCTCGCGAGACAAGGAACTATGTGCCTATTTTTATTGCAGCCAATTATGCAATGAACTACGGTCAGGAGCATGGTATATGCAAGGCTCTAATCGAGCAGAAAGTGCTGATTACCGATACCATCCGGACGACGCAAAGGCTGCACTTGCATCAATTGAGCAAGAATCTGGATATCGAGATGGACGAGCTGCGCAGGCTCAATCCGCAATACTCGCGTGACATTCTTCCCGGAGGAAAGAGTTATGCGCTATGCTTGCCTGCAGATAAGATGGGTCTGTATATCGACCACGCAGATAGTATCGCGGCGTATAAGGCGGATAGTTTGATTAATAACCGCCGCGCGGAGATTGACCTGGCGAAGATGACGTCTGTCAACGGAGCATACCGCGTCAACGGCGTGACGTATTATACCATCAAAAGAGGCGATACTTTAGGAGGTATTGCGAAGAAATTCCATTGCTCGGTAAAGCAGTTGAAGCAGTGGAACGGCCTGAAGAACGATAATATCCGTGAGGGTAAAAAGCTGAAGATTTGCCGGTAAGGTGTACGGTGTATGGTGTATAGTGTATAATGATTGAAGGCGAAAAGACATATTACTCGCTGCGCGAGACGGAGTTGGAGACAGGAGTTCCTGTATCCACGCTGCGGTATTGGGAGACGCAGTTTGAGGAACTGAGTCCTCGTAAAGACGGTCATGGCAACCGTTATTACACGCGTGAGGATCAGGAAGTGATCAAGCGCATCAAATATATCCGCGATGAGATGAAAATCACGCGCATGGAAGCCATCCGCAAAGAACTCAAAGGAAATACCCGACACTCCGACGAACGACAATCCGCGGTAGAGATATTGATGCGTGTGCGGGAGGAATTATGTGAAATCCGAAAACTGATTAAGTAATATGCGGTTTAGTATCATTGTGCCTGTATATAACCGTCCGAACGAAGTAGATGAGTTGCTCTCGTCGCTGTGCAAACAGACGAGGTCGGGATTCGAAGTGATCATTGTGGAAGATGGTTCGCAGATTACGTGTGAAGATGTGTGCCGGCGGTATAGCAAGAAACTGGACATTCACTATTTTCAGAAAGAGAACGGCGGTCCGAGTGCAGCGCGCAACTATGGCGCAGAGCGGGCAAAAGGCGATTATTTGCTGATTGTAGATAGCGATATTATTGCGCCGGAAGGATACATTGAAGCAATAGAGGCGGAATTGGCGAAGGAAGACGCGGACGCTTTTGGCGGACCGGACGCAGCACACCCGGATTTTAGTCCGATACAGAAAGCTATCAGTTATTCGATGACAAGTTTTCTGACGACAGGCGGTATTCGCGGCGGCAAGAAGAAGATGGACAAGTTCTACCCGAGGAGTTTTAACTTAGGCGTTAAACGAAGCGTCTTCAATGCGTTAGGCGGATTTGACAGCAGTATGCGTTTCGGCGAAGACATCGACTTCTCGATACGTATCTTTGAGAACGGATATAAGTGCCGGCTGTTTGAGGAAGCGTGGGTGTACCACAAACGCAGAAGTACATTCAAGCAGTTTTTCAAGCAGGTGCATAACTCCGGCATCGCACGGATTCACCTGTATCAGAAATACCCGAAGACCCTAAAATTAGTACACCTGTTGCCGTCGGTTTTTACGGTCGGAGTAGTGTTTTTAGTGCTGATTTCAGGAATCGGAATAGGGCTGCAGAACCCTTGGATAACATGCCTACCGGTAGCGTTACTGATGCTGTATGGTCTAGGATTAGTCTTAGATGCGTCTTACTTGAGTCGCAGTTTGTACGTAGGTTGCTTGTCCTGCGTGGCGGCATTTGTGCAGTTGATTGGTTACGGGACAGGATTTTTGAGGGCTGTGTGGCATTGTCTGGTGTTGAAAGAGAATGATTTTCAAGCATTTCGAAAGAATTTTTATAAATAAGATATATGAAGATTAATTGGAAAAAGATTGCGCCGGAATTGGTGATCTTGGGAATTTTTATCGTTGCTTCGCTGCTGTATTTTTTCCCCGCAGTAGAGGGAAAAGTGATTTATGGCGGCGATAATATCAATGGCACAGCCGCGGTTCAAGAAGGTTGGAATTACTACCAGCAGACAGGCGAAAGCAGTTATTGGACGAACGCACAGTTCTCTGGTATGCCGGCTTATCAGATCGGCGGATTCCGGTACAAGGCGACCCAGATTTTACGGCCTGTATATTGGTTTTTCCATTGGGGCGCAAGGAATGTATATTTTCTGATGCTGTTTTATCTGATTGCGTTCTACGCGTTGCTGCGCAGTTTTGAGGTAGATAAATGGCTAAGTCTGGCGGGATCGTTTGCGATCTCGCTGTCGAGTTATTTCTTTGTCATCATCGCCGCTACGCATAATGCCAAGAGTATCGCAATCACATGGATGACGATAGCGATGGTCGGATTTATCCTGACGATGCGTCATAAATACGCGTTGGGCGCTATACTGATGATGTTTTTTATCCCGCTTGGCTTCTACATCCACCCGCAGATGGCGTATTATATCTGCATGCTGATCGGCGTGCTGTATATCGCAGAGATTTACATCCACGCGCGGGCTAAACAATGGAAAGAGTTAGGTATCGCCACCTTGGTTTTTGCGGCGTCATTTGGTGTCGGTTTAGGTATCGGAGCGTCAGGATTCTTTGCCAACCGCGAGTACGCGAAAGAGACCATGCGCGGCGGCCATTCGGACTTAGTAAAAGTGACGGATGAGAAGAATAAGACCGAAGGTCTGGATCTGGATTACGCGACGGCTTGGAGCTATGGTAAAGGCGAGACGATGACGTTTCTTATACCCAATTATATGGGAGGCGCAAGCGGTTTCAATGTGGGCGAGAAATCCGTTTTGTATCAGGAATTAGTCAAAGCCGGCGTGCCTCGCAATAGCGCTAAACAATTCTGTCAAGGCGCTCCGACTTATTGGGGCGAGAAAGCGTTTACGAGCGGTCCGGTATATATGGGAGCCATCATCTGTTTCCTGTTCCTGCTGGGATTGATGATTGTTTCAGGGCCGTATAAATGGGCATTGTTGGTAGCAACCTTGTTCTCTTTGTTCCTCAGTTGGGGCAAAAATATGATGTGGCTGACGGAGTTCTTCTTCACGTATTTCCCGATGTACAATAAGTTCCGCGCGGTCGAGTCCATACTGATTGTAGCGGAGATCACGATGCCATTACTGGCATTCTTAGGGCTGCAAAAATTAGTGAGCGACAGCGAGAAAAAAGATAACAAGAATGGTCTATACGTACTGATTGCGGGCGGTGTGACAGCCGGAGTGTGCCTGCTTTTCGCCCTGTTTGGAGAGAGTTTGTGCAGCTTCACATCGAGTTACGACAGGAGTTGGAAAGATCAGGTAGGCAATGAGATCTACCGGATGATTTTAGACCAACGCGCAGCGATGATGACAGCCGATGCATGGCGTTCGCTGGGGTTTGTAGCTGCAGCAACCATCCTGCTGTACATCTATGTTAAGAAGCCGTTTAAGACCGTATATTTGGGTCTGGCGATGACAGCGTTGGTGGTTTTAGACATGTGGCCGGTGGATAAACGCTTCTGCAACGATGGTATGTTCGTAAGCACCAAAGATCGTGATAAAGCCTTTAAGATCCAGCCTTGGGAAGAGCAGATTTTGCAAGACAAGGATTATTACCGTGTCTTTAATCTGACAGGCAATCCGTTTAATGAGGCGCGTACCGGCTACAGGCTGCACTCCGTAGGCGGTTACTCGGCAGCTAAGCTGAGAAGGTATCAGGATTTGATAGACGAACACCTGAGCCGGATGAACATGAACGTATATAACATGCTGAATACCCGATATTTCGTAGTGAAGGGTAATAATGGTGCTCCGCGCGTTGAGTACAACCCGGAGGCATTCGGAAATGCATGGTTTGTGGATTCCGTTCTGGTAGTTAATACCGCCAACGAGGAATCGGAGGCATTGCGAACGCTGGATCTGAGGAAGGTAGCGGTAATGGATAGCACGTTCGCGAAGTTCCTGAATAGCAGATCTTCGGCAAAAGATGAGACAGCGCGTGTAGAATTCCTTTCATACTCTCCCAAACGACTGGAGTATGAGACGGAGAGCCAAGTAGAGAAAGTACTGGTCTTCTCGGAGATATATTATCCGTACGGATGGAAGGCGACCATCGATGGCAAGGAGGCTGAACTCTTCCGCGTCAACTACATGCTGCGTGCGATGAATGTGCCGGCAGGTGACCACAAGATTGTGATGGTCTTTGAGCCAGAGAGTGTTAAAAAAGGAGATATGATTGCTGTCACGTGTATCGCCATACTAATTCTAACCATTTTAGGTAGTTGCGGTTATTACTATTTCCGCAAGCAGAAAGACAAAGCATGAAAAAAATAAAGCTTAAGTTTGTTGATTTTAACGAAGGAGCAACGGCAGTCAGAGTCTTTCTTCAGCACCTGCAAGAACGGTACGAAGTAGAGATATCGGATGAGCCTGAGTGGTTGATTTATTCGGTGTTCGGGAATGAACACCTGAATTATAACAACTGCGTAAAAATCTTCTTCACCGGCGAGAATCAAACGCCTGATTTTAATCTGTGCGATTATGCTATAGGGTTTGATTATATTGATTTTGGCGACCGATATATACGTTTCCCGTTATGGGCATTATACCTCAACGAGATCGAAGCGATGCTTGCTAAACATCACAACGTATCATTGAGTGAGAAGACGGATTTCTGCAGTTTTGTAGTTTCCAACCCGCATGGGAACGAGGCTCGCGCACAGTTTATGGATAAGCTATCGGAGTACAAACAGGTTCACTCCGGCGGAAGATGGCGCAATAATGTGGGCGGGCCAGTAGCGGATAAGTTAGCATTTCAAAAAAAGCATAAGTTCTCTATAGCCTTTGAGAACGCGTGCCATCCGGGATATACGACAGAAAAGTTAATGCAATCTTTTGCGGCACAGACTGTTCCGATTTATTGGGGCGATCCACGTGTTGCAGAAACGTTTAACAAAGAGGCGTTTATCAATTGTAACGATTTTCCTAATTGGGAAAGCGTGATTGAGCTCGTCAAAGAGATTGATCAGAACGACGCGTTATGGCAAAAGATGGTAGAGACACCGGCGTTGTTAGAATCAAAGGCCGCTTTAGAGTTACGAGATGACCTAAAAGCTTTTATATTTCATATCTTTGACCAAGAACCGCAGGCTGCCAGACGTTTTTCTCGTGATTATTGGACACTAAAGAAACTCAAAGAGCGTAAACGCGAAGTAAAAGCATACCGGAGATCCTTTATGGGAATAGCTGAGGCATTTTATATGAACCATCTATATTCCTTTGCTCGGAAACATGCCGGAATCTGGAATGCTATACAAAAGATGAAAAGAGCACTACGAATTATATAGAATCATAATCGTGATTCTCTCGATTTTATTTGCTCATCAACATTTTGCGCACTTCCCGAAGCGCGGAATCAAAAGAATAATGATTGAGATATAGTTGGCGAGCGGCTTTATTGAACTTTGGGACAGGGTTGCTGATAAAATCATTGATGCAGGAGATATATTCGTCCGCAGTATTGCATCGCCACCCACTTTCTTTATCATGAATTGCATACCCCTCAAAAGCCTCCTCTGTGCCAATGATATTTCTTCCGAACATGAGACTCTCACAGGTTTTAACTTTCATACCGCTACCAGAGAAAATAGGAAGTACTAACACATCAGCCCATAAAAAGTAAGGAGTTAAATCCGGAGCATCAAAAACAACATCAATAGCTTGAAGCAGTTCTTGATTTTCACTTTTCAGTTTACTCATCCCCTTTCCTACTATCTTGATTTCTACATTCACATGCGGAGCCACGCTACGCATAAACCAAATTATACCCTCATTGTTCGGAGTAAAATAGGAACCTACAAATAAGCATTTGAGTTTCGGTGACGTCAATTCGTCTAAGGGCTTTATATCTGCTGCTTTATCAGGCATAGAAATAGGAATAATCGTTTTGATATCAGCCTGATACAAGGCTTTCAGTTGCTCCGCATCGCGTTTGTTCAAAACAATCACATCATCCGAATAATGGCATGCATAAGCATCATTTATATCAGCGCAACGGAGTAATACGGAACGGAAAGGTAATCGTTGCGGCATCTTGTCATTGAAATACAATTTCTCTACGTTGTGAAAATGTGTAATGATTTTTCCTTGGTAACCATTCTTCTTTAATTCCTTGGTCAATATCCCAAATACAGATCGGTCAATAAATACATATTCGTATCCTTTTGCGCGCGCTACAATTTGTTTCACGCGCAGGGGAGAAAGGCCAAAGAAATAGCCGAAAGGCATGAGTATTGCGCCCAGTATATATGCTCCGAAGGAACTGTGGTTTTCTTTGTTATGCATATATAACACATCCACATTCTCCGAACCTAATGTTTGACACAACATATCATAGTTGCGTTTGGTACACTGATCACCGCCGTTCATCACTTTCGCAGCACGTCGGTATTGTATAAAAAGCAGTTTTGCCATAAGTTTAAATATAACGTCTATAACATCTCTCGGAAGTTGGTATTATGCGTGTTTTATAATCTTTTGCATCCCAATTTTTAATGGGAGTCATGTACGATTCTGAATAGATGTCTTTAAGCCATTCGTGCGCTTTTTGAGGAACATTGATATTTATCCCCAAGAATTCTATAGTCTCAAATTCTGATTTTTGGACATATGAGCGAGCTACAGGAAACCCATCCGTCACATTAGCTACCTTCCAATCCTTAAATTCATGTTTTCTAGGACAATAGGCATACCAATCATTTCCTTGTTCAAAATAATAAAAAACGTCCAATCCTACATTCTTCCGATAATATGTTTCCTCCGTAACCACATCTCCAATTTTCGGAATATATGTTTGTCTTTTTAAAATAAATCCATGTTTCTCCATATAACTATGCATCATCTCAGGTGTTACTCCAGGAACTACACCGACATCCAAATCATAATCATATGAAATAAAACCATGATCTCGGATAGCTCCCAACAATGTTCCGAATGCTGGAAACATAATTACATGAGCCTCTTCACAGGCCGCATTAGCTTCCTGTAAGGTTTCTAAGCCGAGTTTTCTAACGCGCCGCGCTTGTCCAATAAACTTAAAGCGGTTGATTACATTTACTATTGGCTTGTATAAACCAATTCTAACTAAAATTTTAACGACTAAATCTCTCATAAATTTTCGTGGCAAATAATACGTCATGCAACCCAAGACCAATATTATATGCTAATATTCGCTGTTTATCATTTTCACGTCCTTGTATTTTTCCCATCAAAACTTCACTTAATTCATTAAATGTTTTGAATTGAGAAAAGTATTTAAATCCTTCCACATGCCCCTTATCATCAGCAAACACGCGATCAAAGAACAAATCACAGTTTTGGAATCCGCGTGTATGTATTGGCACGAGTAAAATGCCCTCCGGATACTTTGTATCATCTGCGCAGAACAAATCCGCCATTTCGGTCACTGCCGAAACCAATACATCACAATTATCCAATAATTGCTCATTTGTGTCAACAGTAACAAAGGAGTAATTAGTCTTTGCCCATTTTGAAGCAAACCGCTCTGCTTGATCTTTATAATGCTTCAAACGGATGGTATATTGTCTGTCCGTAGGTAATATTGCTTGTAAGCATGCCATCGTTGCATCTGCCGTACTACCCAAACCGATAAAGGAATACACCGATGCGTTTGTTTTTTGTAAAGTTTTTATCGCTAAAGCTGCTACGGCTCCCGTTCGCATCTGTGTTATCCAATTTGCCTCCATCAAACACAATAGTTCACTTGATTTGGAATTATAAAGCAAAAGGTCAGAATGCAACGAGGGCTTATTTCCTGCAATTCGGGATACTACCTTTACTCCAAAACGGTTATAACACTCCGGCAGCAGACATGGCATCGTGTTGATAAAGTCAGTTCCTTGTGGATGAAGGCTAATTTTAGCAGGTAGCTGAGCCTCATATTTCATACAAAAGGACTCGTGCACCCATTCCACACACTCGCGTGGGGAGATATCCAATGCTTTTATCTCTAAGTCTGTTATTATTTTCATAATACCTTTAACGCTTCGATCAATCGGTTATTATCCGCCGTGCCGCGTACAGCCAATCGGACATAATTGCCATTACATTTCTGCGTACAATCTTTAATCAAAATACCATACTCGCGCAACAAACGGACAGCCAACTCGCGAGGTGTGAAACACTCCTTCACTTCGCACAATACATAGTTCGCCTCACTTGGCAAAACACGCAGATACGGTATTTCTTCCAATGCCTTTACAAAACGGCCTCGCTCCACACGGAAAGCCTCCATCGCTTGTGCATAAGCCTTCTCGTACTTGCCTAAGATCTGCAAGAAGAACTCACCGAACGAATTGATGTTCCATATACTCATTTCGTGGCGCAGGTTCATCATCAGACTTGGGTTAGATGTAGCTAAGATACCCAAACGTAAACCCGGGACGCCGTACGATTTGGAGATACTCTTTACAACCACCAAATGGTCGTTTTGAGCCAATAACGCATTGTTCAGGAAAGTCGGATGTTCGTTTGAGAAATCAATAAAGCTCTCATCTATCACCAGCACAATCTCGCGTTCCTTACACCATTGTGCCAAACGCAAGCAATCCTCATAAGGAATATAATTACCTGTCGGATTATCGGGATTGATCAGTACTAATGACCAGATATTTTTATCCTCAAAATAGGCCATCAGATCATCTGCCGTATAGCGGAAATCCGGTCGTTGCGGTTCGTAAGCCACTATCTGTTCCGGCATCAACCGGTTCGGGTATTCCTCAAAAGTAGGACGAATCACTCCCGCCTTGCCCAACATCTGTGTAGTGAGCGCCTTGATCAACTCAGCAGCTCCGTTACCCACCAGAATATACTCTTGCTTCACGCCAAAATCTTTGGCTGCCAACAGATTGTTCACTTTCTGACCCGACGGGTACTCCGTCAACAAGCGGTCGAAACTAGCTGCTAACTCGTCTCTCAGACGCTGGTTCGGGAAATACGGATTTACCAGATAGCAAAAATCCAACAGATGCGGATACCGCCAATAACCGCCATAACGTGAGCAAAGCAAATCATACTGCTTGTCCGTAAAGATAGACTCTGCTATGTCCAAATCCTGAATATCATCTATCTCGTACCATTGTTCACCTTCCAGAGGTAGCGCACGGAGCGTCGAGTTATCCAACATTGTGATCACGCGCAACACCTGCTCGTAATACTCGTTATTGCCCAAAGCCGAACTATAAGCTTCCAAAAACGGCACATACATATGCTCCGAAAAATCCTGCGAGAACTTATAGATATTCACCGTCTTGTAGTAATCCGGTATCTCTTCGTAGCGGAACTGGCTATTGGGAATAAAACGCTGAATGCGATTTTCTTCATCTATCGTCACGACAGTACCATCCATCCAACTCTCGTATTTATCTACCAAAGCCAAATCAGGATATGGATGATGCACCAACTTGCTCAATACGGCATCTTCTATGATTATATCTGACTCTAACAGCAAGGTATCTTGCTCACGCATGTAATCCTTCGCCAGATACAGAGAATAGATATTATTCGTCTTGTCGTAGATAGAATTTTCTACAAACACTAAAGGTGTCTGAACGGATACATTAGCCAAGTATTCTTGCAACTCTGCGCCTTTATAACCGATTACGATAATTATACGACTTAAATGAAGCGCATCCAATTGACGTAACACGCGCTCTATCAGCGTCTCGCCGCCGACACGAATCATACATTTCGTATTTCCTTGCGTCAATTCTCCGAGGCGCTTTCCCATACCCGCCGCTAAAATAATTGCTTGCATATCTCTTTTATTATATTTTTCTTTGTCTTTCTTTGTCTATTGTTTTTCTTTGTCCTTTGTTCCGGCATCTTATGCCGGCTCTATGTCTTTTATGCGGGATGTTACCCCGATTTTTTCTTCCTTTCCGCCGGATGTCATCCAGCTTTAAAATTTGCTCTGACCGTTTTGACCGTTTTGACCATTTCATGCAAACGGTCAATATGGTCAATGTGGTCATGTCATTTTTTTATATTGAGACTTTAGGACTATGGGACTTTCAAAGTCTCAAAATCTCAAAATCTCATATTATTTTTTCGAACACGTTGTTCGAAAATTGAACGTTAGTCGTTCTTGCATATTCTTAGTCATTCTTAATCATTACCGTGGGTATCTGCTACGCATTCCCTATCCATTACCTATTTATTCCTTATCCTCTCCCTCAAACGGCAAAGTCGGCAACATGAAACGGTCAAAATCAGACTCAAACAATCTGTCTTGGATGACACGATATTTTTCAAACTCCGTCTCCGCATATGCTTGTGCTTGCTCGTGGCTCACACTCCCTGCATCTTGTAACAATGGGCGTTCATCACTATTCAAATACGCATCGATACGCTTCGACCAATCCTCCATCGTCATCGGAATATGTCGTTTTGCACGTGATTCAGCAAAGTCCAAAACCGCAGAAACAATATTTCCCATATCCTCCAACTCGTTCTGTTTCAGGTAGTTCTTCGCGATACTCACATCCGTCTTCACGATCTTACCGTCCGGCGCATTCTCCCATGTCGTCAGCCCCATGTGTTCCTTCTCTGCGTTAGCTCGCTCCATAATCAGTTCTGCTGCAGTGTGCTGATGTACCGCGTAGTGCATCTTGTTCTGAATCATTCGGAAGAACTGCCGCGTCATCGGCGAATCCTTGTCATAATCCATACTGGTTGCATAGATGTCTGTCAGTTTCTGATAGAATCGGCGTTCCGAAAGCCGGATCTCATGTATCTCGGCCAACAAGTGCTCGAAATAATCTTCGCTTAGAAACGCTCCGTTCTCCATGCGTTTTCTATCCAACACATAACCCCGCAACGCAAATTGTTTCAACACACTTGTAGCCCAACGGCGAAACTGTGTCGCACGAACCGAATTAACACGATAACCAACCGAAATGATGGCATCGAGGTTGTAATATTTCGTCTCATATTCTTGCCCTGTGGACCCCATGTGTCGGAATTTCCGACATGTGGTCGTTTCATCTAACTCACCTGTCTGATAGATGTTCTTCAGATGCTCGGTTATTGTGGAGCGGCCTTTATCAAAAAGCGTGGCAATCACCTCTTGGGTTGCCCAGATATTCTCATCTTGGTAGAAGACTTGAATGCCCTCCGCCTTATCTTCGGCTTGGAAGATCAAGAACTCCGCTGTCGAGTTATGTATTTGTAATTGTTTGCTCATTTTAATGATAAAACCGCGTGCCGGGGAGGCAGGAGAAGGAATCGACTACTCCCACAACTTTGCATCCTTCGTCCACTACAATCAATGTGTGGATGGAATGATGGTTCATCATCTCGCCCGCCTCGACAATCTTGGCATCCTTATGGATGGTCTTGGGATTGCGTGACATAATGTCCGAAACAGGCGTAGAGAAGAAGGATTGCCCAAGACGTTGCATCGCGCGGCGGATATCGCCGTCGGTGATGATACCGAGAAGCGTACCCCCATCCTCTCCCTGAAGGGAGGGGAGATTTTCCACAACGATACCCACGCCCAATTTGCCGTTGGTGACAATCTCAATCGCCTCTTTCATCGGCATTTCCGGTGTGAGGAGAGGCAGGTTCTCCTTAACCATAACATCTTCCACTTTCGCCAGCAGTTTGCGTCCAAGATCGCCTCCGGGATGGAGCATTGCAAAGTCGGAAGGCTGGAAATGTGCCGCTTCTATGAGGGCACAAGCGAGTGCGTCACCGAGCGCCAGCGTGACGGTCGTAGAGGATGTCGGCACGAGGTTGAGCGGATCCGCTTCGCGCTCTACGGCTATATTCAGATGCACAGCAGCATACTGAGCCAAGAGCGAGGACGGATTAGAAGACATACCGATGATGGTAATCCGTTTCGCCTGAATAAGCGGCAAGAAACGCAGGAGTTCCTCTGTTGCACCGGAATAGGAGATTGCCAAAACGAGATCGTCGGGACCGAGCATTCCCAAGTCACCATGGTAGGCATCAAGGGGATTGAGGAAGAATGCCGGTGTACCGGTGGAAGCCAGGGTAGCGGCAATCTTGGAACCGATGTGTCCGGACTTGCCGACACCGGTAACGACAATCTTTCCCTTGCAGTCACGGATGAGTTGTACCGCGCGGAGGAAGTTCTCGTCCAAACGCGGGATGAGCGCTTGAATAGCCGCCGCTTCGCATTGCAGACATTCAACAGCTCGGTTAATGATTTCTTGCGATTGCATATCGTGTTATTTAATATCTTCGGGGTATGTAATTTTCTTGTTGGTTTCCTCGCCGGGGACGATGAAGATGGGGGTGCCGGGACTGTACGACTTCAGGACCGCTACATCGTCTGTAGGGATGCCCCTCTCGGTCCCCCCATGGAGGGGGGAAGAAAGGGGGAGAGAGATGGAAGCCACCATTTTCTGAAAAGCTTCAGCGATGGTGGAGAGATGGAAAGCCTGCGGGGTTTGCGCACGCATGAAGGTTTTTCTATCCGGTATCTCCTGCACTTGGTTGTCTTCCGTCCGATAGAGAGTATCTGTTACCGGAACCGCAACCGTGACGGCTTCGTGGGTCTCAAGGGCTTGGCAGACATCAGCGATGATGCGCCGGGAGACAAACGGCCGCGCGGCGTCGTGGAGCAAGATGCTACACTCGATGCCCTCGTGGAGGGGGGAAGATGAGGTAAATGCTTTGATGGCGTTATAGGATGATTCCCATCGTTCGGCGCCGCCGGGGATGATTTTTGTCAGTTTCTGCCAGTGGTTAGAATTGCATAATTTTTGTAAGAAAGAAATATGGTCAGGGTGCATGACAACAGCGATTTCGTCGATGCACGGCGAGGCCTCAAAGGCATCGATGGAATGCTCCAAGATAGAGCGTCCGTCGGCAAGAGGCAAGAGTTGTTTCGGGGTTTCTCCCCCCACTCTACTGCCAATTCCTCCGGCTAATATAACCGCTATATTTCTCATTGTTTTTGTACTTTCCTTGGTCTAACGTCGTATGGAGCATACGATGGGCATTCGATGAGCATACGATGAGTATTCGATTGGACACTTATTTTTGACTTATTTCTTTCAATATTTGGTCCGCAATCTCGCGGATGGCTCCTTGTCCTCCCGGGGTGGCAAGGATTTGTATGTCATTTTTTGCTCCGGAAGCGCGTGTGACGGCTTTGACTTCGGGGCGGGCGTTGGGCGGGCAACAGGGGTAGCCGACCGCCGAGAGGAGTTCTACATCGTTGATGTCATCGCCGACGAAGCAGACCTCATCGAGGGTGATGCCGAGTTGGGCGCATATCTCCGAAGCTGCCTGTAATTTCGTCAGGCAATTCGGGTTGACTTTGGAGCCGACGCCGAGGTAGAGGTAGCGGAGTTTGAGTTTCTCCGCGCGGGCTTTGACGACTGGCGAGTTCTCGGAAGTGAGGATACCGCAAGGGATGCCTGCCTGCTGGAGACAGACCATGCCCATGCCGTCATAGACACAGAAACGCTTGAGCACTTCGCCTTCGGCGGAGTAATACATGCCGCCGTCCGTGAGGCAACCATCTACGTCGGTCAAGAACAATTTAATCGAATGCATTCCAACCTTGTGCTTTGAGGGGTAATTCTTCGCCGTTGCGGCCGATGAGATTGCAGCCGTATTCGGGTTTGGTAATATGCCCGATGATATAGAGGTCGTCCACGGGGATGAGTTTCTCGTAGTCGTCGAGCGAACAGGTAAAGAGGAGTTCGTAGTCTTCGCCGCCGTTGAGGGCGCAAGTGACGATATTGAGGTTCATCTCTTCGGCCAGCGCAGCTGCTTCGTAGTCGATAGGCAGTTTATCCTCGTAGATACAGCAACCCACTTTCGATTGCGAGCAGATATGCATGAGTTCTGAGGATAGACCGTCGGAGATATCCATCATCGCCGTCGGCTTGACGCCGGCTTTGCGAAGGGATTCCAAGATGTCCCTACGGGCCTCGGGCTTCAACTGTCTTTCCAACAAATATTCTTTTCCCGCAAAATCCGGTTGCTCTGCGTTCGCCAGACGTTCCCGTTCGAGGAGCTGGAGACCCATATAGGCGGTTCCGAGGTTGCCGGAGACGCAGATTAGGTCGTTCAGTTTGGCGCCGTTGCGATAGACGATATCCTTGGCTGCCGCGGTTCCGAGACAGGTGATGGAGATCGTGAGTCCGGTCATGGATGCACAGGTGTCTCCACCGACGAGATCGACGTTATAGCGCTCGCACGCCAGACGGATACCGGCATAGAGTGCTTCGATATCTTCGACGGAGAAACGCTTGGATATACCGAGCGAGACCGTGATCTGGGTCGGCGTACCGTTCATGGCGTAGATATCCGAGAAATTGACTACTGCCGCCTTGTAACCAAGGTGCTTGAGAGGTACATACTCGAGGTTGAAATGCACGCCTTCGAGGAGCATGTCGGTCGTCATGAGGACTTTTTTAC
>ONIM01000082.1 GCA_900317885.1 uncultured Bacteroidales bacterium | reverse complement strand
CCTGCACCGACAATATTCACAGAAGATTGCGAAATCCGATTCACAGAGAAGACCGCCGAAGAGGTACATAACTTCGTTCGGGGACTCAGCCCCTACCCTGCGGCCTGGGCAAACCTCACCATCAATGGTCAAGCGTTCGAGAACGTCAAGATATACAAGGTCGAGATATCGAAATATCGAGATATCGAGATATCGAAAAACGACATCATCGTCCCCTGCAAAGAGGGCGCCATACGCATCCTTGAACTGCAGGCACCCGGAAAGAAACGGATGGACGCAAAATCCTTCCTAAACGGAATACATAGTTAATTAGTAGTTCGTTATTGATGATTGATTATTTAGCTCTCATAGATAAGTACTACGGCAACAAGCCGGAGTTACGACACATACTGGTAACTCATAGCCGCCAGGTGGCGGATCGTGCGCTCAAGATTGTCGATGCGCACCCGCAGTGGGTAACAGATGGACTGGTGGACAGGACGTTTGTCGAAGAGGCAGCTATGCTTCACGACATCGGCATCCTCTTCTGCAACGCGCCGAAGATCTTCTGCACGGGACCACACAAGTATATCGAGCACGGGTATCTGGGCGCAGAGTTGCTGCGGGAGGAAGGGCTGCCAAAACACGCTTTGGTTGCCGAGCGGCACACGGGAACAGGCATCACCATCGAGCAGGTGGAGCGCGAAGAACTGCCGATTCCAGAGCGCGATTATTGCCCGCAGAGCCTCGAAGAAAAAATCATCTGCTACGCCGATAAATTCTACAGCAAGAGCCACCTCGGCGAGGAAGTGGCTCTCGATAAAATCAAATACAACATCTGGAAATACGGTCACGAAGCTTTCGTCAGATGGAACGAACTCGTGGCATTGTGTGAGGGGTGAGCCCCTCTTTTTTTGTTTAGAAATGAACTCCTAAACCGGCTTTGACTACAGCATCGTACCCCAGATTCGTCTCCACAAATCCATAAACCGGCCAGCTACCGAAGGATACGCCTATCGGCGTGATATTCAGCGCAAAGAGCCACACGAGATTATTCTCTTCTCCCGAGTACCCGGGTTCATAGCGCGTGTGACGCAGGTACGCCGACGCGCCTACATCCAGGCCCGAATAGAGCTGGACTGCAGGGAGGTTGAGATAGGTGAACTGTACGGATGGCATGAGCGTGAAAGTATGGTTGGTACAAAAACCTTTCATTACGCCATCCTCATTCTTGCTGGTGTACAGCTTATAGCCGTCGAGCTCATATACAGCTTTCACACCTACGCGGCACCACCAGTTGGTCTGATAATAATACTGCAGACCGTAGTTGCCGTAAAATTTCCATTCACGAGAGTGCCCTGCTGCCGCAGGAATCCAGGCTACAAGTTGTTTCGCAGCCCAAAATCCGCTGATATAACCGGCGCTGATCTGCAAAGTACTACGCTTATCCTGCCAATGACCGGAGTCCTTACTCGCCGCGCGAGATGTCATAGATAAGCAACTCAACGTTGCTGCTATCAGAAAAACAAAGATTCTTTTCATACGCGTTCACAAATAAACATTCAACATTACCTAAACCGGTGGTTAAAGCCGATAGAGAGCAACTCGCGAAATTGTATCTTCGCTCTCGTATCCCCTTCTTTGATGACAGTAGTGTCATATCGAGGGTGTAACATTAATCGTGCCGAAAGGAAACGATTGATGATAAAATCGCAATTTATTTCCAAATCAAGTTCTACATCTCTATAATTCGTGTACATATAGAATTTCGATTCGATTGCTACTTCCCGGACAGGTTTCCAGAGGTACTCCACGCGCACGGAGGAACCGATATTATGCTGCGTCCGCTCGTGTTCCTTGAGACCGAAATCCTTGGGGTTGACCCGCACAGTGTCCATGATATGGATGACCTTGTAGGATACCGGCGAGACGGATATACTCAAGCCCTTCACGGGCTTGTAGTCGATACCGAAAGCCGCATTAAAACGGAAAGGCGAGAACGGCGCGGACTTGAGGTCCATCGAGTTGGACTTATAGGTAGGCAGAAGTCGCGTCTCGATCTCCGCGGAGATGGA
>ONIM01000031.1 GCA_900317885.1 uncultured Bacteroidales bacterium | reverse complement strand
AATGCACGCCTTCGAGGAGCATGTCGGTCGTCATGAGGACTTTTTTACTACCAAAATCCATAACGGCACAATCGTCTCCGACGGATTTTTTCGTCGAAGGCTGGACCGTTTTGAGGTCCTTTGTCAGATGTTTGATGAGTCCGAACTCACCATATTTAGAAATTTCTGTCATAACTTTTGTATCCGCCAAACTTAGCGGGCGCACATAATGGGCATGCAAAGGTACGAAGAATATTTCAAAATTCAAAATTCAAAATTCAAAATTTAACAAAATGCACACTTTTTATAATAAAAATGCGCGCGTGCTTGCGTATATGAAAAAAAAGTAGTACATTTGCAGGCTTTTTGTGTATTATGATTGAATATATCAAAGGAATATTGACCGAATTGAACCCGACGGAGGCCGTGATAGAGGCAGCCGGTGTGGGTTACGGGATCGCTATTACGCTGCCTGGTTACAGCGCGTTGGTGGGAAATGAAGAGAAAGAGGCGAAACTCTTTATCACGGAGATTATCCGTGAGGATGTGCATGAGGTGTATGGCTTTGTAACGAAGACCGAGCGGCAGCTGTTTGAGTTACTGCTGACGGTTAGCGGCGTGGGGGCAGCAACGGCGCGGATGATCATGAGTGCATTCAGCGCGGAAGAGTTGCGGATGTTGATCGCCACGGGCAACGCGAAGGCCATGGCGAAAGTGAAAGGCTTGGGGCCGAAGACCGCGCAGAGAATCATTGTGGACCTGAAGGATAAGGCTATAAAGTTAGATCTGGGCGGCGACCCGACGGAGATTCCGATGCTCGATGTAGAAGCCGATACCGGCGTGAAGGCGGAAGCTATCAGTGCGTTGACGATGCTTGGTTTTGCATCGGCAGCCAGCGGCAAAGCGGTAGATAAGATTTTGAAGGCACAGCCGGATTTGAAAGTAGAGGCTGTCATTCGCGAAGCTTTAAAGATGTTATAATTGAAAAAAGCAATACCATACATATTACTGATTAGTCTGGTTCTTTGGTTGCCGATGGTAGCCGGGGACGTTCATGCGCAAACGACGAGGCCGAAGACGCTGAAAGAGTTGGTGGCGGAAGAGAAAGCCCGCAAGGAAGCAGAGAAGAAGGCAAAAGAGGAGGAGAAAGCGAAAGAAGCAGCGGAGAAAGCTGCACGCGAAGCGGCCAAAAAAGAACGCGAAGAGAAGATACAATCCGGCGAAATGACACCCGAAGAGGCGGCGGATTTTGTGACAGAGACGGATAGCAGCTACTGGGCACCGACGAACGTGAAGCAGCTGGGAGCGCAGAACTACGGGGAGTTGTACAAGCCGACGAGTTCGTTGGATCTGCAGGACCCGAATAATATCTCCACCACCGTTGAGTACCAGCCGGAGACGGGCACGTATGTCATCCGTACGAAGATGGGGGACACGGATATCACGACGCCGTACATGCTGACGCAGGAGGAGTATAACCACTTTGCGGAGCGGCAGATCATGCATAAATACTGGCAGCAGAAGATCAGCGAAGTGGAGCACAATAACGAGAAGAAGTTCGACATCACCGATATGAAGTTTAACATCGGTCCGGCGGATAAAGTGTTCGGCCCGGGCGGTGTGCAACTGAAGATGCAGGGAAGCGCGGAGTTGCTCTTCGGCTTCAAGCACCAGTATATCGCGAACCCGTCTCTTACTGTACGCGCGCGAAACAATAACATCTTCGACTTCGACGAGAAGATCCAGGCGAGCATCCAGGGTAAGGTAGGTTCGAAGTTGAACTTCAATATGAGTTACAATACGGAGGCTTCTTTTGCCTTCGACCAACAGAACCTGAAACTGAATTACAAAGGCGAAGAGGATGACATCATCCAGTCGATCGAGGCGGGTAACGTAACGATGGATCTGCCGAGTTCGCTGATTCGAGGCAGCAAGGCCTTGTTCGGTATCAAGACGAACTTGAAGTTCGGCAAATTCCGCATCCAGGCTTTGGTGAGCCAGCAGAACAGCGAGGCGCAGACGGTCAGCAGCCAGGGCGGCGCGCAGACCACCAAGTTCGACATCACCGGTGACAACTACGACGAGAACCGGCATTTCTTCCTTTCTCATTTCTTCCGCGACCACTACGAGGAGGCCATGGCGAGCGTGCCGTATGTAGCCAGCGGTTTCACTATCAACAAGATCGAGGTCTGGATCACGAACAAACGCGGCAACTACGATCAGGCGCGTAATATTGTCGCCTTTGCGGATCTCGGAGAAAATAGCAAGCACACGATCACCGATTGGGGCGGCACGCCTACTGGCAGCCCGGATAATAACGGCAACACCCTGTATGAATTCATCCGAACGACTCCGTTCCGCGACCTGCAACAGACGAGTACTGCGTTGGAAGGTCAAAACGGCATGGAAGGCGGTATGGATTTTGAGAAGATCGAGAGTGCGCGCCTGCTGACGAGCAGCGAATATACCCTCAATAGCGCATTAGGATATATCTCCCTCAAGAGCGCGCTGAACCAAGACGAGGTGTTAGCTGTAGCCTATGAGTATACCTACAACGGCAAGGTCTATCAGGTGGGCGAGTTCGCTACGGACGGCGGAGAGGAACTGCGGGCGCCGAACGCGTTGGCGTTGAAGATGTTAAAGAGTAGTGCAAACGCGCCGGCTGTCAAGAACCGCGGCACGTGGGACCTGATGATGAAGAACATCTACTCGCTCGGCGCAACCAGTATTCAGCAGGAGAAATTTGAATTGTACGTGACCTACCGCAACGACTCGGTGGGCACGGATATCCAATACCTGAACGAAGGCCCGATCAGCGGCAAGCAGTTGATCCGCGTCATGAACCTCGACCGTTTGGACCAGAAACATAACGCCAGCCCGGATGGTCGCTTCGACTTCATCGAGGGTCTGACCGTTTATTCGAGCGGCGGTAAGATCATCTTCCCGGTTCTGGAGCCGTTCGGAAGCCATCTGGCGAACGCGTTGGGCAACGACCCGAGGCTCGTGCAGAAATACTGCTATCAGGAGTTGTACGACTCGACCCTGGTGGTAGCGCAAGAGCTGAGCGAGAAGAATAAATTCCACCTCACCGGTAAATACAAAGGCACCAACGGCAGCGAGATCCGATTGGGCGCAATGAACGTACCGAGAGGTTCTGTAACCGTGACCGCCGGAGGTGCGACGCTGATTGAGAACGTCGATTATACCGTCGATTATACGATGGGAACGGTAACGATCTTGAACACCTCGATCCTCGAGAGCGGGACGAATGTGGACGTGCGGCTGGAGAACCAGAGCACCTTCTCGATGCAGCGGAAGAGCCTTTTCGGCGCACACTTGGAGTACGAGTTCAACAAAGACCTCACCATCGGCGGAACGATCATGCACCTACGCGAGCGGCCGCTGACGACGAAAGTGAACACAGGTATGGAGCCTCTGGCGAACACTATCTGGGGCGTGAACGGTAGTTGGAAGACCGAGATGCAATGGCTCACCAACGCAATCGACAAGATTCCATGGATCACAGCGACCGCACCTTCAACCTTCCAGATAAGCGCAGAGTTTGCACACCTCATCCCCGGCCATACAAACGATGTAGGAAGTGTAGGAACGGCGTATATAGATGATTTTGAGAACACGACGACGAACATCGACGTGCACTACCCCAGTTACTGGTTCTTAGCTTCCACACCGAGTGTCTTTAACGAATCGAAAGATATTAACCAGATTAGCTATAACAAGAACAGGGCGCATTTGAGTTGGTTCATCGTCGATCCGATCTTCGGCTACCCGCAGACCAACACGCCGGCACATATCCGCGATGACTTGGCGGCGCTGAGCGATCACAGGACACGTATCGTTTATCAGGACGAGATCTATCCGAACCGCCAGGAGGCAAGTAACGTAGATACGAAATTAGCCGTGCTGAACCTTGCATACTACCCTTCCGAGCGCGGACAATACAACGTCTCTGCCAGCGAGATCGGCACCGACGGACGGCTGACGAGCCCCAAGAGCAGATGGGCAGGTATCATGCGTAAGTTGGACAATACGGACTTCGAGAAAGCGAACATCGAGTATATCCAGTTCTGGCTGATGGACCCGGCGCTGACGAACCCCGACGGGTACGAAGGCGAGTTATATATCAACCTCGGTGACATCAGCGAAGATATTCTTCGCGATGGCAAGAAAGCTTTCGAGCACGGTCTGCCTGTTTCTGCGGCGGATCAGGGACGTGTGGACAGTACGATCTGGGGTTACGTACCGAAAACGACGAGTACCGTCGTAGCCTTCAGTAACGAAGAAGGCTCGCGAGCTATGCAGGACGTCGGTCTGAACGGTCTGAGCACGGCGCAGGAGTTGAGTTGGCCTATCTACCGTCAGTACCTGACGGAATTGGAAGGTAAGGTCTCTGCGGATGTTTGGAGCGCCTGGGGTCGCGACCGTTTCTCTCCGAGAAATGACCCTGCCGGCGATAATTTCCATTACTACAGGGGGTCGGACTACGACCAGGAAGAGGTATCGATTCTGAACCGTTACAAGCATTTCAACGGTACCGAGGGTAACTCCCCGGCGACGGAGCAGCAGACAGAGAGTTACGGAACGGCTTCAACGCTGACGCCGGATATCGAAGATATCAACCTCGATAACACCCTCAATGAGTACGAGAAATACTACCAGTACAAAGTGATCCTCCGTCCGGATATGATGGAGGTGGGTCGCCAGCATATTACCGAGAAGAAAGTAAGGCAAGTGACTTTGCGTAACGGCGAGACGGCGGATGTAACCTGGTATCAGTTCAAGATTCCTCTCCGTGGAGACAGTGCGACGGTACAGAAAGTCGGTTCGATACGTAACTGGAAATCCATCCGATTCATGCGTATGTACCTCACGGGGTGCGAGAAAGAGACCCACCTGCGTTTCGCTACGCTGGACCTCGTCCGGGGCGACTGGAGACAGTACACGCGTGACCTTGCGCCTATTGGAACGCCTGTGAACAGCGGCGCGTCGATCGACGTGCAGACGGTCAATATTGAGGAGAACAGTACCCGTACGCCGGTGAACTACGTGCTGCCGCCGGGCGTGACACGCCAGACCGATCCGGGACAAGCCCAACTCATCGCCCAGAACGAGCAAGCCATGGTCATGCGCGTCATGAATCTCAGCCCGCACGATGCACGGGCTATCTATAAAAACACCGGCTATGACATGAGGCAGTATAAGAACCTGCAGATGTTCGTTCATGCGGAGCAGATGAGTACCATCGATCCGGAGCTGAAGGACGGCGACTTGACCTGCTTCATCCGCTTGGGTTCGGACCTGAGGAACAACTACTACGAGTACGAGATTCCGCTGCATCTGACGGCACCGGGGCAGTATAACAATAACAACACCGCAGACCGCGAGAAGGTATGGCCGACGGTGAATATGTTCGACTTCCCGCTCAAGGTCCTCACGGACGCTAAGGTGGCTCGCAATAAGGCGAAACGCGCCGGTAACGAGGGTGTAAGCAACACCATCCCGTACGTCATCTACGACGACGCTAACGACAAACCGCAGAACAAGATCACCGTCCTCGGTAACCCGACTTTAGAGGAGGTGAGCACGATCATGATCGGTGTCCGCAACAACGGTCAGCACGACGCTTCCGGCGAGGTATGGGTCAATGAGTTACGACTCAGCCAATTCAACGAGCAAGGCGGCGTAGCAGCTATGGCCAACGCAGCGCTCGCTATCAGCGACATCGCGCAAGTCAACGTAGCCGGACAATTAGAGACCGCCGGATATGGATCGATCGAAGCCAATGTGATGGATCGGAACATGGATAATTTCTACCAACTCTCCGTCAGCGCCGCCCTCGAAGCCGGACGTCTCTTCCCGGAGAAAGCGAAGATCCAGATGCCGCTCTATGTCTCTTACAGCAACGAGACCACCAGCCCGGATTACGACCCGCTGGATACGGATGTCAAACTCAAAGAGACACTCGAAACGTACGACACGAAGGAAGAGAAAGACTCTATCAAACAGATGACGAACACCGTCCATGAGTCCACGTCGTTCTCGTTGAGCAACCTGAAGGTGAACCACCACTATACCAAGAAACGTGACCTGTTCGTCGACCCGGCGAACTTCTCTATCTCGGCCTCGTACAACAAGCAGAACGAGCATTCGCCGGAGATGGAGACCAATATGACTACCGACCATAAGGGTTCATTCCAGTATGCCTACAACTTCAACCCCAAACCCTGGGAGCCGTTCAGCAAGGTGGAGAAAGTGCAGAAAGTGAAGTTCCTCAAGGAGATGAACATCTACTACCTGCCGCAATCATGGTCGTTCAACACGAATATGCACCGTACCTTCAGCCACATGAAGATGCGCGACTTGGCGGGCTCCGGTGCCGACGCTATGGATCTGACCTTCAGCAAGGACTTCACCTGGGATCGTAACGTAGATATCAAATACGACCTGACGAAGAACATGAAGTTCTCCTTCCAATCCGCCATGAACGCGATCATTGACGAGGGTAAGTACACGCCGGAGGTTCTCAAGGGACGCTATTTCGACGAGGAGTTCAACCATGATAAGTACGAAGCATGGAAGGACACCATCCAGCGCTCGCTGGCTAAATGGGGTAAGCCATATACCTACCAACAGGTCTTCACCGCCTCTTGGAACGTGCCGTTTAACCGCATTCCCGGTCTGGACGCACTGACGGCGAACGCTTCGTATAACGCGAACTACAACTGGACCCGTACCGCCTCGACTACCAGCGGCGTTGACCGAGGAAATACGGTCAGCAGTATGCAGAGCTGGCAAGTGGACGGAGGTATCAATTTTGAGACCTGGTATGGTCATTCCAAGTATTGGAAAAACACCACGCAGCGCTGGAGCGGTCGAGGAGCCAGAAGGAACTTCAAGCCTAAGACCTACACCCAGACCATCGCCCTCAAGAAAGGCGAAGCTACCGAGATCACCCACCGTCTCAATAGCGAGATGGTCAAAGTCTCCGTAGCCGACTCGACAGGAAAGGCCGTACCGGTAAGTGTCAAGCCGGCGGGTAATACCAAAGTCTCTATCACACCGAAGACGGACTGCGCCGCAGCAACCATCACCATTACGACCAAGGACCCGAACGAGCGCACACCGGCACAGTTAGCAGGAGAGATGTTCACCTACATCGGTACGATGATCAGGAGACTCCAGGTGACCTACCGCGAGACCAACTCATTAACCATGCCGGGCTTTGAGCCGGAAGCGGGATTCATGGGACAGCGCAAAGTTAACGGTGCCTACGCGCCGGGATTCGACTTCGCCTTTGGTTTCATCCCCAATAACATGGTGGAGCGCGCGCAGAGACAAGGATGGCTCTCCGGAGACACCTCCGTCGTACAACCCGCTACAAGAGCCCATACCTCCGATCTGGATATCAAGCTGACACTCGAACCCCTGCCGGGACTGAAAGTGCAACTGAACGGAAAGCGGTATATGGCGCAGAACACCTCGATCATCTACTCCTACGGAGACCTGCAGGAAACAATGACCGGTTCGTTCAACATCACCCAATGCGCTCTCGGTACGCTCTTCAGCCGCGTCGGAACTCAGGAGGAGAACTTCGCCAACTCGGCGTTCGACCAGTTCTTAGCGAATCGGGACATTATTCAATCGCGCGTACAAGAGCAATATACCGGAGTCAAACTGCCGGACGGAGGCTTCCTCAGCGGCACGCCGTTTGCCGGCACGACCTACGACCCGTCTAAACACGGCAAAGTCAACAATAACTCCGCGGACGTGTTAGTACCCGCGTTCCTGGCTGCATATACGGGACGTGACGCACATAAGATCAGTACGAATCCGTTCCTCGGCATCCTCAAGATTCTGCCGAACTGGTCTATCACCTACGACGGATTAGGCAAACTGCCATGGATGAAGGATCATTTCAAATCCGTAACGCTGACCCATGCCTACACCTGTAAGTACACCATCGGTTCGTATAACAGCTACTCGACATGGGTGGGCGCGGATGCGAATAACAAGACCGTCGGTTTCGTACGCGACGTGACAACCGACACCCCGCGACCCTCCTCCGCGTACGACATTACGAACGTGACCCTGACCGAGGCTTTCTCGCCGCTCATTGGTCTGAATATGACCATGAAGAACTCCCTGAGCGTCAAGGCGGAGTACCGCAAGCAACGTAACTTAGCGCTCAACGTGACCTCCGTTCAACTGACCGAGGGACATACCAACGAGTTCGTCATCGGAGCCGGATATACCGTAAAGAACCTCAGTTTCATCACCAAGAAGAAAGACGGCGGTCAGAAGAAAGTGAGCAACGACCTGAAACTGCAAGTAGACCTGTCGTATAAGGACGTGAAGATGCTGCTCCGCAAGGTGGAGGAAGGCATCACCCAGGCCTCCAGCGGCAATAAGGTGTTTGCTATCAAGATCTCCGCAGACTACGTCCTGAGCCAGAAGATTAACCTCCAGCTCTTCTACGACCACCAGGGCACGACGCCGCTTATCTCGTCCTCCTACCCTGTCAAGGCGGATAACGTAGGCCTGAATATCAAGTTGATGCTGACGAGATAAACGCCCCTCCCGACCTCCCCATAAAGGGGAGGGAAAAAACGAATGTACAAAGTAGGAATCATAGGACCGGAGAGCACAGGCAAAAGCGTCTTGGCGCAAGACCTGGCGGAGCAGTTCAAGGGTACGTATGTACCGGAATACGCGCGGGAGTTTGTGGAGCGAAAAGGATCCACGGAGGTCACCTACGACGAACTATGCGGGATAGCAAGACACCAGATAGAAGAGATAACCTCTCTTCCCTTTACGGAGGAGCCGGAGGTAGGCTTGTACTTTTTTGACACCGAACTGATCGTTACGAAAGTCTGGTTTGAGTACGCGTTCGGTCAAGTGCCGGAATGGATGGAAGAGGCGGTGAGACGCTATCCGATGGACTGTTACCTGCTCACCTATCCGGATATCCCATGGATCCCCGATCCGGCGAGAAGCAATGGGTCCGAAGAGATACGATTGGAACTCTTCGACCGGTACGAGAGAGAGATAAAGGATTTAGATAAACCCTATTTTATAATAACCCATTAAATATTTTTAACCACCATGAATGAATTCTTAGCGCCCAATGGGCACGATTGTTTCAATGCACAAGATTTAGAGCAACTCCAAGCTCGAGGTATCTCTGTGGAGAAAGCAGAGGCTCAGTTGGCCTGTTTCCGCAATGGTTTTCCGGAACTCGACATTGTAGCCCCGGCATCTACGAAGAAAGGCATCCTCGCGCCAAAACGCGCGGAGCAAGAGCAGTACATCGCTGCTTGGCAACAGTACTTGAAAGAAGGGCATAAGATCCTGAAGTTCGTGCCGGCGTCGGGAGCTGCCAGTCGTATGTTCAAGAACCTCTTCCAGTACCTGGAGGACGGCATTGAGACGCCGTTCATTCAGGAGTTCCTGGCGCATAAAGACTCCTTCGCTTTCGGTCCGCAGTTAGCCGGTAAGGAAGGCCAGGAAGCGGTTCGGTATCTGCTTAACGACATGCACTACGGCGAACTGCCGAAGGGCTTGCTCCTATTCCATAAATATCGCGATGGCGCGCGTACGCCCGCGTTAGAGCACCTCGTTGAGGGCGCGCTCTACTGCGCGGAACCCGCTGCGGAAGGAAAGAAGCCCGAGGTCTTCCTGCATTTTACCGTCAGCCATGATCACCTGCCCTTGTTCCGTCAGCACATCGCCGATAACCTCAAGAAATTCGAAGAGAAATACGGTGTCCAATACGACGTCACTTTCTCCGAGCAGCTGCCCTCTACGGATACCATCGCCGCTAATCCGGATGGTACGCCGTTCCGCACGAAAGACGGCAAGCTGCTCTTCCGTCCGGGCGGTCACGGTGCGCTCATCGAGAACCTGAACCAGCAAGATGCCGATATCGTCTTCATCAAGAATATCGACAACGTCGTTCCCGACAGGCTGAAGAAAGACACCGTTCGCTACAAGCAGATCCTTGCGGGCGTGCTCGTCACCGAGCAGAAACGTGTCTTTGAGGCGCTCAAGAACCCGAACCTCAGCGAGGAGGAGCGCGAGAAGCTGAACCGTCCTATCCGCGTCTGCGGCGTAGTGAAGAACACCGGCGAACCCGGTGGTGGTCCGTTCCTCGTACGCGAGGCAGATGGCTCTATCTCCTGCCAGATACTCGAGTCCAGCCAGATCAGCGACCCCGAACTGATGAAGCAATCGACTCATTTCAATCCCGTGGACCTCGTCTGCGCTATCCGCGACTACGAAGGCAAACCGTTCGACCTGCCGAAGTACGTCGATCCGCAAACGGGATTCATCTCCAATAAGTCCAAGGACGGCAAGGAACTTCTGGCGCTGGAGTTACCGGGACTGTGGAACGGCGCAATGAGCAGGTGGAACACCATCTTCGTCGAGGTGCCCGTCAGCACTTTCAACCCCGTGAAGACAGTCAACGACCTCCTTCGCGAGCAACACCAATAAAAATAAAGGCTGCCGGTTGGCAGCCTTTATTTATTTATTTATTTCACTCTCACGCCCGTAGCGTTGTAGATTGCGCCATCCGGACGGACGATGTAGAGTTGACCGTCGCGGAGGATCTTATTGGCTCTTCCCTTCAGGGAGGAGGCGGAGGTAGGCTGATCAATCGCCTGCTGCTCCGGAGCGATATAGTCCGGATCCTCGTCCCACATACCCTTATGGTCACGGATAGAGCCGGCGGTAGAATAATTGTACGAGTTGCAGAATATCTCCATGAACTTACCTACGTAGGTCTTCCCGTCCTCTGCCACAATGCGGAACTGGCCGGTGTAATAGCCGTAGCGATAACCGCCTTGTGCTGCCTTGTCATCATCGTAAGCCACAAACTGAATCCGCACTTCGGCGTCGGTAGCCATCACGCATCCTGACTGCGTACCATTCGTATTGAGGTAACAACTCTCCAGATCAATATTACCGCGGGCTACGTTATAGACGCCGGAGATAGCGCTTTCCTTATCGCTCCAGATAAGGAAAGTAGGCATCGGCATACCTGTACCGCCTTCTTCACCGGTAGCAAACATGAGCATCCAGCCGTATTTGCCTTCGGGGAACTGACTGGTGTACTGATCCAGATAGCCGGCATCCATACCCCATACATTCATCACAACAGCGTCCTCAGGAATATCAGCTGCCTTGGAGACGAACTCATTACCCTCGATGGCGTTAGAAGCCTCGAAATAGTTACCGTTTGCTCCTTGGTTGAAGGCCTGTACGGTCCATGTCCAGGTTCCGTCTTTCGGCATTGTAGTGGTCTTGGCAGTGCCGCTAACGGTCAGCGTTGAGTAGAACTCTCCATCGCAGAAGAGGGTGATCACGTACCTGTCTGCTGCGGTAGTAGCGCTCCAGGAGAAGGTTACGTTATCGCCGCCGAAGACCTCAGCCTGCGGGTTCACCGGCTCGTATGGATTGGTTCCGACGGTAAAGTTGACCATCTGCTCGCCACCCATCGGGTTGTTGTTCTTATCTACTACCTGAACAATCGCCGTGTAGGACTTACCTTCCTCTACGTTTGCTACCAGAGGCGAAGATGGTCTGTCTTTGGTACTGAAGTTGTCATATACTACGCTATCGCCGGACCATACGCGGACATACAGCCGCTCGCCCTGCGCAAACTCCGGAGCATCCCAGCTCAGAGTTGCCGTCGCATGGTCATCTGCTACCACAACCTGCAGGTTCGCCACTTTCTTCTCTATGATCGTGAAGGGAATAGTCGCTAACACTTCGCCGCGCTCGTACCCGCTTTCGCCTTGTATCAGGTCATATACCATCACCTGATACGTGCCGGGACGAAGACCTAAGACCGGAGAGATAGCCGTACCGATATTGATGACGCTTGCTCCCCAACCGTCACCGCGTTGCTGACCTGCTTCATCGGCATTAAGGATCCACTTGGTCGAGCAATAGAAATGGTGCTCGTAGTCATCATCCTGCGAGAATCCTATACCGTCCTGATAAGCGAACCGGTCGCATTCTTCGGTCGTAGCAGCGATACCCGCGATGAGAGTTCCCTGACTGTCTGCCAGACCGATGGCGAACGCAGACGAGTTGAAGGCGTACCAGGTGAACTGCGCCTCGCAGTAGCTGAGCGCATAAATGCCTGCATCCGGTACGTCCTCTTGAGAGGGATCCACCTCGCCGGAATGACCGATGGCTGCTACTACGAAATTATCCATCGAGACGGAGCAAAGGTCGCTGGTACCGCCTGCAAAACGGAAGGCGATATATTTGGCCGTAGCGGGCAGGTCGTTCAGTGCGACTACCTTATGTACGTAGTTCAGCGTCCGCGGAAACGTCTCAAGCGAAACGAATGTCGAAGCTTTGTTCGGGTTAGTCATATAACCTACTTCCAACTGACCGCATCCAGCTGTATTGAGGCTGGTTTTGTAGTCAAAAGCCACCTCCAGGGTATCCAAACGAGCGTTAAACGCCGGCATAGCAAACACCTGCGGCGCATTCGGACCGCCACCTACCGCGTGCAGATGAGCCTGACCTTGAACCGGGATGGAGTTACCTTCGCCGTCGTCGGTCTTCTCTGCTACCACCCATACCTGAGGCGTAGCGGAAGAGACAATCCAGCAATCCGGCGCTACGGTACCCGTCACGTCCCGTGTGAAGGTCTCTAACCAGGGTACATCGAATGCCTCGCATGGGGTCTTGAATGCTACCTTGGGAGCCAGACTCTGCTCGTCCGCAGAGCAGTACGAACGGACGTAGAACTCATACTCGGTCTCCTCAAAGAGACCGGTCAGCGTGACCGTCTTCGCAGAGATCAGCGTTGCCGCAGTCCAATCCACCTCTTCGCCTTTCTCCAGAAGCAGGTACTTCCATCCGTAACCGGCATAGCCTTCAATACTCGTCCATCCTTCCGGAGGAAAAACCTCGCCCTCAAAGCCCTCATTAAGCGTCTGGGCCGGCAAAAGACTGCAGCTCAACGCTGCAAACTATAAAAAAATAATTTTTCGCATATTCTAAAATTTAATCAAAGCACCATTTAATACCCAAACAAGGGTTGCACATAAAGCCCTTGCCGCCGAAGTTATAACTGAACTCGATCTCCGTACCGATATTCAGATTCGGACAGCCGAACCAACGGCCTACGTTGTACCATAACTGCGGCTCGGTGAGGAACACGAACGACTGCTTCGTCGGGTCCGTAATCGTGCCTTCCTGATAATCCGGCACCAAGAGTTTCTGACCCCAAATATCCAGAAATCCCGAGAAACGCAGACCCGGCGCGGTGCAGAAGTCATCGCACCCCCAGACGAACGTAAATTGCAGCGGCACATTATTGCGCAACTTGTTATAGTCATCAACGATATACTTGTACAGCAACTCGATATTGAAGATGTTCTTGTAATCCGCCGTGTGCAGACAGTAGTTCAGTCCCACTAACGCAGCGTGCTCAATCGCGTACCCCCGCAGGTCGCCTACCAAGTCCTTATAAATCCCCAAACCGCCGTTATACTCCACCTGCACACTCAGATCATGAACGGGCGTCTGTTGCCAGAAATTAAGGCACCGCGCAATCTCAAAATAGCCCTGAAAAGGCGTGTTCTTCGGATCGGACGGATGGATGTTATAATCCAGATCGATGAAGGCAAAAGTGCTGCCCCACTTATCGGGATAGAAGAGCTCGACGGTCGTCGTGACGCGGTTGGTTCGCTGGTTATAACACGCCGTGTTCAGCGAGCCGAAATCGTAGTAAATCTGGATATTCGTGCCCGCCTGCGCTGCCATCGCGACCGCGCATAATCCTATGACAAGAGGCTTCTTCACGTTCAGCCCTCCCCAGAAATGATGGTTTTATTGAAACATCTCGTTCAGCAGTTTCGCGAGACGGATACCGGCTACGTACAGTTGTTTCTCCATCAGCTCGTGCCAGGTGTAGATATAGTGGTACGTATTTCCGTCCCATACCTGCTGATACGCATAGATCGACTCCGTAAAATGGTAGTTGTCCAGCAGCAGCTGTGCCTCCGAGCGTTGCTCTATCTCGCGTTTGAGAGGCGCGTACGTGTCCTCTATCATCTGCGCGTACTCCGAATACGAATAACCCTGACTCTCAATCAGCTTGTCGTCCCATACCTCATGCAGATTGGTCTGTTTGCCGAACCACGTC
The DNA here is from genome assembly GCA_900317885.1 of uncultured Bacteroidales bacterium. Taxonomy (GTDB): domain Bacteria; phylum Bacteroidota; class Bacteroidia; order Bacteroidales; family Paludibacteraceae; genus Colicola. The sequence continues at coordinate 2,685 of ONIM01000031.1, read as the reverse complement.
ATCGGAATCAGATTGCCGCCCCGGTCCTCTTTCCGGCCCATGTGCATCGGGCAATAGAGATCGCCGGAGAGGTGTACGATAAAGCGCAGAGTGTGATCCCGGTTGCTGGCATAAACCTTCTCCGCCGCCATGTTATAGACCAGCGAGTCGTGCACGGAGAAAAGTCTGCCGTTGACTTTAGGACAGTCCATCACCATGGCGACAATCGCCGAGTCCGAGAGTCCGCTCGCGAGGTTCTGGTAATGCCATCCGTCCTTGATACTCTGCGGGTAGATATTATCGCTCTTGATCTCGTCCGCCCAGTTCGACCAGTAGATCATTCCCCGTTTGCCGAGGATCTTATCTACTGACTTACGCGCTTTCGGAGTAAGATTGTCATACGCGATCTTCGCGATTACCCGGTGACCCTCCTGTCCCCAACTGAATGCCGGAACGGAATACATACTCATGCCGATAAGGCATAGTAAAACAAAAAAGATTCTATTTTTCATAACGGCTGCAAAATTACAATATTTTTTTCATTTGTGCAAATTTTACAACATTTTTATTAAAAAAAGCGAGAAAAGTGCAAACACGCTTGCGTATGTCAGATTTTTATAGTAACTTTGCAGCCGTTTTTGAATGTATATACATTATAATTACACGCATATATGATTAAAGTACAGTATCAAGACGGAAGTGTTCAGGCTTTCGAGTGGGAGGACGCGGAGGCGAAACATGCCTTCTGGCATACCTCGTCCCACCTCATGGCGGAGGCGCTGCAGGAACTCTATCCGGGTATCCAGTTCGGTATCGGACCCGCTATCGAGAGCGGTTTCTATTACGACGTCATGCCCCCCGAGGGAGTAGTCATCAAAGATACCGATTTCCCCGCTATCGAGGCGAAGATGATGGAGCTCCGCGCGAAGAAAGAGCCCGTCGTTCGTGCGGAGATAGCGAAGGCGGATGCTATGAAAGCATTTGGAGATAAGGGGCAGAGTTATAAATGCGAACTCATCTCCGAGTTGGAGGACGGCACTATTACCACCTATACCCAAGGTAACTTCACCGATCTCTGTAAGGGCCCGCACCTCTTGAGCACCGGGGATATCAAGGCGGTTAAGGTACTCTCCTGCTCCGCTGCCTATTGGCGCGGCGATGAGAAACGACCGATGATGACCCGTATCTACGCTATCTCGTTCCCAAAACGCTCGATGCTCGATGAGTACCTCGCGCTCTTGGAAGAAGCCAAGAAACGTGACCACCGTAAGATCGGTAAGGAGCTCGAGCTCTTTATGTTCTCCGATATGGTTGGTAAAGGTCTGCCGATCTGGCTGCCGAAGGGTACTGCCCTCCGTCTGCGTCTGGAGGACTTCCTCAAGAAGATCCAGAAGCGTTACGGCTACCAGCAGGTCATCACGCCGCATATCGGCTCCAAACAGCTGTATATGACTTCCGGTCACTGGGATCACTACGGCAAGGACTCCTTCCAGCCGATCACCACGCCCGAGGAAGGCGAGGTATATATGCTCAAGCCGATGAACTGCCCGCACCACTGCGCGATTTACAAGAACAGCCCCAAGAGCTACAAGGATCTGCCTTTCCGCTGCGCGGAGTTCGGTACGGTCTATCGGTACGAGCAGTCGGGTGAGCTCCACGGCCTCACGCGCGTGCGTTCCTTTACTCAAGATGACGCGCATATCTTCTGTCGTCAGGACCAGGTGAAGCAAGAGTTCATCCGCGTCATGGAGATCATCAATATCATCTTCAAGGCGCTCAATTTCGAGAACTACGAAGCGCAGATCTCTCTCCGCGACCCGAATAACCACGAGAAATACGTCGGCTCCGACGAGATCTGGGAGCACGCAGAGAACGCTATCCGCGAGGCATGCAAGGAGATGAACCTCCCCGCTACCGAGGTGGAAGGCGAAGCGGCTTTCTACGGACCGAAACTCGACTTCATGGTCAAGGATGCCCTCGGCCGTCGCTGGCAACTCGGTACCATCCAAGTGGACTATAACCTGCCGGAGCGTTTCGAACTGGAATATACCGGTGAGGACAACCAGAAACACCGTCCGGTAATGATTCACCGAGCGCCGTTCGGTTCGATGGAGCGTTTCGTAGCGGTGCTTATCGAGCATACTGCCGGTAAGTTCCCGCTCTGGCTCACTCCGGATCAGGCGGTCGTTCTGCCTATCTCCGAGAAATCCAACGAGTACGCATGGAAAGTAAAGGAGATTCTCGAGCAACAGGATGTACGCGTCATCGTCGATGACCGTAATGAGAAACTCGGTCGTAAGATCCGTGATAACGAATTGAAACGCATCCCGTACATGCTCATCGTCGGTGAGAAAGAGGCGGAGCAAGGACTCGTCTCCGTTCGCCGGCAAGGCGGTGAAGCCAGTGGTCAACCCGCTCCGCAAGGTGACGGCTCTATGACGATTCAGGAGTTCGCCGACTTCATCAACGACGCCGTTAAACAACAAATGAGTGCCTATTAACGCGGGCGCCTGAACTCCGCCAAGACAATGGCGGTAGCGATAGATACATTGAGACTTTCGACCACGTCGGAGGTCTCTTTGTTTGGATAAGTAGGGATATAAATCGGGTCGGTGATGAATTTCCGCACCGCCGCCGAGATGCCGTTCCCCTCATTACCCATGATGATGACAGTCTGTACTCTGTCAGGCGTAGCCGGTCTGTCAG
>ONIM01000086.1 GCA_900317885.1 uncultured Bacteroidales bacterium | reverse complement strand
TGATCATCGACGGAAGCGAAAGTGGGGTTATATCCCGTTCCCCATCCGAAAAGATCAATCCAGCCGGAATAGGTAGAAGAAATATGGATATTCTCCGCCCCGATATAGTCATATTGATGAAGAGCAAACCGGAATGTGCCTGTAGAAGCCCGGTATTGCAAGTTGCCCGGAGCGAAATATACTTTATGTGTCTCGCTGACGGAGAAAGGTCTCATGACATACATACCCTCGGGTTCGGGCTCTTTACCTTCCCGCTTGATATTGATGCGGGCGCTCTCGTTGCCGAAGGAAGTACGGATGATGATATAGCCGGTATCTTCGCTTTCGCCAGTAGCTGGATTGACAGACACGACTATGGTAGAATACCCGTCACCGGAGGTAGAAGAGAGAGAGAAGAAATTGCCGGACTTAGTGGCTGTCCAGGAATAGTGGGACTTGACGGCTACCGGATAGTTTCCTCCTTCGGCAGGCGCATTGATAGCGATAGGCGCTACGGTCAGATCCGCTGCCGCTTTACCTTTGCGGGATACGGCTACCTGGGTTACGACAGGTTTGTAGTTATCCGAACGGTCTTCCTCGATAGTCAGAATGCCGGAAACGTCGTCCAGCGAGGTGGCTTCTTCAATGGAGAAGGAGAACGAGCCGCTGCCGTCACCTTCTTGCGAGCCGGTGAGGGTGAGCCAGTCCATATCCCAGGTCTTATAGACATGCCACTTGGCATTGGAACTTACATTCACAGAGAAGGTTCCTCCGGTCTCTGGGGCATTGATCTCCGCCGGATCCACAGACAGAGACGTAGCGTCCGTACTGCCGCGGGTGATTGTCACTTCCTGTTTCCCTGCAGCCTCGCCTTCGCCGTAAGGAGCGATAGTGATGGTTGCTGTTGTCTCTTCGGGCGTCGTAGCCGGAGAGACGGTGACGGTGATATTGTCGTTGTTGACAGAGACACCTTTGCTCACTTTCGCCCAGCCGACATTGGAAGAGGCGGACCACTTGATATTACTCTCTATCTGGACGGTATAAGTACCGCCTTCTTTCGGAGTATTGAGCTCTATATCAGAGACGATACGCAGATAGGGAGCAGCTTTCGCTGCACGGGTGATCGGAAACTCCACCGTCTCCTCGCCGGAAGTGAAAGTGATGACACCTTTGCTCTCTGCGGACTCTTTGTTGGGAGAGATCTTGATGCGCACTTCGGATGCACCGGCTTTGCCGGAGGTGGGCGTCACACGGATCCAGCTCTCGTTGGTGGTAGCCGACCATGCGCCATTAGGCGAGGTCAGGGTAAGCGTGTAGTCACCACCCGCATCGGGGCAAGTGATCAACTCTGGGTTAACGGACAGAGTCTTTGAAGAAGGCTCGTTCTTGTCCTTACAACCGACAGCAAACAGCATCAGTGCCGGCAGCGCAAAAAGAAATAGTTTTTTCATATTTGTCCGAATTTAGGGACGATAAGTAAATGATGCGGTTTGGTCGGAATCGAGGAATCTGATAGTACCTCCATTCTCTCTGGTGAAATTCAGTTCGGCTTTGTACTGGCCTGAGAGTTTTCCGTTGGGCTGGTAATTATACGTCAGTGACGCCATGTTGAATCCGTCATACCGGTAATAGGCAGCGTTGATACGTCCGTTGGAAGCCGACGAAGCAGCGAGATCCGCGGTGCTCTGGGTCTGGAAAACAATCTTGATGGAAGCCCCGTCGGGATGGGTGAAAGCAACATAGGCTCCGCTTTTGATTTGCCGGGGCGCATAGTCCACTTTCGGTGCGGGGGTACTATTGCTGCTGGTAGATGGAGCCAGCAGGAAACAACTTGTGTGCATGACAGCTACTGCGGCTAAAAGGCACAAGAAATAGATTTTCTTTTTCATAATTGTTTATATTTATGATTCGTTTGAATGTTTGAATTGCATGTTTATTACTAATTGGCATCTTTTACCAGACGGACGGATAAACCATCTGTGAAACTGTGTCTATCAGCCGGAATAATGTATGCATTACTGAAGAAGACGATGCTTGCTGCGTTCATATATTTCTGATTAGCAGACCAGTAGTACCCTCTATAGATGCCACTTCTATCCAAGAATATCGCCGTTGTTCGTATATCCGCAGCAGGCAGGAATACAGCTCCGGCAGCTTCCATTACTGCCCACTGCTCAATAGTGTACTCATTATACTCTATACTACTTTTACGGGCAGTGTATCCTTTGGATGGGTACTTATAATACGAGGAATCAACCCTATAACTTTGTTCCCTACCGGACATAAATGAAACACCTGCAGGTAAAGTCCAGTTATCCGGAAGCAGAACCAGTCCGACGACTTCATTCACCCGACTCATACCAAACAACTCAGCGGCATTGGTTCGTTCAAAGAATAGATGCCACCACTCATCTTTTGTCAGGGTACGCCATGTATAGGTATTATATAGCGTATTGCCGTAATAAATCGAGTTTGCTCCCCAATCTGCGAAGTAATAATCTTTAAAATTTGTGCTTACTTTGGTTGGTGCATTTCCCGTTCCCCATCCGAAGAGATCAATCCAGCCGTCATAAGTATCCGAGATATAATTATTATTGCATTTGGTTCCATTTTCAAAAACAGTACCGCATTTTTCTAATCCCACAAAATCCCACTGGCGCTCTGCAAACCGCCATGTGCCGGTAGAAGCCCGGTATTGCAAGTTGCCGGGAGAAAAATAGACTTGTTTTGTCTCGCTGACAGAGAAAGGTCTCATGACATACATACTCTCGGGTTCGGGCTCTTTTCCGGCGCGCTTGATGTTGATGCGTGCCTGCTCGTTGCCAAAGGAAGTGCGGATGATGATGTAGCCGGTGTTTTCGCGTTCGTCGGTGGCAGGGTTGACAGACACGACGATGGTAGAATACCCGTCACCGGAAGTAGAGGAGAGAGAGAAGAAATTACCGGATGTAGTGGCG
>ONIM01000025.1 GCA_900317885.1 uncultured Bacteroidales bacterium | reverse complement strand
GCAGCGGCTTCTGCGAGGTTGGTAGCGGTGTCGCTGATCTTGCCACCGTTGAGGTATTTATACCAGAGTTCCGCATGCTCTTTCTCGTTGGCTGCAGTCTCTTCGAAGATCTTACTGATCTGTACGAAACCGTCTTTCTTTGCCTTCGATGCGAAATACGTGTACTTGTTACGTGCCATTGATTCACCGGCAAAAGCCTCCATGAGGTTTTTCTCGGTCTTTGTTCCTTTTAAGTCTTTCTTAGCCACATGGGCACGATTAATTTCATTTTTCATAATAAATTTGTGTTTTAGGGGTTATACAAGTTTTGTTGAAGAAACGACAAAAATCGTGCCAAAGATGTACATTTATTAAGAAAATAGTGCTTTTTGTTAAGAAAATTATAATGAAAATACCGCTTTTGCGGAGAAAATAGTAATTATGGCTATGTAGCGTGTAAAATTTTATGCATGATTTTACATATCTCTCATGGATAGTCCCGCGGATGAGATAGCATATTTCTTGAGTTCGCGAGTAGAAACAAGGAAGGTATTCGTGCGCTGCTCTAATAAGGGCAAGTCCAGTTCTTTTTCGTTGCGCTTGATTTCATAGAAAACCGCCTTCTTGGTCAACTCATTAATAGCAATTAGGTCTATCTCATCTTCTCCGTTCCTACTCCACCAGTTATCTATCTGTGTGAATTGCTTTTCTTCAATCAATTTGTCTTTGAAATAGCGTTCCAGCATCTTGCCGGAAAAGGTCTCATAATCGCGTTCCACTATATCCCGAAGGGCATCAAAGGCATCTATTTCCATCATGTAATTGTACTTAAAGATAAATCGGAACCAGAAACTAAGGAAGTTATCATCGAGTCGGTACCGCACATTGCTGTTTGTCTTGGAGAACATGGGTTTGTGTTTCCGGATAATACCATACGTATCCTCCAACATACTAAGATAACCGCCTATTTCCCGGTTGACCAAATCTTCTATTTGACTTCGCTGGCTATGTCCGGTAGCAATTGCCGAAAGAATAGAAAAATAAATCCCATAATCCTTGCCAAACTCTTCAATGAGCAGATTCTTTCCTTCCGACAAGAATATCGAGTCAGGTTGAATGATGGCTTCTATCATTTTATGTCGTGTAGTAGCCCCTTTTTCCATGAGCAGTTCCACATATTTGGCTACACCGCCGGTAAAACTATACAGTGCCAACAGATCGTCAGCAGTATAATTCGCGTTAAATGTGGATAGTATCTCCTTGAGTACAGAAGGCGTAAACCGGTTCAGTTTCATCATCGCGGTCTGCCGGTTATAGAGCGGTTCTTTCTTGTCTTCAAAGATCTTATGAATCATGGATTGTACAGAACCGCCGACGATGAGGTTGATATGTGCCTCATTTTTATTGACATCCCAAATCCGCTGCATGTCGCTATATACCGACGGATTGACCTTCAGGAACTCCTGAAACTCGTCTATAAAGAGGGTTATCGGGCGTTGCTTAGCCAGCTGCATAATATATTCGAAGATATCCGCAAAACGGATGACCCTGCCCAACATAGGCATGCCGAGTTTGGTTTCCATCTCTTTTTGGAAGCCCTCGCACAACTCGCTTTCTGCCTTTTTACTGACGAAGAAATAGAGGAAGGGTTGCTCCTTGTAGGCATGAAAAACGAGCGATGTTTTTCCGATACGCCTTCTACCGGTTAGTACCGTGAACTGCGCGTGTTGTAGCGATTGATTTTGAATCTGCTGCAGGGATTCTGTTTCCCGTTTTCTATCAAAGAATTGCATGGCGAATAAATTTGTAATCTACATTTCCGAAATGGTCATTACTTTTAAAAACCGCTGCAAAGGTAGTATTTTTTTTGCATATATGCAAATAATTATGCAAAAAAAATGCAATATTTAGATTTTTTGCTATTGATAATTGAGTAATGGTGACGCGGCAAAGCCGCTTAATGGTGAAATGGTGGAAGGGGGATTATTGCAAGAAACGGTGGCGGAGGAGGCGGAGGTCTTCGGAGGAGAGGAGGAGTTGGTTCTGGAGATAAGAGATCATGCCTCCGAACTCGCGGTCAATGAGGTCCCAGGTACGGATGAAGTTAGGGGTCGAGACGCCCATGAAGGCAAGAATCACCTCTTTCTCTGCGTCGCCACCACCACGGGCTTCGATCTGCGCATTAAGCACAGCGACGAGTTCGCGGTAAGCGGTGTTGGAGAGGTCAAAATCTGCGATTATCGCTTCGCGATCGACTCCTAAAGCCGAGAGGAGAAAAGCCGCTCCCCAGCCTGTCCGGTCTTTGCCCTGGAAACAATGCCAGAGGATGCCGCCGTCTTCGGGAGCCTCGATGATGAGACGGAGGAAAGCGGCGTACTGAAGTTGCGAATACTCACTTCGAATGAGTGAGGGGTACATATTCGCCGCCATCTTCTGCACCTCGGGATAAAAAGAATAATTGACGATATGCGCCTCCAGATCGAGGAAAGCCTCTTGGGGGATGGGTTGTTCTGTCAGCCGCTCGGCGCTGAGGTCGATGGTCGGCAGGAGATGATGGGTCGCACCGGGAACCTCACGATCCGGCAGTGCCTCGGCTTCGCCGAGTGAGCGGAAATCGAAGATCTTCGCCAGGTGGTACTCCTCCTGCAGACGATGCAGATCGGTGTCCGTGGCATCATGCAGATGGGCGGTACGGAGAAGACGGTGGGGCTTGATGGCTTTGCCGCCGGCACCGATGAGGCCGCCAAGGTCACGGGCGTTTACTATGTTATCGAAAAGGACGATCATGGAGGGATTGATTAATGGGTAAAGACTTCGTCTATCAAGCAGATGAATTCGCGGTAGGCGAAGGTGTCGGAGAGCTCGGATAGGGATGCTGCGAGGCCGCGATAATGCCACTCGTGCGAAGCTTTGTCCGTGACGTGGAAGATCTTCCAGAGGTCATCACCTTTGATCTGATAATCGCGCCAGATCGCCCGCATGTTACTGAGTTTGTCCCCCATCGCCACAATCTTCGCGTCATGCGAAGCGGCTGCGAGACGGTTGATAGCCGCCTGCTTGCGTGCGTGCCAGGTCTCTGATTCGTTTGCACCACCGGTAAAGACTTCACCGTTCAGTTGGTCACTCTCTTCGTGCACAAGCTTCGCCACGCGCTCGCCGAAAGCCTCACGGAGTTCGTCGTAGGTGATGTCGGTATCTTCGATGGTATCGTGCAGCGCCGCTGCCGCAAGCAGTTCCTGATCGGGGGTGATGGTTGAGACGATCTCCACCGCCTCCATGGGATGGACGATGTACGGAAAACCTTTTCCACGGCGCTCGGTGTTATGATGCGCCTTGACCGCGAAGATGATCGCGCGGTCCAATAAATCGGTATCTAAATATTTATTTGCCATATTATCAACTATAAAAATGCGCTCTGTTGAAAAAAAATTAAAAATATACCGAAAATAATTCGATAATAATTATTATAGATTTAACCAAAAACGCGCGCTTCAAGCGCTTTTAGAAAACCCTCTGCCATGGATATGACTTGGCATTCCGGCCTACACGGCCTTGAGTGTAAACGACTACTAATTCGCGTTTTTGAGCGAGCTCAACACGCGCCTTACTATTCCTTTCCACATGCAGCACGCTGCATAATGCCTGCGCCGCATCCCTGTCAGAGTCAGAAAACAGTCGAAAACTGCTTCGCAATGCGGGCGTAACATAGACTCATATACAAGAATAAATGCTACACGCTGCATAGGTTTTTGGCCGTTTTCTTGAAGGAATCCTGCGGTAGCGAGAATAGCTACAGCCAAGCGGGAGAGGACTTATAGCTGTCTGGGAGCTGGCTCACAAGCAGATAGAAGAACTATCGCGCAGGGTTGCGGGTTAGCAACCGGGATTCCGCGTTTTCTAAGAGGGCTAAGCCCGAGTTTTCGATTTATAATTTTTTCTACTTGAGTAGAGCAACATTTCAAAGATCAATATATCGTTCCTTCGAGCATGGCGCGGAACTGCGGCATGGGGCAATGGGTGTCACGCTCGACGATGAGGGTCTTGAGTCCTGCGTAGATCTTCACGAGGTCTTCCACTTGCTGCAAGTCGGCTCCGGGTCCGAAGAGCGGTTTGCCGTCTTTATCCTTGAATCCATAAGGGATGAGGGGACAGTCGGGAGCGTGGAAATACGCATCTGCGAACGCGTCCCAGAAGCGCCGTGCGGTGGCATTGGACATGTGGTTCACCTCCATCGTCCATGCCTCGTTGTTGAGGCAGCAGCAGAGATAAACCATGCCTAAATCGAAAAGCGGGAATCCGTAGCAGAAGTCACCCAGGTCGATGAAGAACCGCTCGCCGGAGGGGATGAAGATGCCGTTACCGAACTGCAGGTCTCCGTGGATAGCGGTGTCAGCATCCGGCGCAGCAGCGATATAGTCGTGGATCTTCTGTTTCTGGTCCGGCGTGAAGTCCGGGTTGGCTTCGAGCATCGCATAGAGACGGTCCTTGACGTTCTCGAAACGAGAGGTATCCACGTGGGTGTTATGCAGCGTGAGGCACATCTCGGCAAACTGCTGACCATAGAGTTCGGTTTTCTCGGGGTTGTCGCCGCAGGCGCGGGAGAAAGACTTCTTATCCACGAGGCGGCGGAAACGGATACCTACCTGCTTGCCGTCGGTCACCAGGTCACCGGGTTCGGGTGTCGGGATACCCATCTCGTACACTTTGCGTGCGAGTTCGAGCTCGAGTTCTGCCGCTTCGAAATTGCGGAAGTAGAGTTTGAGCATGATATTCGGATCCTGACGGTGGTTATAACTGGCGCCGTTAGCGCCCTCTCCTACTCGCTCGTACTCGGCGAGGTCGATTAATGTTGGGGTCATATTTTTAATGGTGGATTGATTAATGGTGACGCGGCAAAGCCGCTTAATGGTGGATTAAATCAACTCTATATTCCTGGCCTGCTGATACGTCATTTCTGCGATCTCGGCATTATGAGAGTTATGTCCGTTGAGGACATCAAAAAGGCGCTCAAGTCCGATCTTACCACCTCCGGTCTTGAGGATGCAGACGATACAGATATTCTGCAGACCGATGGCGGAAGAGATGATGTCGATATCGGTGTTGCCGAGTTGGTGCCGCGCCAGACGATAAGCGTCCTCTTCGTAGGTCCGAACAAGGCGGCTGACGTCGCCTAAGGTATTGCATTTGAGTGCTTTAAGAACACGCAGGTAATCCATGAGCGGTGCTTCTTGGATCTCCGCCTGATTGATGGCAGCGATACGTTTGTTAAGCCGGTCAAGCGGTTTGGCCTGCAGGTAGGAGCGGAAGGTATCGCCATCGAGGAGAACGTCGTCGAGCCTGCCGTTCTGCACGAGAGACTGCACACGCCGACGGTAGTCGGTGATCTCCGAGCGGATACGACTGAACTCGTCGTCCGCCATCTCCAAGAGTCCTGCAAGCCGGTTCATACGACGCATGTACTCCCGTGGGATCTCGATGCCGGATTTGTATCCCGTATCATGATTGATCGCCGCCCATGCATGCTGAAGGGTGGTACGGAGCTGCAGCTCAAAACGCAAGTCAAAACCGGGGAGGCGGCAGATATAATGCAGCGAGTTGTAGCCAAAGCTGTCGAGCTGATGGAGTCGCCGTTTGTCCACGGAGTTGTTCCAATCGATCTCAAAGAGCTGCTCAGCGATAGAGGCTATACGGTCCACGTCGTCGGTATAGAAAGTGACGATGCGGGCACCGAGGATGTCGGTTATATCACCGAGGGTAGCGTATTTGGCACCCTTGAGGGCGAGTTTGCCGGCAAGGGACTCTTCGGTCTTGATACGCGTCTCGATAGCTGTAACCACGAGTCCGTTGCGCTCCAACGCTTCGCGGAGCGTGCCGAGCACCTGCAGACGCATGCGCTCCAAATCCGGTAGCGCGTCTCGGTACTCCTCCAGAATCATCTGGCAGTGGAGATCAAGGGCATCCATCACTGAATCTCAAAGAGGCTGATGAAACCGGTCATCATAAACACCTGACGGATGTCGGCGTTGATGTTACGAACGATCACTTTGGATCCGTGTGCAGCAGCCTCTTTGCGAATAGAGAGGAAGATACGCAAGCCCGACGAGGAGATATACTCCAGATGGGTGCAGTCCAAGATGATCTCGCTGTTCTCCGCCTCCAGAAGCGGTTTGACTGCCTCTGCAGCGGGTACAGCAGCCGCTGTGTCCAGACGGCCGGAGAAAGAAGCAATGATTTGATTGCCGGATTGTTGAATAGTTGTTTCCATATAAATATTTAGGATTTATGATTTCAGATTTATGATTTAGGATTTCAAATTTAGGATCTTGACAAGCGTCAAGATATTCTTCTCATCCTGGCGCTCGTAGCGGATCTCGTCCATGAGTTTGCGAACGAGATGAATACCCAGTCCGCCGATAGCACGATCTTCGGCCGAGAGAGTGATATCCGCTTCGGGTTTGGCGGTAGGATCAAAAGGAATACCGCTGTCGGAGATGGTGAAGATCAGTTTCTCGCCCTGCTCGTCTTTGGCTTTGGCGAACTCAACGAAGACCTTACCGTCGTTTCTACCGGGGTACGCGTAGAGCATAACGTTGCTCACGGCTTCCTCCAGCGCGAGGTTGATAGGCATATTGAGTTCCATGGGGATGCCTAACTCATCCACCCACTCCGCGAGGGTCGGTATCTGCTGGATATCGTTGCGCATGATGATAGCGGGTTTCTGATAACGAACCGCCATGAGAGTGAGGTCATCAGACTGCTCTGCGTCACCCACGAACGCCGCTACCTGCGCATCCATCGCATCGACTATCTCCCGCGGACGGAGCGCCAGACAAGAGTGCAGGCCTTTCTCCATGCGATCCTCACCGAACTGCTCATGACGTATGTTCTCAGCTTCCGTCAGGCCGTCGGTATAAAGGAAGAGCGTATCGCCGTAGGCGAGTTGCAGCTTCTGCTCGGCAAACTCAAAGCCCGGCATGATACCTACCGGCAGGTTCGGGTGAACATCCATCGTATGCACTTCGGCTTTCTCGCCGCGGATGATCAGCGGCGCGTTATGACCGGCGTTGCAGTAACTGAGTTCACCGGTCTTGAGATCCAGGATACCCACGAAGAGCGTGACGAACATATTTTGCTCGTTCTGCTCAGCGAGGGTGTCGTTCATCTGGATCAGCACCTCATGCGCACGCTCTACATGCGCTGTGATCGAGCGGAAGAGCGAACGGATGGTAGCCATCACGAGCGAAGCAGGGATACCCTTACCACTGACGTCGCCGACGCAGAAGAAGAGTTTGTCATGCCGCACGTAGAAATCGTACAGGTCGCCGCCGATCTCTTTGGCGGGACGTACCATGCCGTAGATATTCAGATCGGAGCGGTCCGCAAACGGCGGGAAGACCTTCGGCAGCATCGCTTTCTGGATGGCTTTGGCGATCTCCAGCTCACTCATCATACGCTCGCGCTGGGTACTAACGTCCATGAGGTTCTGGAGGTTTCTGCCGGCGAAGATCATGATGAATACCAAGAGCGCCAGACCGAGGAGCATCAGGATCGTCACGATCAACCCTACTCGTCTGAGATCGGCGTAAAGCACGTCCTCGGGGATGATGATCGAGAGGTGCCAGCCCGTAGAATCAATCTCCTCGTCGAAGATCCGGTACTTTCGTCCGGGCGTCGTATCCGGCCGCGCCACGATATCCATGCCCGAGGAGGAACGGATGGAGAAATAACTGTCCTTATATATCTGCAGGTACTCCGACACGCGATGCAGCTTGCTCAGCGACAGATCGATGCATACGACCGCCACGATGTTTCCGGCTTTGTCGCGTACCGGGTGCGAACAACTCACCACCATCTTCTGCGCACCCGCATCGTCCAGATACGGCTCGCTCCACCAAGCGGAGTCGATCGTCAGACCGTTATTGAACCACTCCGACTGAAAATAATCATGGTGGGCTCCGCCAATCTGGCGCGTGTATATACGCGTGCTATCTCCTTCTATAATTCTACTGCTGCAAACCTCGTACCATCGTCCTTTGGAGGGATAATAATCCGGCACGAAAGCTACACCTGCAGACTCCACATTATCGAGGGTCTCCAGGAGCGTACTGGTACAAGTGAAGATCCCGTCCGGGTAAGGGAGACTCAGCTCAGCCATATTTGTCAGCATCTTCGCTGCCGCTTCCAACTCTACGGTAGCCGCATTGATCTCCAACTCGGCTGCGCGCAGCTCTGCACGGGCACGATCCACCGCCTCATGGTCTATCGCCGCACGACTATAGAAATACTGCAGGCAGGCGGTAGCCTCTAATACCACCGCCGCAACCAACAAGATCCAGAAACCACTGGAGGATTTCAGTTGAGATTTATTCTTTGCCATTTCGGGTCATAATTTGCATTTTACGGCACAAAATTACTACTTTTTTCTCAATTATGCAAAAAAATGAGGGTAAAAATGCATTTTTTTCCAAAAATATTTGCGTATATCAAAAAAAAGCAGTACTTTTGTCGTCGATTTCGCTGGAAATCGCTCTGGGTGCTATCGTCTAGTGGCCTAGGACAACGGCCTCTCACGCCGTAAACCCCGGTTCGAGTCCGGGTAGCACTACGAAAAAAGAACGCAATCGCGTTCTTTTTTTTGTTTTTTTTCACAACAGAGAAAATGAGAAATCAATAAAATTCAAAAAAAAACAATAAATTCTTGCATAAATGCAAAATTTGTTGTACCTTTGTACCCGATTTTGAAAAACACCAACCAAATCACATTGAGAAAGTAGCATCATGAACGGTCGTTCACATCTTTCAATCCTCTTGATTGTCGCCTTACTGACGATTCCTTCGTTGGCGATGGGTAAGTCGATATTCGATAATCGCAAAGTATGGTCGAAGAACCCGAGTCGGGAGTACGGACTATATACGGTGAATAATCCCTTTGTGTCGCACGGCGTGAGTCTGAACGTGAGCGCATTGTATTATTTCGGCGACGTGGATAACGAGGGTGTAGCGTTCAACGGTGGTTTCAATGTCAATAACTTAAGTCTGGGTGGTGGTCTTCAGTTTGCGTACAACTTGCCTGCGGGTAATCATTGCAATATCCGCTTCGGCTTGATGGGAGGTACGCTGCGGGGAAACAATGAATTGAAGTTCAAGTCCCTGACGCCGCCTCGCGATGATTTCCGTAGGTTCTCCTCCGTCATTATTCAGCCTGCCGTAGGCGTACAATACTACCCCTTTATCCGCGCGGGATTCTACCTGTACGGAGGTTTGGCGGTGACGGGAAGTATCATTTACGACTACCAGTTCTACTATAATCACAAGTTGCCGGACGGCTCGCGCGAGAGAAGGCTTCTGCAAGGTAAGACCTTTGGTCTTCTGCCGATGGTGCAGTTAGGTATCGGCTATAGCTGGCGGCTGACGGAGTCGTGGATGATGAGCGCAGTGATCATGGTTCAAGAGGGTCTGATCGATACCCATTATCTGAACTTGGACGCTTGGCCTTTGGATAAATCGCAGAACAGCGACCAGGTAGAGTTAGGAAATAGCTTCGGCACATGGACCGACCGCTACGGAAAGGAGCACATTCACTGGAATGACGGTTGGTTCCAGGTCGGTATCACGGTTACCTACCAATGGCATAACTGCGAGCACTGCCGGATCCTGAACAACTATCAGAACATCAAGCCGGGAAGAGTGCGGTAATCACTTCTTCGGTCCTACAGGTCGTTTCTGTACCGTACCGGTCTCCGTATATTCAATCAGGTTTTCCAGAATCGTCTCGAAGCGCCATTGAATGGCGTTTCGCCATATCTTATCGCCGATAAACGCCGACAGCACGCGTCCGAAAGTGATACTAAATTCATAATGAACGCGCGTACGCGTGGGCGCGATGGGATCCATGACGAAGTACATATCCCCACCCTCAAGTATCGAACCGCTATAGGTTGCCTTCAGATGCGCCGTCTGCGGGTACTGGGCAGATGCCGGACGCGTGAGGGTGTACTTGGTACCGAGGTGCTGGTCCTTCCACCACCGTACGCCTAACACATAGATATCGATCGCTACGTCTCCGGTCTTCGTCTTAGGATCGTAGGTCCGGTCCTTATAATCCAACTGTATCACATCCTTGCTCTCCTTGGACTTATCCTTACTTTCCACCACTTCGGGTTCGCCGAGGTTCTTATACGCCCACTCGAAGAGCGAATCCGGGCAAGCCTGAAACTCGTAGCAGAATCGCTTGATAACGGGCAATAAATCCTGTATCGGTGCCTCGCAAACGGTATCTACAACCACTGTCCGCGTCTGGGGACGCGCAAAAGAGCCAAGCGATACTACCGAAAGTACCGCTATAATCATCCATCTTCTCATCGCTTAAATCTCGAAATCCAGACAAGTACGTATCTCTGTGTTCGGGCGAACAACGCCGTTCGCTACCGCTACGTGCGCCGGATGAACGGCGTAGCCTTTGAGCGCCTCTTCGGACTCTAAGGTCGAGTCCAGCATGATATCGGCATTGCTGCTCTCCAGACGGCCGTCGATCTGTACATGAATATCGACGAGTCCGGGTACTTGGCCTTGGAGGGACTCCAGACCTTCCTTGATGGCTTTCGCAGCCTCTTGTTTCTCAGATGCACTCATCTCCGAGCGCAGTTTCCATAAGATAATGTGTTTGATCATTTTCTTTCGGGTTAGGGGGTTAGGGGGTTATGGGTTACGGGTAGCGATGTATATCGTTGCGATGCCGAAGGTGAGGGTCTCGAAACGGGCGTCTTGGAAGCCCGCCTGGGTCAGATGACGCAGGAACTCTTCACCCCAACAAAAGGACTTGACGCTCTTGTTGAGGTAGGTATAAGCGGTCTTGTCCCGGCTCACGAGACGTCCGACGAAAGGCAGGACATGCGAGAAATACAGGTCGTAGCCCCAGCGGATGAGTTTATTCGAGGGGTACGAGAACTCTAAGATCGTCACTTGTCCGCCGGGTCGCAGAACGCGGTACATCTCCCTCAGACCTGCATCGAGATCGGAGAAGTTGCGGCAGCCGAAAGCACAGGTGACCCCATCAAAAGAGGCATCCTCAAAAGGCATCTCCTGAGCGTTGGCGTAGAGGAAATCTACGTTGGAGATTTTCTCCTCACCTATACGCATCATCTCGCGTGAGAGGTCGATGCCGGTGACGCGCTGCGCCTTGCCGGCACGGAGCATGGCGATCGTCAGATCCGCCGTGCCGATAGCTACATCCAGCACATGCTCCGCAGGCGGCATGAGGGCAACCGTCTTGCGCCGCCAGAGCCGGTCGATATTCAGCGAGAGGCCGTGATTGAGCCCGTCGTAAGTCGGGGCGATGCGGTCAAAGAGCGAACCGATATGTTGCTTCTCTTCCGTCATACGAGGGCTTTGATGTTTTGCTCCGTCGAACCCGGGAGAAGATCAATAGGACGCAATTCGATCATGGTCTTCGCGCCGAACTCTCCACGCTCTTTCATACGCATCGCAGCGCGTGCGCAGGAGACCATCACCTGGCCTGTCAGGGCGGGGTTATTGATCGTCATATTAAACTCAAACCGCTGGTTATGGGTCTCGCCGGAGACGCCCGAGCGAACGAGATTGACGCCGTGAGCGACGTTATTAAGTGCATCGACGGAGTCCACAGCAATGACGTGGGTCTCGTCGTGTGCGAAATAATCATCGGCGAGGATAGCGGCCTCGACCGTCTTGAAATCTGCGCCGTCCTCCAGCTCTATATACACCATACGGCGATGGATGCCGGTACCGAGCGGGATGGTCATGGAGAGCGCGTTCTTGACGCCCTTGATGGCTTTGGCAGCGACCGTATGTCCCATGGAGCGACCGGGACCGAAATTCGTATAAGTCAGTCCTTTGGGCGACATCGCCATGAGCAGAGCGCGAACCATCGAGTCCGTACCGGGGTCCCATCCTGCGGAGAGGATAGAGACGGCGTGGTTAGCCTGACAGACGGCGTCGAGGGACGAACGGAGCGACCATATCTGACCATGGATATCGAAACTATCTACCGTGCAGATCCCGCGCGCAGCGAGTACGGTAGCAAACTTCTGCATCTCGCGCGTCGGCGTACAAACGAGAACGACGTCGGCGTCGATGCAGTCCAGACAGTCGTTATGATGATAGATGCCGGCTAACTGCATGTCCGGCGCAGCTTTGATGGCTTCTTCGGCAGCTTTGCCGATATTGCCGTAGCCTAAAATTGCGATTTTCATATTATTCTACTGTTACCGATTTGGCGAGGTTACGGGGTTGATCGACGTCGCAACCTTTGACGACGGCGATATGGTAGGCGAGGAGCTGGAGCGGGATGACAGTCAGCAGCGGGGTGAGACACTCTTCGGTCTCGGGCACCTCGATGACATAATCGGCGATCTTGGAGACCACCTCATCTCCTTCGGTGACGATGGCGATGACGCGTCCTTTGCGGGCTTTGATCTCCTGGATATTCGACACGACCTTCTCGTAGGTGCCGCAACGTGGCGCCACGACGACCACCGGCATCTCCTGGGAGATGAGGGCGATAGGTCCGTGCTTCATCTCCGCCGCAGGGTAACCCTCTGCGTGGATATAGGATATCTCCTTCAGTTTGAGGGCACCCTCCATCGCTACGGGGTAGTTATAGCCGCGACCGAGGTAGATAAAGTTCTGGGCGTACGTAAAGGTCTTGGAGAAGTCCGCGATGCGTTTCTCTTGCTCGAGCACGCGGGAGATCTTATCGGGGATGCGGCCAAGCTCGCGCACGATACGCAAGTACTGCTCTTCGCTCATCGTCCCTTTCTCCTTACCGATACAAAGAGCGAGCATGGTGAGCGCGGTCACCTGGGCGGTGAAGGCCTTGGTGGACGCGACGCCTATCTCCGGACCGACGTGGGTATAGCAACCGCTGTCGGAGACACGGGGGATGGATGCACCGATGACGTTACAGATAGAGAAGATGAACGCGCCTTTGGACTTGGCTAACTGTATCGCCGCAAGCGTGTCCGCCGTCTCGCCGGACTGGGAGATAGCGATGACCACGTCGTCCTTGTTGATCACGGGCTTGCGGTAGCGGAACTCCGACGAGTACTCTACCTCCACGGGTATCTGCGCAAACTCCTCGATGGCGTACATGGCGATCAGACCGGCGTGCCAGGAGGTGCCGCAAGCGGTGATGATGATGCGTTTGGCATTGAGGAAACGCTCTTTGTTATCAATGAATCCCGAGAGGGCGATGTTATCCTGCCGAACGTTCACACGACCACGCATGGAGTCCGTCAGCGTACGCGGCTGCTCGAAGATCTCCTTGAGCATGAAATGCGGATACCCGCCTTTCTCTAATTGGCTCAGCGAGAGTTCCAGACGCTTGATCTCCGGCGTCTTTTGGACATTATTGATGGTGGTGATATCTACCTCTTTGCCTATCTCCAAACTCACTACCTCCTCATCATCGATATAGATGACCTTATCCGTATATTCGACGATCGGCGTGGCGTCGGAGGCAAGGAAGTACTCCTCCTTTCCTACTCCTACGACCAGCGGCGAACCCTTGCGGGCAGCGATGAGCGTATCCGGGTGCGCCTTGTCCAGCACCGCGATAGCGTACGCTCCGATGACCTGCTGCAGGGCTAACTGCACCGCCGTCTTGAGATCGACATGCTCGTTGAGCTGCGTATATTCGATGAGCTGCACGAGCACCTCGGTGTCGGTCTCGGAGCGGAAGGTATAACCCTGCTCCATGAGTCCGGCTTTGAGGACGGCGTAGTTCTCGATGATGCCGTTATGGATGATCGCCAGGCGCTCGGACTCGGAGTAATGGGGGTGCGCATTAACGGTGCTGGGTTCGCCGTGGGTCGCCCAGCGCGTATGCGCGATACCGATCGTTCCGCGCGTGTCTTTGTCCGCGCAGAAAGCCTCGAGTTCGGAGACCTTGCCTTTGGCCTTGTAGATATTGAGTTGACCTTGCTCGTTGATGAGCGCCACGCCGGCACTGTCGTACCCGCGGTACTCCAGACGATGCAGACCCTTGATCAGTATAGGATAAGCGTTTCGCTTACCGATATATCCTACGATTCCACACATAAAAAGATTTATGATTTATGATTGATGATTCTTCTGATTTTGACTGCAAAAGTACTGCTTTTTTTTGAACTATGCAAATATATTTACAAAAAAATGGATAAAAGCCTGGTTAACGAGGTAGTTGCCTCCTGGAGTAGGATAATTGCCGGAGAAATACCAGTCGCCGGGATGGTTTGGGCACGCAGCGTGGAGGCCGTCAAGGGTCTGGAATACAAACTCTACAGGTGCTTGCATGCCTGATGGGCGTAGCATGAGCGCCATCTGGCGGTTGATATCCTCTACCGACAAAGGCTCATAAATGGCAAGCACACAGTTCCTTTGCTCCTGTTTGGGTTTACGAATCTCCGCCAAACAGGCATTATACGTCTCCTGAATAATATATGTCAATCCGCGCTCCTTAAGCAACGCAATCGCAGCACGGAAGGCGCAAAACTCCTCAAGCCTGGCCATGTCGATGCCATAATAATCAGGGTAACGAATCTGCGGAGCACTGGAGACCATCACAATCTTCTTGGGGTGCAAACGGTCTAGGATCTTAAAAATACTCTCACGAAGGGTTGTTCCGCGCACCACGGAATCATCAATAATGACGAGGTTATCTTCATAAGGCTGCAGAGAACCGAACGTAATGTCATAGACATGCGATGCCAAATCATTGCGAGAACTGGCTTCTGTGATAAACGTGCGGAGTTTAATATCTTTCCACGCCACTTTCTCACAGCGGATGGTAAGCCCTCTGCCGCGCAAGCCCTCTACCATACCGTAGAAAGCCACCTCTGCAGTGTTGGGGATAAAGGAGAAAACAGAATGATCGGTGTCATAATCTATTGCTTTGAGTATCGTGTCCGCCAGTTGAACGCCTAATTGTTTGCGCTCTTGGTAGATGTCTCTGTCAGAGCCACGACTGAAATAGATACGCTCGAAAGAGCATGGAGCGGGCTGTTGTGCCGTCAGGATTTGTTCCAAAGAGGACATACCGTTCTTATGAATGATCAGTGCTTGCCCTGCTGGCAGTTCATGCACTTGTTCACAAACGAGATCAAAGGTCGTTTGCAGTACCGAACGCTCGCTCGCTAACGCGATGACTTCATCATCTTGATAATAAAACGCCGGACGAATTGCCCACGGATCACGCACGGCAAACATCTCTCCTGAGCCCGTCATACCGCATATGACATAACCTCCGTCGTAATCTGCCATCGTTGTTTGAAGGACGTTCTTCATCTGTACATGCTCCTCGATGTAACGAGTGATATCGGTATTCTCCAAGCCTTGCTCTTTAGCCTCTACGAAACAACGCTCTACCTCGCGGTCAAGGCGATGTCCCATCCATTCGAGGGTAATATACGAGTCGCTATAAATACGCGGGGATTGACCTTGACGAACGATTATATCAAATATCTCGTCAATATTGGTCATATTGAAATTGCCGCAGAGACAGAGGTTCTTAGCCCGCCAGTTATTTCGGCGCAGGAACGGGTGAACATATTGGAGTCCGCTCTTGCCGGTCGTCGAATAGCGCAAGTGCCCCATATACAACTGCGCCTCGGTCCATTCGGGCGTGATACGAGAAAAAATCTTTGTGATTGCATCTTTACCAAGATCTTTTTCACGGAGCATATACTCTGTTCCTACAGGCGAGTTCATGTTCACGCACGCTATACCTGCTCCCTCTTGACCCCGGTTATGCTGTTTCTCCATCATCAGATAGAGTTTATTAAGGCCGTACGAGGAAGTACCGTATTTTTGCTGATAATACTGCTGCGGTTTGAGTAATCTCACTAACGCCACACCGCATTCATGTTTCAGTCGCTCCATGGAATATAAAGATGCTTTACATAACTAACACATTACGCGCAAATTCAATCACCATCATCTGCATTCCGAGACATATCCCGAATGTAGGAATATTATGCGTGCGGGTATATTCCGCCGCAAGGATCTTGCTTTCTATACCTCGCTGACCAAAACCGGGGCAGATCACGACACCGGCTAAACCGGATAATTGTTCCTCTACATTGTCACGTGTGATAATCGATAGCCGCGCGCTTGGAGCAATTTGCCTAAAGAAGCGGAAATAATTCCTTTTCCTAAAGACGAAGCTACTCCGCCGGTAATAAAGATATATTTTGTTTCCATTTTACCGAATGAACATCAATTCTCTGTATTTGGGCAATGTCCACAACTCATCATCAACAATCATCTCCAGCGAATCGGCATGCTCACGAATCTCCGCCATCAGCGGCAGGACCGTATCGTGATAAGCGATTGCTTTGGAGCGCTCATCCGGCTGACGATTCGCTTTATGACGCGCGTCGGTCATCTTCTCTACCCCTTTCATGATTGCACCCGAGTGATCCTCAATCTGACGAATAATCGAGTAATCCATCTCATTGAGCGAAGCCGCCTCTTCTGCTGAGAAGACCTGCTTAACGG
The DNA here is from genome assembly GCA_900317885.1 of uncultured Bacteroidales bacterium. Lineage (GTDB taxonomy): Bacteria > Bacteroidota > Bacteroidia > Bacteroidales > Paludibacteraceae > Colicola. Next base: position 4,992 of record ONIM01000025.1, on the reverse strand, counting down.
TCATCACATTTTGTAACAACATGGTCTGATAGCGTTTTGCCGCAGGCAGTACATGGTTGGCTACCAAATCACCGAGCACGCGGCTCTCAATCTGCAGTTTCTTGACGTACGTGTCCCATTTGACTTCGCACCGGCTCGTCAGCTCCGACTCACTCAACACGCCGGTCTTGCGGAACATCTCCACGGTCTCCGGGAATAAATATCGGTCAATCACCAGCGGCACACTTGTCTCGCAATCGAGACCACGTTTCGCCGCTTCCTCTTTCCATTCCTCGCTATAACCATTTCCGTCAAATCGGATGGATTTGCAGGCTACGATATAACTCTTGATGACGTCAAAGAGCACGCGCTCTTTGGGCTCGCCCTTCTCGATACGGGCATCTACTTCGTCCTTGAAAATCATCAGCTGCTCCGCTACCGCGGCATTGAGCGCCAGCATGGCTGCGCCGCAGTTGGCACTCGATCCCACCGCACGGAACTCAAACCGGTTACCCGTGAAGGCGAACGGCGAGGTACGGTTGCGGTCGGTGTTATCCAGTAAGATCTCCGGGATATTGCCTACGCCGAGCTTCATCTCTTTCTTGGCATTGATGATGATGGCTTCTTCGGCAGACGCGTGCTCGAGCTTGTCGAGTACGCCGCTGATCTGCTTGCCCAGGAAAACGGAGATGATAGCGGGAGGTGCTTCGTTCGCGCCCAGACGGTGCTCGTTGGTTGCCGAGACGATGGAGGCTTTCAAGAGCCCGTTATGCCGTTTGACTGCCATCAGGACGTTCACCAGGAAGGTGACGAACTGCAGGTTCTGATAGGGGTTCTTACCCGGAGCCAGAAGGTTCACGCCGGTGTTGGTGCCTAACGACCAGTTGCAGTGCTTGCCGCTACCATTGACCTTGGCGTAGGGTTTCTCATGCAGCAGCACGCGGAAGTGATGGCGCTGCGCTACCTTATCCATGATGCTCATCACGAGCAGGTTATGATCGTTGGCGAGGTTGACGTTCTCGAAGATCGGCGCCATCTCAAACTGCATAGGAGCGACCTCATTATGCCTTGTTCGTACAGGAATACCGGCGCAGAGCGCTTCGTACTCCAGGTCCCGCATGAACGCTAACACGCGCTCGGGGATCGCTCCGAAATAGTGGTCCTCGAGCTGCTGGCTCTTCGCACTCTCGTGACCCATCAGCGTACGACCGGTAAGCATCAGATCCGGACGCGCATGATAGAGCGCTTCGTCCACAAGGAAATACTCCTGCTCCCAACCTAAGTTGGCGTGAACATGTTTCACCTGCTTGTCAAAATATGCATTTACGACATCCCTTGCTGCGTGGCAAAGCGCCGCAGTCGAACGAATGAGCGGGGTTTTGTAATCCAACGCTTCACCCGTGTATGCCACAAAAACCGTCGGAATACAAAGCGTATCGCCCACGAGGAACACAGGACTCGAAGGGTCCCAAGCCGAGTAGCCGCGCGCCTCGAAAGTGTTTCGGATACCACCCGAGGGGAATGAAGAAGCATCCGGTTCCTGTTGATACAGACTGTCGCCGCTGAATTCTTCCACTAACTCTCCATCTTTGTTGAGAGTAAAGAACGCGTCGTGTTTCTCCGCCGTGCCGCCGGTGAGGGGCTGGAACCAATGCGTAAAGTGCGTTGCACCATGATCCATCGCCCATTTGCGGATACCGATCGCTACGCTGCCCGCTATCTCACGGTGGATCGTACGACCATTATCGACATCGTCGAATAACTGGTCCAATACATCTTCCGCGATGTACTCTTTCATCCGTTCGCGCGTGAAGACATCGCGAGCGAAGTAATCTTTTACTCGACCTTCCGGACCGATAACATGCACAGGTGTGTGTGCTTCAGCAGCTTTGATTGCTTCAAAACGAACATTTCCCATACTTTTGAGGCTGTTTTTAATTTTTAATCCGATTAATTTTTAAAATACACCGCAAAAGTACTACTTTTTTTTGATATATGCAAATAAAAATGCATTTTTTATAAAAAAAAGTGAGCCGAAGCCCACTTTTTAACGATTTAATGGTTCAAAATTTTCTCCGTGTGCCAGATGCCGTCGTAGAAAGTCTTGATGAAATAGATGCCTACAGGCAGTCCCATGGAGCGGAGTTGGGTCTTGAGAGAAGCGGTATCGCCCTCATAGACAGTGATGAGTTTGCCGCTCACATCGATGAGGTAATGGATACCCTCGCCGTGCGGGATAGACGGATCAGCGGCTACCTCCTCCGCGCTGAACGGGTTAGGCAGGAACTGCGGATCTACCATCTCACCATTAAGCGGCTCTGCCGCGTCACCATTAATCAATCCACCATTACATTCCGGCATCGCCGAGAACTCTACGATCGTGCGTACCATCATGTCGTTGAGGTGCTCTACCTTGAGGGAGTCGGTGGTGGGTTTGAGGTGGGGGTTACCGATACCCGAGTCGTCGGTGAGGAAGAACGAGGTGCCGTTCGTCGCCAAGGCGATGGAGCGAACCAGCAGTTCCCCACTCTCGCCTATACCGCTGCATACCACTGGCACGATACGTACGCCTAACGCCGCGGCATTCAGCACCTGCTCATGCAGGAGAGCGATGGTCGCGGAGTCCTGGTGGCAGGGGGCATCTAATATAAGGAACGCGATGCGCGCACGCGCGTCGGAGTCCCATCCGGCACTGTTCAGCGCTGCCATCAGCGCTTCCGGTACGGCCTCCGGATAATCGCCGCCGCCGGAAGCCTGCTGCTTGTCGATGAAGGCCTGCGTCGCCTTGATATCGTCTGTCAGACGGGAGATACGCGTCAGGTAGTCGTCCTGATGATCGCGATAGACGACTGCACCCGTACGGATCTCCAGACCGCCCGTAGCTTCCTTGGCACGCGCGATGACGTCTTTCATCTCCGCCTGCAGGTAACGCAACTCGTCGCCCATCGAACCCGTGGCGTCAAAGATAAAGAATACATCTACGTCCTCCTCCGCCTCGCAGGCTTCGTCCAGAACGAAGGTGTTCAACCCTTCCGACCACTGTTTGGCTACCTGCTTCCGGTCATCGACGAGCAGGTAGAGGTCCGTATGCTTGCCGCAGAGGTTATTGCCGATCAACTGGTACCACAGCTCCGCCTTGCCGGTGTTATCCGTCACGGCCTGGAAGAGCGTGTTGCCGCTCTGATCCAGGAGACTCACCGCTTTGGAGGCAATGGGGTAACCGGCTTTGTTCACCACCTGAGCGGTATAACGGTGCCTCGGTGCGATCTGCCAGGCGGAGATATGCTGCTTGTGCGAATCTTCAATCACTCTCGGCCAGAAGTACCACTTCGTGAAGTCGTTCACTTCGCCGGCGGTCAGCAGTCCGGCAGCGACGTTACCGTTCGTTCCGCCGGGCATGACCACCATGCTCTCGCGTGCGGGCATCTCATCCGCTTCTTCCGCAAAGGATAACATCGCTGCGTCCGCCGTCGGCGTAGCGGCTTTGGAGTATAAGACCTCCTCCCCGCTTGAACCGGTAGCACGCAGCCGTCCGGTGCCGCGGATCATGACCGGCTCGCCGTTCTTCGGTCTTGCCTTCGGATCCGGCAGGAGCCGAACGATCAGCACCGACTCGTCCTTGACTATCGCATGCGCAGGCTTATAGCCCTCGCAGGAGACGAGGAAGGTAGTGGAAGTCACTTGCTCGGGTTTGAGCACCACGCGTCCGTCGAAAGAGGTGGTATAGACATCTTTCTGCACCTTCACTTCGGCGTTCGCTAACAGCGCCTGGGTCGTATCCATGACGATCACCGTCAGCGGCTGGTTACCCCGTAACCCGTCACCCGTAACCCGTAACCCGTCACCCTTCTTCATACACGCCCCCGCCGTGCCTACGCACAGCGTCAAAGCCATCAAAAGAGAAAAAATCTGTCTCATATGCATTCGTTTTTAGCAAATATAGTACAAAATGCGTGCCAATAATGCAATTTTTTTCTTTTGCCCCCTTTTTTTCTTTTGCCCCCAAATAAAAAAGCGCTCCCCCGTCATTAAGGGGGGAACGCTCTGCTGTCCGCTTTAGGGAGAAGGCGATTAGCCGTTGTGCGACTCATCATATTCGTCGCCACACACCTTCCAGTACCATGCGAGCATGGTCTTCTTGCCGTTGGGCTCGTTTCGCTGGGCTGCGAAGGCGATCTGGTCGTCGGTGATCTTCGACAGATCCTCCTTGCGAGCCTTGATCATCGCGGCTACCGAGGTGAAGCGTGCGCGGATCTGCAGCTCTCTCGGGCTGAGCGGCGTGGTGCGTTTCTGCGGGGTGCGCAGGTACAGACGGTTACACTTGTTGTTGGTCGTTGCCGCTACGCGGTGGGTAGCCAAGAGCATCTTCTCGCAGCTGTGCTGACCGCTCTTGCCGGGTTTTGCCAATGCGCCGGATACGTGGTCGATACCGGCAGAATAAGTTACATTTGCCATTCGTGCGAGCTATCCTCGTAAGCGCCACAAAACTCCGTTTTATGGGTAGTTACTCGGATGCTCTCACTCTTCGGTTCGCACGCGCTTCGTTAGCGTACGTCCCGAGGGGAGAGCCCTCTAAGCTCGATGAGAGGGGTTAAGGGTTAGTTTGATGGTTAATAATAATTAATACTTTCGTGAGCAGTCGTACGATTCGACGGTCTTGGTTTGGATGACGACGGAGGTGTCGCCGCGTTGCCATGCTTCCGAGCGGGTCGTGACGGTCCGCGTGACGTTGCAGGAACTCAGTCCCAATCCCGCCGCCAATGCCGTGAGGGCGGCAATGAGGACGGAGATCACCAGTTTCAGGATTTCTTTCTTAGTCATAAGACGTTAAAGGGTTAAGTTGTTAAACTGTTAAATCGTTAGCCACCGATGGGGTCGCCGTTCTGGTCGTACTGACTGTTGAGCTTATGCATTGCATAGCCGAAGAGCGAGCCGATCTTGGTTTGGGATTTGAACTCTGCCTGCAGTTTGGCTTTCTCCGTCGGGTCGTTGAGGATAGTGCGTACTGCAGCG
>ONIM01000064.1 GCA_900317885.1 uncultured Bacteroidales bacterium | reverse complement strand
AGATGAACTGAACCAAGTGTTGGCAATCGCTGACAAAGCACTGGAGATCGATTGTGAACAACTGGAGTATATCTCTTCTGCCGGTTTACGGTTCTTCATGCAACTCAAACGCGAGTCAGAGGCGAAAGGCGGTTCGATTCGCATCACCCACCTCAATGAGGACGTGAATGATATCTTCCGCATGAGCGGTTTTCATAACCTTTTTACGATAGAATAATATGGAACACTTAATCGACTACTTCAAAAAACACGTAGCCGAGCGTCCGAACGATATCTTCTGTATCGCAGGAGACAAACGCATCACCTTCGCTGAGGCAGACCGTCTGTCGGATACGCTCGATCCGCAGTATGTCACCCGTTGCGGCAACAAAGTGGCAGCGTTTATTGTGCCCCGTAATGAACTCATGGTGCTGACTCCTATCGCCATCGCCAAAGCAGGTCTGACCGCTATGCCATTGGACGGTACCTATCCGGAGGAACGACTGAAATACATGCGGGAGGATGCCTCCAAGTATGACGGCGATGAAGCTTTTGTGCTGCTCTATACTTCCGGTACGACAGGTATTCCAAAGGGCGTCATGTTGAGCGAAGCGAACATCTTGGCATTCCTGGATTTTCATGTCCGTACAATAGGCTTGACTTCGCAAAGCAAGTACGCTACTTATGCAGGTTATGGTTTTGATGCGTTCCAGATGGACCTTTGGTGCTGTATCAAAGCGGGCGCGACCATCTGCATCGTGGGCGACGACATCCGTTTTGATCTGGAAGGACTCAACCAATATATTCAGGACGAGCACATCACTCACTGCTTCATGACTACGCAGATGGCAACGCAGCTTGTGCTCAATTATCCCTATATTCCGGGCTTGCAGTGGCTCGGAACGGGTGGCGAAAAACTCATCAGTCTTGATCCTCCTTCGTACAAGTTGATGAACTGTTACGGTCCGACGGAGTGTACGGTTTATGTCAGCAGTTTCTTCGTGACCCAAAACGAACCCAATATTCCCATCGGCAAAGCGAACGATAATGGTACGCGACTCATCGTGGTCGGTCAGGACGGTCAAGAAGTACCGACCGGCACGGACGGCGAACTCTATGTAGCCGGACCGCAGGTCGCACTCGGTTATCTCAACCAGCCGGAGAAGACGGCAGAGGCCTTTGTGGAATGGAATGGCATGCGTTGTTATAAGACCGGCGATATCGTTCACTACCGCGAGGACGGAAATATCGAGTTAGTCGGCAGACGGGACGGACAAGTGAAGATCCGCGGTTTCCGTATCGAGATCAAAGAGGTAGAAGCCATCATTCGTGAGTTCCCCGGTATCAAGGATGCTACCGTGCAAGCCTTCGACTACCCGGATGGCGGTAAGTTCATCGCCGCGTACGTAGTAAGCGATGGGACTATCAATATCGACGATCTCAATGCTTTTATCGGTGACAGCAAACCGCCCTACATGGTGCCTGCTGTGACGATGCAGATAGATGCTATACCGCTCAACCCAAACCAGAAGGTGGATAAACGTGCGCTGCCGAAACCCGAAGCTCCGAAACCCGAAGTAGAGGAGGCAGTGGCTGCAGCTCCGCTGAATGTCTTGGAGCAGGAGCTGCATGACATCATCGCGAAAATCGTCAACATGGAGGAGTTCGGCATCACGACCGACCTCCGATATATGGGGCTCTCCTCTATCGCTGCCATCAAATTAGCGACGCAAATCTACAAGCGTTTCGGCGTGCAACTCGATGCCAAGCAGATGACTAAAGGCATCACGTTGCAGGCCATTGAGAATGAGATATTGAAAGAACTAGTAGCCTCTCCCCAACCCTCCCCTATAGGGAAGGGAGAAAGCGACGCACAAACCACCCCTCCTTTTAGGGAGGGGACGGGGGTTGGCCTCTCCTTTGCTCAAATGGGCGTCTATTTCGAATGCATGAAGAACCCGACCTCGACGCTTTATAACGTGCCGATCTGTACTCAGATGCCCTTGGACGTAGAGACGGAGGCGTTGCGGCAAGCGGTCCGCAAGGCAGTACTCAACCACTCCGAACTCTTCGTGCATTTCGCCACCCAAGAAGCCGACGTCATCCAGACGATTGACGAGAAGATGATGAACGAAGCAGCTATCGACGTACCCGAGAAAGCACTCGAAGAGGCGCAGATGGAAGGCTTCAAACATGAGTTCGTACAGCCGTTCAATCTGCAGAAAGACCTGCTTTTCCGTTTCTTCATCGTGCGTACGGAGAAGAACCTGTATCTGTTGAGCGACATTCACCACCTCGTTTGCGACGGCGCCTCGTACGACCTCTTCATCCATGAGATCTGCGACTTGCTGGAAGGCAAAGAGATAGAACCCGAGATGTGCTCGTATCCGCAGTTCGTGGCGGAGCAGAAAGCCGCTGAAAATGGCGAGTCCTTCAAAGCCGCTAAGGATTTCTTCGCCGAGCGCTTCACCGGCATCGAGAGTGTCACCGAGATTCAACCGGACCTCACCAATGCCCTGCCGCAAGGCGAGAACGGACGCGTGTGCGTACCTTTCGATATGCCTACTGCGGAAAAATACGCTGCGCAATTAGGCGTGACGCCGGCAGCTGTGCTGCTGAGTGCAGTCTATTATTCCTTGGCACGTTTTGCTGGAACAGATGATGTCTGCATCACGACGATTTCCAACGGACGAAGCAACCTGCGGGTGAACAACACCATGGGAATGTTTGTCAACACCCTTGCGCTGACTACGAAGATAGCGAACCAGATGGTAGAGGAGTTCGTCCGCGAGAACGCGCAGTCCTTCGAGCAAACGCTCGCACACGAGGATTATCCATTTGCGCGCGTAGCGGCGGATTATGACCTCAAGGCGGAGATTATGTTCGCTTACCAGATGGGCGTGCTGAGCAACTACTCCGTCTTCGGCAAGCCTGTTTTTGCGGACGAGACCATGGAACAGAACGTGCCGAAATTCAAGATTGCGTTCTATATCATGCCCATGGACGGCGTGCCGAGTATTGCGGTCGAGTACGACAACGGATGGTACAGCGAAGCGCTGATCACCAACCTTGCGCAGTCGGTGGCAAACGCCGTGCAAGCTTTTGCGGCGAACACTACCGCGCCTCTGCGTGCCATCTCGCTTCTTAATGAAGCACAGACAGCGGTGCTCGACTCGTTCAATCAGACTGAGGTGCCTTATGACGACACCCAGACCATTGTCTCGCTCTTCCGTAAGCAAGCAGCCGAGACGCCCGATAACCTCGCGGTCGTTTATCACGACGTCCGTTTGACCTACAAAGAGGTGGATGAACGCACGGACGCCATCGCTGCACGGATCATAGAGGTCATCGGCAACGATACGAAAGAGAAAGTCGTTTCCATCCTCATCAACCGTTCCGAATGGATGGTAGTCGCTTCCTTGGCGGCACTCAAAGCCGGTTGTGTGTACCAGCCGCTTGACCCGTCTTATCCGGCAGAGCGACTG
>ONIM01000074.1 GCA_900317885.1 uncultured Bacteroidales bacterium | reverse complement strand
TGGCGGTAATCAAGCGGTGAAGTTTGCATATGTATTGCCATATTCAATGCATACGATGTCTAACTATGATAACGAAGAAGGTCGTCGCCCGGACTTTGAAGCAGCTGCTTGGTTCTATGATCAGTTTATTGCTGGTGAGGTGGGCGGTCAACACGGTTGTTTCGTTCGCCCGTCGGATATCGGCTCGCTCAATTCTGCTATCAAAGTGCTCTGGATTCATAATGACCATATAGACAAAGCCAGTCAATCGTACTACGATGACCTCGGTGGTGAAACGTTCCGTAATAACCTTGCAGCTTTTGTTAATGCAGGTGGTAATGTCTTCGTTTCCAAGCAGGCTACCCGTCTCATAGGCGACCTCGGACGCAATGAATATCCGCAGTATCAGAATGGTGGCTATGGAGATCGTGAAGCTTGGCGTATCGGTAACCGCTTTGAGTTGAAAAATGGGGATGATGATGTGGTGATTGATCATAGCACGCATGCAGTTTATGCTAACATGGGTACTGCAACAGGAATCATGGATGCTGGTCGTCATACGGACAATAATGATGTGTGGTTCAATTTTGAAAATGGTTTAGGCAGTAACAATGTACAACGCTTGTACCATTATCAGGATGCCCATAATTGTCGTATCCTCGGATCTTGGGGACATAATACCTTGCTGGAGAATGCCGGTTTCGTAGAATACTATCCGACAGCTACCGGTCGTGGTACGATTATTGCCATGGGTCTTGCTGCCTTCCATTGGGCTAACCCGACAGAAAAACTTAAGACCCTCACCCGTGATGTCCTTTATTATTTGAATATAGATGCAGTTCCAGTCTTCGCATGGATTGCTCAACCGGCGGATGGTTTGGCAGGCTCTGAGCAACGTATTCAGATAGAGGATAAGGCGACTGCATTGAGATGGACGGTAAGCGATTTGGATATTGCAGAACTCGTTGCTGATCCTGAGCATCCGGATGATCAAAACTACAAGATCTTGCGTCTCAAAGCCCCGGGTGAGGTGACGGTTACCGCTACTCGTTCTGCTGACGGTTATAAGATCCCGAAAAACGTGACCGGAACAACCCAGGTAACTAAGACGATCACCGTTACCAACGCCTATACCCGTGACGTGACGGAAGGTGCGTATGGTACTATCTGCTTGCCGAGAGCCTCGGCGGCGACCGAAGGAGCCACCTTCTATCGCGCGGTAGGAAAAATTCTCGATGGCAGCACCCCTACAGATGTCGTGATAGAAGAGGTCGCTTCGTTGGAAGCCGGAGTGCCGTATATTTTCGAATCCTCAGCCAGCAAGATCTCCGTCACGATGACCGGCGCACAAGTGTTGGCTCCCGCTTCTGCTAACGGTCTTATCGGTTCGTTTGTCCTCGCACCCATTGCCGACAATGAGAACTACTATATTCTTTGGAATAATGAGTTGAGAAAGCAAAACGGAGGTACTAACCTCGTCGGAGCCAACCGTGCTTATTTTGATCTATCTGCTATGAGCGTGTACGATCCGTCCGAGCCTCAGCAAGGCCCGCGCAGAAGGATGGGTGTCCAAGCACCGATGATGCCGACCGGCATGGAGCAGACCCTTGATAACCAGGTACAGAGTACCAAAGTGGTCGAGAACGGGGTATTCTACATTATCCAAAATGGCGTAAAATACAATGCCCAAGGTCAACGAGTAAATCAATAAGCTTTAAATTATCCAATGCTATGAAACAGACATATTTGCAACCCGTCGTGGAAATCCTCTCCTGCCAACTGCAAGGGACAATATGTGCCGGTTCCGGTGGCCCGAAGACCATCACCGTTACCCCATCCCAGTTTGCAACAACAGGTTATACAGGAGATTAAGTAATTTGCCTTAAAATATATAATCTATGAAACCAATCAATGTAATATTTTGCGGTCTTCTAATCCTTACGGTCACAGCATGCTCTAACCGCAAGCCGGCTTCTCATCCAACCGATGAGCCTTTCCGATCGGTCTATCATCATACGCCCGAGGCGAACTGGATGAATGACCCTAACGGCATGTTCTACGATGAAGCTAACGGTATCTGGCATCTCTACTATCAGTATTACCCGGAAGGAACAGTTTGGGGACCGATGCATTGGGGACATTCCACCAGCCCGGATCTTATCCATTGGACGCACCAGCCGATCGCTATATACCCCGATGAGAACGGTATGATCTTCTCCGGTTCGGCAGTCATTGACAAAAACAACACCGCCGGCTTCGGGGAAAATGCTATTGTCGCTATCTATACCTCCGCAGACAAGGCGCAGAACCAGTCCATCTCCTATAGCTTGGATGGAGGGCAGACCTTCACGGCTTATGAAGGCAACCCCGTCCTTGTCGGTGACATCGCGGATTTCCGTGACCCCAAAGTGTTCTGGGACGAGCTGTC
>ONIM01000002.1 GCA_900317885.1 uncultured Bacteroidales bacterium | reverse complement strand
CCAGTTTATCTCCTCACTTCCAGAGGACTGCCACTGCGTAATGGAAGCTACCGGCAACTATAGTATGCTTCTTCTTTATCTGCTCCAGCAGGCTAACATTACCGTTAGCATGGAGAATCCGCAGAAGATTAAGCATTTTGCTCGTGCTATGCTATCCACTACCAAGACAGACGAGATTGATGCTAAACTGATTGCTATGTATGGCGAGAAGATGGAGCCAGCGCCCTATAAGATTCCATCAGAGAGTATCATTCTGCTTAAGCAGAAACGTACTGTCCTTAGGCAACTTAAGAAGCAACTTACTGCAATGATCAATCTGCAGCACTCTCTATCCGTCCTGCCTAAGCAAGACCCTACTGCTAAAGTTGCTACAGAGCAAACCATTAAGTTTCTCCGTAAGCAGATCTCCAAATTAGAGGATGAGATTACTAATCTATCTAATAAAGAGTTTAAACGCCAAATGGAGTTGCTCACTTCCATTAAAGGTATTGGCGAAAATATCGCTTCTGCACTTATAATGGCTACAGGAGGTTTTACGTACTTTAGTAGTGCTAAACAGATTTCTCGGTTCCTGGGATTATGTCCCACTTACCAGCAATCAGGTACGTCAGTCAATGTCAAAGGTCACATTAATCGCAATGGCGATACACATCTACGTAGTTTATTGTATGTTGTAGCATTCGCATCTATTAGAAGCAATACTGCATGTAAAGAAACTTACGAAAGATTGCGTTCGAGGGGTAAATCTGGTAGAGTCGCAATTATTGCCATTGCTAACAAACTTATCCGACAAGCTTTCGCTATTGTTACCAACAATCGACCCTATATAGATGGATATGTATCATCATTAGCGTAAAAAATCATTTTTTTGTCACTTTTTTAATATAGTTCGTTAATAATGTTAGTTATTATGCTCTCCGATATACCGATATAACGAAAGATCGATATATCGACGGGTTTCATAAATCGGCTGCAAAGATACAAATAATTTTTGAAATATGCAAGTATTTGCACAAAAAAAATTCAAACAAAAAGTATATATACTACGTATATATAGTAAAAGGCGTGTTTTTTCCATTTTGGGGTATTCATCCTATGGTGATCCTATGGTCATCTTATGGTGATCCTATGGTCCGGGTCTTATTTTGTATAACAAAAGGAGAGGGACGCCTCCATGAAGCGTCCCTCTTGGTGATCCGCCAAACTTGGCGGATACTATTGTTGCGGCAGAGCCGCGTAATGATTAGCGGATAACAGCGCCGTTGATATTGTAGAACTTATTGTTCTTCTCGATAACAACCTGGCCGTTAACGAGGCGTTTGATAGCTTTGACAGCAGCGTCAACATTGTCAATACCTTGCTCTTCACCGATCTTCATCGTAACCTTATACAGCGTGTTGTTGTAGCACAACAGGTCAGCAGTAATAGTGTAAGCGCCTTCGATAGCACCCGGAGTTACCGTGATTGCTGCAGCGTAGATTTGCTGAGTATTGCCGGCTGCATCTTTCAAACCGGAACCAACATATTTGTTATCCAGGTCTTCCTCGGTGAATTGACCTTCGAAGCCAGCCTCAGTCCAGATAGCGAGTTGAACATACGTACCATCTTCTGCAGAACCATAAACTGCATACAGGCCATATGCTGCATAACCGTCATACAAAACACCCTCAGTGATGTTTACATTAACAGTCTGCTCAGCAACCGGATCTTTGTAGGTAAGGTTGATGTTGTAGATGTTATTATCATCACCGGTGAGTTTACCAGCTACATTAACAACACCATCAGTAATAGAGAGAACTACCTGACCAGCGGTGAAATGAACGGTATCGCCTTCAGCAGGAACGATATACGTAAAATCAGCATCCAGATCATCTATTGTATAGGTACCGGCAGCCTCTGTGGTGGAGATATTCGAAATCTCGATTTGATATTGGTCATTGAAAGCATAGATATCCCAATAACCAGACGAAGCTATTACGTCAGCATAGAGCACTTGGCCAGGGTTAGTCAACGAGCTGATAGTTACGTTGATTTCCTCACCCGGAACAACAGGCTCTTCTTTCTTCACTACATTGAAGAAGCCTTCGTACCAGCCTTCTACGTTACCAGCGGGGTTGAAGGTGATCTTGTAGTCACCAGCCTCGGTAATCTGGAAGTTGTTACCCATACCCTCCGGGAACCAAGAAGTGTTCGTACCATCGAAACCGATTACCTTGAACTCGTCGTTAGCAGCGAAAGTGAACTCGCCCTCGTACAGGCTTTGATTGTTCGGGGTGAGCATGTAAGCCTCGTCAGCAGCCCATCCGTTCATCGAACCAGCTACATAGTAGTTAACAGTCGGAGTAACATCGCCACCCTCGAAAGTAATGCGGATCGCGTAAGCACGCATTTGCTTGGTGCAGGTAAGCGTAACGGAAGTAGCACCGATTTCGTCTACTACGATCAGCGGATCCTCAAGAGTGCCCTTGGTGGTCTCACTAGCATAAGAAGCACCTGTGGTGATTGTACCTGCGTTCGCGGTGACAGTCAAACCAGCCTTGCAGTAACCAGCGATCTCAACTTTGGAAATGTTGCTTTCGGCAGTGAGTGTCATGGATTTGTTCGCATACACGCGAAAGTCAACACTACCACTTCCATCAGGATTGTAATAAGCACCCTGCCAAACGATGTTAATGCCCTGGAGCGTTACGTCCAAATCAGCTGTTGCGCCAGATTCGATCGTTGTAACATCTGTTGCATTGATCGTAATAGGCTCAGCCATCATGCTGCCTGCGAAAAGCACAGCAGCCAAAAAAGAAAAGATTTTCTTCATGTTTTTGATGATTTTTAAAGGGTTAATATAATGTTAGTTTGTTGTATTTTTTTCCGATATATCGAGGTATCGACAAATCGAAGTATCGAGAGATCGAGATATCAAGGTTCTTCATAAATCGGGTGCAAAGTTACAACATTTTTTTGATATGTGCAAATAAAATGTTAAATAACATTTATTTTTTATGTGCAACAACCATCAGCTGGACGGAATTGAAGATATTTTGCCAGATAATATATGCCGCAGCGCCGAGAGAAGCCAAGGGGTCGAGGTAGGTGTTTGCCATCCAGACGCCGAGAGAGGTGTTCTTCTGACCGAAAGCCTGTCCGGCGGTGATGGAAGAGACGCCTTCCATGGTTTTCGGAGCGGCCGCAGGGTTGATGAGTACATCCTGGTAATCGGTTCCTTTGCTGACCGCCGGCAATTTATAGCCGATGAGTTTGCCGAGACCGAACTGAAGCAGGCAGGCAAAGAAGGATAATACTAATAAAATTAGTATATTGGAAATTTGAGACTGAAAATTTGCGATTACCGTCTCCGTGACGACGGAGGTCAAGACGACGATGGAGGCGACCCAGAGGTAGAAGGGGACGACCGCTATTTTCACGGGCAGAACGAACTCCTTGCGGGTCTTCCATTTATAGGCAAGGCGGAGGAGCCATGCTGAGAAGAAGGGTCCGAGGAGGAGCGGTGCGACGCGGGACAGGATGAGCAGGAAAGCCGGAAAGAAAGTCATGTTTGCCGCGGGGTTGATAAGCGGGAAAGTAGCCGGTACGATGATCGCCGTGGCGAAATTCGAGAGGAGTGTGAAAGTCGTAAGGTTCTGTATGGAGCCGCCCATTTTTCCTGCGATGATCGGTGCGGCAGTAGCTGTGGGCATGATAAAACACATGAGTATGCCCTGCGCGAGGATCTTATCTCCCGTCCAATGAAGGAGCGCGAGGTAGGAGGTGAAGGCGAAGAGGAGTTGCGCCGCCAAGACGGCCCAATGCCATTTATGCAGGCGCAGGTCGAGGGGGTTTACCTTACAGAAGGTAAAGAAGAGCATAAAAAAGATGAGCCACGGGAGTGTGGGCGCAAGGGGCAGGAAGATTTTATAGCCAAGGGCTCCGATGAGCATCGAGAGCCAGAGGGCGTTGGAGTCAAAGAATTTACGCATAACGGGTTACGATTTCGTCCATGATGGCAAAGACCTCTTCGACTGTTTCTGCACGGAGGAGGGCGATGCGGGTCTGTTTGAAGTTATCAAGGCCTTTAAAGACCGGGGATGCGGCAAAATGCCGACGGGAATGGAGGATGCCTTTTCGCTCGTCGTTGCCGCACCAGGCGATGGAAGCCAAAACATGCTCCTTGAGGACGGAGACTTTGTCTTCCATAGACCGAGGCGCGGGAAGTCCTTTCATTTCTGCGAAGAGCCAGGGTGCGCCGAAAGTTGCGCGTCCAACCATGATGGCGTCCACTCCGTAGCGGTCGAAGCACTCGCGTGCGCGTTCGGGCGTGCACACGTCCCCGTTCCCTATTATAGGTATATGTATGCGCGGGTTATTCTTGACTTCGCCGATGAGGGTCCAGTCCGCCTCACCGCGGTACATCTGCGAGCGTGTACGGCCATGGATGGCGAGTTCAGTAATGCCGCAGTCCTGGAGGGCTTCGGCCAAGTCCACTATAAAATAGGAAGCCTCACCCCGTCCCTCCCCTGAAGGGAAGGGAGTATTGAGACCGAGCGGGTTATATCTTGGAATCAAGTCCTTTTCATCCCAGCCGAGGCGGGTTTTGGCGGTGACGGGCGTGTGGACGGCGTTAACGACTGCGCGGGCTATTTCAAGCATCTTGGGCACGTCCCTTAAGAGTCCGGCTCCGGCACCCTTTCCCGCGACCTTCTTCACGGGGCAGCCAAAATTGATGTCGATGAAGTCCGGTTGTGCCTGCTCCACTATGCGTGCGGCATCAGCCATGGCTTCGGGTTCACGTCCGTAGATCTGTATCGCCACGGGTCGCTCTGCATCGGAGATGGTTAGCTTGCGGGTCGTCGAGGCTATGTCACGGACGAGGGCGTCGGCGTTAACGAACTCCGTATAGACGCGATCGGCTCCGTAGCGTTTGCAGAGCGCACGGAACGCCGGATCGGTAACGTCCTCCATGGGAGCTAAATAGAGCGGTTTCATTTATTCAACGTAGGGTATGAAATACGATGATGATTCATGGCGGTGATGCGGGTAGTGAAGACGCGCCGGATGTCCTCTACGTCCTTGAAGGAGAGAGGTGTCTCTGCGAATTGTCCATCCGCGATCTGGGCATCAATCATCTGGTTTACCGCTTCCGCAATGGAGGCTTCGGAGAAGTCCTCGAGGCTTCGTGAGCGGGCTTCGATAGCGTCCGCCATCATGAGGATGGCCGCTTCTTTGGTAGAAGGTTTGGGACCTTTATAGCGGAAGAGCGACTCGTCCACCGATTCCTTGGGATGCGCATTGCAATAGGTGTTATAGAAATAGCGGACAAGGGAGGTGCCGTGGTGGGTAGTAATGAAGTTGATGACCACTTCGGGCAGGTGGTTCTTGCGCGCAATACGCTCTCCTTCGGTCACGTGGGAGATGACGACTTGTGCAGCATCACGCGGATCCATCGTCAGCAAGGGATTGTCGGAGCCGTTCTGGTTCTCGGTATAGTAGAGCGGGTCGGTCATCTTACCGATATCATGGTAAAGAGCGCCCGTACGCACGAGCAGCGCGTTAGCGCCGATGGTCTTCGCCGCCTCAGCAGCAAGGTTAGAGACCTGCATGGAGTGCTGGAAAGTGCCGGGGGCTTTCTCTGCGAGAGCGTGCAAGAGGTCGGAGTTGATATCCGTCAGCTCGACCAGAGTGATCGAGGAGATGAAACGGAAGAGTTTCTCGAAGGCGTAAATCAGTCCGTAACAACCGATAGTGAGAAGGCAGCAGATAGCGAAATAGAGGTACATCCAGAGGTTGATAGACGACCACGCGCCTGTCTGCGCAAAAGTGATGGCGGTATATGCGATCACTTGCGAGAGAAGGATCCACGCGGCGGTCTGGGTGAGCTGCGCACGGCGCGTCATGTCTGAGAGCGAAGAGACAGCCGTCATTCCTACCACAATCTGGATGAAGAAGAACTCCACAGGCGAAGGCACGACGATGGAGGTGATAAGGATGGTGGTGAAATGCAGGAAGAGAGCCGTTCGGGAGTCAAAGAAGACGCGCGTTAAAATAGGTACCCATGCAAAGGGGATGATATAGACGGAGAGGTTGAAACGCAAGGCGAGACACGCGAGTCCGATGACGATAAACATCTGAAGGCAGAAGAAAAGCACCGTCGATAGAGAGCGCAGGTACGCCATGCGGAAGACGTATAAGTAGATGACAAAAAGACAGAGGAATAGGGTGACGAGCATGGCCTCGCCGAGGATGGAGATCGTGCGCTGCTTGGTACCGATCTCTTCGTCGTCATAGGCTCTTCGGAGGGATTGCAGGACCTGGTAGGAGCGGTCGGTAACGATCTCTCCGTTGCCGATGATTTTCTCTCCTTTCTGCACTATTCCCTGGGTCGGAGAGAGGGTCTCAAAGAGATGCTCGCGCATGGTTTGGGTGAGGGCGGTATCCATCTCAAGGTTCTGGGGGCAGTCGTATCCGAAGTGCTCATAAGCGGATCTGGGGGTGTATATATCCGAGAGGGGATATGTCTTCGCCACGCGTCCGTTCATGATAGAGATGCGTGAGAACGACTGCGCCTGCAGCCACTCCATGTCCTGGAGAGAGACGACATGGACCTGACGCTGTACACCGCGGATATAACGGTAGCAGGGCGTGAAGGTAGAGAGGAGTTGTTGCTGCTCTTTCTCGAGCTGCTCATCGGTCTTATAGATTGGAAAATCGAAATCCGCCGTCAAAGTCGCAGCGCCCCAGGGTTTTCCCACCTCGTAGTAGTAACGAAAGGCGTTGTTGTAACGCGGGAACATCAGGACGATGACTGCTGCAAGGAGCGCAAAAATGCCCAGGCGCAAGATGATGGGGGCGTATTTGCCATTTGAGATCTGAGATTTGAGATTTGATATTTGCATTACCGCTTCAATTTAAAGAATTCTTGTATTAGTTGTCGGCACTCGGTCTCGAGTACGCCGGAAGTGACGGTTGCTTTGGGGTGAAAAGCCCGTGGGGCGTAGGTTCGGAAGCCTCTTTTGGGGTCGGGTGTGCCATAAACGATACGGCTGATTTGCGCCCAACCGATGGCTCCGGCGCACATAGCGCAGGGTTCTACGGTAACGTAAAGAGTAGCGTCCGGAAGGTATTTGCCGCCGACCGTTTGCGAAGCCGCAGTGATGGCCTGTATCTCCGCGTGGGCGGTAACGTCCGAGAGGGTCTCGGTGAGGTTGTGTCCTCGACCGATGATTTGGTTTTGCGAGACGATGACGCAACCGATGGGGATCTCTTGCGATGAAAACGCCTTTCGCGCTTCCTCGATGGCTAAAGTCATGAAGCGCTCGTCGTCAGACCGCTGCGCTGACAGAGTACAGACCGTTTCTCTGACAGACCGCTTCGCTGACAGAAATTTTTGGAGATCCTCGGGATGGGACTCAAAATGGTTACCGATGACGACGATGTCAGCGCCGGCGTGATAGGCTGCTTGCATCGCTTCGGGAGTACGGATACCCCCTCCGACGATGAGCGGTATCTGCACTTTCTCTCGCACGGCCTTGATGACAGACGGCGGGACAGGTGTCTTGGCGCCCGAACCGGCTTCCAGGTAGATGGCTTTTTTGCCCATCAGTTCGGCCGCGATACAGGTGTCGATGATGGTTTGAATGCCTTCGGCGTTTAAGGGGTTTAGTGGTTTCGTACCCGTCACGCGCATGGTAGAAGTCTCTACCCCGCCATCGATGAGGATGTAGGCCGTAGGGATGACGGTAATGGATGAGCCATGTATGGCTCTTGCCGCTCTAACCTGCTGATGGACAAGGTATTCGGGGTTGTCGCCGGAAAGCAAAGAGAGGTAGAGGATGGTGTCCGCCTCGGGAGTGAATTGCTCTGCATTTCCGGGGAAGAGGACTATGGGAAGGCCCCCCTCGATCCCCCCGTGTAGGGGGAAAGAAATGGAAGCCAGTTTCTCTTTGATCGCAAGGACAAAGGCCGTGGTATCTCCACCGGTAGAGCCGCCGACGAAGATGTAGTCGGGATGGCAATCCGGGGTGATGGGCAACGCGGAGAGATCCGCCTTCTCGGGATCGAGTAATATGGCTAATTTCTTGTCCATTCGAAGGTTTCTACCATTTTGATGATATCCGTGCGGAGATAGTTATATACAGGTGCAAGGGAATCGGCGTTCGGGGGACAGTTACAATAAACCGACGCCCGGAAGAAATGACGGGTCGAATCGGTCACGAAAAACTGGCAAGACGAGGCGGTGTTTCCCTCCAGATCGAAGAGGACGCCATAGACGGACGCCTCGGGATGGGCATAATCCTGCTCGGGGATCGCCGTTGCAAAAGAAGCATTGCGATAGACAAACTCCAAGGCATCGTTGGTCAGCTCCCGGAGGTTACCGTTAACGGGTTTGTAGGAGCAGTATATAGTAGCATCCAGAGCCGGGTAATAGAGGTTAATCCAGTATGGTTCAGAGACATCCGTACGAGGCTGTACCACGGCGTTACAGGAGAGAGCGAAAGTATAGGGGTAAGTAGTCGAAAGTCGAAAGTCGAAAGTCGAAAGCGCAAAATCCGTATAGGCGGTATCGGGAGTGGTAATACGGTAGTAGCCGTACGGACGCGGGGTATAGTTGTTGCTGCATGAAGCACATGCAAACAACAATGAAATGAATAATGAACAATGAATAATGAATATCTTATTTTTTTGTAAAGAGCCCATATTATTCCAAAATACGGCACAAAGGTACAAAAAATAGTTGAGAGTTGAAAGTTGGAAGTTGAAAGTTTTGCATTTTTTGCACAAAAAGACACTTTTTTATAAAAAAAGTACGTGCGCGCTTGCGTAATTAAAAAAAAGGTTGTATCTTTGTACGCTTTTAGCATAAGGAGAAGCCTTTGAAACAACAGAAAACCATAAAAAACACACCTATATATTTATGAAGAGAGAGAATGAAAATAATTATTGCGTGATCATGGCCGGCGGCGTAGGAAGCCGATTTTGGCCGTTCAGCCGCACGGAGAAGCCGAAGCAGTTTCTTGACTTTTTCGGCACGGGCAAGAGTTTGTTGCAGATGACGGTAGATCGTTTTCGTCCGTTGATTCCGATCGATCACATGTTCATTGTGACGAACGTGACATACAAGCAACTCATCCTGGAGCAGATACCGGATCTGAAAGAGAGCCAGATACTTTGCGAGCCGGCGAGAAGAAACACGGCTCCCTGCATCGCTTATGCGACGGCACATATCCGGGCGTTATGCCTGCGCAAGGCCGGTTTAACCGCAGCTAATCAGGACTGGACGAGAAAGGAGATGAAAGCGAATATCGTAGTTGCGGCGAGTGACCATTTGATATTGGAGGAGGAGAAATTCCGCACGACGATAGAGAAAGCGTTTGATTTCGTATCGGAGAACAATGCCATCTGTACGTTAGGAATGCGTCCCACAAGACCGGAGACGGGGTATGGGTATATCCAGTATATAAATGAGCGCTCGCAGAGCGAGCTCAATGATGGAATGAGCGCGGCAAAGCCGCTCAATGATGGAATTTATCCGGTGAAGACGTTTACGGAGAAGCCGAATTTAGAGATGGCGAAAGTATTTCTGGACAGCGGCGATTTCCTTTGGAACAGCGGTATCTTCATCTGGAACCTACAGACGATCAGTGAAGCGTTTAGGTATCTGCTGCCGGAGGTGGCGGACCGTTTCCGTGAAGGCGAGCTACTGATGGGGACGGAGAAAGAGGAGGATTTCATCGAGCAGATGTTTCCCAAATGTCCGAGTATCAGCATTGACTACGGCATCATGGAGAAGGCGGAGAACGTATATGTGATACCGAGCAGTTTCGGCTGGAGCGATTTGGGTACCTGGGGTAGTTTATATGAGTTGAGTGAGAAAGACGAGCAGGGCAATGTAAGTCTGCACAGCGAGGCACGGTTCTACGAAGCGAAAGGCAATATTGTTGTTCTGGAGCCGGGGAAGAAAGTGATCGTTCAGGGAGTAGATGACATGATCATCGCAGAGGAGAAAGGTGCGTTGTTAGTTTGCAAGAAAGCGGAAGAGCAGCGGATCAAACAGTTTGTAAGCGAATTATAAGCATAACAAATAAATTACTAAATACACTAAATCTTTCATCATGAGTTATCTGAATTTTGACAAGACAGTACTTGTTAATCTGGAGCGGTCGCTTCAGAAAGAGATGATTCGGACCAACCGTGCAGGTGTCTATAACTCGACCACCCTGGTCGATTGTAACACGCGTAAGTACCACGGCCAGTTGGTGATGCCCATTCCGGAGCTTGGGGAAGATAATTTCGTTCTGCTGAGTTCGTTGGATGAGACCGTGATCCAACACGGGGCTGAGTTCAACTTAGGTCTGCACGAGTACGGCGAGAATCATTTCAGTCCCAACGGACACAAGTACATTCGCGAGTTTGACTGCGAGTTGATCTCCAAGACCGTTTATCGCGTAGGTGCGATGGTATTGGAGAAGGAGCGGATGTTGGTTAGTTTCGAACCACGCGTGCTGATCCGCTACACGTTATTAGAGAGCGGCAGTCCGACGACCTTGCGTTTCCGTCCGTTCCTGGCCTTCCGCAGCGTGAACGAGCTGACGCATGAGAATCCGTTAGCGAACCCCAACATGGACGAGTGCGAGAACGGGCGTTACAACCGGATGTATCCGGGTTTTCCGACCCTGTACATGCAGTTCAGCAAGGCGGTGGAGTACCATCACGACCCGCAGTGGTACAAGGATATCGAGTACCGCAAGGAGCGTGAACGCGGCTACGCGTACAAGGAGGATCTGTTGGTACCGGGTTATTTCGAGTTACCGATGAAGAAAGGCGAGAGCATCATCTTTGCTGCAGGTGTGACCGAGTGCAAAACGAGTACGCTGAAGGGTACATGGAAGAAAGAGGTAGAGCGCAGAAACAAGCGGCTCGACATGTTCTCGACTCTGAAGAACAGCGCAAGCCAGTTCTACAAACGCGAGGGGGACAAGTGCTACCTGTTAGCCGGTTTCCCATGGTTCCACGCGGACGCCCGCAACTCGTTCTTCGCGACGCCGAGTTGTACGTTAGACATCGACCGTCCGGAATACTGGGACGCCATCATCAACAAGACTGCGATAGGTGAGATTCTTAACTTCATGAATGGTCGCGGCACCGAGAACAAGATGACAGGCATGGATGAGCCGGACGCATTATTATGGTTTGTTCGCGCCATCCAGAAATACGCACATAAGTACACGGTTCGCGAGGCGGCTGATTTGTATGGCCAGCTCTGTCTGGACATCGTCAACTGGTACCGCAAGCAGAACCATCCGCGCGCGAAACTGCATCAGAACGGTCTTTTATGGGTAGATGGTACGCAGAAGCCGGCTACCTGGATGAACGCGACGGAGAACGGCTGGCCTATCACCCCGAGAACGGGTTATGTAGTAGAGATCAATGCACTATGGTACAACGCGATGCGATTCACAGCAGAGTTACTCCGGGAGATGGGCAAAGAGACGAGTGCCGACCTGATGGAGTATCAGGCAGAGATCACGAAGGACGCTTTTGTCAAGACTTTCTGGAACGGTGTTTACCTGAACGACTACGTGTTAGACGGCTACGAGAATCGCGAGGTGCGACCGAACCAGATATGGGCGGCCGGCCTTCCCTACAGCCCTCTGGACAAGAAGCAACAGAAAGCAGTAGTAGATATCTGTACGAAAGAGCTGTTGACACCAAAGGGCTTGCGTACGCTGAGTCCGAAGAGCGGCGACTACCGTCCCTTCTACCGCGGCGGTCAGCAGGAGCGCGACAGAAACTTCCACAACGGTCCGGTATGGCCGTTCACGATAGCGGCTTACGCTCGCGCCTACATGAACGTATATAAATACAGCGGTATCAGTTTTATGGAGCGACTGCTGGTAGGTTTTGAGGCCGAGATGGACGAGCTGACGATCGGTACGCTGAACGAGATGTACGACGGCAACCCGCCTTACAAAGGTCATGGCGGCATGAGTTATGCACCGAGTGTAGCAGCTGTGATCAGCGTGATGGATACGCTGAAGAAGTATCAATTAGAAGAAAGCGAAAAGTCAAAAGTCGAAAGCGAAGGAAAGGAGGCAGCCAAATGAAAGCATTAATGTTCGGATGGGAGTTTCCTCCTCATATCTTAGGTGGTTTGGGAACTGCTAGTTACGGTCTGACGCGCGGCATGGCGCAACAGCCGGACATGGAGATCACGTTCGTCATCCCGAAACCATGGGGCGATGAAGATCAGAGTTTCTTGCGAATCATCGGAGCAAACAGCATCCCCGTGGTATGGAAAGAGAACAGCTATGACTACGTCAAGCAGCGTTTGGAGGGCAGAATGAGCCCCGAAGAGTATTTCCATTTCCGCAACGGAATACATTATGACTACCGCCGTATCGGAACGGATGATTTAGGATGTATCGGTTTCTCAGGTCGCTACCCGGATAACCTGATTGAGGAGATCAGCAACTACGAGGCCGTAGCGAGCGTGTTAGCTCACAGTTTGGAATTTGATATCATCCACAGCCACGACTGGCTGACTTATCCTGCGGGTGTATTTGCCAAGCAGATCAGCGGCAAGCCGTTGGTAATCCACGTTCACGCGACGGACTTTGACCGTAGCCGCGGCAACGTCAACCCGACGGTTTATGCGATAGAGAAACGCGGTATGGACACAGCAGATCATATCATATGCGTAAGTAACCTGACACGAAGGACGGTTATTGAGAAATACGATATCGATCCGCGCAAGGTAAGTACGGTACATAATGCCGTAGAGCCGCTGGCTCATCCGGAAGAGTTTACCAAGCCGGAGAGGAAGGACAAGTTAGTAACCTTCCTCGGTCGAATCACCATGCAGAAGGGTCCCGAGTATTTCGTAGAGGCTGCAGCAAGGGTACTGAGCAAGACCGACGGCGTACGATTCGTGATGGCCGGAAGCGGCGACAAGATGGCGGAGATGATTGATCTCGTAGCCCAACGCGGTATTGCGGACAAGTTCCACTTCCCGGGCTTCATGCGCGGCAAGCAGGTGCAGGAGATGTTAGCGATGAGTGACGTGTATATCATGCCGTCTGTGAGCGAGCCTTTCGGTATCAGTCCGCTGGAGGCGATGCAGGTAGGATGTCCGTCCATCATCTCGCATCAATCGGGCTGCGCGGAGATTCTGCAACACGCCATCAAGACCGACTACTGGGACATCGACGCCATGGCGGATGCCATCTACGCGATTGTCAAATACCCGGCGATGTACAAGAGCCTGCATGAGTTAGGCATGGCGGAAGTCAACAACATCAAGTGGTCCGATGCCGGGCTCAAAGTGCGCAGGATCTACGATGGAGTAATCAATCACACGTTGTAATTGATGATTTATGATTTAAGATTTATAATTGATAAATTTTGGTATTATGAAAAATATATGTTTTTGCTTCCAGATGCACGCACCGTATCGTCTGAAGCGCTATCGTTTCTTCGAGATCGGCCATGATCACTACTACTACGACGACATGGCAACCGAGGAGCATGTAAACTGGCTTGTACAGACCTCGTACCTGCCGCTCTGTCAGACCCTGAAGGACATGATCAACCTGAGTAAGGGCAAGTTCCATTGCGCCATCAGCGTGAGCGGAACGATGATAGAGATGTTTGAGCAGTTCAACCCGGAGATGATCGACATCCTCAAAGAGTTGGCAGCCACCAAATGCGTTGAGTTCTTAGCCACTCCGTACAGTTATTCGTTAGCCTCGGAGTACAACGGAGAGGAGTTCAAGAGACAACTGAAATTACAGGGTTCCTTGCTGGAGACGATCTTAGGAGTAAAGGCGCAGAGCGTTTGGAACACCGAATTGCTGTACACCGACGAGGAAGCGTACAACCTGAACAAGATGGGTTACAAAGTAATCCTGAGCGAAGGAGCCAAGCATATCCTGAGTTGGAAGACCCCGAACAAGATGTATCAATCTGCCGGAGCTCCGAAGATGAAGGTGATGCTACGCAACACGAACCTCAGCGACGAGTTGAGTTTCCATTTCTCGGATCCGAGCTGGGGCAATTTCCCGATTGACGCAGAGAAATACGCCAACCAGCTGCAGGCTCTTCCGGAAGGCGAGGATATCATCAATATATGGGTAGGAGCTGAGACCTTCGGTATCCGTCAGAATGCGGGAAGCGGAATCTTCGATTTCCTGAAAGCCCTGCCGTATTTCGTTCTGGAGCGCGAGATGGGCTTCATCACGCCGAGCGAGGCAGCAAAGAAGATGGCAGCCGAAGACGTCCTTTCCAGCCCGTATCCGTTGACTTGGAGCGGCGAGGCAAAGGATCTGAGCGTCTATACCGGTAATGATCTGCAGCAAGAAGCGCTGAATAAGCTATATGCTGTAACGGAGCGTGTTCACCTCTGCCAAGACAAGAATCTGAAGACCAACTGGCTGCGTCTGCAGGACGTGAACTACCTGCATTACATGAACCATATCGATCAAGGCGAGACGCAGTATGAGTCGGCTTACGACGCGTTCATCAATTATATGAACGTTCTGTCCGATTTCCTACAGACGGTAGAAGAGCAGTACCCGACGACCATCGAGAACGAGGAGTTGAACGAGTTGCTCAAGACCATCCGCAACCAGGAAGAGGAGATTCAGCAGCTACAAGCGAAACTCAAGAAAGCAAAGAAATAAAAGCCTACCCCTACCCCCTCCCAAAAGGAGGGGATAACGGGTGAGTACAAGATTGAATAGACGTATTCTCATAGTATTAGTGCTGTTGGCAGCGACCATTATGGCCGCTGCCAAGCCGCCCCGTGTACATACCGAAGTGAAGACCTGGCAGATGCCGGGTTTCAGCGCCGTAGCGGACACGACGGTATTCATGGATACGCTGATGCTGAACTACCACGACGTAGATGTACAGCAGAACTACTCGATTAGCAGCGTAACGAACGGCAACGTGTTGGTCTCGCCGATTGAGTCCCGGGTGGTAAATCACAGGCTATATACGATAGACGATCCCTTCTCCCGGAGTTTTGCGCCGTACGTCGTTACGCCACAGCAACAAAGGTATTTCAACACGACTACCCCTTTCTCCACGGTAGCGTACAAGAAAGGTTTTGTTACAGGGCATGAGGAGAACGATATCGACTTCCTATTCACGGGAAACATCAACCGGAAGTTGAACTTGGGATTAGAGATGGATTACCTGAGTTCGGTAGGTCACTACGCTAACACAGCCGGCAAACTCTTCCGCGGTTCCGTATGGGGCAGTTACACCGGCAACCACTATAGCATGCACGCCGCGTTCGGATGGAGCCAGTTACGGAGTTTCGATAACGGAGGATTGAAAGACACGGCGGATCTGCGAAGCAGTCTGGATCCGGAAGATATGCCGGTGAGGTTGAATGCGATGACGGGTTACCGGTACCTAAGCGGCTATCTACACAACCAATACGCGATTACCAAGGAGCGCGAGTACCACGACTCCATCGAGGTAATCGAGGACAACAGGCGGGTCAAACGCGACACCATCAAAGTAGAGCACATCCCGCTGATGACCTTCTCGCATATCTTCGAGACCAATAACTCCAACAGGCGGTATATCGAACAGGTTGCACGACAGGATTTCTACGACAGGACGTATTTCGATACGATTAAGACGAACGACACGACAGATGTGCTGACCATCCGCAACACCATAGCCGTCACTTTCTGCGAGGCGTATAACACCAAGCTGAAGTTCGGCGCGACGGTCTTTGCGATGAATGAGTTTCAGCGGTTTCTGAACGATAGTGTGCCGTATGACAAAGACAGTATTTTTGACTACGCATGGACCAACAACACGTTTGTCGGCGGCGCTATACACAAGCACAGCGGCGCTAACGTACACTACAATGTAGAGGGTCAGGTATGCGTAGTAGGTTATAAGATCGGAGAGTTTGACGTACATGGAAAGTTAGAAACGAAGTTCAAGGCCGGCAAGTATCCGTTCTATATCTCTGCGCGGGCATATGCGAAGAGCGAGACACCGAACCGATATTTGCAACACTATCGGTCTAACCACTTTGTATGGGAGAATGACTTCGGGTTCACCTACCGGTTTTTAGGCGGCGCGAGTGTTGCGTATCCGACCCAATGGGTGAAACCCAGGATCGATTTCAGTTTTGAGAACATAACCAATCCGATCTATTTCAAAGCGTCCGACGGTCTGCCATACCAGCACCGCGGGAGCGTACAGATTCTCACGGGGGATATAGGATTGGATATCACCACCCCGTGGATTAACCTGGAGAACAGAGCCGTTATTCAGCACAGCACGAACGACAGCGTGATGCCCGTTCCGCTGGTGATTCTGCAACACCGGCTTTATTATCACGGTACATGGTTCCGGGCGCTGGATGCCCAGATAGGTGTCGATGTCAGGTATTTCACCCGCTACTACGCGCCTGTCTTATGTCCGTCAACCGGTGTCTTTTGTACCCAGCAGGACGAGAAGATAGGAAACTACCCTTGGATGAACGTCTATGCGAATTTCTACGTGCGATCGATACGCTTGCGTTTCTTCGCGCAATACCAGCACATAAACCGATTGTTTATGCGCTCCAACACGAACTATCTGACCATGCCGGGCTATCCGACCAACAGGGATGTCTTCCGGGCTGGCGTGGCATGGCATTTCTATAAATAAGGAGGAAGGAATAATGATGATGGTAGTAACAGAGAATACAAACAAGATTATCCAATACGCCCAAGAGGAGGCGGCACGTCTGAGCAGTGCGCATATCGAGCCGGCACACCTGTTGTTAGCGATCATCCGTCTGGGTGAAGGAACAGCATATGAGACGCTTCTTCAGGCGGGTTTTGATCCGGCTATAGCCAAAGAGGCTATCGAGCAATCCGTACGGGGGAATGTATCTGCCGAATCGCGTCAGTTAAGCGCGAATACGGAGCGTATCTTCCGCATCGCGGAGGGTATCAGCCGTGAATATCACGCGCCAGCGGTAGGGAGCATCCATATGCTGATGGCCATCCTGCGGGAGCGGATCAATAAGACCGCTATCTATCTGGAGAACGAGTGGAAGATCACTTATGGGCGGGTGGAAGAGCTCTTCGGCGAGGCGCATGAGACGCTGGATTACAACTCTCCCAAGGACAACGGGCAGGGCAACGTGAACGAATCCAACTGGCAGCCTCAGCGCGAGCAGCAGAAAGGCAAGAGCAGCGATACGAAAGCGCTGAACAAATACGGGCGCGACCTGACCAAACAGGCGGAAGAGGGCAAACTGGATCCCGTCGTAGGACGAGAGAGAGAGATTGAGCGCGTGGTACAGATCCTGAGCCGCAGAAAGAAGAACAACCCTATCCTGATCGGCGAGCCGGGAGTAGGCAAGTCCGCTATCGTAGAGGGTCTGGCGCTGCGGATAGTAGGAGATGAGTCGGGTGCATTGAAGGGCAAGCGGATCATCACGCTGGACGTAGCCTCGATGGTAGCCGGTACGACGTACCGCGGCCAGTTTGAAGAGCGGATGAAACAGGTAATCACAGAGTTACGTGAACATCCGGAGGTCATCCTTTTTGTAGATGAGATCCACACGCTCATCGGTGCCGGCAATGCTTCGGGTTCGCTGGACGCCGCAAACATCCTCAAGCCCGCTTTAGCGCGGGGCGAGGTACAGTGCGTCGGCGCAACGACAACCGCTGAGTATGCCAAGTCGATTGAGAAAGACGGGGCGTTGGAGCGCCGGTTCCAGAAGGTACAGGTACGCCCAACGACGAGCGAAGAGACGCTGAATATACTGAAACACCTCAGTACCCATTATGCCAAGTACCATAACGTAGTCTATAGCAAAGAGGTGCTGAAAGCCTGCGTCGAGTTGAGCGAGCGGTACCTGACCGATCGCGCCTTCCCGGACAAAGCGATTGACGTGATGGACGAAGTAGGTGCTCGTAGCAAGACGCATCTGCAAGAGCATGGCGAGAGCGAGACGCCGTACGCTATCACCACAGAAGACGTAGCGGGAGTAGTGAGCGTGATGAGCGGCGTACCCGTTCAGCGCGTAGCGACCGCCGAGAGCGAACGATTGCGCACGATGGCGGACACTCTCAAACGCCGCGTGATAGGTCAGGACACCGCAGTAGAGACCGTGGTACGCGCGATACAGCGTAGCCGTTTAGGTTTGCGCGACCCGAAACGACCGATCGGTACGTTCTTCTTCTTAGGTCAGACGGGTGTAGGCAAGACCTATCTGGCGCAATGTCTGGCGGAGGAACTCTTCGGCAGCAAGGACGCGTTGATCCGATTTGATATGTCCGAGTATATGGAGAAACACTCGGTGAGCCTTTTAGTAGGCGCGCCTCCGGGCTACGTAGCGCACGAGGACGGCGGCAAGCTGACCGAAGCCGTACGCCGCAGACCCTACTCGATCATCCTCTTTGACGAGATAGAGAAGGCACATCCGGATATCTTCAACGTCCTGCTGCAAGTCTTGGATGAAGGCCGTCTGACCGACCGTCAGGGACACAGCGTCGATTTCCGCAACACGATCATCGTGCTGACGAGTAACGTAGGTACGAGACAGGTACTGGAGTTCGGCGCGGGTATCGGTTTTAACACAGCGGAGATGGATCGTCAGCGTGTGAACGCAACCCTGCTGAAGGCGTTGCAGAAGCAGTTCCCCCCGGAGTTTGTCAACCGTATCGATAATGTCGTGACCTTCGAGCCGCTGAATCGCGAGAGTATCGCGCAGATTGTACGAATAGAGATCAGCCTGCTGCAACAACGAATGAAGAAACAGGGGCATCACTTAGTAGTCCCCACAGAGGTTTCCGACCAGTTAGCCGACCGCAGTTTTGACACCAAGAACGGCGCGAGACCTGTCAAAAGGGCAGTCCAGACCTATCTGGAGGATCCGCTGACGGATATCTTGTTGCGCCGCCCGGATCAGAAAAAAATAACCATTAAAAAAATATAATTATGACAGTAGAAATCACAGATGCAACCATCAAGGATGTTATTGCATCAGGAAAACCGGTAGTAGTAGATTTTTGGGCAGCTTGGTGCGGCCCGTGCAAGATGATGCTTCCTATTCTGGAGGAACTCTCCAACGAGTATGAAGGCAAAGTAGTAGTCGGCAAGCTGAACGTAGATGACAACCCTGACACCTGCGAGGAGTACGGCATCATGAATATCCCGACGATGTTGTTCTTCAACAACGGCGAGTTGGTAAACCGTCATGTAGGCGCAAGTCGCAAGCAGGATTTGGCACAACTTTTCGACGCTCTGCTATAAAAATGCGGGTAAAAAGGTATAAAAATCACTTTTTTCTTGCATAATTCAAAAAAAAGTTGTACCTTTGCGCGCTTTTTTGCCCTAATGGGCACGCTTTTTGTGCGCCGTTAGGCGGGGTCCGGTAGCTCAGCTGGATAGAGCAACAGCCTTCTAAGCTGTGGGTCTCGGGTTCGAATCCCGACCGGATCACTCGCGCGAGCTACGGCTCAATACGACTCGCGACAACGTCGCTCGTATGAATTTTCGCCGTGCTCTCGCTCTCCCCACAAATTAAAATTTGCGGGGACCCCAAAAGACAAAAAAGTAAAGAGGGGTACATTAAAGAAACATTGTATATATTACTTATTATACATGCGTCAATTAAAAATCACAAAATCAATCACCAATCGTGAGTCTGCTTCTCTCGACAAGTATCTCCAGGAGATCGGTCGCGAGGAGTTGATAACCGTGGATCGTGAGGTAGAGTTGGCGGGTCGTATCCGTAACGGCGACCGCGCTGCATTAGAAGAACTGGTTCGCAGTAACCTACGCTTTGTAGTGTCTGTAGCAAAGCAGTATCAGAACCAAGGATTGAGTCTGCCGGACTTGATTAACGAAGGCAACTTAGGTCTGATCAAGGCTGCAGAGAAATTCGATGAGACACGCGGATTCAAGTTCATTTCCTATGCAGTATGGTGGATTCGTCAATCTATTCTTCAGGCTCTGGCGGAGCAAAGCCGTATTGTACGTCTTCCGCTGAACCAAGTAGGATCGATGAACAAGAGCAACAAAGCCTACCAGCGTTTTGAGCAAGAGCACGAGCGCAAGCCGAGTGCGGAAGAGTTAGCAGAGATGCTGGATATCCCGGTAGATAAGATTGCGGATACGCTGAAGATGTCCGGTCGTCATGTGAGCGTTGATGCGCCGTTTGTAGAAGGAGAAGACAACAGTCTGATCGACGTAATGGTCAACGAGGATTCGCCGAATGCGGATCGCGGCCTGATAAACGAGTCTCTCTCCACGGAAATCGGTCGCGCGTTAGCAACCCTGACCCCCCGCGAAGCGGATATCTTACGTAAGTTCTTCGGTATCGGCACGCCTGAAAAGACGCTGGAGGAGATCGGCGATGAGCTCCATCTCACCCGCGAACGTGTGCGTCAGATCAAGGAGAAAGCGATCCGCAAGCTGAACTCCGGCCAACGCAGTCACATCTTGCAGACTTACCTTGGATGATGAGTGTACAGTGTACAGTGTACGGTGTACGAAGATTAACGCCTCCCGAAAAGGAGGCGTTTTTATTTTTTTAAACTCTAAACTCTAAACTCTAATCAAAAAGTGTAGGCTGGTCTTTATCCATCTGGCGGAGGATTGCCCGCATGAGTGTCTCCCGGATCAGACGGCTTTTATTTTTCACGCCGTACTGCGCGCAGAACCGGTCGAGTGTCTTTTGCTCGCTGTCGTTGAGGAGGATGGAAACTCTATGTTCGCGTGGGGACTTCATGAACGGTTAGAAATAGAGGGTAAATTTGGCTCCGAAAGAGAGGAGGTTTCTTCCCTCTTTGCCTTGGAAGTTAACTCCCTCTATTGACTCTTCGGCCAGGATTTGCGCTTGTTGGAATTGAGTATAGAAGACTGCACCAATCGCGGTCTTGGGGTTAATCTGGCATCGATAGCCCAGATCCACTCCGGCGTATAAGCCTCCGAGATACTCTTTGCTCAACGCCACGCCGTAACCGATGGCGAGACCGGCAACGGGCGAGTGTTTCTGCTCCAAGAAGGGGATACGGACGGCAGCCTGGATCGGAAGGAAATTCATTTTCAGAAGCCCGTGATAGCCCAGACCTCCTCCGATAAAAATATGCCTGTCTCCAATGTGATGGGATCCGACCAACAGATCAACGCCATACGCCCCTCCGAAAGTCTCATTCGGAATGCAGGCAGCTCCGCCCGCGAGTTCCAAGAGGATGGAAGCCTTCTTGGAAACCTTTATCTCCTCCTTTTCGGCGGGTTTCTCCACTTTCTCGGGATCCTCCGTCTCGTCCGCAAGAATAGCCTCGATCTCGGCGCGTGGGTACTGGAACCGTGCGCCGTCGGCATTGCGGATGACGACTACCTCCTCATTCTGGAAGACGATTGTGCCTTTCACGCGTGCGCCCGTGTGTAATAATAAGGTTTCCGCGTGCGCGCATAAGGCGAGCAGAGAAAGGAGTACTATGAGCGGGAGTTTTTTCATTTCGAGTGCAAAGATACAGAAAAAATCGCAAATACGCAAATTTTTAGCCATGATTTATGCTTTTTGGTCTTTTATTGGCTCTTCGGGCACTAATTCGAAGTCGATTTGTCCCTTGTTGATGTCTGCGCGGACGACTTGGACGACAACCGGATCTCCAAGAGTATAGCTGCTTACCGCCCGGTCTTTTGCAGAATTTTTATTCTCACAAACGAGTCGGTAGTTCTTCTCGTCGTACTGCCAGTACTCGCCTTGCGCACCGATCTTTGTGATATGCACGAGTCCTTCGCAGCGGCTCTCATCGAGTTGTACAAAGATTCCGAAGTCCGTGACGCCGGAGATATGTCCGGGAAGGATTTCGCCGATATGCGAAGTGATCCACATGGCCTGGAACATCTTAATGGAGTCACGTTCCGCTTGCGCAGCCTCTTGTTCGCAAGCGGAACAATGCTCGCACATCTCCTCCATCTGCTCGCGGGTCATGGTTTCTTTCTTGCCCGTGAGGATATATTTATCCACGAGGCGATGCACCATCAGATCGGGGTAGCGGCGGATAGGTGAAGTGAAATGCGTATAATGGGTAAAGGCGAGGCCGTAGTGTCCTATATTGTAGGTCGAATAGACCGCTTTTGCCTGCGCGCGGATGGTGAGCAGGTCGTAGGCGCGCTGGAGTTGGGGAAAGCGCTTCTGGAAATGCTTTGCGTTCTCGAGTTTCTCTCCGTCGGGCAGGTCGTGGACGCGATAGACGAAGGGTCTTCCGGAGCCTACAGCCTTGGCTACCGTACGGTTGGCGAGGAGCATGAACTCCTCGATAAGGTGGTGCGCCTCGTTAGGGGACTCAAAATAGATCTCCGTCGGGAAGCCGTTCTTATCGAGTCGGAAGCGCATCTCGTCCTGCTCGATTGTGAGCGCTCCGTTGGCAATCCGCTCGGCGCGGAGTTTCTGCGCAAGGGCGTTAAGGGTCGCTATCGAGTCCACTATGAGTCGCCTTTGGGTCTCACTCGATTCCGTGTCGAGTCCGTGTCGTTGCCGTGTTTTCTCTATATAAGCGCTATCTCTGCCCTTCTCTATGATCTCCTGCGCTTCGTCGTAGTTGAGGCGCGCGTCGGAGCGAATAACGGTTCGACAG
This sequence comes from uncultured Bacteroidales bacterium, assembly GCA_900317885.1. Classification (GTDB taxonomy): domain Bacteria; phylum Bacteroidota; class Bacteroidia; order Bacteroidales; family Paludibacteraceae; genus Colicola. Next base: position 169,738 of record ONIM01000002.1, on the reverse strand, counting down.
ATCTTATATTTGAGTACCCGCGCGTCGGCATCCATCGTGAAGATGACGGAGAGACAGAGTTTGTCTTCGCCGGGGCGGAGGGAGCATTTGTCGTTGCACAGTTCCTCGGGGAGCATGGGCAGTACGCGGTCCACAAGATAGACGGAGGTTCCGCGCTTGTACGCGTCTTCATCTGTTTTCGTACCCGGGCGCACGTAAAAACTCACATCCGCGATGTGGACGCCGATTCTATAGGTCGCTTCGCCTGTCTCTTCAAACGAAAGGGCGTCATCGAAGTCTTTGGCGTCCGCCGGATCGATGGTAAAAGTGAACACCTCGCGCATATCTCGGCGGCGTAGAATCTCTTTTTCTTCTATCATAGTTTGCTAATTAGAGTACATATTTTCGTAATATCGAGTGCAAAATTACAAAAATTCTTGCATATTTCAAAAAAAAATTGTAATTTTGCGCTCGATTTTTGAACTAGACCTCCCGGAAGCCCCAGGAAGCCTGGGAAAATATGCGTAAAAACGGATAATTATAATAAAAAACTAAATAGAATAATGAAAGTAAAAGTAAGTAATGTCAACCAGCCTATTTGGAAGGAGTGCAATATTCACGCCACGCTTCCGGCTGAGTTGAGCAAACTGCAAGAGCTCGCGTACAACGTATGGTGGAGCTGGAACGCAGACGCAAAGGACCTGTTCCGCTACATCGACAATGACGCATGGCATCGCGCCAACTCGAACCCGATCGTCCTGCTGAACATCATCAGCTACGACCGTATGGTAGAGTTAACCAAGGATGAGAAGTTCATGAAACAGCTGAACAAGGTATATACCGAGTTCCGCGCGTACATGGACACCCCGAAAGACAAGAAAAAACCGACCATCGCTTATTTCTCGATGGAGTACGGTCTGACCCACGTGTTGAATATTTATTCCGGCGGTCTGGGTATCTTGGCGGGCGACTACATCAAAGAGGCATCGGATTGCAACGTGGATATGACCGCTATCGGTTTCCTCTACCGTTACGGTTATTTCACCCAGACGCTTTCTCCGGAGGGTCAGCAGATTGCTAACTACGAGGCGCAGAACTTCGCCAACCTGCCTATCACGCAGGTGAAGGAGCAAGACGGCTCGAACATGGTAGTCGAGGTGCCTTATCCGGGTCGCACGGTGAAGGCTTATCTCTGGAAAGTAGCGGTAGGCCGTATGAACCTGTACCTGCTGGATACCGATAACGAGATGAACAGCGAGTGGGATCGTCAGATCACCCACCAGCTCTACGGCGGCGACTGGGAGAACCGTATCAAGCAGGAGATCCTGTTAGGTATCGGAGGTGTGTTAGCCCTCAAGAAATTAGGCATCAAGAAAGATGTATACCACTGCAACGAGGGTCACGCAGCGCTGATGGGTCTGCAACGCCTCGTGGATCTGGTACAGGAAGAGGGTCTGACCTTCAATCAGGCAAAAGAAGTCGTTCGTGCTTCGGGTCTCTACACCTGCCATACGCCGGTGCCCGCAGGCCACGACTATTTCGAGGAGGGCCTCTTCTACAAATACATGAGCGAGTACGCAGAGAAGCTGGGTATCGAGTGGCATGACCTCATCGGCATGGGCCGTACGAACCCGGAGGACAACACCGAGAAGTTCTCGATGTCCGTATTCGCCCTCAACACCTGCCAGGAAGCTAACGGTGTATCGTGGCTCCACGGCGAGGTATCGAAGAAGATGTTCAGCCCCGTTTGGCCGGGTTATTTCCCGGAGGAGCTGCACGTAGATTATGTCACCAACGGTGTACACATGCCTACCTGGGCAGCCCATGAGTGGAAAGAGGTATACGAGAAATACCTCCCGAAAGAGTGGATCCACGACCAGTCGAATCTGGAGATGTGGAAGCCGTACGCAGATATCCCCGATGCAGAGATCTGGGCTACGCGTATGAGCCTGAAGCGCAAGATGATGGACTATATCAAGGAGAAGTTCCGCGAGGATTGGATGAAGAGCCAGGGTGATCCTGCCCGTATCGTCCGCGCGCTGAACGAGATGAACCCGAATAACCTCATCATCGGTTTCGGTCGCCGTTTCGCTACCTACAAACGTGCGCACCTGCTCTTCACCGATCTGGAGCGTCTGGATAAGTTGGTGAACAACCCGAACTATCCGGTACAGTTCCTCTTCACCGGTAAGGCACACCCTGCTGATGGCGGTGGTCAGGGCCTGATCAAGCGCATCATCGAGATCAGCCGTATGCCGCAGTTCCTGGGTAAGATCATCTTCCTCGAGAACTACGATATGCGTCTCGCTAAACGCCTCATCTCCGGTGTGGATATCTGGCTGAACACGCCTACCCGTCCGCTGGAGGCTTCCGGTACATCCGGCGAGAAAGCGCAGATGAACGGCGTGCTCAACTTCTCCGTCAAGGACGGATGGTGGTACGAGGGTTACGTAGAGGGCGCAGGCTGGGCGCTGACCGAGCACCGCACCTACGAGAACCAGGCGCACCAGGATCAGCTTGATGCCGCTACCATCTACCAGATGCTCGAGAACGAGATCATCCCGCTGTACTACGCGAAGAATAGCAAGGGCTACAGCCCCGAGTGGATCCAGTATATCAAGAACTCCGTGACGAAGATCACTCCGCGTTTCACCATGAAGCGCATGATCGACGACTATTTCGAGAAGTTCTACAACAAACTCTCGAAGCGTCACAAGCTCCTCAGTGCGGACCACTACAAGGTAGCCAAAGAGATTGCGGCATGGAAAGAGAATATGGTGGAGCATTGGGACGAGATAGAGGTAGTGAACAAATCGGACAACGATATCAGCAGTCTGAACGTAGGTGACAAGTTCACCGTTTCGGTAGAGCTGGATACCAAGGGTCTGAACGACAAGGGTCTCGGCGTAGAGCTCGTAGCTATCCGCACCTCGACCCACAACAACGACAAGCTGTACGAAGTAGAGCCGCTGTTGTTGAAAAAGGCAGAGGGCAGCCATTTGTTCTTCGAGAACGTATATCAGCTCGACTATGCCGGCGGCATGAAATTCGGTCTGCGTATGTATCCGCAGAACGAGCTCCTGCCCCACCGCATGGACTTCTGCTACGTTCGCTGGCTGTAATCGCGTTCGGCAAATGGATCGCAAAAAGAGAGATTTTCCGCGTGGAAATCTCTCTTTTTTGGGTCTATTTCAACAAAAATGTATAAAAAATGTGTATTTTTTGTGGAAAAATTTGCATATCCGATTAAAAATGTGTAATTTTGCGCCAAATTACGCTGTAAGCCATGAAACACATTTTTACTTATCTTTTATTATGGATAGGCTTTGCCTATGTACAGGCAGCACCCATATATGAAATGACTCCGCCGGAGCCGGTTCCGATGCGGAGCATGCGTGTTATGACCAGCGACATCCGGTACACCGGAGTTACCTACGCACCGTTCACCGCAGCCCTGCCTTCCGAGCAAAGCACTGCAAGCGAGAGTTCCTCAGGAAGACCGACAGGGAGTATAAGAAGAGGATTCGGCAAACCGGACGAGATCGGCAAGAGCGAAGACTACCCCATCGGCGAGCCTTGGATCTTGGCGATTTTCGCGATACTCTTTGCGGGATTCATTGCATGGAAAAACAAAACGACCAAAGAACTTCATTTACAATACCAGAAAAATAATTCTACTATGAAAAATAAGCCATCCATACAATCTGCACGAAACCGGACCAAAGTCGGTATTAAGTCAGTAGTAAATGCGACTAAAGTGCTGTCACCGATTTTACTTTTCGCTTTCCTCACCCTCGGTTTCGGACAAGCGTGGGCAGCATGTTTTATTTTAGGTCCTGATGGTTCATGGGATCAAAACACGACACACCAAATGGTTTCATCCGGAATTACCAACTGGGTGTATAAAGATTTAACCGTTTCTGGTCAATGGTCTGGTTTTAAAGTTTTGAACGGAAGTAACTGGTACGGAAAAGATAGCGGAGGAAATAATGTTACTGTCGGAACTATCTATTCCCCTACGGAAAGTGGCGGGGATACTTATTGCGACTTCAAAGCAAATGGTTTGACATATTATTTCTTTTTTAACACGTCCACACATAAGCTAATGATTCAACCTAAATACTACCTTGCAGGAACGTGTGGAGCAAGTAATCAGAGTTGGGGACAGACGCAAAACGCACCTACCTACGACGCCACCAATGGCTATTTCAAGTGGAACACCTGCACTTTAACTGCAAATACGGATTATAAATTCAAATTGTGCACCTATAACACGTGGAGTTATTATAATTATCCAGATGGAAATAGCGTAACTATAACCAATGGTACGAAGCAAACAACAGATGGAGATAAAAACATTATCTTTAGATCTACACACGCCGGTGTAGCTGTTGTTACATTAAATCCAACCGATAACGCAATGGTTATCCACTGCCCTTATCAAGTCTCCTATTCGGCTGGAACGGGGGCAAGCGGTAGTGTATCCGCAAGTGCGATTACTACTTATGGTTCAACGTGCACGCTATCCTCCTCTACTTTTACAAAGACGGGGTACACACAAGACGGTTGGGCTACTTCAAATGGTGGTGCTAAAGTTTATAACCTTGGTGCTACCTACACCGGGGGGTACATAGATGCGACCCTTTATCCTCATTGGAAACCAAACACCTATACAATCACTCTTAATGGCAATGGAGGTGCAGGTCACACAGCGAACGTGACAACCACCTATAACTCATCCACATTGGCATCCATTACTAATCCAGAAAAAAGCGGCTACACTTTTGCCGGTTGGTACACCAATACAGATGGTACAGGAACGATGCTCATTGACGTAGAAGGACATCTGACTCCGAGCATCGACGGTTACACGGATGGTACAGGCAAATGGATCGCCACTGCGGGTACTAACCTATACGCACGTTGGAAAACCAATGCCAGCGTTGGGACGTATAACTTCCAATACGGATCGGGTACCTTTTATAGCAGTACGTGGTCACTATTGAATTTCGGAGCGGCAGACAACCATAAACGCACCGTTGATTGGACGCTGATTGATCCGACGGACAAGAAGTTCTATGTAGGCTACGATGGTGATTTCTGGACTGCAGGCATTAACGGCGCGGCATATGGCTCTTCAGAAGAGAAAAACCTCTCGGATTTGCGCCTGGCCCCTGGTACTCTCACTGTAGGTACGGCCACAGGTGCAGTCGGCAAATTAGTGATCTTTGACGACAGTAATGCTAAAAACCTATATGCCGGTTTCCAGCCTAACGGCTACGGTCTCACGTATGCCGGAGGCTCAAAAGCTTTCTCCGAAGTGGGAGATAATATGTGGCAGACGGAAATCGTAACAATCACAGCAGAGGATGTAGCCGGAACATTCAAAGTAGGTCTGGAAACCGCCTCCCCCGGCACCTACGTAGATTGCAGCACCATGACGGCTACCGATAATGCCGCAGCGCTTAACACACGTAAAGATGCACTGGTTTCGGAGCAAAGTTATCCGGCTATCCCTGATTTGGCGGCAGGTCAGGAAGGACGTTTCGTAATCTGGGATAATGATACACACACAGGCCAACAATGGTATCTAAGCTTCTTGCCGGTTTATACCATTACTTATAATGCAAATGGTGCAGAAACGGGTAGCGTTCCTACGGATGCCAACAAATACCGCACCAACGAGACGCCAACCGTGCTTGGCAACATAGGCACTTTGGCTAAAACAGGTTACGCTTTCTCGGGTTGGAACACGCAGGCTGACGGAAGCGGAATTGCTTATGCTGCTGGAGCTAATTTGGCTAAGATCGGCAGCAACGTCGTTCTCTATGCGCAGTTTGAGAAAGCACAAATAACGGCTCTGACATTAAGTTCCAGAGTGGTTGAGTCGAATGCACTCGTTACGGCTACGCCTGTTATTGATCCGAGTCCGGCAGGTAACACCAAACTATGTTGGAAGATTCTCCGTAGTAATGGAAACTTGCTGACCGACGAAGGATTCAGTATTGTAAGCGGAAATACCGTAAGTTTTTCTGCGCCGACAGCCGGCGGTACTTACAAGGTGGCTTGCGTACTTCGCACGGGTTTATCCTGCTCCGGAGGAACGGTACTTGACTCCGTAGTGACCGATCTTGTCGTAGCAAGCGCTCACACCGTTACTATCCGTTACCAAGACAGCGAGGGACGGAGTTTGGCGGCTCCGGTAGAAATGACAGGTCTTCCGTTAGAGTGGTCAACGGCAATCAACCCACCTGCTATCACCGGCTATAATTTCACGCGATGGGAGGCCGGAGATGGTATTTTCATTAGCACGAATGGCTCCACCAAAATAGAAGAAGGGACAACCACAACACCTGCCATCTACATGGAGGCCCAATACGATGGTACGTTAACCGCCGTTTATAGCAAAAAACGGATGATTTACTTCAACAACACCCTTGGATGGAGCAATGTGTATGTCTATTTCTATAAAAATAATAGTTACTGGGATAATTCCGGAAAAGATTGGGGAACTGGAGCAAACACCGGATATACATATACTGATACCCCCTATAGCGAAGGAAAGCACGGCAAAATGATTCAAATTCCAGGCACAAACATTTATTACTTTGATGCGGAGAGTGCAGGGGTCAATGCTTCGTACAAAGATATAGTCTTTACGGAAGCCGATCAACATAATTATGGCTATTTCAGCGACACAAAGGTTGTCCGTCGTGGGGACTACAAATCATCCTTGCCGATGTTTGTACCGCTTGCAGGTCAAACGCCCGCGACGCACAATACCTCTGCGAAGTATTACGACGAAGGTTACTGGATGAATTATCCGGAGAATACGGGTTATACCTTACATATATACAGCGGTACCGCCAAAGAGGTTTTGGACGAGATACGATCTGTCGCATTCCCCTTCACAGCGGATAAGACCATGCCGATGGAGGTTACTTTGGAACTGAATGCCAATACCATCTATGGCTATGAGATTCATCGTGCCGATGGTGCTTATTACGGAAAATCCGGTACATTGAAGATCAATGCCAGCGGCGACGAGGGTGAGTCTCCTGTTAAACTTGCCGCAAGCACCCGTGGCGGCATTAAGACCTCCGCTGCCGGAGACTATACTTTCAAACTGAATTTCGGAGAAAGCAGTGGCTATGGATACTTATTCGGCGTGCACTACCCTGCATCAGTAGGTAGTTACAGGCTCGTGTATAAAGACTTGGCAGAATGGTCTCAAGGCTCATCGCACACGGCATCATGGTCTCACCCGTCCCGCGTGATTTACAAGAATGAAGGCGCAGCAGATACCGTTTCATTCTTCGTAGCGAAAGGTCATACGCCAACCATCCAAATCCAGAAAATCACAAGTATTGACAACGAGGGTAATATCACTTGGGAAAACGTAGGCTCTGCCACCAGTTACGACACCGTTTCTGCCGCCGGAGTATATAACTTCATCACTTCGCAGACTGCCTCCGCTCTCACCATTGCCAAAGTAGAGCCGTACACCGGCAACTACTACATCCGCACGGGTGCCGTGGATGGCGGATGGGACAACTACCGTACCGGTTCAGACCACCTGATGACCTATTCCGCTTTCTCGGAGGATCGTGCGCAGAACACCTTCGGAGAACTCTTCAGCCACTACAAAGCCAAATGGTGTCCGCGCGGAACGAATGTGGTGTTCTGTATTGCCAACGATTATAGTTTTTGCATCTCGGATACCTTAGTACAGGATGTAGATAATCCGTATAATAACATCTACCCGGCTAATGATCCTAATCGTCCGGGCGAACTGAAAGCAGAAAGTTATAGTGGGACCACTATTATCTCCAGTAAAACAGGAGATAAGTACAGCGCCAACATCCGCTTCATGTGGAATAGATCGACCAACAAGATCAGCCGTGCGTACGTCAGTTCGTCCACCAATACCGCCAAGAAATTCCTCGTACTGAAAGGCGAAAATACCTTCTGGAATAGCGATGGTTCGGATCTCTCCGGAAGTGGAGAAAGCCATGCAAATAAGGAAGCAATATTCCAGGATAACGAAAACTGGATCTACGAGCGTGAGATCAAAGTAACGACACGTACCAAATTCAAACTCTTCGCCTGCTACGCCCAAGACTCGCCGAGCGAAGCGAACGCACAATATTTCCGCGGAAACTATGCCGGGGGAGCGTGGACGGAGGGCGACTATGTCATCCTCATTAACGGCGACGGATCCGGTACTTGCAATGCCCGATTGATTTATGATTTCAAGACCAACCGTCTGATAGCGGCATACTTGCCGGACGGCTCTGCCGTAAGTGGAGAAACAGCCATTCATGCCGACCTCATGGTGATTCGTGAGCATCAGGGCGCAGGTCAGCAAATCACCTTCAACACCGGCGGTAGTTTGACTGAGGTAAAGACCGTTTATGGCGTAATGCGGTTCAACCGATGGACACTGAATAACCGCCAGCACCCGGAGGACCACTTAAAAGATCACTGCGACACGGACGAAGCTATCCGCACCCATCACCCCTTGGTAGATGCCGGCTCCATGAAGTCGTCAGACGAACGCGGGTTATACTGGATTTCCTTCCCGTTTGATGTCAACCTCAGCGAAGTATTCGGATTCGGTACATACGGCGTACACTGGATTATAATGCGCTACAACGGAGCCGCACGTGCTGCACAAGGGTACTGGGCTGATAGCGAAGGATTCTGGGAATATATTGAGGACCGTAACGGAGTGGTTCTCAAAGGCGGAATGGGATACGTTCTGGCTTTGGATCTCGATCTGATGCAAGCCACAAATCGAACCTTCTGGAGTCACGAGATTCAACAGATTGAACTCTTCTTCCCGTCCACCTCTACAGCCGGCACTATCAAGCAGACAACGGCTTCCGTAGAAGTTCCTGCTCATACCTGTACTATTGACCGCACGAACTCAGGTGGCACAAGTCCGGATATTAACAAAAACCGTACGAAAGTAGATAGTCACTGGAATATCATCGGTGTACCGAGTTTTGCGAACTACGGCACTACTCTGACCGACGAAGGCGGCACGGTAACCTGGAAAGATAACTCCGCGCTCAACTGGACGCAAAACCTGCCGTTCCTGTACGAATGGAACGCGAACGATAATACGTACACGGTACAAAGCGGCTCGAGTTATCCGTTCAAAGCGATGCACGCGTATTATGTACAATACCACGGAACGCTGACTTGGAGTCTGGCAAGCGCAACCACTCCTTCGCCGATTGTAGCACGCCGTACATACGCAGAGGAACCTCAAAGCGAGGAGTTCCGCCTTGAACTACGGAGAAACGACAAGATGGAGGATCAGACTTTCGTCAAAATGAGCAACGATGAAAATGCGAGTGCCAACTTTGTTTTCGGCGAAGACCTGACAAAAGAGAAAAACACAAAGAAAGCAAACATCTATACTCTGGTGGAGGGCTATATCCCCGTAGCCGGAAACACCTTGCCGATGAGCAATCAGACCGCCATCGTACCGGTAGGCGTATCGATCAAGAGCACCGGAGACTATACCTTCTCCATACCGGAGGGGACGGACGGCGTAGGATTAGTGCTCGTGGATGAGGCGACGGGAATAAGAACCAGCCTCAGTGCGCTGGACTACACCGTTACGCTCCAACAAGGCGATTATACCAACCGCTTCTATCTGGAGATCTCGCCGATCCAGAATACGCCGACGGGAATAGATGAAGTACCAAGTGACCAGGTACCAAGTACCAAGGTCCGCAAGGTGATGATCGACGGCGTCCTCTACATCGTCCGGGATGGCAAGATATTCGATGCCCGTGGCGCTCGCGTAGAGTAAAAACCAACCAAAAATCGGACCCGAACGGGACAGTGACGTCCGTAATGGTAACGAGATGGTAACGGAAATGGACCGTAAATGAGCCCTTCGGGGCTCTTTTTTGTGCAAAAAAACTTTTTTTCTTGCGTAATTCGAAAAAAAGCAGTAAATTTGCGGCGTAATTTGGTGTAATATGTATTTAAACATACTAAAATCTAAGATCCACCGCGTTCAGGTGACAGAGGCGAACCTCGATTATGTAGGTTCGATCACGATCGACGAGGCGCTCATGGAGGCGGCAAACATCTACGCGGGAGAGAAAGTGCAAGTGGTGGACAACACCAACGGCGCCCGGCTGGAGACCTATGTCATCGCGGGTCGCCGGGGTTCGGGATGTATCTGCATGAACGGCGCCGCGGCGCATCTGATTCACGTAGGCGACACGGTGATCATCATGGCGTACGCCCTCATGACGCCGGAGGAGGCGGTTTCTTTCAAACCCAGTATTGTTTTCCCGGAAAACAATCGGATTTGAAAGAAAATTTATGATTTATGATTTATGATTTTTTTTGAGTTACATAGCGAGGCGAAGGCGGTAGGTCCGCGGGCAGGTGTGATCCATACCGACCACGGAGATATACTCACTCCTATCTTCATGCCCGTCGGTACCGTCGGTACCGTCAAAGGCGTGCAGCGAAAGGAGCTGGAGGAGGATATCAAGGCCCAGATCATCTTAGGCAACACCTATCACCTCTTCCTTCGTCCGGGCACCGAGATCCTGCATAAGGCAGGCGGACTCCACCGTTTTGAAGGATGGACGCGGCCGATCCTGACGGACAGCGGCGGGTTTCAGGTGTTCTCCCTAACCGACATCCGCAAGATGACGGAGGAAGGCGTGCGGTTCTCGTCCCATATCGACGGTCGCAAGCTGCTCTTCACGCCGGAGTCCGTGATGGACATCGAGCGGGAGATAGGTGCGGATATCATGATGGCTTTTGACGAGTGCTGCCCGGGTACGGCGGATAAGAAATACGCCAAGGACTCGATGGATCGCACGCACCGATGGCTCGACCGCTGTATAGCCCGTTTCGACGGCACAGAGGACCTCTACGGATATAAACAACACCTCTTCCCTATCGTGCAAGGCTGCACCTATACGGACCTGCGTCAGGAGGCTTCGAAGCGGCTGCGTGACCTCGACCGCGACGGCTACGCTATAGGCGGTCTGGCGGTAGGCGAACCGACGGAAGTGATGTACGACATGATCGAGGTCTGCAACGATATCCTGCCTCAGGACAAACCCCGTTACCTCATGGGCGTCGGCACCCCATGGAACATCCTCGAGGCCATCGAGCGCGGCGTAGATATGTTCGACTGCGTCATGCCGACCCGCAACGGCCGAAACGGCATGATCTTCACCTGGCAAGGCGTGATGAATCTGCGTAACAAGAAATGGGAGGACGACTTCACGGAACTCGACCCCTGCGGCACCTCGTACGTCGATCATGCCTATACCCGGGCGTATGCGAGACACCTGATTCATGCGCAGGAGATGCTCGGTCTGGAGATTCTCTCGATCCATAACTTAGCATTCTACCTGAGCCTCGTCACCCAGGCCCGCGAACATATCCTGGCAGGCGATTTCAGTAGCTGGAAGGCTGCCGTGATGCCGAACCTCATGCAACGGATGTAGTGAAAAAACTCGATTGGTACATAGTCAAGAAATTTCTCGGCACGTTCTTTTTCTCGATCGTGCTGATTTTGTCCATCGCTATCGTCTTTGACCTGACGGAGAAGATGGACGATTTCTTCGAATCCCAAGTACCCCTCCGGGAGATCATCTGGGACTACTACATCCCCTTCATCCCCTATTACATGAACATGTTCAGCTCGCTGTTCATCTTCATTTCCGTCATTTATTTCACCTCCAAGATGGCGGGCAACTCGGAGATCATCGCGATGCACGCCGCGGGCATGAGTTACCATCGGCTGATGGTTCCCTACGCCTTCTCCGCCACCTTGTTGTTTATCCTGGGTGTCGTCCTCGGAGGATGGGTCATTCCGCGCAGCAGCGAACGAATGCTGCATTTCACGGACCGCTACATCGAGCATTTCACGACGGAGAACGCGCGCAACGTACAATTAGAGGTGGAACCCGGCACTATCCTCTATATCGAGTCTTTCCGCAAATACAACCAAATGGGTTACAGGTGTTCCATCGAGCAGTTTGACGGCAAGACCCTCATGTCCCGTACCACCGCCGACAGGATCTACTACGACTCCTTGGAAAACTGGCACTTGGAGGACTATACCGAACGCACCTTCACAGGCATGCGCGAGAGTCTGGAGCGCGGCGAGAGGAAGGACATCATCCTGCCGATCATCCCGGACGAACTCTTCATCTCCGCGCAGCAGGCGCAACAGATGACGACCCCTGAGTTGCGCCATTACATGGAGCGGCAGCGGGAACGCGGATCGGGCAACGTAAAGGCCTTTGAGGTGGAGTACCATAAGCGCTGGGCGTCCCCCCTGGGCGCCTTCATCATGACCCTCCTGGGCGTAACGATGTCGAGCCGGAAGGTACGCGGAGGCATGGGGAAAAACCTGGGTATAGGCGTCGTTCTGACCGCTGCGTATATCTTGTTCTCCACCGTCAGCACCACTTTCTCGGTCAATAATGTCATGTCCCCTTTCATGGCGGCATGGCTGCCGAACTTCGTATTCCTCGCCATCTCCATCCCGCTTTATAGACGGGCATGTCAATAAAAAAAAAGCGTGCATTAATGCACGCTGCAAAATTAACGGAGCTCAATTCTCCGGGTTACTGTTTCGCCGTTCACTTTGGCGTAGAGGCGGTAGGTACCGCGCTCCAGGGGGAATTCCGCGAATTTTCCTTTTTCCTTCTGGAGCAACTTGCCTTGCATCGAGTAGATGCGGGCTTCCTCCATTTGAGTGGACGCTACTACAAGCGTGTTTTCGCGGAAGCGAACTGTAAATTTATCGTTGGTGTTTTGGGCGGCATTGGTTAAGGTCACTCCTGCTACCAACGATACGATGGTTAACAGACTAAATAATACCTTTTTCATTTTTGTACCTTTCTTTAAAAGATCGTTTTTTCCGGATTAACGCATCCGCTTGCGGGGCTTTCGGTAGGTATAAAAACCCTCGTTTCCGAAATCCGGTGCAAAATTACTGCCTTTTTTTTGACCCACCAAATATTTCGAGCAAAAAGTAATAAATTTCTACAAAATGTGCAGTCGATTTGACAAATTATTACTAAACAGCAAAATGTACTGACAATTTGTCAACCTCATTTTACAAATCACACATTACAAAATAAAAAAAATTGCGCGCGCGCTTGCATATATGAGAAAAAAAGTGTACCTTTGTGCCCGAATTTAATTTGCCTAAATAGGGCAAATACCCAAACGATTATGCAAAATATCAGAAATATAGCAATTATTGCGCACGTGGACCACGGTAAAACGACGCTCGTGGACAAGATGTTATACACAGCGAACGTGGTTAAGCAACAACAATCCGAGTTCAGCGACCAGCCCAAAGAGCTGATCCTCGACAACAACGACCTGGAGCGCGAGCGTGGCATCACCATCCTCGCCAAGAACGTAGCCATCGAGTACAAGGGCACCAAGATCAACATCATCGACACTCCGGGGCACGCGGATTTCGGCGGCGAGGTAGAGCGCGTACTGAATATGGCGGACGGCGTACTGCTGCTCGTTGATGCGTTCGAAGGCCCGATGCCGCAGACACGTTTCGTACTGCAGAAGGCGCTGGAGCTGGGCCTCAAGCCCATCGTGGTAATCAACAAAGTAGATAAACTCAACTGCCGTCCGGACGAGGTGCAGGAGGAGGTTTTCGACCTCATGTGCAACCTCAACGCGACGGACGACCAGCTGGATTTCCAGACCCTGTACGGCTCGGCGAAGAACGGCTGGATGTCGCGCGACTGGAAGAAACCGACCACCGACCTCACAGACCTCATGGACGCCATCATCGAGTACATCCCGGCTCCGGAAGACAACCCCGGTACGCCGCAGATGCTCGTGACCTCGCTGGACTATAACGCCTACGTCGGCCGTATCGCTATCGGTCGTGTTCACCGCGGCGAATTCAAAGACGGACAGGCGGTGACGCTCGCTAAGAAAGACGGCACGATGGTCAAGACCAAGATCAAAGAGCTGCATACCTTCTCCGGCATGGGGCACGTGAAGACCGACGTCGTGAAGAACGGCGACATCTGCGCCATGATCGGTATCGACGGTTTTGAGATCGGCGACACCATCTGCGACGCCGTAGAGCCCGAGGCGCTGAAACCCATCGCCATCGACGAGCCGACCATGTCCATGACTTTCTGCATCAACGACAGCCCCTTCTTCGGCCAGGACGGCAAGTTCGTTACCAGCCGACATATCCAGGACCGTCTCAATAAAGAGCTCGAGAAAAACCTCGCCCTGCGCGTAGAGAAAGGCGCAGAGGAGAGCAGTTGGCGCGTCTTCGGCCGCGGTGTACTACACCTGTCGGTACTCATCGAGACCATGCGTCGCGAGGGATACGAGCTGCAGGTAGGTCAGCCGCAGGTGATCATCAAGGAGATTGACGGCGTCAAATGCGAGCCGGTAGAGTCCCTGACGGTCAACACGCCCGAAGAGTGTTCGGGCAAGATCATCGAGTTCGTCTCTACCCACAAAGGCGAGATGACGAAGATGGAGATGATCAACGACCGCGTACATCTGGAGTTCACCATCCCTTCCCGCGGCATCATGGGTATGCGTACCTATGTAATGAACGTCTCCGCCGGAGAAGCCATCATGGCGCACCGCTTCCTCGAGTACCAGCCGTGGAAAGGCGAGATCGTGAAGCGTAACAACGGTTCACTCATCGCCATGGAGGCCGGTACGGCATACGCTTACGCCCTCGACAAGCTGCAGGATCGCGGTAAGTTCTTTATCGACCCGCAGGAAGAGGTGTACGCCGGACAAGTGGTGGGCGAGAACGCCAAGGAAGGCGACATCGTCATCAACGTCACCAAATCCAAGAAACTGACGAACATGCGCTCCAAATCCGCGGACGACAAAGCCGTCCTGCCGCCGCCCGTGCGTATGAGCCTGGAGGAGGCACTCGAGTACATCAAGGAGGACGAGTACGTAGAGGTCACTCCGCACGCAATGCGTATCCGCAAGATCATCCTCGACGAACTCGAGCGCAAACGCGCAGGAAGAGCATGAGCGCTGCGCGCAATTTGAAATTTGAAATTTGAAATTTTAAAATTAATATTTATGCAAATTAATCAATCTGAATTGAAAGACCTGAAGGCAGTAGTAACCCTCGTGATCGAGCCTGCTGACTATCAGGAAGAAGTAGCTAAGCAGCTCAAAGAAGTACGCCACAAGGCGCAGATGCCGGGTTTCCGCCCGGGTATGGTTCCTGCCGGTCTGGTGAAGAAAATGTACGGCAAGGGCATCCTCGCTGACGTACTGAACAAACTCGTGGGAGAGCACCTCCAGAAGCACATTGAGGACAATAAGATCCAGATCCTCGGCGATCCGCTGCCAAGCGAGGACTCCCCGAAGATCGACCTCGACAATGAGGACACCTTCACTTTCCTCTTCGACATCGCGGTAGCACCGGAGTTCGATGCCAAACTCAATGGCAAGAACAAACTGCCGGAGTACACCATCGAGCCGACCGAGGAGATGATCAACAAGCAGGTAGAGGCCTACACCAACCGTTTCGGCGAGTACATCCCCGAGGATAAGGAGAAAGGTACCAAGGCAGAGGTGAAACCCTGCGCAGTTGATGCCGAGTTGTTCGCGAAGGTGTACGGCGCAGACGCTCCGAAAGATGAGGCAGGTTTCCGCGCGCGCATCAAGGAAGATATCGTTCGTTCCCTCGCAGAGGAGAGCAAATATCGCTTTGGCCTGGACGTGAAAGCCGCTATCATGAAGAAGATGGAGAAGATCGCCTTCCCGGAGGACTTCCTCAAACGCTGGGTACTCGCTACCAACGAGAAGATGACCCAGGAGGAACTCGACAAAGACTTCGACAAGATGCTCGACGAACTGAAATGGCACCTCGCCAAAGACCAGCTGATGAAGGAGTATAACATCAACGTGGAGAAAGAGGAGGTAGAGGCCTTTGCCAAACGTATCGCTCAGATGCAATTCATGCAGTACGGCCTGATGAACGTCGATGACGCCATGCTCTCCAACTACGCACAAGAGATGCTCAAAAACGAGAACCAACTCCGCGGCATCGTAGAGCGCGTGGTAGAGGACAAGATCTTCGACGCCATCAAGGGCATCGCCAAGATCGAGCCCAAGACTGTAAGTCAAGAGGAGTTTGACAAATTATTCAAATGATAAGGATACATTTCATAGCTATAGGTGGCGCGGCGATGCATAATTTGGCACTCGCCGTTGCCTCCAAGGCGGGATACAAGGTAACGGGCTCGGACGATGAAATCTTCGAGCCCGCGCTGTCTCACCTGCGCGATGCGGGATTACTGCCCGACGAGATAGGATGGCACCCCGAGCGCATCACCCCGGATATAGATGCTATAATCTTAGGAATGCACGCGCGCGAAGATAATCCGGAATTGGTGCGGGCGCGCGAGTTAGGCATCAAGATCTACTCCTTCCCGGAGTACCTCTATGAGCAAACGAAAGACAAGATCCGTATCGTCGTAGGCGGCTCGCACGGCAAGACTACCACGACCTCCATGATCCTCTACGTCCTTAACCGTCTCGGCATCGAAGCCGATTATATGGTAGGTGCGCAGATAGAGGGCTTCGAGCGGATGGTACGGCTCTCCGACACCGCCAAGTACGCCGTCTTCGAGGGCGATGAGTACCTCACCTCCCCGCTGGATCTCCGATCCAAATTTCTTTGGTACCACCCCCATGTAGCCATCCTCACCGGCATCGCCTGGGATCACATCAATGTCTTCCCCACCTTCCCGGAATACGTGGACACTTTCCGTAAGTTCGTTCATTCGATCCAACCCAAGGGCTCGTTTATCTACTACGAAGGAGACGAGAACCTGCGCCAGTTGGCTCTCGAGATATCGGAATGTCGGGATCGCGAGATTACCGCCATTCCTTACAAGGAATACACTGGGGATGTCGAGATGCAGGTCTTCGGCCGCCACAACATGCAGAACCTCCAAGCCGCCATGCTCGCGTGCCATTGTATCGGCGTTGCGCCGGAGGATTTCTACCGCGAGATCAGCTCCTTCACCGGCGCCTCGAACCGCTTGGAGAAGATCTGCGAGACGGAGAGCTCGGTAGCGTACAAGGACTTCGCCCACTCGCCCTCCAAACTCAAAGCGACCGTCAATGCAGTACGGGAACGGTACCCCGAGAAGAAACTCATCGCTTGCATGGAGCTCCATACCTTCTCGTCCCTCATGGCGGATTTCCTGCCGCAATACAAGGATTGCATGAAGGAGGCGGATATCGCGTACGTATATTTCAACCCCAAAGTCATTGAGCACAAGCGCCTCACCCCCATCACAGCGGAGGACGTGCGCAAGGCTTTTGGCACGAAAAATGTGGAGGTCTTCACAGCATCCGAGGCCTTGCAAGAGAGATTAAAATCTGAAATCATAAATCATAAATCTGAAGATCAGGGCATCGCCCTGCTGATGATGTCTTCGGGCACGTTCGACGGCATTGACGTCAAGTCCTTTGCCGCAGAGCTGCTCCAATAATAACGAAAAATAACCCAAAACTAATGACTGACATGAAAAGATTTTTCATTTTTGCTGCCGGTGCAGCCGTAGGAGCTGCCGTAGCATTATTACTTGCGCCGAAGAGCGGTGAAGAGATGCGTGAGGAGCTGAAAGACCTGACGCAAGACGCTACCAAACGCGCGCAAGACTACTGCGTACAAGTAAAGAAAGACCTCGAGGCCGCAGTGGCTGCAGAAAAGGAGGCATGAGATGAAGAACGATCTCCTTACGCAAATCAAAGAGGAAATCACCGCCTACGGTAAGTCCGTAGGCGAAGTAGGCAGACTGCGCCTTATCGGTATCATCAGCCGTATCTTAGGCTTGTTCCTGCTGATCTTCACGGTCGTTCTATGCATCTTTGCGATGCTCGCATTTGGTGCTGTAGCTGCGCTGCACGCGATGAGCCACGTGATGCCGTTATGGGCGGCGGCGCTGATCTTAGGCGCGGGATATGTCCTCCTTATCGCTATCGTGGTTGCATGTAGAAAACCTCTGTTCATCCACCCCTTCATCCGGCTCATGACGAAGCAGATCGGTTCCGAAGAAGAGTTGGCGCTCAAGACCCTGGAGGCAGAGCATCAGGCCGAGTTGGACTACCTCCGGATTGAGAACCGCGTCGATAATGCGACCCGGGAGGTGAACTTCTATATCTCCTTCATCGAGCGTGCTTGGACCTGGCTCTCAAGAGTGTTCCACAAAAAATGACCAAATAGTACATGTTTAGTCGTCTGTACGGCGTCCTACTGCCGTTTTTTGTTAGTTTTCTTCTGGCGTATGTCTTGGACCCCGTAGTGGGTTTTATCCAGACCAAGTGTCGTGTGCGCAACCGCGCGCTCGCGGTGGTTGTCACCTTGCTCCTGGTAGTTAGTATTCTTGTAGGAGCCGTCGCTTCGCTGCGCCAACCGGTAATCGACCAGGTCAATACTGCCTGGACGGGTTTTCAGGCCTATGTAGCGACGATCGACATCAACGACTATGTCTCTGCCGAGACCCAGGAGAAACTGCTGAAATGGCAGACCGAATGGGATTGGCAGGCAGCGCTGGCAAACCCCGAGTTAACCAACTCGATCAAGGAGCTGCTGCCGAAAATAGGAAATTGGATCACCGGCGGACTGAGCTGGCTGAGCGAATTGGTAGTCGTCTTCATCGGCTTCATGTACCTCATCTTCCTGATGATTGACTTCCCGAAGATACGGGCAAACTACAGCCATTTTATCCCGCGCAAGATCCGTCCGCAAGTAGTGACCATCATGGGCGACATCGACCGAAACATGAACGCATATTTCCGCGGCCAAGCGATGGTAGCTACCTGCGTGGGCTTCCTTTTCGCCCTCGGTTTCACCATCACGGGCATGCCGATGGGCATCGCGATGGGACTCATCATCGGCTTGCTGAATATGGTGCCGTATATGCAGGCATTAGGCATTCCTCCCTGTATCGTGTTGTGCATCCTGCAATCGGCGCAGACGGGTCAGCCGATATGGCTCACGATTCTGATGATGGCGATTGTCTTCGTGGTCGTGCAATCTATCCAGGACCTCATCCTTACGCCGAAGATCATGGGTGACGTCACGGGTATGAGCCCGGCAGCCATCCTCCTCAGTCTCAGTATCTGGGGCGCGTTGTTTGGGGTCATCGGCATGATCATTGCTCTGCCGCTCACCACCCTCATCATCAGTTATTACGACCGTTACGTAGCGAACCGCGGTGTCCGGTCCCGCGCGCATCAGGGGCATTACCGAGGGCGCCTGCGCAAAGAACCCAGTAGTAAATAAAATAGCACATGATTTATGGATAAACAACAAAAACGCGACTACCTCTATATGCGCATGGCGCGCACGTGGGCGGAAAATAGTTATTGTGTGCGCCGCAAAGTCGGTGCCCTCTTAGTGAAGGACCAGATGATCATCTCCGACGGCTACAACGGTACCCCTTCGGGCTTTGAGAACATCTGCGAGGACGAGAACAATGTCTCCAAACCCTACGTGCTGCACGCCGAGGCGAACGCCCTGACCAAAGTAGCGAGGTCCAACAACTCCTCCGACGGCGCAACGCTATACGTCACCGCTTCGCCATGCCTGGAGTGCTCCAAACTTATCATCCAATCCGGCATCAAAAGGGTCGTCTACGGCGAGGAATATCGCATCATGGACGGCGTCGAACTTCTCAAGAGAGCCGGTGTAGAAGTGGAATTTTTAAAAGATTAAATCCTAAATTTGAAATCATAAATCCTAAATCATAAATCCTAAATGAAAAAATACCTCCTTCCTACCCTAACCGTTCTGGCGGTGGCGCTGGGCATTCTCGTAGGCTCGGCGCTGACCCAGAAGGTCAACGCACAGCGTATCGTTTTCCAAAACGGCTCATGGTCGATTGAGCAATCCAAAGTGGATCGGCTCCTGCAACTCATGTCCACCGCCTATGTGGACGAACTCAACATTGACTCCATCACCGATGAGGCAATGGCGGATCTCGTGCAAAAGTTGGATCCCCATAGCGCCTATATCCCCAAAGAGGATCTGGAGATGGTGAACTCCGAGTTGGCGGGTTCGTTCTCCGGCATCGGCGTTCAGTTCACCATCCAGCAGGACACTGTCCGTATCGTAGCGGTCATTTCCGGCGGTCCGTGCGCAGGCGTGGGCGTGCTCGCGGGAGATAAACTCATCTCCGTCGATGACTCCGCTTTTGTGGGTAAGAAGATGAATAACGAGAAGGTGATGCGGACCCTCCGCGGTCCCAAAGGCACGCAGGTTAAGTTAGGCGTTCTCCGCGCCGGCGTGGGCGAACCGCTCTACTTCACCGTCACCCGCGGAGACATACCCGTCACTTCCGTCGATGCGAAATTCATTATTGAGTCGAAAGACAAGATCGGTTTCGTGCGCGTCAATAAGTTCGGCGAAACGACCTATAAGGAGTTCATCTCCGCCCTCGCGGACCTCAAGGCGCAGGGCGCCACCTCCTTCATCGTCGATCTGAGGGAGAACTCCGGCGGCTATATGGAGCAGGCTATACGTATGGCGAATGAGTTCCTCTCCCGCGGCGAGTTGATCGTCTATTCCGAAGGTCGCGCGTACCCCCGTTATGAGGCTACGGCGAACGGTTCCGGACGGTTCAAAGACGTGCCCTTGATCGTGCTTATCGATAACTTCTCTGCCTCCGCCTCGGAGATCTTCGCCGGCGCGATGCAGGATAACGACCGCGCCACTATCGTCGGTCGCCGCTCGTTCGGTAAGGGGCTTGTGCAACAGCAGATGCCTTTTGACGACGGCTCTGCCGTCCGTCTCACCGTAGCGCGGTACTACACCCCTTCGGGCCGATGCATCCAGAAACCTTACACACTCGGCGATCAGGAGGATTATGAGAAAGACCTCATGGAGCGGTTCGAGCATGGGGAGTTCTACTCTGCCGACTCGATTCATTTTGCCGACACCACGACCTACCGCACCAAAGGCGGACGGATCGTGCGCGGAGGAGGAGGTATCATGCCGGATGTGTTCGTAGGACGCGACACGACCCTCAATACCCCTTGGTACAACCGCTGCGTGAACCTCGCCTACACCTATCAGTTCGCGTATTTCTACACGGACAAGCACCGCAAGGAGCTCGCCAAATACAAAGACTGGCAGTCGCTGGAGAAATACCTCCTGAAGCAGGATGTCCTCGCTGAGTTCGTGCGTTTTGCGGAGGACAAAGGCGTGGAGCGCAATGACGCGGAAATACAGAAATCCCGTCCGCTGATGATCCGGCTGCTCAATGCCTATATCGTCCGTGACATGCTGGGCGACGAGGGCTTCTTCCCGCTCTTCGAGCGCGATGACGAGATCACCAAGAAAGCTGTAGAAATAATGTAATCATCTGAATATGAGACACTTACTTACCACCCTTACTGCCCTATGTTTGGCATCGGGCTTATTTGCAGGAACCGTCACCTACACCGCTGACGACAACACGATCTTTGCGAACCCCGAGAGAGGGTTCATCACCATGCTTACCGGGCATCTCTCGACCCAGCATAAGTACGCCGTGAAAGGCTCGGAGAGCACGCTCCGCAACAAGCAATCCAGCGAGAAGATGTCCATCGTCCTGGTGCATTACTACCTGGATAACTACGTCAGTACGGCGACTATACCTTCAACGGTCCTGAACGCTTTTGACGAAGACATGCAGGTCCTGCGTAATCTGGGCATGAAGGCGATTATCCGTTTCTCGTACGCGGATGGCACCTATGGTTCCGGTAAAAATGAATCCGCTCATGATGCGCCGCTCAATATCGTCAAGCAGCATCTGGCGCAGTATAAGTCCCACTGGCAGGCCAACTCGGATGTGATCTTCGTCTTTCAGGCCGGCCTCATCGGAGCGTGGGGAGAGTGGTATTATTCCGATAATTTCGGCAATAAGACCAGCACGATCAACACCTCTCGCCGAGCGCTCTTGGATACCTTGCTGCAGACCGTTCCTGCCGACCGCTGCGTCCAGATCCGTACGCCCCTCTTCAAGACCGGCTATATCGGTTCTACGGCACCTCTGACCCGCAGCGAGGCGTATCAGAACACGCCCAAAGCCCGTATCGCGCACCATAACGACGCCTTCCTGGAGAACTACGGCGATATGGGCACCTACGAGGACACGGCTACCCAGAAACCCTATATCGCCCAAGAGACGCTGTACGTGCCTATCGGCGGCGAGTCCTGTATCCTGGATGACGCCGTAGCGACGACGAATGCCTCCTATGAGAAGACCATCGCCGAGATGAGCCGCCTGCACTGGACCTTCATCCAGAGCGGTTACTCGACCGTCGTCACCGATAAATGGCGCCAGAACGGCACCTTCGACGAACTCAACCGCCGGATGGGGTACCGCCTGCAGCTGGTCAGCGGCACCTATAGCAATCAGGTGGCGCAGGGAGGCAAACTGTCCGTCAACCTCAGTATCCGCAACACGGGTTTTGCACCCTTGTATAACGAGCGTAAGGCGTATATCGTACTCAAGAGCGGCAGCAACACCTATCCTATCGCGCTCTCGTCCGACCCGCGTGCGTGGCTGCCGAACGGTGCCGTCTCTACCGTTAACGAGCAGCTCACTATCCCTTCTTCCGTACCTACCGGTACCTATCAGCTCTATCTCCACCTCCCGGATCTGTACCCCTCTCTGGCATCTAACCCGGCGTATGCCATTAGGCTGGCTAACACGGGTCTCTGGGACGCTACCACCGGCATGAACGCGCTGAATGCCTCCGTAGTGGTGACCGCCGGAGGAGACGACCCGCAGCCGATCGATCCCGAAGGCGACGCCGTTGTCCTGCCCGCTACCCTCAATAAAGCCAACGTCAGCGCCTATTCCGACGATATGAGTTGGTACAACACCGACTATTTTGACTTCGGTCCTGAGGATGAAGAGAACGTAGGCCGATGGGCGGAATGGCAGGTCGAGCTGCGCTATCCGGGCAACTATATCGTTTCTACGACGGGTAACTACCCGAACGGCCATCAGTGGCAACTCTCGCTGACGAACACGACGGCGATGTATCAGCTCCCGGAGACGTGGGATCAGGGCGAAGTGACGGAGACCGGTGCCGCTGTATGGAACTTAGGTGCGCTCTCTCAGGGCACCTACACCCTGCGCGCGCAGAATATCATGGCCTGGGGACGCCCCAAACTGAAATCCATCACCCTCTCCTACGACGGCGTACTGCCGACGGAGATAGAAGCCATCAACACTCCCTCGCACCCCTCCGGGGCTAAGAAAGTGTTGATCGACGGCAGGCTCCTGATCCTGCAGGGAGATAAGATCTTCACCCCGGATGGTCAGGAGGTTAAGTAACAAAAACAGGCTCGCATCGCAGCGAGCCTGTTTTGTTTACAGCGCTTTGAGCGCAGCCTTAACCAGCTGGTAGAATTTCTGCACCGTCGCTATATTCACGCGCTCGTCGGGGCTGTGGGGATGCTCGATGGTCGGACCAAACGAGATCATCTCCATGCCTTCGTACTTGGCGCCGATGATGCCGCACTCCAGACCCGCATGGATGATCACCACGCGCGGCTCGGATCCGAACTCCTGGATATACGTCTCTTTCATCGTCTTGAGCAAGGTGCTCTTCAGGTTCGGTTTCCATCCCGGGTAAGCGCCCGAGAACTCTACCTCTGCTCCAGCGAGCGAGAACGCCGATTGGATGATCGACGCCAGCTCCTCTTTGCGGCTCTCGACTGACGAACGGGTCAGGCATTGTACCTCTACCCGTGACTCCTCTTCTTCGACGAAGGTCTTGATCATCGCTACGTTATTCGAGGTCTCAACGATGTCTCTTGCCTCCTCCATCACGCGATAAACGCCGTGCGGGCAGAGGGTGATAGCGTGGATGAGGTAGTCCTGAATGTCCTCCGGCATCTCTTTGGCAGGACACTCCACCTCCTCCATCGTGAAGGAGATACCGTCGTCCACGCCCTCGTACTCCTTGAGGTACAGATCCTCATAGCGATCTACGAGGTCCTGCAGGTCCTGATAGCTCTCTGCGGGGATGGTGATCACCGCTGTCGCCTCACGCGGGATGGCGTTTCTCAGCGAACCGCCCTCGACACAGGCCAGACGGGCTTCGAAGTTCGCTACGGCGTCCTTCAGGAAGCGGAAGAGGAGCTTGATAGCGTTCGCACGCTGCAGATGGATGTCGCATCCCGAGTGACCACCCTTGCAGCCTTTCACCGTCACCTTCAGCGCGATGTCGCCTTTCTCCGTCTCTACCTCCTGGTAGCGGAAGGTGGCGTTGGTGTCGATACCGCCGGCGCAACCGACGTATAACTCGCCTTCTGTCTCCGAGTCGAGGTTCAGCAGGTACTTGCCTTTCAGCCATCCGGCTTTGAGGTCATTAGCGCCGTACATGCCCGTCTCTTCATCGACCGTGAAGAACGCCTCCAGAGGCGGATGCACAGCGTCTTTGTCCGCCAGGATCGCCATCGCCGTCGCTACGCCGATACCGTTGTCCGCACCCAGCGTCGTGCCGTCTGCCGTCACCCACTCGCCGTTATCCTCGATATAGGTCTGGATAGCGTCTTTCTCAAAATCAAACGCCTTGTCGCTGTTCTTCTGCGGCACCATGTCCATGTGACCTTGCAGGATCACACCTGGATGACCCTCCATGCCTGCCGACGCAGGCTTACGGATCAGCACATTGCCGATCTCGTCCTGTAACGTCTCCAGACCCAGACTCTTGCCGTAGTTCACCAGGAACGCGGCTACTTCTTTGCAATGCCCGCTCGGACGCGGGATCTGCGTAAGGCTGTAGAAACTCTCCCACAAACCTTTAGGTTCTAAGTTTTTCATATCGTAAATCTTAAATTTGAAATCCTAAATCATAAATCCTAAATCAATCCATCGTTACTTCTCCGCAAAGGTCGGTCATGAGGAGCCGCTTGACGGTCGCTATATCGTCTCCGTGCTCGCCTAAGAGGTACATCATCTTCGTCAGCAATGCCTCCGTCGTGATGTCGTAGCCGGAGAGGACCCCGGCTTTCATCAGGTTCAGCGAGACGGCGTACAAGCCCATCTCTACCGATCCGGTGTTGCACTGGGTCTTATTGACGATGATCACGCCCCTGTCCACCGCCGCTTTCAGCTCGCGGTACAGCCATTTGTCCGAAGGCGCATTGCCTGCGCCGAACGTCTCCAAGACCACCGCCCGCAGCCCTTTGGTGCGCAAGAGCGCACGCACGATGGGTTGCTGGATACCCGGGAAGAGCTTGAGTACCGCTACGTTCGGGTCGTACGCCGTATGGAGTCGCAGCGGCGACTCGGGATCGGAGTAATGTACCAGGTGCGGCTGGTAGGTGATATGCACGCCTGCCTTCGCGAGCGCGGGGTAGTTATAGGAGTTGAACGCCGAGAAATGTTCGGCATTACGTTTGGTGGTGCGGTTGGCTCTGAACAAACGGTCTTCGAAGAAGATCGTCACCTCCGGCACGATGGCGTTGCCGTCCTCGTCTTTCGCCGCCGCTATCTCGATCGCCGTCAGCAGGTTCTCCTTCGCGTCCGATCGGAGGACGCCTACCGGGAGTTGGGAACCGGTGAAGACCACGGGTTTGTTCAGACCCTCCAGCATGAAACTCAGCGCCGACGCCGAGTAACTCATCGTGTCCGTACCGTGGAGGATGACGAAGCCGTCGTACTCCTCGTACCGGTCATAGACCATCTGCGCCATCTGCGCCCATTTCTCAGGACCTATATCCGAGGAGTCAAAGAGCGGATGGAATGCCTCTATATCCACCTCTACCTCTCCGGCAAAAAGCTCCGGAAGGTAGGCCTTGAATGTCTCCATATCTGCCGGCACCAAAGCGCCGGAAGCTTTGTCGCGCACCATGGTGATTGTGCCGCCTGTGGATATCAAAAGAACCTTATTCATTGCATAAAACCCATTTTGCGCTGCAAAATTACGAAAATATTTTGATATATGCAAAAAAAAGTGTACCTTTGCAGCGGATTTTGGAAATTATGAGTACCCGTATTCTCCTCATAGATGGCGACATCAGTCTGGCGACGGTGCTGCGCGACTACCTTGTCAGCCGCGGCTATCAGGCGGCGATGGCGGGTTCCGCCAAGGAAGGTCTCGAGCGTCTCCACGGTGCGCCGTGGGATGTCGTTCTGATGGAGATACAAGGTATCGGCATGAACGGCTACGAGTTATTGAAGACCCTCCGCCACCGGATGCCCAAGATGCCGGTTTTCATTCTCTCTACCCGTTCGGACCGGGAGGATCAGATGCGTGCTTTTGAGTTAGGGGCTGACGACTATATCACGAAGCCCTTCTCGATGGATCTGCTGATATGCCGTATAGAAGCCGTCCTGCGCCGGATAAGAGCCTATGAAGAGAACCGTCAGAAAGTATTCCAACTCGGCACCCACGTCTTCAACTCGGTTCATCAGAGTCTGGACGGCCAGCACCTCTCTTCGCGGGAGAGCGACCTGCTGCTGATGCTCTGCCGGAACGAGGGGGAGGTAGTGGAGAAGCATAAGATCCTGAGCGCCCTATGGAAAGAAGACAACGCCTTCACGGCACGTTCCTTAGGCGTCTATATCAACCACCTGCGGCAGTTCTTAAGGCCGATAGGGTATGAGATTATCGCCGTAAGGTATAAGGGATATAAGTTGGTGACTGACGTCACCGTTTAGGATTTCAAATTTAGGATTTGATATGAGAATAATAGCACCGAGTGTATTGTCCGCGGATTTCGGACACCTGGCAGAGGATTTGGAGATGATCAACCGCAGCGAAGCGGACTGGCTTCATGTGGATGTGATGGACGGCACTTTTGTGCCGAATATATCCTTTGGTTTTCCGCTGATGAAGCCTTTCAAGCAGTACTGCACGAAGCCCTTGGACGTACATCTGATGATCGTTCATCCGGAGAAATACGTAGAGCGGTTCTGCGATGCCGGCGCATGGTCGGTGGGCTTCCATTTGGAGGCGGTAGAGGACCCGCTGCCGATCTTGGAGATGATCCGGAAGAAAGGCGTCAGGACCTGCCTGACGATCAATCCGGATATCGACGTGAAGCGCTTAGTGCCGTATCTGGAGGAGGTCGATATGGTACTGCTGATGAGCGTGTTTGCGGGTTTCGGAGGGCAGAAATTCATTCCCGAGACGATGGACAAGATCCGCTTCATCAAAGCAGAGATCGCCCGCCGCGGACTGAAGACCCTGATCGAGATCGACGGCGGAGTGAACACGGAGAACGCCGCCTCTTTGTTTGCCGCAGGCGCCGATGCGCTCGTAGCGGGAAGTGCGGTCTTCGGCGCCAAGGATCCCGAAGAAGCCATCCGAAGGATGAAAGAATGAAAGAATGAAAGAAAAGTTACGCGCTTATCCTATGGTTATCTTGCTGCTGCCGCTGGTAGCAGCAATTTTGCTTTTTATAGATCCCCCGCCGAAGTACCCTCTGCGTCCTGCGCCGAACGCCCTTCAGGAGCGGCTCTACGGTCGCTTGGCCTCGGCAGGTCTGGAGGGCGATGAGTTAGCGACGGTAGGTGCGCTGACGTTAGGCTACAAAGAGGCGTTGCGCAAGGAGCTGAGGCAGCATTTTCAGGTCTCGGGAGCGGCGCATGTGTTAGCGGTCAGCGGTCTGCATACGGGTATCTTATACGGGGTGATCGTATGGCTGCTGACGCTCGGCGGCCGGTTCAGACCCATGCATGAGAACCGCATAGGTCGCCGGACGCTCAGCCTGGTCATTATAGCGGCGATGTGGGGTTATGCTTGGCTCACGGGCATGACTCCTTCGGTTGTCCGCGCCGTGGTGATGGTGACGCTCTTCGAGATCGGTCGAATGGCCTATCGCCAGGCTTTCTCGCTCAACACGATCGCTGCCGCCGCCTTCCTCATCCTCGCCGCACGACCTACGGATCTATGGTCCGTCAGTTTTCAACTCTCTTTTGCCGCCACCACGGCGATCGTAATGGGAGTAAAAGCCTACCCCCTCCCCCTCACTGAAGGGAAGGGAGTATTAGGAAGAATAGCGCAATTCTTTTTAGGCATCATCATGGTCTCATTGGCGGCGCAGGTAGGTACGCTACCCATCACGATTCATTATTTCGGGCAGGTGAGTACGTATTTTCTTCTGACCAACCTGATTGTACTACCTATCGCTACGATCCTGGTTCCATGCGGGCTGGTATCCATCGGTTTAGGAGGGAGCACCATCGGCGTGCTTTTCAGCAAGCTGACTTACGATCTGGCATGGCTGATGAATCACGCGACAGGATGGATAGAGCATCTGCCCGGCAGTTCGTTTCCCGCCCATGCAAGCGAAGGGATGGTAGTCCTGTACTATGTGCTTCTGGTATTATTTTTGTTGTTTCTTCCGAAAAAAAGCACTTAAAATGCGTGCGGGCTTGTGTATGTCAAAAAAAAGTTGTAACTTTGCGCCCGATTTGGATTAATACATTAGAAAGTATTGACGAATGAAGCACCGGCTACACATAGTACTCGTATTCCTACTGGCTCTTTGTCAGTCGGTTTTGATATGGGGTCAGTCCGCTGCCTCGAGGACTCTCCCGGACGTGACGAGTACGGAAGGTCGTGAGTTTTTCGTAGCATGGCTGCCGAACGGCGACCGGACGCCTCAATCTCCGGACCTGAAGCTCCAGCTGATTGCCAGTTCGCGCAAGAGCAATACGATCGTGGTAGAGATGCCGAACGGAGATACTCAGAACTACCCGGTATCGGCCAACGGGTCAATCAAGATTGAGATTGACGCCCAAACGGTATATTGGGATGCCTCCGCGGCGGAGGAAGAGATGCCTATAGCCAAAGGTATCCGCGTCTATAGCGCTGTAGATGAGCGGTTTACGCTATACTCCACCAGTCAGTATGGTGCTCAGGATGTATTTAGTCTGGACGGTGCACACATCCTGCCTGTCGAGGCGCTCGGCACGGAGTATATGGTGCTCAATGCGGAAGGAGACAATACGGCAACGGAGTTTGTCCTCATGTCCACGAAACCCGGCGTGACGAACGTCACCCTGAATCTGAAGGTGAACAGCCGCAAGGGAAACACGCAGCAGCTAAGCGTCGCTTTAAACGGTTCGAAGCAGATCTATATCGTTCGCTCCATGCCTCATGCTCCGGACGATCTGACGACTAATATTGACTTATCCGGATCGACCATCTGTGCGGACCAGCCGATAGCTGTATGGAGCGGTAACCAGGACGGTCTGGTACCTTATCGAGGCGGTCTGAGTACGAATCATGCCTACGATCAGTTGCTGCCGGTAACGAAGTGGGGAAAGAGTTTTATCATACCGATGACAGCGCAGAACATGCAGATGAACGTGATGCGCTGCGTGGCTCTGGAGGACAACACGGTAGTAACCGTGAAGCGTAACAATATAAACATGCCCAACACGCCTGCTACGCTTAATTCCGGAGATGTATTTTCTCAGGTCATGACGCAGCCCGTCAATAATCAGAACCCGCAAGAGTCTTCGTTATACGTCACCTCCGACAAGCCTATACAGGTATATCTCTTTTCGAGTAGTGCCGGAATGAACACCTGGTACGACGCTTACGGCGTGGACCACCTGCCCGGCAACCCCTCCATGACGCTTATTCCGCCGCTGGAGTTTCTGACCGACACCACTATTGTTCAGACTTTTGACGGAGGATTAGGTACGTTCGTTCACGAATTGAACCTATGGGCATTGAGCTCCGCGACGGGGTCCATCAAGATCGATAACCAGCCAATCACGACCGGGTGGAAGACCGTTCCCGGCAATCCTGCCTACTCTCAGAACACATACACTATTCCCTCGGGTCAACACGTCATCACGGCTCCGAGCAAGTGTTTCTCGGGTTACATGTACGGTATAGACGAGGCTTTGGCTTACCTCTACCCTGTCGGCTATGACTTCACGCCGAAGCAAGACTCGCTGTTCTTACTCGACGACGGTCCGCAGTACAACGTGCATCACAACAGCAACCGCTCCAACTGGAATGCCAAGGGCGTCAGCCCGACGGAAGGCGGATGGTATCTGGACAAGGTGCTGAAGGACAACGACCGATATGAGTTAGACTCCGTCTTCGTCTGCGACAGCACGATCCTGACATTCCCGATCAAGACCTACAATAACTGGTACAAGGTAAAATGGGAGATAGAGGGAACGATCCAGGGCAGTTCGTATTTCGATCCGTTGGAGCAGCTCTCCGCCGATGTACCGCGTCCGGAGTTGAGCCACCAGTTCCACCTGCTGCCTATCAAGCAGAACAACGCGCCTTATGAAGATTTCGAAGTGCGCGGAATATTGCTGCGCAAGCCTCTCTTCTGCGACATCCCCGAGGAGAAATGGGAGCGTGACACGTTCAATACGATCGTGCGTGTTCTCCGCCAGTACAACGACACCACCTGGCGCGCCATCTGTATCGGAGACACGCTGCAGTTCTTCTACGACAGTCTTTATTCGCAGAGCGACCTCTCGCAATACGACCCGACGAAAAAAGACCACACCTCGTTTATCGCCACTACCTCCGGGACGGTGAACCCCGATAAATGGAAGTACAACATCGGTTTGGGTACCCATACTTTCCAACGCCACTATATCTCCAGCAACGGCTGCGACTCGCTGAGCACGATTAAGATCTACGTCTGTCCCCGGTACTATACAGAGGAGGACACGGTAGTCTGCGAAGAAAGAACGAAGTACCTGAATTTCGGACGGTTCTTTGAGCGGTACAGCCGTAAC
Organism: uncultured Bacteroidales bacterium; assembly: GCA_900317885.1. GTDB lineage: Bacteria > Bacteroidota > Bacteroidia > Bacteroidales > Paludibacteraceae > Colicola. The sequence continues at coordinate 138,980 of ONIM01000002.1, read as the reverse complement.
AACAGCTGGCCGAAGGCGGACACCGTACTCTACGACACGCTGCGCGCCGTAGAATGTATGAACGCTCCGGATTTCGACGAGTTCCGCCCGTATTGTCCGGATTATAACGGTTGCGACTCGGTGATGCGGCTGCATCTGAAAGTGATGCGTCTTTATACCAACACCAAGCGGCAGAACCAATGTATGTCCATGGGTAGTACCTACGAATGGCGCGAGCCGGGTTCGGGTCGTCTGATAGCGGTCTTCGACGCCAACACGATGAAGAAAGACTCGCTCTATACCTTCCGCGACACCGTGCGCTATAACCCCTGCGAGCGATGCCCGGGAGGCCAATGCGACAGCGTGCGGAATATCCTCCACCTGCAATTCGTCAGCGATGCCGGTCAGGAACATACGATCCACGTATGTCAAGGTAAGACCTATACGTACACCAACGAGAACTACACGCAGTTCTTTGACTCCAACGGCAAGCGGTGCAACACCCCCTACGTCTATACCGGCACGGTCGATATCTACGGCTATAACGACTACGGGCAGTACGGGAAGATGTGTTCGTTTGAGGACGAGGTGACGTTCTATATCGATACCGTTTATCATGACCAGATGACGTACGACACCATCTGCTGGGATCCTGCCAACACAGCGCAGACCTACGCCTGGGAGGGTCATTCCAAGTTCAACGCCATCCCTGTCACGCGCGACGGTATCTTCCATTATTACGACACGATGCGCACCTCCTGCCGGTGCGACTCGATATGCGTCTTGCGTCTGACCGTAGGCAAGCCCTACGAGATACCGACCGTACGGGAGATATGCGACGACGACTCCGTCTCATGGCAGGACACGCTCTACTACGGCTATAAATGGCAGGGAGAGATCCCAGCGGGCAAGATCGGCAAACTCATCAACACGCCTACCTACACTACCCGGCGGGAGTTGAAGTCGCGTTACGACTGCGACTCGATTCTCACTTTTGCGCTCGCAGTGCATCCCACCTATATCGCCGAGCGCAAGGACACCTTCGTCTGCGCCAATGAGATCTACCATTTCTACGGCACGGATTATAACACGCCGGATAACCGGTGGACGCCCGGTCAGGCGTACGAACTAACGATACACGACCAGACGAAGATCTATGGCTGCGACTCGATGGTACTGCACCGCGTGAAGGTGTATCCTATCTACCTCGACGAGCGCGAAGCGAACGATACGGTCTGCCAGGTATTGGGCAGCGTAGCCTACTACGACTGGTCCACCCCGGGTCATGAGGAATGGAACACGCGTCATCTGCAGCCTGTCAACACGCCGGGCACGTACGAGTTAGAGGACCCGTTGACCACGATCCATGGCTGCGACTCGATCATCCACCGCACGCTCGTCGTGCTGCCGACCTATGATCAGACCTTCCCGCGGCAGATGTCCAGCGAAGATACCATCCATTGGGAAGTAGCGCATCAGATGCGTATCTATGCCGGCGAGAAGGCGGAGTTTGACAACCCCGACCACTTGCCGGTAGTCGTATGTCCGAGCGGTCCGACTATCGTCGTGGACTCCTTGACGACGACGCTGGTGGGCACGCATGGTTGCGACTCGGTTCGCACCCTCCGCCTGCTGGTAGGTCAGACCTTCCGCGACACCACTTATGACGTCAGCTGCGCCAACTGCGGTACGTACTCCTGGACGATCACCAGCCCGATCACAGGACAGGACACCCTTATCACTATAGCCGACCTGCCGGCACCCTATCAGGAGAAGACCTACTACGACAGCCTCAAGACGGAATTAGGATACGACTCCATCTATGTGCTTCGCCTGACTTCGTACCCGAGCTACACGTTTAGCGAGGCGGATAAGATATGCCAGGGAGCACCTTATTCCTGGTCCGGCCACATGCCGAATGACAACGCCGTGGAGCACCGGCTGTTCATCGACGGAGAGGCGGTAAGTACGATCCCTACGGATAAACACGGAGAGGTGATTGTCGTTGATAGCATGCGGACGGATACGATCTACACGAATCCCAAAACCGGCATCGCGAAACAAGTACGATGCGACAGCGTCTGGACGCTTACTCTGACGATCCATCCGACGTATAACAACCGATATGTCCATCTGGAGGATTATGTGAGCCTGGCGTCGAACGACACCGTCTCGCATTTTACTGCGCCGAAAACGCTCTTCGTCGGCTATGATTTCGACTACGAAGCCGCCGGCATCACGCCCGCCGAGTTGGAGGTTCTCTATCCGCGGGTAGTCTATATCAACCGCTCGGAAGGCACCCATCACTACGACTCGGTAGTGAACACCTCCGTCAACGGCTGTGACAGTACCCATTACGTACATGTGACCATCTGCGAGGTACAATATACCTATCTGACCGACTCAATCGGAGATAACAACACCACCTGGCATTTCGGCGGAGACACCTACGCCCGCCAACACACATTAGAGCCTGTGTCCGGCGAGAAGTTCCATTACTACGACGACGGTACGCCGGTGGACTACTCGCAGGCAGAGGGACGTATTATGCGCGAGTACCTCTTTATCGACACGCTGAGGACGGCTTCGGGCTGCGACTCCATCGTACATGACACCGTCCGTGTCTTCCCGACCTATGAGTTCCGCTTTGATACCGCCGTATGCTCCAATACCGCCTATAACTGGAGAGGACGGATGAACCTCAACCGCGAACATACCGGATTCTACTACGACTCCGTCAACTATACTGTCGGCAGGCAGATGTTCGACTCCGTCTATGTGCTATACCTGGAGATTCTGCCGGCAGGATACTGGAGTTATGACACCGTCCTCTGTATGAACGACACGCTCCAATGGCACTACCAGACGATTTATTACCATGGAGGCGGTCTGAAATACGTAGAGGCTATCTATAAGGACGATCTGTCCGCCTGCGGCGATGTGTACCATCTCGACCTGACGTTCGCGCCATTCTACGGAGAATCGCTCGTTGAATACGATACAATATGCCAGATGGATGACGTCTATCGCTGGATCAGTCCGGGCGAGACGGAGGAGCACACGCTCGCCCTGCGCGACGCGGACGGCAAACCGATCTCCTTCATCCCGGGCGACACGCCGGGAGACTTCCTGTATTACGACAGCCTCAAGACGAAGGGTTGCGGCTGCGACTCAACCTATACCCTGTATCTGCATATCGCGCCGTCCTATCATTTCTACACCGACACCGCGATCTGTACAGGCGATGAGTTTGAATGGGATCTCAACGGGAACACGTATTCTTCCCTTGTCACCACCCATCTGCACGACACGATTCATGGTACAACCGTCAACGGTTGCGACTCCAGTTACTATCTCCATGTCTTCGTCGATCAGCCGTACGAGATACCGGTAGAGGAGCGGAAGTGTCTGGGCGACGAGTTTGAGTGGAACGGCAAGAGTTATAACGCCGAGATAGCCGACTCGCGTCATTGGAGCCAGCCGCGGGAGTTCTTCGACACCCTGCGAACCCATACTACTATCGGTCATTGCGACTCCGTGATGTACCTGCATCTGGTGATCGGTCCGAGTGCGGACTCCGTATGGACGGATACGATCTGTATCGGCGAGCAATACCGGTTCTTCGACCGCATCCTGACGGAACCGGATGCGTATCTGGAGCGGCGTGAGAACGCGTGGGGATGCATGGTTGATTATCGTCTCACGCTCGTCACGATCCCGCATACGGAGGTCACGCTCGTGCCCGAACCGGTTTGCGTCAACGACGCAGGCGCCGACTATACCTATACCCTGCGTTACCGCTATCAAGGAGAGTTCCAACCGATCTTATATAACGTCATTTACGACTCAGTGGCGCAAGAGGCAGGATTCGTGAACCAGGAGCAGATACCTATGGCGGCAGGACTGATTGCGGGCGAGGAGTATGAGTTAGATATCCCCACTCCGCGTATTGACATCCGCGAAGAGTATCCGCGTCCGGATAAGTATTATGCGGTAGTAACCTTCGAGAACGGCGTATGTCTCTCCGACAGCCTGATGCACTTCCCCATCGAGGTTACTATGTCCTATCCGAGATGGATCACCGAGCAGCGTTACGGCGATGTGATAGCCCTTCTGGATTCTGCATATAACGGCGGATACCAGTGGGCCGAGTATCAGTGGTTTGAGGGTGACTCTTTGCTCGTAGGCCAAACCAAGCCCTATCTCTACCTGCCGATGGGTCTAAACGTCGGTGCGGAGTACCACGTTGAGCTCACCCGTCCGAATGAGAAAGAAGCGTTCCCGACCTGCCCTGTCGTAGCGGTAGCCAATCCGATCGTCGATGACTTCGCACCGCGCAAGGGTTATCTCGCTGTCACGCCGACCTGCCTGGTAGTAGGCAATCCGACAGCTCATATCCTCTCGCGCAAAGACGGAACTTACCGCGTCACGACCTCGGAAGGAGCGTTTGTCACCGAAGGCGTCTTCCGCGCGCCTGTCACCCCTGTAGCCATCCCGGCAGTCGAGGGATTGTATATCGTCCAACTATGGTCGAACGACACCCCCGAAGAACCCTATAGAGCAATCAAAGTATTAGTAAGTCAAAAATGTCCAAACTGCGATATATCCTCCTTCTGACGCTTTGTCTGTTTGCCTCCATCGGATGGGCGCAGCGGCGATACTCGGTCTCCGGCCAGAGCGAGTATGAGTTAGGCAAAGCGAAAGGGTTCTCTACCAAAGACGTAGAGAACCAGACGGACGTGCTCATGGGTCTGCATGCCTCGGAGTATTCGGGTTCGCATCACCTGATAGGATTCTCGGTAGATGGCGGATGGAGCACCTTCTTCTCCTCTATGCCGGCCGCCAAGACTACACCCGGCGGCGGTCTGATCGGGCTGCACTTCCTATACGAGTACCAGTACTCCGGATTGATCATCCAAACCGGCGTAGGCGTCGCTTATCAGAAGGTCTTCACAAACATCGCCGACACCTCTATCTACCACGAACACATGGTAGATACCTGGTCGGGAGTATATCCGACGGAGTTCACTCTCAAGCATCATTTTGCGGACCGACAGGACATCTCGCAGCAGCTATACGGACGTATTCCTCTATACGTAGGTCATTATTTCTTCGGCTCCCGCGGCATCGGCTATTTCCTGGCGGGTTTGCATGCAGGATACGCGTTCTGGGGCAATACGCGTCAGACGATGAACGTCTCGACATCGGGCAAGTACGAGCGATATGTAGGTATATGGGAGGAGATGGATAACCATGGCTTCCGCAAAGACGTACCCCTCGAGCGAAAGGGAGAACGACTCGCTCTGAAGTTCGACCTTGCCGCACATGCGGAGATAGGCTACGAGTATAACACGCGGCAGAGTATCAAGAACTACCGCTCGCGGCCGTCGGACCGTTTGGACGGCAGGATCCGTATAGCAGGGTTCGTGGACTGCGGGCTGCTCTCTATTTGTCCGGAGGGCAATAAAGTCTTCTACGACACCCCCATGGAGTCGATCTATGACTTCTCGACCTACTCGGCGGAGCATGTGTTCTCAACTCAAGACGCATCCAAGCACTGGGTTCGCAACCTCTCTGTAGGTCTCCGCGTGACCTTCCTCTTCGGCTTCCAGCCTCAGGAACATTGTATTCTCTGCGATCCCGCCAACCATTAATCTCTCTTCTCTATGATCCGATACACGCTCTCCGAACTATGCGCTGAGATAGGCGAGGCGTTGGATTCGTCCCTCGCGGCGACCTACTGGGTTCAGGCGGAGATCAGTTCGCTCATGGAGCGCGGGGGGCACATGTATCTGGATCTTATTGACGCGCCTTCTGCAGGCGGTCAGGGCGCCAAGATGCGTGCGACGCTCTGGGCGGGAACGAAAGAGATGCTCTGCGCGTATTTTCAGTCGGAGACCGGCATGTCACTGCAAAAAGGGATGTCGGTGCTGATAGAGTGCGAGGTGCATTTTCATCCGGTATATGGACTGAGTCTCTCTATCGTAGGCATCGATCCTACTTTCACTATCGGGGACATCGCGCGGCTCAAGCAACAGACGATTGCGCAGCTGGAGAAAGACGGTCTTCTCGAGGCGCAACAACTCCTGCCGCTACCGACGCTCATTCGGAAGATTGCGGTTATCTCTTCGCCTTCTGCCGCCGGTTATGAGGATTTCAGACATCAGTTAGAGCACAGTCCGTATGGGTTCGAGACGACCCTCTTCGGTGCGACCATGCAGGGCGACGGAGCGCCAAAGTCGATTATTGCAGCGTTAGAAGAGATCTCTGTCTGCGTTAGCGATCAGTCAGCAAAGCCGGTCTTTGATGCTGTCGTGATCATCCGGGGAGGAGGCGCGACATCGGATCTGTCATGCTTCGATAACTACGAGCTCTGCGCCGTTTGCGCGCAATTCGAGTTGCCGATATTGACCGGCATCGGCCATACGCGGGATGTTTCCGTTTTGGATCTGGTGGCGTATGAGGCACTGAAGACACCTACCGCCGTTGCCGAATGGCTGATTCATCGGATGGAGACACAAGCCACGCGGATTGCGGACCTCTTTGTGCGGCTCCGTCGGACGGCGGACAGGCAGATTATGCTTCGCCGCCATCGCGTAGAGTTACTGGAACAACGCCTTGCGGCCTGCAACCCGGAGGTGTTTTATCGCAAAGGCTACTCGCTTCTGACGAAGGACGGAAAGGTCGTTCGGTCCGTAGCCGAGCTCGCTCCGGGAGAACATATCACCACTCATCTTGCCGATGGCATAGTAGAGAGTATTATCCTATGATTCTTGCCCCAGAACAACGCAAAGCCGGTGCTATCCTTTTGGGTTTAGCCCTCGTCGCATGGATTGTGATGGCCGTATGGCCAGTACAGGAGGATGAAGAGGAGAAGAAACCGACCAAAAAGCCCTGGGCGGAAAGAAGAGACTCCATCAGGCAGGCAGATTCGATGCAATTCGTACAATGGAAAGCCGACCGGGAGGCGCGTTATGACTCTTTTTTTATGGCGGATTCGATACGCCATGAGCAATGGAAGATCGAGCGGCAGGCACGATGGGACTCGATGCGAAAAGCCGATTCGCTGTGGCGGGACTCCGTGGGGATGAAGTCTTTTGCGCCGCGGGTGAAGAAAGACACGATTCTGGACCTCAATCATTGTGACACAGCGGAGTTGCAACTTATACGGGGAATCGGACGTTACACGGCGGTGCAGATCGTGCAATATCGGGAGCGTCTGGGAGGGTTCTACAGCCCGGAGCAGCTGAAGGATGAGGTGTTCGAAAGACTGAGTCTGGATACCTTACTATACCGCTTCACGGCGGACGTGGAGGCAGTACAACGAATGGATGTCAATCAATGTTCTATCGACCGCTTGCAGCGACATCCCTATATACGGTACGAGCAGGCGAAGGCGATCTATACGCTTCGCAGAAAGAAGGTACGGCTGGAGTCCATAGAGGATCTGCGCGCGCTGCCGGAAATGACGGAGGAAGAGATACAAAGAGTATCGCCGTATTTGCGTTTTGAATAGGTATTGGATAGGTATAGGACAGTATTATATACATAGTAGAGGAGCGGTATAAATACAAACGGAAAAAAGGGAAAAGTAGTCTTTAAAGCATAAAAATAAAGAAAAATGCGCGCGCGCTTGCGTATGTGAAAAAAATTTAGTAACTTTGCAGCCGATTTTAGATTAGGAATAATATGGGAGTACGAAAATACATACAGAGGGCAGCGATTTTTCCTCTGATGGTAGTGATTTTCCTTCCGGGAATGGTTTCTTGCTCGTCCGATGAACCGGAAGAGAAGAGTCCTGAAAATTCGAGGGATGCCTTTGTAGGCGAATACGACTACATCTCTACCGGAAACCTGGACATCTTTGCAGCCGGAGTAAAAATCCACTCCTTGCCTCTGGACAGAGAAGGATCCTTCGAGATTGTCAAAGAAGAGGAAGAAAACAAAGTGGCCATCGTGGGTGCCATTTATGGCGAGAAAGACTCGATCCATGCCATCGTGACCGGCAACCAGCTGACTCTGGAAAACAACTCCGTTAGTTATTCAAACGAACTGGCGTCCTTGCAGATGGCGCTTTCCTACCCACCCGTCACACTTACGGACGGCAAGATGGTATGCGACGCCAATATGATGGGGATCGGGACATTCCAGAGTTATTCCATCACCGGAAACGGGCACGTCAAGATAGAAGCGACGAAGAAATAGCCCCTGCCAGCTCCCCGTGAAGGGGGAGAGACAAATTTGTGATTCGTAATTTGTAAATTGAAAATTATATATAATGAAAAGACAAATAGCAATTATTGCCGGAGGGGACAGCAGCGAAAACGAGGTGTCGCTGCGTTCCGCTGCGGGTTTATACTCCTTCATGGACAAGGAGCGTTATGACGTTACCATTGTCATACTGAAGGGGAAAGAGTGGCATACAGAAGATGGTTGCCCGATTGATAAGAATGATTTTTCTTTTACGCGCGGGGGCGTGAAGCACACGTTCGACTTCGCGTATATCACTATCCATGGCACGCCGGGCGAGAATGGTATTCTGCAGGGATACCTGGACATGATCGGTCTGCCGTATAGTTGCTGCGGAGTATTGGCCGCAGCGTTGACGTTTAACAAATACGCCTGCAACCACTATCTCTCCTATTTCGGTTTTCATATAGCGAACAGTCTCATGCTTCGTGCCGGCCAGAAATGGCCCAATGCGCAGAAGATAGCCGACACCTTAGGACTGCCGTGTTTTATCAAGAGCAACGTAGGCGGTTCGTCTTTCGGCTGCACGAAGGTGAAGACGGTAGAGGATGTTTATCCCGCCATCGAGCGCGCCTTCCAAGAGGGAGACGAGGTGATCTGCGAGTCGTACATGAAGGGTACGGAAGTGACCTGCGGTGCGTATAAGACCAAAGAGAAAGCGGTGGCATTCCCGATTACGGAGGTCGTAACGAAGAATGAGTTCTTCGATTATGACGCCAAATACAAAGGGCAAGTGGACGAGATTACGCCGGCGCGTATTCCTGACGCTATCCGCGACAAGATCCAAGCCGAGACCCTGCGTCTATACGATATCATCGGTGCCAAGGGAATCATCCGCGTCGATTGGATCATCACCGGCGATCAGATCAATCTGTTAGAGGTAAACACTACGCCGGGTATGACCGCCACGAGTTTCATTCCGCAGCAGGTTCGCGCGGCAGGACTCGACATCAAGGATGTGCTGACAGATATTATAGAAGACCACTTCGTTGACTGAATATAGATAAAAATGATTGATATCAACAAAGCGATAGAATCCCTACATTGGGAGAAGGAGCCGAAAGGGTTATACGAGCCTATCGAGTACGCGTTGGCATCCGGCGGCAAGCGTTTGCGTCCGACCTTGACGATTTTAGCGGCAGAGACGATCATCAACGGCGGTCTGCTGAACGGCGGCGTGATAGACGATGTAATACCTGCTGCGTTAGCCTTGGAGGTATTCCATAACTTTACCCTGCTGCACGACGACGTGATGGACAAAGCGTCCGTGCGTCGCGGCCGTGAGACGGTACATGTCAAATGGGACGAGAACACAGCTATCCTCTCGGGCGACCAGATGCTCATTGAGGCGTACAAGCTGATAGCCAACGTACCAAGTGACAAAGTACAAAGGACATTGGAGATGTTCAACGAGATGGCTACCGGCGTGTGCGAGGGTCAGCAGTACGATGTGGATTTTGAGCACGCGAGTCACGTGACCATCGAGGATTACATGATGATGATAGAGAAGAAGACCTCCGTGCTTTTGGCATATGCGATGAAGATCGGCGGCTATATAGCCGGAGCGAATGAGTCGCAACAAGAGGCACTCTACCAGTACGGTCTGCACATCGGTCTGGCGTTCCAGATCCAAGACGATATCCTCGACGTTTACGGCGATCCGAAGACTTTCGGCAAAGCTATCGGCGGCGACATCTGTGCGAACAAAAAGACTTTCCTTCTTCTCACCGCTTTAGGGACGGCAGACGCAGAGAGCCGCGCGGAGTTGCTGCAATGGATGATGGCGACCGACCGCGATGCAGAGAAGATTGCTGCCGTGACGAAGATATTCACCCGTCTGGGTGTACGCGAAGCAAGCGAAGCGGTGATGGAGGAGCAGACCGCTCTTGCCCTCGCTCAGCTGGACAAGCTGCCGCAGAACGACGCGACAGAGACCCTCCGCGAGTTAGCAGAGAGACTCGCTACCAGAAAGAGTTAAATGAACAAATGGTAAATGTTTAAATCGTAAATAACAAGATGCCTTATCGTCGATTACCCAACACGGATTTAGCTCGCCTTCACGCACTGCAGAACGCAATCCAACGCGCGCAGGGAGCCGACTACACCGAGCAGGTTATACCGTACAAGATGCTAAGTGAAGCGCAGCGGTTCTTAGTACAGTTTGAGAACATCGTGATGCAATCCAAGGACAACTACGCCTCCACCGTGAACGCCAACAAGCAGTACCGCCATATCGTTCAGAACGCGCGAATGTATATCTCGCATTTCATTCAGGTGCTCAACCTCTCCGTCATCCGCGGGGAGATCAAGAAAGAGCAGAAACTGCTTTACGGTCTGGATCCTCACCAGCACATCGTGCCGGATCTATCGACAGAGGAGTACCTTTTGGAATGGGGAAAGAAGATCATCGAAGGCGAGCAGAAACGTATGGCTAATGGCGGTTTTCCGATCTACAACCCCGCCATCAACAAAGTGAAGGTGCACTACGACATCTTCTGCGAGCACCAACGCCAACATACGTTTCATATCCAGAACAGCGAGCGTGTGCACGGCGATCTGGAGCCTCTGCGCGCACAAGCGGACGCCATCATACTGAATATATGGAACCTCGTGGAGGAGTACTATAAGGATCAACTGCCGTATGCGAAGATGATGAAATGCCAGCTATACGGCGTGATCTATTACTACCGCAAAGGCGAAAGAAAACTCTCCGCCGAAACCGACAGAGAGCTTAAACGAATACAAGACAGCCAGCCTACTATCCAATGGTTGACTGAGGAGTGACCACACGATCCATCCTCCGATCGTTATACATGTGCGGGATAGTGTGCTTATGCAACTGAAAGGAGTAGCAGACGCCCACCTTCTTAGCTGACTGACGAGCGAGGAACCGGTCGTAATAACCACCTCCACGACCTATACGATGGCAATGGTTATCAAACACGACACCGGGCACAAGAATCAAATCAATGGGTCCTTTATAGGTAGCAGTCTGCGGCTCGGGAACTCCCAAATACCCCTTGCGCATCATCTCCTCTCCCTCATAAGGACGCACCTCCATCGAGTGGCGATGGGTAACAGGAAGAAGAAACGTTTTTTGACCCTCATACTTGGCGAGCAACGGACGCAGATCCACCTCGTTGCGGATAGGGTAATAAAGCATCACGGTCTTCGCCTCACGGAAAGCCGTCATCTGCTCGATCTGACGCATGATCAACTCAGACTGCGAAGCGACCTCCTCCGGCTTCATCATTCGGCGCTGCTGCTCCACAATGGCTCGAAGAGATGCCTGCTCGCGACGAATACGGCACCAAGGAAGCCACATTAAAAGATCATGAATTTGTGATTCAAACAACATAGAGTAATAAATAAATTTGACTAATAAACCCGAGCATTTTGCTCAATGCGGTGCAAAATTACAAAAAATATTTAACATGCGCAAATTTTTATACATAATTACTTGTTTTTTTGCGATAATACTTCTCGGATGCGATAATTCCAGCTCGACCACCGCTCCTTCCTCCGTAGCGAAGCTGAACGCTTTCTCTTTTGCGAAAGTGGACACCATGCCGGGTTTGGCTCAAGCGGTCTTCACCGTGGAAGAGCGTTTGGACACGGGTCTGGTATGGAACAAGGACTCGATGCTCTACGGGACGGATCTGCACCGCGTAGTACCGCGGTTCGTATTTGCGGCTACGCCGAGCGCCTCGTCCCTCATTTTCCCGGACACCGTTTGCCTGCTCACGGGATATGATACGCTCGACTTTACCAAGACCCCCATATATCTCTCAATCCGTTCCGCGGACAAGACGAACACCAAGGTTTATGAGATCCGTCCGACAGTTCATCAGGTGGATCCGGACCTCTATACATGGGAGAAGATCTTCGACGGCTTCGGAGTAGCGGAGGACGCCGAGCAACGCGTGGTGGAGCAAAACGGCGATTTTGTGATGATCGTCTCCAACGGTTTTGAGCTCAAAGTCTATCGTTCTCCAGACGGCTCCAACTGGGGGCCGGAAGAGGTACCTACAGGTCTGCCGGCAGGTACCAAAGTGCGGCAGATCATCTCCGACGGCGAGACCCTCTACTACGCGCAAGAGCAGACGATTTACACCTCTACGGATGGTATCACATGGATCGCTACTCCCGTCAGCGAAGAGGTGGTGACAATGCTGCTCTACTGGAACGAGGAAGTGTGGGTACTGACTCAGAAAGAGGGATGGAAATACGAGCTGGCAACCTTCGACGACGAGGGGCTGCACCTGAGCGGTCTGAAACCGATGGAGGAGTTTCCCGTAAGCGATTTTGCCACTATCTGTTTCCAAAGCCCCAGCGGTCGGGAGCGTGCGATGATCATCGGCGGGTTTGCGGAGAACGGCAAGAGTCTGAACACCCGATGGCACTTAGAGTACTCGGAGCATCCGACGCCCGAAGGACAGTACCGCATGGAGGAGTTCTCCATCGACCGACCGCAGTTCACCAGCATGACCGGTATCTCGGTCGTGTGGTACAACAACCGGATGCTGCTCTTCGGCGGCGTGGACGACAAGATGAGTTATTTCGGTCGCGACATACTCATCTCTACGGACGAAGGGTTAACCTGGACCAAAGCAGACAGTACCAAAAACCAACTACCCGAAGTCTATCAGGCACGACAGAAACAAAGCGCCATCGTGCGCGACAACAATATATACCTCTTCGGCGGACAAGACAGGAATACCACTTATAGCGATGTGTATCGCGGAAGGTTGAACTCCGTCGACTGGTAAAGAAAAGATACATTACAAATAACAAATAAAATATCACATTATGACTATCAAAGATTATCAATTCGCCGGCAAGAAGGCGATTGTACGTGTGGACTTCAATGTGCCACTGGACGAGAACGGAAAGATCACAGACGACACCCGTATCCGCGGTGCGCTGCCAACCCTCAAACACATCCTGGATGAAGGTGGTGCGCTGATTATCATGAGCCACATGGGCAAACCCAAAGGCAAAGTACAGGCTAAGTTCAGCCTTAGTCAGATCAAAGAGGCAGTAGCTGCAGCGCTGGGTCGTCCGGTTCAGTTTGCTGAAGACTGCGCGAAAGCACAGGCACAGGCAGCCGCCCTCAAACCGGGTGAGGTATTGTTGCTCGAGAACCTCCGTTTCTATCCGGAGGAGGAAGGCAAACCCGTAGGTATCGAGAAAGAGGATCCCGCTTACGAGCCCGCCAAGAAAGAGATGAAAGAACGCCAGAAAGAGTTCGCTAAGACTCTTGCTTCGTACGCAGACTGCTACGTGATGGACGCTTTCGGAACGGCTCACCGCAAGCATGCTTCGACCGCTGTCATCGCGGATTATTTCGATGCAGACAACAAGATGCTCGGATTCCTGATGGAGAAAGAGGTAGCTGCTGTTGATGCTATCCTCAAAGATATCAAACGTCCGTTCGTAGCTATCATGGGCGGTTCGAAAGTAAGCTCGAAGATCGGTATCATCGAGAACCTGCTGGGCAAAGTAGATAAACTGATCCTTTGCGGCGGTATGACCTATACGTTTGCTAAAGCTCACGGCGGCGAGATCGGCGGCTCTATCGTCGAGCTCGACAAGCTGGATGTAGCATTAGGCGTAGAGGAGTTGGCCAAGAAGAACGGCGTAGAGCTCGTACTCGCTCCGGATGCTATCTGCGGCGACAGCTTCAGCAATGATGCTAACAAAAAAATATTCCCGTCCAACGCCATCCCTGAGGGCTGGGAAGGTCTGGATGCCGGTCCTGAGGCGCAGGAGAACTTCGCAAACGCCATCAAGGGCGCTAAGACCATCCTCTGGAACGGTCCTGCAGGTGTGTTCGAGTTCGATAACTTCTGCGACGGCAGCCGCGCAATAGGTAACGCAATTGCAGAAGCAACCGCAGAAGGCGCTTTCTCCCTTATCGGTGGCGGCGACAGCGTAGCATGCGTCAACAAGTTCGGTCTGGCAGACAAGGTTTCGTATATCTCCACCGGTGGTGGTGCGCTTCTCGAGGCAATCGAAGGCAAAGTACTTCCTGGTGTAGCAGCTATTAAAGGCGAATAAGGTTTGAACGTTAAAAGTTGAAAGTTTAAAGAAATGGAAGTAGTAGGAAAAATCATCCAAGTACTGCCCGCCCAAGAGGGCATAGGCCGTAACGGCAACCCGTGGAAAGTACAGCCGTACGTACTCGAGACCCTGGATCAGTACCCCCGTAAGGTACATTTCGAGGTGTTCGGAGAGGAGCGTATCAAGCAGAACCCATGCGATGTAGATCAGTTGGTAACCGTTAGTTTCGATATCGAGAGCCGCGAGTTCAACGGTCGTTGGTACACCTCTATCCGTGCATGGCGCATCCAACAGGGTGACACCACGCAAGCCGCAGCCGCTCCTGCTCCGGCAGCCCCGGCTGCAGCTCCGGCCCAACCGGCTGCAGCACCTGCGGCAGCTCCGGTAGAGAGTGCGCCGGTGAATGTAGATCCTTTTGACGCTTCTGCCGGCGACGGTACAAGCGACCTGCCGTTCTAATGCGCAAGTGGGGCTACATAGTGTTCCTAACCCTTCTGTTAGCGGGCGGCGCAGTACTCTGCGCCCTCCGCTGGCAGGCGTGGTTCGGCATGCCCGAAGAGCCCATCTGGACGGGAGTGACACAAGACTACACCTTCCCGGTTTTCGCGACAGATACGACGCCCGAGAAGACCACTATTCTCGTCCTTGGCGACATCCACAACCGTCTCACACAGGCTGACTACGACACCCTCGCAGCGAGGGTACCCGAAGCGGAAGCGCTCGCGCAGGTAGGCGACTGGATGGATCGGGGGCAGAATTATTACTATCAACTACTCCTTCGCGAATGGAGCGCCTCATCGCTTTATGGCATGCCGGTCATCGTTACGCCGGGAAACCACGAGTATTCGAAGGGGGTGCATAAAGAGTTATCTCCCGTATGGGAGCATGCTTTTGCCCATCCGTCCAACGGACCTGCAGGTGTACCCGGCGCGAGTTATTATGTCGATCTCCCTTCTATCCGTTTCATCACGATTGATACCAACCCGCTGAACCGTCTGGTGTATCTGACAAGAACGCTGACCTGGTTGCGCGAGACGATGGCGCAGGCGAGAGAGGACGGAAGGTTTATCGTCGTGATGATGCATCATCCGGTGCTATCCGTAGGCAAAGGCCGCGCGAACGTATTGGTCTATAGCGCCTTCCGTCACGCCTTAGGCGAAACGGATCTCGTGCTCGCCGGGCATGATCATAACTATATGCGCCGCGCGCCGTTCGTAGTACTCAATACCGCCGGCAAACCGAAGAAACAACAATTCTTCTATACCCCGGAGGTGATAGACTCGATTCCGACATACTCGGTGATAGAGTCCACTATCTGCCCAAAAGACCTATTCTTTAAGACTTACCGTCTGAGCGATGGAGCGCTCATTGACAGCCTTTATGTACACCACGACTGACGCGATAGTACTATCGTTGCACCCCCACTCCGACAAAGCCCACCTTTTGCACACCTACACGCGCGCAGGCGGACGCATTAATTATATGGTGTACGGTATAGGAAGGAAGAACACCTCCGGCCGATACACTCCTCTCTCCATACTCCAACTCACCACGGACGAGCGTTCTATCCGCACGGCACAGTTGATTTTTGTCCCGCGTACCATCAATACCGACCCTTATAAACGCACCATCGCGCTCTTCATCAGCGAGGTACTCTATCATGTACTGAGACACCCCATGAGCGACGAACCGATGTTCGATTATATCGCGCAGTCCATACAGGAGCTGGACGAGACGGGTGAACCGCAGAATTTTCATTTATCGTTTCTGGTAGGTCTGGCTGCCAAATTAGGTTTTGCGATGAGCGAAGAGCCTATTTTACCTCACACCCGCGCAGAGCGTCAAAAACAACTTCGCGCACTATGCGCATATTTCGAAGAACACGTAGAAACGTGGAAAACGCCCCGTTCTCTGGATGTTTTGATGGAGGTTTTTGACTAAAAATGCAGTCAAAAGCAAAAAAAATGCGAAAAAATTTGGTCATATCAAAAAAAAGCAGTAATTTTGCAGGCTTTTTGACGTATAAACCCGTCCTCGTGAGAGGACTCAAATACTAATAAGACAATGAAACGTACATTCCAACCATCCCAACGCAAGCGTCGTAACAAACACGGCTTCTTGGAGAGAATGGCAACCGCAAATGGTCGCCGCGTATTGGCTGCGCGCCGTGCTAAAGGTCGTAAGAAACTGACCGTAGCTGACGAAGGTCGCCACAAATTTTAATGGAGTCAACTAGACAACACAAGATCGCTCGGTTGATTCAAAAAGACATGAGCGACATCCTTCTGCGTTACGCGCGCACGCTGAGCGGAACACTGATTTCCGTGAGCGAAGTGCGCGTAACGCCTGATCTCTCTATTGCGCACATCTATCTCTCTATTTTTCCTCAGGACAAGGTAGAGCAGACCATGACGCTGATTGAAGAGAACAAACACCGTTTCCGCGGTGAACTCGGCACATTGGAGCGCCATCAATTGCGCATTATTCCGGAGATCATCTTCCATCTGGATACCACTATCGATCGAATGGAGCGCATTGATGAGTTGCTGCATGGCTAATCTCGAATCCCATATTTCCTGGCGGTATTTATTTTCGAAGAAAGGGCATAACGCCATAAATATCGTCTCCGGCATTAGTGCCGCTGCAGTGATGGTAGTCACGGCGGCGATGGTTTGCGTGCTATCCGTGATGAACGGTTTCGGCGTGCTGGTAGAGCGTATGTTCTCGGAGTTCGATCCGGCATTGATGGTCGTTCCGGCGGAAGGCACCACCTTGCGCACCGACACGGCGCCCATCGCTTCTTTGTACGCGCGCGAGGACATCGAGGCCGTCTCCATGCAGTTGGAGCAGACCGCTCTCATCCGTTACAAGGACCATCAAGTGCCCGCGCGGGTCATGGGTGTGGATTCGCTTTTTACACAAACGGCACATATCGACTCCATCATCACCGACGGTTTCTACTCCGTTTGGGACGGTGCCTTCGAGCGCGCGGTGTTAGGAAGGGGTCTGGCGGCGCAGATAGGTATCAATGCTCATTTCACGGGGGCACTTCATCTCTATGCACCGCGGCGGACGGAGCGTATCAACCTCATGCGACCGGACCTGTCGCTGCTGCACGAGCATGCCTTCATTGCCGGCACGTTTGCCGTCAACCAAATTGATTACGACGACCAGTTGATGTTGGTATCACTGCCGCTGGCACAGCGGCTCTTCGAGTACGACGAGCGCACAGCATCCGCCCTGCGCATCCAGCCCGGAGAAGGGGTAAAAATCCCGAATCTCAAATCTCAGATAGCGAAAGTTCTCGGTCCCGGATACCGGGTTCTCGACCGCTATGAGCAACAGGCGGATTTCTTCCGCATCCTCAAGATAGAGAAACTGCTGACGGTACTGCTGCTGGTTTTTATCCTCTTCATTGCCCTGTTTAACAGCATCGGTTCGCTCTCGATGCTGATCATCGACAAGCGCGAAGACATCCGCATCCTTTCGGATTTAGGCGCCGACGAACCGACTATCCGGAGGATCTTCCTGATGGAAGGATGGCTGATCACCACACTCGGCACGATAGGCGGACTCGTCATCGGTGTGCTATTATGTATGGGCCAGCAACATTTCGAATGGCTCAAATTGGGTTCGGGCGCGGAGTATATCATCTCCGCCTACCCCGTTCAAGTTCAGGCAGTCGATATCGTATTGGTCGCTGTGATTGTGTTAGTTTTGGGTTTTGTAGCCGCATGGTATCCCACCCGCAAAATGAAAATCGCATGAAAAAGGTTCTTTATCTTCTTGCTATCATCGCGTTTGCGTTGAGTTCCTGCAAACCTTCCACACCTGTGGTAAGGCAGGAGTTTCCGGATGCTTATGACTTGGCTTATCAGGAGATCTACGGTCATTTCTATGACTCGGTGCCATACGCAGTAGTGGCGTTAGACCTTTATTCGGAGGGGCTCACGCTGAATAAAGACCACAAGATGGAGGGCACGGGTTACAACCTCTATCTGTCGGATATCTTCGTGCCCGATAGTCTTTTGGAGGAAGGCGAATATACCTTCCTCTCTTTAAGAGAGGGTCGTGGTAAGGCCTCATCCATCCAGCCCTACACTTTTCTTGCCGGACGCGATTATGAGGGCACTCCGCACGGGATGTACATCCTCTCCATCGGTGACGGGAAAGTGGCATCTATCCAGGTTCTGGACTCCGGTTCGTTTGTCTATCGGGGAGACAGCCTGCTCTTCACCCTTTATTACCGCAACTCGCGCGGCGAAAATTGCACTTACCGCCCCGTTTTCGGCGGTTCGTTACTGCCCTATAACCCCAACAAAAAACTATGAGCGACAAGTCCATCCGCCAAGAGTACCACCGGTGGCTACGTCTGGAACGCGGCTATTCGCCGAACACGATCGAGGGCTATGAGATGGACCTGGACAAGCTCATGGCGTACGCCGAGGAACACGATCTGGATGCCGTGAAGATGAGTTTTGATGAACTACAGGAGTTTATCTTCGAGCAGTTCAAAACCGTCCGCTCCGAAGCTACGCAGGCACGCGTGTTAGCGGGTATCCATTCATGGTTCCGGTTCTTACTATACAAAGATTATATTGACCAGGACCCTTCGGAACTGTTGGAGGGTCCCAAGAAATCCAAACATATCCCGACGGTACTGACGCTGGATGAGGTGAACCGCATGATGGCGGCTATCGACCTCTCCTCCAACGAGGGGCATCGCAACCGCGCGATGATGGAGATGTTGTACGGCAGCGGCCTGCGCGTGAGCGAGCTCGTGAACCTGCCGCTGAGCCGTATCTATATGGACGAGCACTATATGCTGATTGAGGGCAAGGGTTCCAAGCAACGCCTTGTGCCGCTCTCTCCGGTGGCGGAAGAGTGGTTCGGGTATTGGATGCAAGATCGGGCACATTGGCCCATCAAACCCGAGGCACGGGATTTTGCGTTCGTCAACCGCTACGGCCGTCCGCTCACGCGGGCGATGGTCTTTACTATCGTGCGTAACTTATGCGCCGAAGCGGGTATCGCCAAGACCGTCTCGCCCCACACACTCCGCCATTCGTTTGCGACCCATCTGCTGCAGAACGGCGCCGACCTGCGCGTCATCCAACAGTTGCTCGGGCATGAAGACCTCGCGACCACAGAGATATACACCCATCTGAACGTTCAGGACCTGCGTAACGCGGTATTAAAATGTCATCCCGCCAACCAGTCGTAATAACGACATTCGCAATGACGAAATTACGATACATAGTACTTCTCGGGCTCTTGGCTCTTGGCTCTTGGCTCTTCGCCGTCGAGACCATCATCGTCGGGGAGATTGTAAACGAGACGACGGGCGAAGCTATCCCGAATGTTAACATTCATTTCCGCGGCACGAAGATCGGTACGACCTCCGATGCCAACGGCTCTTACGCCTTGCGGGTGGACATGCAGGCGAAAGCGCAGTTGGTTTTCTCCGCCGTGGGGTATTACACCCAGCGTTTTGAGATCGAACCGGGTGCTATGGCAGGGCTGCAGGTAGCCATGCGGGAAAAAGTGGCGACACTGACCGAAGTGGTTGTGGCGCCGAATGAGAATCCCGCATTGGAACTACTGCGGAAGGTACGTGACCACCGCGCCGAGAATGACCGGACGCTGCATCCCGAGAACAGCGCAGTCCTTCGCCGGACGCAGGAGTTATACGTCTCGCATATCTCCAAACGGCATTTGAGACGGGCTCTCTGGCGCAGCCTGCAAAGCGGCATGATCAGTCAGGAGGACTCGACGTTTATCCTGCCGCTCTACCGCGAGACGCAGTCTTTCCGCGCCGAGGGCAAAGAGTTCACGCCCGCCAATGACCAGATGACGCAGGCACTCATCCTCTCGCCGACCGACTATTCGGGACTGATAGGCGGCGAAGGCAACCTCAATTTCTATGCACCTTCCGTGTCCCTCATGGGGCACGCGTTCCTGTCTCCGCTGGCGCCGTCCGGTAACCTCTATTATAGGTATTATATCGATGATTCGCAGGATAGTCTCCCTTCCTTTCAGGGAAGGGGCGGGGTTAGGCTTTTCTTTCGAACCCGCAATCCTTTTTATGCCACTTTCAATGGCGAGATGGTGATTGATACGGCTACTTTTGCGTTGCGGTCTATCCATGCCTACGTGCCGGCGGAGGTGGCGGTGAACTATGTCAACTCGCTCCACTTGAGCCAAACGCTGGCGCCGGACGGAACGATTGCCGACGAGCAGATCTCCGTCCTGCTGGATGTCGCCGTGCAGGGCGAGCAACCCGGCACCGTCTTCCCCACTCTATTGCTGACCACCCGGCTGGCGAATTCTGTCAGTCCGAAGGACGGTCTGTCAGCGAGTCATACGAGCGGTCTGTCAGCAGAGCGGTCTGTCAGTCCGCAGGACGGTCTGTCCGCCGATAGTGCTTTTGCGGCGCTGGACAGTCTGCCGATTATCCGTACGGCGAAATGGTTTGCGACGATTGTTGCTACCGGCTATATCCCTACCGGCACACCGGTGGATATAGGACATATAGAGGAGATCCTGCAGGTCAACAAGCACGAGGGCGTGCATATCGGTCTGCCGTTCCGTACGAACGAACGGTTCTCCAAGGTCGTCTCGCTGGAGGCGTCGGTGGGTTACGGGTTCAAGGACCGGTTGCCCAAAGGCATGGGGCGTATCTCCGTCAATCTGCCTACCCCGCGGCGGAACTACATGCAGCTGGAGTACAACGACCGGTATGTGTGGTCCGAGGTGGACGATTTCGACCGGCTGCTGCGCGAGAACTCCATGGGATGGGGCAATTTCGATTTCACGGCATATGCTTTTGAGGCACTCCATCGCGACTCGCTGTGCGTCAATACCGCCATGCGGCAACGGCAGATACAGTTCCATTGGTTTGCCGACTGGAGTAAGAATATCGAGACGCGCACGTATATCCGCGCGGGATGGCAAGGCGGATGTGCCTATCAGTCGCTCAACCTGATTGCCCGTCTGAGTTGGGGCGAGCGCAAGTACGACGGGTTCTTCGCGCGCCGCTATGCTTATTCAGGAAGATATCCGGTGTTGTATGCCGGTCTGGAAGCCGGGCATTGGTCCGGGTCGGGGGTAACTTCCTCTCTGTACGCACATCTGCGCCTGATGCTCACGCAGCATGCCCGGTTAGGCATGGGCGGGACGCTGAGTTATGCGTTTCAGGCAGGTGCTATCTTCGGCTCCGTGCCGTCGTTCCTGCTCTGGCAGGCATCCGCCAACCAAGGCTACGCCTATGACCCTTACCGTTTCACGTTCTTGCACGGGTCGAGCGGCTCGACACCCAGACAGCCATTCGGAGCCTTGATGGCGGATAAGTACGTCGCGTTGCAAACGGAATGGAACGGCCAGGGCATCCTTTTCAACCTCATCCCCGGTGTCCGTTGGCTGCACCTGCGCGAACTCGTCGAAGCGAAGATCGCTTACGGGTATCTGTCAGCGCAGCGGTCTGTCAGTCCGCCGGACGGTCTGTACTCCGTTAGCCCGCAGGGCGGTCTATATGGCGAAGTAGGTGTCGGCATCGGCAATATCCTCCGCGTATGCGATTTATATTCCGTGTGGGGTTTCACACCCGGGGCGACCTCTTGGGGCATCCGCTTCCGCATCCATCTGGGGTTATAGCCCGAAAAAAACGGGACGTAGATGTCCGTAATGCGAACGAGATGCGAACGGGATTGGACCGTAAATGGAGGCTAAATAGAGGCAAAAATGGCAAAAACACAAAAAAAGTGCTAAAAAATTTGGTCATGTCAAAATTTTGTTGTACCTTTGCACCCGCTTTTCGCTGAAAGGTGAATGTGGTGTCCACTCGTATATCGGTATTACACCGGATTTTGGTTCCGAGAAGCGAGGTTCGACTCCTCGGTGGACAACAAAGGGGGGAAGCCTACCCCCATCCCCTCCCTAAAAGGAGGGGTGTTTAATGAAAAGGCAAGTGTGATGGGATACGGGCAACGTCACAAAAGAAAACTATTGCCCCATATTGAGTAACACAAGCCAAAGTACGAAGTGACCAAGTACCAAGTACGAAGGAACGGAGTGCCGAGGCACAAAGAACAATTTTATGAAAGAATTTGCACTTGTAGGTACTCCTCGTAGCGAGTACGGCAAGAAAGCCGCTAAGGCTCTCCGCGCAGAGGAGTTGGTTCCCTGCAACATCTATGGCTGTGGTCTGAACTGCACGTTCACCGTTGCTGCAGCTGACGTACGTAAACTGATTTACAGCCCCGACACGCAGATCGTTGACCTCACCATCGGTGACACCAAGACGAAAGCGATCGTTAAGGAGCTCCAGTTCCACCCGATTGACGGCAAGACGCTGCATATCGATTTCCTCGCCGTTGACGAGAAGAAGCCGGTAGTAGTTGAGATTCCTATTCAGTTGAACGGTCTCGCTGAGGGTGTTAAAGCCGGTGGTAAGCTGGTTCAGGATATGCGTAAGCTGAAAGTACAGGGTATCTACACCGCTTTCCCGGATCGCATCAATATCGATGTAACCGAGCTCGGTTTGGGCAAGAAGATCGCTGTAGCTGACGTGAAGATCGAGGGTCTGAAATTCGTCAACCCGGCAGACGCTTGCGTAGCTGAAGTGAAGGCTACCCGCCAGAGCAAACAAGCCTAATGAAATTCTTAATCGTTGGACTTGGTAACATCGGCTCCGAATATCAGGAGACGAGGCATAACATCGGCTTTAAAATAGTCGATGTTTTTGCTAATAGTGTAGGGGCTCAGTGGGAGGACAAGCGCTACGGGTTCGTTGCCAGATGCAGGGTCAAGAACGCAGAGATGGTCTTGCTGAAGCCCTCTACCTATATGAACCTCAGCGGCAACGCCGTGCGGTACTGGCTGCAACAGGAGAAGATCCCCATCGAGAACATGCTCGTCATCGTGGATGACCTGAACCTGCCGTTCGGCACCATCCGCATCCGCAAGCAGGGCTCCAACGGCGGCCACAACGGGCTGGGGAACATACAATCTGTATTAGGAACGGACGCGTACGCACGCGTGCGGTTCGGTATCGGCAATGAATACACCCGCGGCACGCAGATCAATTTTGTGCTGGGCGAGTGGACCGAGGAGGAGAAGAAACAGATCGACGAGCGCCTCAAAGTGACAACAGAGATTATTCCGAGTTTCTGCCTCGCGGGAATCGACCGCACCATGAACCAATTTAATGGGAAATGAGCGAAGTAAGAGTAGATAAATATTTATGGGCGATGCGGATCTATAAGACGCGGTCGATTGCGGCGGACGCCTGCAAGAACGGGCGTATCACCATGGGAGGCGTACAAATCAAGCCCAGCCGGACTTTCAAGATCGGCGATCAGTTCTCCGTGCGCAAGGGTCCCATCACATACACCTACCAGGTACTGCAACTGAGCGAGAACCGCTTGGGTGCAAAACTTGTGCCGGAATATCTACGCGACTGCACGGATCCGAAGCAGTTGGAACTCTTGGAGTTAGCCCGCATGGCAGGTAACGGCGTACGCGACAGAGGCCTGGGACGTCCGACGAAGAAAGACCGCCGAGACATCGAGACCTTCATGAGTGACAGTTACCTCGATGAGATCGATTGGGACGATGAAGAGTAAAAAGGACAATATCGCCGAATATATCCTTTATCTATGGCAGATGGAGGATTTTTTGCGCGCCTTCCCAGCTCAAGCGGAGGGCAATGAGGAGTTGCGCGAACTGAAAGAGATGATGCACCGCGAAGGCATCACCGAGAGCGGTCATCTGCAGTTGGCGAAAAACGCGCTGGAGGAGATGGAGGAGTTGCATGCTTCGCTACTCGATGAAGACGCCATGTACCGCGCCGCTATCATTCGTCTGAAGCCCTCGCTGAACCTGCTCAAAGCGAAGACTGACCGCCCGACGATGAGTGACATCGAGGCCAGTCTTATTCTACTATACCAGATCATGATGCTGCGATTGCAAAAACGCGAGATCTCCCCCGAGACCGCGTCCGTCCAGGAGCAGGCAACCCAAGTATTGCGATTTTTAAGTCAGAGTTATCGAAGCCTAACCCAAACCCTTCCCTAAAAGGAAGGGCTTTTCAAAATGAAAACGTCTGAACGATTCAAACATATCCTCGCGTGGTTCGAGGCGAACATGCCGGTTGCGGAGAGCGAACTGAACTACCGCAACCCGTACGAACTGCTGGTTGCCGTGATGCTTTCCGCGCAGTGCACCGACAAGCGCGTCAATATGGTCACGCCGGCGCTTTTTGAAGCCTACCCCACGCCGGAGTTATTGGCGAAAGCGACAAGCGATGAGGTGTTCGAATACGTGAAGAGCGTCAGTTACCCCAGGTCGAAAGCCGAACACTTAGTAGCCATGGCGCAGCGGCTGGTGGAGGTCTATCATGGTGAAGTACCGGACACGATTGAAGAACTGCAGACGATGCAAGGCGTCGGGCGCAAGACCGCTAATGTCGTTTGTGCGGTCATCTGGAATCAACCCACCATGGCGGTCGATACCCATATCTTCCGCGTGAGCGAACGCATCGGGCTGACAACAGGAAGCAAGAACCCCTTGCAGACCGAGCGCCAGCTTGTCAAACACATCCCCGCAGAGGTTATCCCCAAGGCACATCACTGGCTGCTACTACACGGACGGTATGTATGCCAGGCCCGCAAACCCAAATGCGAGCAATGCGGGATTGCCGAATTTTGCCGTTATTATGAAAAAAATTGACATACGCTTGCGTATGTCGTTTTTTTTTAGTAATTTTGCAGTCGCGTTCGGCAAGGAGTGTGCGGCGGTCGATACCGCTTCGCTAAATCGACAAGCAACTCCTGCCTCCGCTCTCCCCACCGGGTGCACTACGTTAGCCCCCGTCGGGGTCCCCGTTAAAATAACAAATACTTATATATTATGGCAGAAAAACAAGGACCATCGGCAGACAAACTGAAAGCGCTGCAAAACGCGATGGCAAAGATTGACAAAGACTTCGGCAAGGGCGCCATCATGCGTCTGGGTGATGAGAAGATAGAGGACGTTCCCGTGATTCCGACGGGTAGTCTGGGTTTGAACTACGCTTTGGGCGTAGGCGGTTATCCGAAAGGACGAATCATCGAGATCTACGGTCCGGAGTCGTCCGGTAAGACGACCCTCGCTATCCACGCGATGGCTGAGGTACAGAAAGCCGGCGGCATTGCGGCAATCATCGATGCCGAGCATGCTTTCGACCGCTTCTACGCAGAGAAATTAGGCGTGAACATCAACGATCTGCTGATCGCACAGCCTGACAGCGGCGAGCAGGCACTCGAGATAGCAGACGAACTGATCCGTTCAGCAGCAGTTGATCTCATCGTCATCGACTCCGTAGCCGCGCTGACCCCGAAAGCGGAGATCGACGGCGACATGGGCGACAACAAGGTCGGCCTGCAGGCACGACTGATGTCCCAGGCGCTGCGCAAGATGACCGCGTCCGTCAACAAAACCGGCACCACCGTCATCTTCATCAACCAGCTGCGCGAGAAGATCGGTGTGATGTTCGGCAGCCCGGAGACCACCACCGGCGGTAACGCCCTGAAGTTCTACGCCTCCGTACGTCTGGATATCCGGCGCACGGGTCAGATCAAAGACGGCGACAATATCAAAGGTAACCAAGTACGCGTCAAAGTGGTGAAGAACAAAGTGGCGCCGCCCTTCAAGAAAGCGGAGTTCGACCTCATGTTCAACGAGGGTATCTCCAAGATCGGTGAGATACTCGATTTCGCAGTAGCTACCGAAGTCATCAAGAAAAGCGGTTCATTCTTCTCCTACGGCGACACCAAACTCGGTCAGGGACGCGACAAGGTGAAAGATGTGCTGGCGGAGAACCCCGACCTGTGCGATGAACTCGAAGGCAAGATCAGCGAGAAAATCAAAGAACTCGGTCTCGAGGCCGTTTTAGCAAAGATTGGAAAATAAGCAATTTATATTATCTCCAAAAGAAGCGCACGAAGCCGAACAGAAATGGCGGGTCGTGAAGCGATCAGTAGATGCACGTCAGCGAGAGCTGAAGGTGCATCTTATTGTTCTTACAGACGATCAAGGGAAGCCCATCGCAAAGGATGCACCTATCCCGTTATACACGCCGCCGGTCTTCCAAGATGTGCATAACGCGGAGAGACAGGTAGTGATTATCGGCGCCGGACCGGCAGGGTTGTTTGCTGCACTGACGCTCATCGAGCACGGCATCAAACCCGTCATCTACGAGCGCGGGAAAGAGGTCAGCGAGCGCAAAAAAGACATCGCTCTCCTCAACCGCAACGAAGGACTCAACCCCGAGTCGAACTACTGCTTCGGCGAAGGAGGCGCAGGCACTTTCTCCGACGGCAAACTCTTCTCCCGCTCCAAGAAAAGAGGTAACATGCAACGCGTCATGGAACTCTTCCATTTCTTCGGAGCACCGGACACCGTCCTCTACGAAGCCCACGCACATATCGGCTCCGACAAGTTACCGACGATCATCAAGAACATGCGCGAGTGCATCCTCAGCCACGGCGGGGAGATACACTTTGAGACATGCATTACAAGCCTCAAAGAAGTCGAAAGACATGCGACTCCTATTATCCTCGCGATCGGGCACTCGGCGCATGATACGTACCGGATGTTAGCCGCCGAAGGCGTAAAGTTGGAGACGAAGGGATTCGCCATGGGCGTCCGCGCCGAGCACCCGCAAGAGCTGATCAATCGGCTGATGTATCATAAGGCCTCTACGGAGTATGTCGGCAACGCCTCCTACAGCCTCGTGACGCAAGTGGACGGCCGTGGGGTTTACTCCTTCTGCATGTGTCCGGGCGGACATATCGTGCCGGCGGGTAGTACCGCAGACACCTGTGTTGTCAACGGCATGTCTGCCTCCCACCGCAACTCGCCTTTTGCCAACTCCGGCATCGTCGTACAGATCAACCCCGAGGACATCCCCGGCGATGATCCACTCCGCGGTCTCGAGTACCAGGAAGCCTTGGAGCGCGAAGCGTTCAAGCAAGGACAGGCCCCCCTCAATCCCCCCATGGAGGGGGGAAGATATACCGCCCCTGCGCAACGCTTGCGGGATTTTGTAGAAGGAAAAGCGAGCAAGGACCTGCCGAAATGCAGCTACCTGCCGGGTATCGCACCAAGCCGCTTGGATCAATGGCTACCGGCGGAGATCGGTCAAAGGCTCCAACAGGGTTTCCGGGATTTTGACAAGAAATATCCGGGATTCTTGACCAACGACGCCGTGATTCTCGGTGTCGAGAGTCGCAGCAGTAGTGCGGTGCGTATCCCGCGCGATCCGGAGACCCTACAATCCGTCTCCACGCCGGGTCTCTACCCTTGTGGCGAAGGAGCAGGATATGCCGGAGGCATCACCTCTTCCGCGCTCGACGGCATCAACGCCGCGCTGAAAATCGCCGATTTGGCACAATAATTGTACACGACATATCGAGATATCGAAACAACAACAAATAACACCTATCATGAAAAAAATCTTCTTTTCTGCCCTCCTGTTGGGCGCGGCGCTGAGCCTCAGCGCGCAAAGCAAGTACGACCACTATTACGTGGATCTGCCTATCGAGATTGAGCACGTGCAGGAAGTCAAATTCCCCGCTACCTCAGTCAACATCGCCCAGTATGGCGCAGTGCCGGATGGCAAAACCGATTGTACCGAGGCGTTCAACAAAGCCATCAAAGAGCTCTCCAAACAGGGCGGCGGACATGTCATCGTTCCGCGCGGCGTGTGGAAAACAGGCCCTATCCAGCTCCGCAGTAACATCGACCTCCATCTCAGCAAAGGTGCTACGATCCTGGGCTCCGAGAACAAAGAGTTGTACGTCCAGAAAGACGACAGTCTGCGCGACGGTAGCAAGAAATGCTACGCGCTCATTCGCGCGTCCAAATGCGAGAACATCGGTATTACCGGTAAGGGTGTGATCGACGGTCAGGGTTTCATCTGGCGCCCGATCAAAGAGAAGAAAGTCGTTCGTGACGGCAAGCTCCCCGAGGTTTGGGAAGAGGCGCTGGCGCTCGGCGGTACCCTCAAACAGGACGACAAGACCTATCGCCTCTGGTATCCGTTTAACCTCAACAAAGAGTTAGGCATCCCCAATATTGCTGCCACGGCGGAGATCCAGGAGAAGATGCGTCCGCACTTGGTCAACATCACCGACTCCAAGAACGTCGTAGTCGAAGGTGTGACCCTTCGCAACAGTCCGAAATTCCACCTCGTGCCGACCCGCATCCAGAACCTCATCATCGAGAATGTCACCGTTGACTGCCCGTGGTGGGCTCAGAACGGCGATGCGATGGACCCGGGTAACGTACAAGTGGCGCTCATCGCCGGTTGTCACGTCAGCGCGGGTGACGATGGTATCTGTATGAAAGGCGGCGTGGGCGACAAAGGTGTGGCTGCCGGTCCGCAACGCGACTTCCTCATCACTAACGACACCGTCTATCGCGCACACGGCGGCTTCGTCATCGGTTCGGAGTTCTCACGGCGGCTTCGTCATCGGTTCGGAGTTCTGCGGCGGTATGCAGCGCCTGATTGTCAAGGATTGTATGTTCGACGGCACGGATATCGGCTGCCGTTTCAAATCCGCTCCGGGTCGTGGCGGCTGGTGTGAGGACATCTACTGCTACAATATCACGATGAAGAATATCCGCGAAGCGGCTGTCTTCTTCCAATCCGGTTACGCAGACCGTTCCGCCGGAGGCCGCGGTGCCACGGACACGGACGACAAGAGCAAGTTCTATCCCGAGTGGAGCAATTTCACCTTCCGCAACATCACTTGCGTCAACGCCCGCAAGGCAGTAGATATGACCGGTCTGAAAGGCCTGCCCGTACATAACATCCTCTTCGACGGTGTCAGCTTCTACGGCGTCCGCGAGGGTATGAGTTTCGACTACGCAGAGGACATCACCTTCCAGAACTGCATCATCACCCCCGCCAAGGAGAACGAGATCAAGCACGCCAAGAACATCAAGTTCAACGGCAACCCGCTGGAATAAAAGCAGACTCTGACGCTACGTACAGGTCGCGATGTGGTCGCGATGTGGTCGCGGGAATGAGCCGTAATTAGGCTCACATAAGGCAACAAAAAATGGCTCGCAGATGCGAGCCATTTTTGTTATCACCTATCAGCCAAACTTGGCTGATGTAATTATTATTAGAGCTTAGCGCCAAGAGCGTTGTACTCTACGCCGTTCTTACGGATGATGAGCTGACCATCGCGGTAGAACTTCTCAACCTTAGCAGCCTCAACATTGTTGATACCTTGAGCGCCTCCAACAGGAAGAACTGCACCCAGTTTGAACTTAGCAGCAGTAGGACTCTCTGCACGGTCATCAGACCACAATACAATAGAAGAACCAGTTGCTGTCAAAGTGTTCAAAACGGCTTTTTCAGTACCCCACGCTTGGAATTCAACGCTTGCACCTTCAGCAGCGCCTTCTACTGCACATGTTACTGCATCCTGAACACCGATTAATACTTGTTCACCAGCAACAGTCGGGATAATTACAGAACGTCTCGCACCATTCGGTTGAATGTATGTGTTGTAGGTTTTATAGATGTCTTTACCAGCTACTTGATCAGAACCTTTGAAAAGAATGCCACCCATGGTGAAAGACATTTCACCAGCTGCTGTATTCTGAATCGAATACTTGTGAGCCGTAGCATCAGTCTCTTTCAAAGTTACATTTACTTGATCTTTGATCAGACCTTGGTCATGAATCTGGGTGCCAAGAGAACCATCACGGCCATCAAAACCAGCAAAAGAAGCTGCATTTACGGTCAGAGCTGCTACAGCAGCTGCTGCGAAGAGGAAAATTTTCTTCATAATCTTTTTTGTTTTAAAAGTTAATATTAATGTTAATTGTAAAATGCGTTTTACAAATACGGTGCAAAGGTACTACAAATTTTGGAAATAAACAAGTATATTTTGTCAAAAAATGTAGATTTTTTGCATTTTAGTACAAATCTGCTACAATTGCGTTAAGATAGACCTCCAAATTCGTGAATCCATCTACGAAAGAAGACAAATATGCATCGGAGTATTTATGAGGATCCATCCCATACTCAATCTCCCATTCATCTGGAATTGCGTCACCATCAGAATCAATCGGAGGAACCCCAGGATCGAGTTCCGGGAAGCCACCCACATCGGATGGTTTATCAATTAACTTTCCTGTTCCATTGCGAACCTCATCTATAATGCGTAAATCCACTGCATCACGATGAAGCGAGCAACCGGCTTTTGCAAGAACGGTCTTATAGGCATCCTCAGCAGATTCTTCATTTGTCAGCAAAGTAAGTCCATCTGTCCATCGCGAAGTTGCTTTTACCGCATCCGTTTTAACGGTTGAACCACTCCAATTATCTAAAGAAACATTATCGTTGTTAAACATGATATTTCCTGTCAGGAAAATCTTAGGTCCTTTTACTGTACCACCTGGTGTTTTCGTACATTTGGAACAAGAGACGGTAGGATCAACTAAACGATCCTTCGCTTTGGTGGAAGGACCATTCTTATAATAGTTGTTTACAAAATTGATATGCCGTCCACCAGCTCCCTTGTTGGTTCCTTCTCCGCCATAAGTAGAGTTGCCTCCCCAATTATAAACGACATTGTTGACATAGTCAATCGGCCCTGCAAACTTTGTATCCACGTAATCATGGTCGAAACGTGGATTACGACTATCGTGATGAGCTAACAAATTATGATGGAAGGTTGCATTCTTTCCTCCCCAAATACCACCATAACCATGAGCTCCTTTCACATGGCCCGCATTACGTAGCGCTTCTGTTATAAAGCAATACTGAAGCGTGAAATTCTCATTGCCATAACACGATACACATTCATCCACTGACCAGGAACAAGAGCAATGGTCTATAACCACATTGGTGCTATTATTAACGGACATGGCGTCATAATCCGTTTCTGGATCCTTTGCCAAAGAAGCATTACCTAAACGGCATCGAATAAACTGGATTATCACATTATTGGTGGAGACCAATATTGGGTAATCCGCCACACATATGCCATCGCCTGGAGCAGATTGCCCGGCTATCGTGATGTTGGGTTGACGGATATTAAGTGGCTTTGTCAGATGAATCGTTCCTGCCACTTGGAAGATGATCAAACGCGCATTGGATTGTTGAACGGCATAGCGCAAAGATCCCGTCAAAGGCAAACCGGACTCAGGGTTAATCTCGTCTATAAGAGTAGTTACCACATAAACCGAGCCACCTCTACCTCCTTTAGTAGAGGCGCCCCCACCTGTCAGGTTTTGACATGCGCGGATTAGTTTCTCTTTGTCTATGGTAGGAGTTGATGGCTCCTCGGGCTTATCCTTGCACGAGAAAACCATCAACGCCAAGATCATCAATAAAGGAATGCGCTTCATTTTGCTCATCTATTTGTAATTAGTTGGGGTAGCCGTAATCGTTCCAAAGATTCTCGGAACCGAGGTTCACATTGAATATCGGCCACAACTGACGCGAGTTCAAGTTTTCAGGATGCTCGCGATCAAACAACATATACGAGCTGGAAGATAAGAAACGGCCATCTTCTTCTGCATATATACATTTCGAAGTCCATCCGTTTTCAGCGCTATATGTAGCCGGCTTTCCTTTTTCCCCTTTCTTCAGGCCATAGATAGAATCTATGACAAATCCCTTGATACCGTCTGCATATGCGTACTCATTAGCAGCTTTATACTTGAAATAAATAGTATCATTCATACCCGCGAACTCGTCCTGATGCAAGTTCATATTCTCAATGCGCGTGTGCGCCGCCTCGAGAGTCGGTTTCAAAATACCCCAACGCATTAAGTCGTATTTACGGATATACTCTCCGGCGAACTCAAACTTACGCTCTTCTTGGATATTAGCCATTGTCAATTCGCGGGTTGCTACACCTGCACGCTGACGTACACGATCGAAACACTTTTGACCATCTACCCCATGAAGGTTATCAGGAACAGCACCGGTTATACCACCCAAAGTAGCCTCGGCAGCCATCAACAATACATCTGCGTAACGGATTATCGGGAAATTCACGCCATCGTCATTACCCTGACGCTCACGGCTCATCCACTCTACGCGATATTTTGCTGCATAGAACTCAGCAATATTTTGCATCTTCTGATAAAGGAATTTCTCTTTCCCAGCCACATTAACAGACGGGAATGCGGCGTGTACTTTATCGGCATCCTTATTGAACTTAGTTCCTGTATCATAAATCCACTGGAACGGGGCCATCGTGACATCACGACGAACATCGCCTTCTGCGAAATCATAATACAAAGTCGGCACTATCATTACCGCCGAGTTTGTTGAACCCGATGTGTTATTTTTAAGCCCCTTTAACGCATCCTGACTCTTCGGACAGTTGTACTGCAGCACCTGACCACGGGAGTTGATATTAAAGGGGATCTCCCAAATCATTTCAGAATTATAATAGTCATTTACGTCTGCGCACACATTTCGGAATACACGCTCAAATCCGGAGATGCCATCTTTATCTTGCAACAATTTTGCATCCTCTCCAGGGCCATTCATAATTTCAGAGAAAGAACTCAGTACTTCTTCGTAAAGTTCCTTACACTTATTAGCATCCACATTTTCTACCGGACCATTCATATACGAATCAGGGCGTATTGATTTTCCGGCATAAAACATATCGTTACGCATTAATAGCGCTAATGCGGAAGCTTTAGAAGGACGATCTGTCTTATTGAGAGCGGTACCCGGACATGCATTGGACCATGGCAGATATTGAGCCGCCTTCTTCAGATCTACACGGAGTTGCTCATAAATCACGTTTCTATTGGTCTTGGGAGTCTTCGCTCCTTCGGGATTTTTCTCCAAAGACTCAAAGCGAGCAGGAACATCACCCCAGAGCTTTACCATCTCAAGATACAAGAATGAGCGAAGAAAATATGCTTCTCCTAAATAATAAGACATCTGCTTATCATTTAAATCTGCATAACCTTCAATACCTTCAATGATCTTATTGCACCGTTCGATACCGACATTGAAGTGCCCCCATGCATCTTTACCTTCTGCATTGGTCAAATCGCTACAAACAGGAGTAATCGTGTAAATATTATACTCGCCTCTTCCTTGCCCCTTATAACCGCGTTCGATATCTGTATTCAATCCTGCATAGCTACATGCCAAACGGTTACGATAGCCGCGGTCTCCACCGAACACATCATATACTCCCGCGATGGCCTGTCCGGTAAGTACTGGACTTTTAAAAACGGCCTCAACGTCCATCGCAGATGGAGATTCCGACTCTAAGAAATTACAGGAGGTTGCAAAAAATGCAACAATTATTCCCCATATAAATTTATTAGTTTTCATATTATACTATTTATTAATATTAATAATTTACCAATTTTAGAACGAAAGATTCAAACCAAAGTTAAATGCACGGCTTTTCGGGAATGCAGAGAAGTCCACATTTGTTGCCAGCGGATTGTATTTCGTACGGGTATCTACCTCTGGATCCAAGCCGGAATAGTTGGAAACACAGAAGATATTGGATGCAGTAAAGAACACGCGGAGTTTCTGGATATAAGCTTTCTTCATGTATTTATCAGGTAAAGTATATCCAACCGTTAACGAACTCATACGCAAGAAACTTGCATCTTCAACATACTTATCAGTCAAGGCTAATTTTTCCGAAACTGGGTTCGCAGCACTTGCATTGGCATTAGCCTCATCCAAGAGAGAAGCCAGCGCATTGTAATTATTTCCAAATACAACCTCTTGATCTGCTGAGAGGTTTCCGGCAAAATTAGACTTATCCATCATTGTGGTTACACCCTTTGTCTCCGGAATCGACTCAAAATTCACACCATTCATAGCGTACATTGAGTAGCGGTTTCCGTAGGACACTGAAGAAGCACAGTTGCGATACATCGTCAACTCAATGATTGTTGAGTAGTCCAATGCAGAGAGGTTCAGGACTTTGTTTCCTACACTATACGTAAATTGAGTAGCCACGTCAACCTTACCCCACTTCTCGCCGCCAATATTGAAGTTTAATCCGAAACCACCATTGACTGCAGGTTGGGTATTTCCTAATATTTCGCGCTCACCTGTTGTGAGTTTGGTCATACCTGGACGAGCTGTTCCTAATTTGGTAGAAATCGTCTCGTATTTACCGGTTTCAGGATTAAGTTTCATCCACGTTCTTGTGGTGGCATTGTAGAGATCAAAATCAGCAGGGGTGTACCATCCGTCGGTTTTGTATCCGAAAATATTACCTACAGGATCACCTACATATAAGTTATACTCATAATCAGAGTTATCATAGTTGGTCTTGATACAACCGCTCCATACAGGATAGTTCTCCATTCCTCCAAGATCAATAATCTTATTTCTGTTATGCGCGATATTCGCAGAAATAGAGAGGTTGTAGTTGAGGTCTTTGGACTTCTTATCTAAGACTACGCCTGTGATAGAGAACTCGACACCCATATTCTGGGTAGAACCGATATTGCGGTATTGGTAGCTATAACCTCCTGTTGAGAGTTTGTATTTTAAGATCAAGTCTTTGGTGTTATTCCAATAAAGATCTATCGTACCACTCAAACGCTCGTTGAAGAAGCCGAAATCGATACCCAAATCACGCGTGATTGTAGTTTCCCATTTCAAGTTCGGGTTTGCTGCAATAACCTCTTTGGTGGAAGTACCATCGGTTCCATCCGCGATAATATTCGTCCAATAAGAAGTAGAGTGATTGGATTTATCCGATGGAATTGCATAGTATTGAGAACGAAGATAACCCAAGTTCACTTGGTTATTACCTACAGAACCATAACTGAGACGCAATTTCAAATTAGACATAAAGTCTTGTGCCGGCTCCATCCACGGCTCATCTACAATACGCCATGCAGCTGCTACAGAGGGGAAAAAGCCCCAACGATTACCTTTAGCAAAGCGGGAAGAACCATCCGCACGGAACGTAGCGGTGATGTAATAACGTCCTTTATAATCATAGTTCGCGCGGGCGAAGAACGAAAGCATATTATCTGTCGGATCTATGACATTCGTCGTACTTGCCGCTGCTGCCATACCAAGATGAGAGAACACTTCTGGCCCGGTCATCGTTTTGTCAAATCCGTATGACGAGTTTGTACGAATTTCACCTCTATAGATATTCATCTCCTCACCAACGAGCACCGAGAAATTATGAGCATCATGCCATTTGTGCGCATATTCAAAAGTATTCACATTACGGAAACGAGATGTTTTGTAATCCGAGGCAACCGCGTTACCTTTATTAGCTCCGATGGGCTGTCCGTCACTGCTCTGCTTGACACCCTGTGCAACGCCATTAGGTCCGGAGAAATAAGTGGTAGAACCATAAAAACGATCCTTCGCCACATCACGGCTCTCATATCCAACATCTACCTTTACCGTAAAGTCCTTTAAGAATTTATATTGAACATAACCATCCATGAAGAATTTGTTATCTGTTTTCTTTTGATAGTTATGATCTATCGTTGTAATCGGGTCATAGAGCGATCCAAATGCTTCATAATCCGGATCGGCAGACGTACTCTGCTTAAATAGGGTAATAGGAGAATAAGCGATTGCATTGCGTACACGGCTCTCTGTAGAAGTACCACTGCCCTCATTAGCGGTATTCATACCAGAACCCAATACATTGGTATTACTATAACGAGCGGTAACTCCTATAGTCATTCCTTTCAAGGGTTTGAATTTTCCTTTGAAAGAGATATTATTACGGGAATAATCCGAACCATACATGATACCTTTGTCATCAATGCGGGTATAGGTCAAATTAAAAGTTGCTACCTTATTTCCTCCGGAAACAGAAACGTTATGGTTAGAGTTTATACCCGTAAAACCAAATGTCTCTTCCTGCCAGTTTCTATAGTGTGTTCCATCGTCCCAATAATCCAAAAGAGCCTGCATACTCATTTTGTCCGAAACCAACTTAGACTGGCTGTATTGAGGATCAAAGTACTCGTAGAATGTTCCATCAATACCATCAGGTCCTTTTAATGTTCGAGCTGCTTCATATTGCATCAAGACATAATCCTTTACGCCCATCATATCATAGCGCTTCACCATATTTTTCCAGCCCGCATATCCCGTATAGTCAACATGTATTTGCATTTTATCATCCTCCGTCGAAGAAACATCTTTGGTAGTAATGATAATAACGCCGTTTGCGCCCTGCGCACCGTAAATAGCGGTAGCTGCAGCGTCCTTCAGGACGTCCATCGAAGCGATGTCACTCGGCGCGATATCAGAAATTGAACTAACCGGGAAACCATCCACGATATACAACGGGTCGTTGCTCTGGGTCAAAGACGTACCAGCACGTACACGGATTTTCACATCCGCATCCGGGTCTCCTTCCGGAGTTGTTACCGTCACGCCGGCTAACTTACCTTGCAGAGCCTCAGAGGCAGAAGTAACAGGTACATCTTTCAACTGATCTGCACTAACAGAAGCTACAGAAGTTACCAAGTCACGTTTCTTCGTCGTACCATAACCGGTAACGACCACTTCCTCAAGTACCTCACTGTTTTCGGAGAGAACCACGTTCATCGTATTACCCGTGATGTTCAGCTCCTGAGTCTTCATACCGATGTAAGAGAAAACCAGCACCTTCGCATCGTCGGGAACATCCAGACTGTAGTTACCGTCGAAATCTGTCACTGTACCAATAGTGGTACCTTTCACGACCACGGAAGCCGAGATAATCGTCTCTCCCGTCTGGTCCTTTACCGTTCCGCTAATCACACGAGCTTGAGCAGCCATACCTACAAAAAGTAAGGCCGAAAACATCATGGTACGGAACACTGAGAAATTCAATTTCATACAGAGAATTTTGTTTGTTTTTATGATATAGTTAATTTAATGATATTACGTTTTACGTAAACATATTTCAAAAAACGGCGCAAAGGTACACAAAAAACGTCAATCTTATGTGGAAAAATTGACGTAAATACTACACATATATACTTTTTTGCTAAATTGACTTGTCAAAACGGCTCTGCATAGGTACAACCCTCGCGCCATCGGGAGCAGCCGTAACGCGTATTGCCGCGAATGATCAATCCTTGTCTGCAAACGGGGCAAAGCATACCGGCCTTGTTTGTCTTGACATCTTTTACCACGCCGGAAGTCATCTCCTTGAGTTCTGTTAGGAAATCTTGCGCCTGATACTCGCCCCGCTCTATCTCGCGCAGTTTTTTCTCCCATAGACCCGTCAACTCTGCCGACTTGAGCAGCGGAGAAATGATGGTATGGATAAGATCGATACCTACCTGGGTGGCACGGAGCGACTTGCCTTGCTTCTGGATATACTTGCGCTGATAGAGTTTCTCGATGATGGCGGCGCGGGTCGAAGGACGACCTATACCATTCTCCTTCATCGCCTCGCGCAGTTCGTCATTCTCGACCGTTTTTCCTGCCGTCTCCATCGCGCGCAGCAGTGTTGCCTCCGTATAATACTTGGGCGGTGTGGTCGTCTTCTCTTTCAAGAGCGGTTCATGAGGACCACTCTCACCCTTCACAAACGCCGGCAGAGATTTGGCATTCTCGGCTTCTTCGGATTTCTCCATCTCATCGGGTTTGTCCGACGGATCGGGATCTTTCTCAAACACTGCTCTCCATCCGGCTTTAAGGACCTCGCGACCGGTTACTTTGAAATCAATCTCACCAGCCTTCGCTAAAACGGTCGTGTTGCTGACCTCGCATTCGGGATAGAACGCAGCGATAAAATGCAGCGCCACCAGATCATACACCTTCTTTTCATCCGCCGTCATGGCATCCGGCCGCTGACCCGTAGGAATGATAGCATGGTGGTCGGTAACTTTCTTATTATCAAATACTTTCTTCGATTTAGGTAACGAATCGGCACTTTTCTTGCCATCGGCCTTGAGCCCCAATAACGGTGCTACCTGCGGGAAATAGTCTTTGATGCCCGCCAACGTACCCGGTACTTTGGGATAGATATCATCGCTCAGATAAGTTGTATCCACACGGGGATAAGTGGTCAGTCGCTTCTCGTAAAGAGACTGTATGAGCTGTAGTGTCTGCTCTGCAGAAAAGGAGTATTTCTTATTGCAATCTACCTGCAGCGAAGTCAGATCATACAGCTTCGGGGCGAACTCCGTACCTTTCTTCTTCTCCACAGAAGTAATCAGGAACGGCTGGTCTTTGATAGAGTCCACGAGCGCCTGTCCTTGCTCCTCGGAAGTGATGGCATATTCGTCCTCTTCCGTCGGTAATTGGGCACTAAAAAGTGTATCGCGGTAGTTGGTTTTCAACTCCCAATAGGTGCGCGGCACGAAATGATCGATCTCCGCCTGCCGCTTCACCACAAGCGCTAACGTAGGCGTTTGGACACGTCCCACGGAGAGCACCTGCCGGTCCTTTCCGCTCCCGCGCGCGTACCTTATAGTATAGGCGCGCGTGGCATTCATCCCTAACAGCCAATCGCCTATCGCCCGCATCATGCCCGCCTCATAGAGATGTTGGTACTCGGATTGATCTTTCAGTTGGCGGAATCCCTCACGGATAGCCTCTTCGGTCAGCGAGTTCACCCACAGGCGCTTTACCGGGCACTTGCATCCTGCCTGCTGATAGACCCAGCGCTGGATAAGTTCTCCTTCCTGACCGGCATCACCACAGTTAATAACCTCATCGGCACCCGCAATCAGCGACTTGATGACATTAAACTGCTTGTGCACCCCTTCGTCGCCGGAGACCTTGATAGAAAAACGTGGAGGAATCATCGGCAAGGAACTAAGACTCCAGGCCTTCCACTGATCCGTATATTCCTGCGGATCGAGCAATGCGCATAAGTGACCAAAAGTCCAGGTCACCTGATACCCATTGCCCTCAAAATAGCCGTCCTTGCGCTGCTTGGCGCCCAGGACGTTCGCTATATATGCACCCACAGAGGGTTTCTCCGCTACACAGACAATCATGCAAAATTAATCTTTTTGAGCACCGTAACCATACCCGTATCCGGCACGAAGACCCTTCACGCCGTTGAGCACGCAGGTGACATTATGCATCCGATTTTGGGCGATGACATTATTGATATACTCCACCATCTCCGACGGCGTGTACTTATAGCGGCAAACGAAAATCGTAACATCCGCGATGCGGTCCAACAGATACGTATCGCTTACCAGGGCCACCGGTGCCGTATCCACGAGAATATAGTCATACCGCTTACGCAACTCAGCGAAGAGTTCGTCTATCCGCTCGGTCTGCAGTAACTCCGCCGGATTGGGAGGTATCGTTCCGCAAGGGATGATATCCAGATTCGGATGCTCTCCGCTCGGTACAACGATATCGTCTACCGCAACATCCGGATCCGCCAGATAATCCGTCAGATGACCTTTATTGCTCAGCCCGAAATAAGAAGCTAACATCGGCTTGCGGATATCCAATCCCACCAACGCCACTTTCTTTCCCAAGATAGCCAACGACAAGGCGGTATTACTTGACACATACGATTTTCCATCTCCGTTGATACACGAGGTCACCAAAATGACCGGAGATTTCACATCGGCAGGAATCACATAGCGTAAGTTCGTTCGGATCAGGCGGAACAACTCAGCCGAAACCGTTGACTCGCCTTCATGGATTGCAATATGCGCATTCCGGGAGTTTTGTACCAATTGACCTAACACCGGCGCCTTGACGCGCGTTTCAAACTCCTTCGGATCATCAATCTTGTCGTTGAAAAGCACATACAGATATAGGATTCCTGCGGGTATCAACACCCCCAAAAAGATACATATCAGCATCAGTTTGATAAGCTTCGGAGACTGACTCTTAACATCGCGTTGCGGCACATCCAGCACTTTCGCAGGCATGGTCGTCGCGGCCAACATCAGGGCATTCTCCTCGCGTTTCTCATATAGATAAGCGTAAAGACGCTCTCGTAATTGTTGCTGGCGCAGGACTCGTACATACTCACGCTGCTGCTCGGGAGCGTCTTTAATCTTGCGATTATATTTCGAATCCTGCGTCATCAGGTTGCGCTGACGGATCTTCAAACTCTCGCGTACGGAACCAATCGTCGCAATAATATTCTGGCGCATGATTGCCAATTGGTCATTCATCTGCGCGATAACGGGATTGTCTTCGGTAGCCGTACGTAGGATACGCATCCTTTGCAGCAACAACGCATTGTACTCCGACAAACCGCTGGAGAGCGAGGCATCCGTCACACCGATATTCGAAGGAATGAGACTGTTGCGCTTCGTCTCATCACGCAGAAACTCATCGATATACTCGACCAGACTCAGCTGAGTCTCTATCTCCGCCATAGTGCGCTGCTCTGCGCTGCTGGCTGCAAGGAATAATTGCGCCTGGGTTTGGATATCGGCGATATTATTGCTTTCCTTATAATCCGCTACAGCGTTTTCCGCCTCCGCCAACTCGCGGCTGATGATTGCTAACCGCTCTTCGATGAAAGAAGCCGTATTGGTCGCAATCATGTTTTTATCCACTATCGCATTGAGATTATACTGCTCTATCATCTGCCCGAGTAGTGCTTTGTCGCGCTCCGGCATAAACGAACGGGTAGAGAGTTTGATGATGTTCGACTCCTTCTTGTGCTGCGAGACATTTATGGCTTCGCGGTATGCCGCCACCACCAGTTCGCGGCGCATGTGCGTGGTACGATAGACCGTATCCTGGCTCAACGGACGGTTCGCATGAATAGTGATTGTGCCCACACCGGTTTCTATCGGTGCATTCAGATCAGCCACGCGCGTAGTTGAGCGATGGAAGAAACCGCATTTCGTCTTAATCTTATATCCCTTGGAAGTAGGTTTGACGGTGATGGTAAACGGACGCTTCTCTGCGCGTTCCTCCAGTTGGATATAACGGACAGAGAAAGCTGGGTTTCGGAATTCTCCTTCCCATCGCAGACCACCCTTCTTCACATGCGTTTCCCATAGATCCAACGCATCTATAGCCTGATATAACAGCCCGCGCGAAGCTAACACCACCACCTCGTCTTCCGCAGCTTGGTTTCCCGCCAAGCCTAACATCGACAACGAAGCCATTTCTTCTCCGAGACCTTCCTTCTGACGCAACATGATGGTAGCATCGGTATTCCAGGTCGGCGCCTTGCGCAGGAAATACGCTCCGCCTAACAATACAAAAAACGCTACACCTATCGCAAACCACCACCAATGCTCCAGAACAATACGCACAACCTTGCGCAAATCTATCTCATTTTGATTTGTTTCCATACACCGTTATTTTTTTACGACTGTCACAATGATAGTTGCGGCACTCAGAGCCGTAGATACTACGCTCAGCCACAACCCGGCATTCGTACTGCTGATCGCACGCACCTTATTCGGCGAGACGTACACTACATCGTTCTGCTGAAGGTAATAATACGGCGAGGCATATATATCCGCATTGCCTAAATTAAGGCGCGCGATCTCCATTTTGCCGTCCACCTCGCGGGTTACCAACACATTGTCACGACGACCGTAAGCCGTCATATCTCCCGCTGCCGCAAGAGCCTCAAAGATAGTCATGCGACCATTCGTCATCGATACCTGGCTCGGGCGGTTCACCTCTCCTAACACCGACACCTTCGCGCCCACCAGCGACACCAACACCGTCGGACTAATCACCTGCTGCTCCAACTGCGACTTGATTGCCCGCTCAGCCTCAGGACGGGACAAACCCGCCACATGAACCTTGCCCAGAACCGGCAGATCGATATCTCCCGCCTCGTCCACAATGTAATATTGCAACATCGGCGTTGTTTGTACCTGACTCGAACCCGGAGCCGCATAAACCACCGTAGGCAAGTTATAAGGAGCTACCGCCTCCTTGTCCAAGGCCGTGATAAAGACCGTTAACGCATCGCCCGGACGAAGGATAGTCTCCGTGCGGGGAGTGAATTTCGCATTAATAGACTCTGCATGCGTACTATCAACATTGTGCAGGTAAGTCAACTGTTTCTGAGTCACACAACTTGTTGCAACAAAAGTCACAATAATGAACGCGCAAATTTTTCGAATAATAGTATTCATGGTTAATACAATAGTTCAAAAGCGTGCAAAGGTACTATTTTTTTTCGACATACGCAAGAATAAACACTTTTTTTATCAAATTATTTGCATATATGCAAAAATTATAGTACTTTTGCATGACATTTTGTCAGGTTTACTATGACGCAACAAGAATTATTAGGAATCAAGCAGCGTTTTGGCATTATCGGTCAGAGCCCACTGCTGAACAGAGACATAGAGATTGCCGTGCAGGTTGCCCGCACGGATTTGAGTGTGCTCATCACCGGTGAATCCGGTGTGGGTAAAGAGCATTTTCCTAAAATCATACATGCTTTCTCTGCCCGCAAACACGGAGCATATTTTGCCGTAAACTGCGGCGCCATACCGGAAGGTACGATAGATAGCGAACTCTTTGGGCATGAGAAAGGTGCTTTCACGGACGCGAAAAATGAGCATAAAGGTTATTTTGAGATTGCCGATGGAGGTACATTGTTCTTGGACGAAGTGGGCGAGTTGCCTCTTCAGACGCAGGTTCGTCTGCTGCGCGTGTTGGAGACCGGCGAGTTCCTGCGTATGGGCTCCAGCCAGGTCCGCAAGACCAACGTGCGCGTCGTCGCGGCGACCAACCTGAACATGGTACAAGCCATCAAAGACGGCCGGTTCCGGGAGGACCTGTACTACCGTCTCAACACAGTGGAGATACGCGTACCGGCTCTGCGCGAGAGAAAAGAAGATATACCTCTGCTCTTCCGCAAGTTCGCAGTGGACTTCTGTACGCGATACCAGATGCCGCCTCTCTCGCTCAATGAAGAGGCTACGCATCTCCTGCAAAACTCCTATTGGAGGGGAAACATTCGTCAACTCAAGAACCTCGCCGAGCAGATTGCCGTCATCGAGATGGACCACCAGATTAACGCCGATACGCTTCGTCAATACCTGCCCAAAGAAGAGAATCAGCAGAGTATTGTTCTACGCTCGGCGCCCGCTGAGTCTGCCGGCAAAGACTACTCGCACGAGATCGGGATCCTGTATAACATGGTGATGCAAAATAAGAAAGAGTTGGAGGAGATTAAGGAGTTGTTACAACCTTCCAAATCTGCAGAGCACGATATCTCCACTCCTACTATCACCATTGCGCCTACCACGGAGACGACGCCCCGCAAACCCATTGAGGCGGAAGATATAGAGGATAGTCTGCGGGTGGACGAAGGAGAAAAAGAACTCATCCGCCGCGCGCTGGAGATCACCAACGGAAACCGTAAAGAAGCAGCCGCAAGGCTTGGCTTCTCGGAAAGAACTTTGTATCGTAAAATCAAAGAGTATGGGCTATAGTAGAGCAAATCAGACTGGCGAGACACTATCGAGACAGAATCGGATTGGTACTAACAAGGTACTAAGTAGGACTAAAGTGCTTATCATCTGCAGTACACTTTTGCTCCTGACAGCCTCTTGTTCCATCTCCTACAAGTTCAACGGAGCGAACATCAACTACCAGACCACCCACTCTATCTCAGTGGCGGACTTCCCGAATAATGCCCCTATGGTGAATCCGCAATTAAGCAATGCGCTCACCGAGGGCATTCGTGATCTGTACCAGCGACAGACGCGACTGCAGATCCTGCGTAAAGGCGGCGACTTGGAGTTAGAGGGAGAGATTGTCGGATATGACATTGCACAGGGCGCCATCGGAGCAGACAGCTATGCTTCGGAAAGCAAACTAACCATCCGCGTAAACGTACATTTCACCAATAATATCTATCCGGAAGACTCGTTTGACAAGACCTATTCTGCCTCACAGACCTTCGATGCCAGCAGGCTCTTGACGGATGTGCAAGACGAGTTATGCGCCATCATCATTCAAGAGATAGCGGAAAATATCTACAATGATACGGTAGCCAAATGGTAAAAAATAGCCTCAAAAGAGGCTTTTTTTTTATAGAAGGACAATTTCCACACGCCTGTTCATCTGACGGTGCTCCTCGCTGTTATTGGGTACTATCGGATCTCTCTCCCCTCGGCCCTCAATCTCAATTCGACCTACGTTTATACCGCGGCGTTCCATCTCGCGGCGTACCTCTCGGCAGCGCCCTTCGGACAAAGCCTGATTCGATCTGTCAGAACCGATATCATCGGTATGCCCTACGATTCGGATGCGTTGGTTAGGACGCGTGCGGAGATACTGGTATAACTCGTTTAATGCCGCCTCCGAGGTCTCTAAGATTCGCGTCTTGCCTGTCGCAAAATAGATGTTGTGCAGCAAGAACGACTTCACTTCTCTGGGTGACATCACCACTCCGCGGAACAGACTCGGGTCGGTGATGGTATCGCGGAACGGGAAGTAATCTACTGCGGTGGCCTCTACCGTATAATAAGGGATTCGGTCGTCCAACAACACCGCCAGCACCGTATGCAACGTATCGGATGTGGTCTGCATGATCCGTTTCTGCTCATGATTGCGGACAATCACATTCGCCGCCACAGGACGCGACGTGAGCGAATCGGTCACGG
This sequence comes from uncultured Bacteroidales bacterium, assembly GCA_900317885.1. Classification (GTDB taxonomy): domain Bacteria; phylum Bacteroidota; class Bacteroidia; order Bacteroidales; family Paludibacteraceae; genus Colicola. The sequence goes on along the minus strand of ONIM01000002.1, from coordinate 94,121 downwards.
TGAACGTCAAACGAGTCTCCGGATACAGATATAATTTCACTGTATCCTCATCTTCCCGATGCATAAACCGGACAGTGTCCGATGCAAAATAGCCGGTCTTGGCTGCAGCAGCCCAATACGATCCATTCGGCAATCCGCGCGACACACGGGAACGTTTGTTATCCGTCGGCTTGTTTATCTTCGGCTTCTTGTTCGGACGGGCGTTCTGCTCCTGTACTGTCACATGCGTCGCCGGTAATAGATCGCCTGTCTTCTGGTTATACGAATATACATACAGCAGAGGCTTGCCTTCTTTGATGCGTTTCTTCTTGGCCGCCTTCAGCTTTGCGGCGCGTTTCTTTTCCGCTTTCCGTTTCGCTGCCTCGCGTTTCTTCATCTGTACCTCCTTCGCCTTCTGGCGTTTCTGCTGAGGAGTAAGCGCATAACAAACGTTTTCGCTCATCGCGAATGCGGCTAATAATGCTAATATGATGATACGCAGGCGCATGTTCCTTCTTTATATAATTACAGGAGGATAGTCACGGGACTACCCTCCTGTCGTGGTCCCACTAGGGCTTGAACCTAGGACCCCCTGATTATGAGTCAGGTGCTACTAACCAACTGAGCTATGAGACCCACATTAATTTTATTTACCCTGACGCGTATTGGAGTAGAGAACCAGACTCTCGTCCTTGGTTATCTGCATCTCCTTTTGCGTTAACTCCGGAATGGTCAGCGAGATACCGGCAGGCATTACATTCGGGCTGGTAAGTTTATCCTTGTTGGCGATATAGATATATACCCAGCAATACGTGTTGTTATAATATTCGCGTGCCAACTTAGCCAGCGTCATGCTCTTCGTTACCGTCACTTCATCTCCGCCGCGTTGCTTGTAGGTGTTGACTTTCTCCGGACGGCTACTCTTCTCCAACGGTACAGTCTCCTCTACTGCCGGACGGCTTGCTTTCTGGTCATCCAGGTTCGCTTTCATGCGATCGAACGTGGCTTTGTCAACCAGACGAATCGCTGCGCGACGGTTAGGACCATATGATGCGGTACTGCGACGACCGATAACCTTACCCATTCCTCCGGCATGCATGTGCTCCGGATTGATACCATGCTCTTGTACCAACTCATCTACTACGTTATCCGCACGGCGGTCGCCTAACGCATAGTTGAGACTGTTGGAACCGGTATTGTCGCAATAACCCGTTACTATGGCGTACAGAGAGGTATCCTCTTGCAGACGCTCTGCTACTTGCTGGATAGTAATCAGACCTTCATTGTCAATATCGGATTTGCCGTTAGCAAAATATACATAGTAATATTTCTCCTGCTCTCTCTCTTTTTCAAACTGGCGAAGCGTCTCGCGGATGATAATCGAGTCATGACGCAGGATAACAGTGTCATGAACCGGCTTCGTCTCCTCATGTTTCTTCTCCGCCCAGGTATCGAATGAGTTGATATTGCGGACATGCGTCTTGGATACAGCCTCCAGTTTGAAGCGCATATTCAGCGTTACATCTACGATTCCGTCGTTATTCTTCGACGCCAAAGCCTGCATTCCGCTAAAACCACGGCCGTCAGGATAGTCATTAATAAAATAATCGTACGTCGCACGTACACCCAGAGCCAGCGTACGATTGAGGTTGAACTCTACATTCAAACCCGCCATCACGAATGGTACCGCCTTGTACTTATCCATCGTTAGTGGCTCGCTTGATCCTGTGTGATAGCGCATGTCATCAGGGTACATCGCGCTGTTTTTATACCACGCGTATCCGCCTCCGAATAAAGGTTGGATACCTAAAATCTTGCGCTGTGCTTTCGGGAAGAAGAGATTCATCAGGTCAAACGAGATATAAGCATCCGCCTTGTGCATCATACCTTTCAGCAACGCCTCCGCATTCTCCGGACTACTCGTGTCTCCGGTTACCTTGTACATACTGAACCGGTATTCCAACCCTAAATTCCATACCGGTGTAAAGTTGTACTCAATGGCAAAACCGGCGCTCGGGATAGACACCGCGTGCTTCATCTCCGCGTTAAAATCACCATCGAATGCATTAAAGCCAACATGCGGAATCAATGACCAATGAGCATACTCTTCGGCCACTTTCTCGTTCTCGGCTACCTTATACGGGTGAGCACCCTTCACCTTATCGCTCTCCTGAGCCAGTAACGGCAAAGAGAGCAACAAAAGCGACACGATATAGATACCTTTTTTCATATTGAAAAGAGATTGTCTTTAGTTACATTCACAATTCAGGGTGCAAAGATACAACTTTTTTTTGATACTGCCAAATATTTTTGCAAAAAAAATTTTTTTTATTACATACTATTGCGTATATCGAATAAATTTCGTATCTTTGCACTCAGTTTGATAGCGTTTTAATAATTCACTACTGATATGGACATTTTAAATCAAATGATTGCGCGCGCGAAAGCAAATCCGCAGCGCATTGTGTTGCCGGAGGGCGACGAACCGCGTACGTTAGAAGCTGCTAATATCTTGCTCAAAGACAAGATTGCGCAGCTTATTTTAATTGGCGATCCCGAGAAAATCAAGGGAATGGCTGCTGAGAAAGGGTATGAGTATATCAAGGAGGCTAAGATCGTAGATCCTATCCATGATCCGAAGATGCCTCAGTATGCTAACCTGCTCTTCGAGCTCCGTAAAGCCAAAGGTATGACCGAGGAAGAGGCGGCTAAGAAAGCGCAGGATCCGCTGTACCTCGGCTGCTTGATGATCAAAGCCGGCGACGCCGACGGTGAGTTGGCTGGCGCACGCGGCACGACGGCAGACACGATTCGTCCTGCCTTCCAGATTCTCAAGACCAAACCCGGTTGCTCTATCGTCAGCGGTGCATTCCTGATGTTCACGCCGGCTAAGCACCTCGGCGAGAACGGTTTCCTGCTCTTCGCCGATTGTGCAGTGAACCCCAATCCGGATGCTAAACAACTCGCTGAGATTGCTATCTCTACCGCAGAGACCGCACGTGCTATCGCTGGCATCGAGCCCCGCGTAGCTATGCTCTCCTTCTCTACCAAAGGTAGCGCTAAGCACGAACTCGTCGATAAAGTACAGGAGGCTACCAAGCTCGCCAAAGAGATGGCTCCTGAGTTGGCTCTGGATGGTGAACTGCAAGCCGACGCTGCACTCATCGAATCCGTCGCTGCTACCAAAGCTCCGGGCAGCCCCGTTGCCGGCAAAGCAAACGTGCTCGTCTTCCCGGATCTCCAGGCTGGAAACATCGGCTACAAACTCGTTGAGCGCTTCTCCGGCGCGGACGCCGTAGGACCGATTCTCCAGGGTATCGCTGCGCCGGTCAATGACCTCAGCCGCGGATGCAAAGTACAAGACATCGTGCAAATGGTTGTTATCACGGCCAACCAAGCTATTAAATAATATACGAATTCATTAAAATTATGAAGATTTTAGTTCTGAACTGCGGTAGTAGCAGTATTAAATATAAGCTCTTCGAGATGGAGAGCAAGACAGTCATGGCGCAGGGTGGCATCGAGAAAATCGGTCTGCCGGACTCGTTCCTCTTGGTCAAACTGCCCAACGGAGAGAAAGTAAAATTCGAGAAATCCATGCCCGAGCATACGGTCGGCATCGAGCTCATCCTTGAGAAACTGGTGGATCCGCAGATCGGCTGCATCAAGGACCTCAAGGATATCAACGCTGTCGGTCACCGCGTAGTCCATGGAGGCGAGAAGTTCAATAAATCCGTACTCATCACCCCGGAGGTAAAATCCCAAATCATCGAGTGTATCGACCTCGCTCCGCTGCATAACCCCGCGAACCTCAAGGGTATTGATGCCATCGAGAAGATTCTGCCGGGTGTTCCCCAGGTAGCTGTCTTCGACACCGCTTTCCATCAGACCATGCCGGACTACGCCTACATGTACGCGCTTCCTTATGAGTTATACGAGAAATACGCTATCCGTCGCTACGGTTTCCACGGCACCAGCCATCGCTATGTTTCCGCACGCGTCTGCGAGTTCCTCGGCGTCGATCCGAAGGGCAAGAAGATCGTCACCGCGCATATCGGTGGAGGCGGTAGCTGCACGGCTGTCATAGACGGCAAGAGCGTGGATACCTCTATGGGTCTGACGCCGGTGGAGGGTCTCGTCATGGGTACACGTGCCGGTGACCTCGACCTCGGTGCCGCTACCTTCATCATGGATAAAGAGCATCTGGATACAGCGGCCTTCAACAACCTCGTTAATAAGAAATCCGGACTCCTTGGTATCTCCGGCGTCTCCAGCGACTGCCGCGATATCGAAGCAGCCATCAAAGAGGGTAACAAACGTGCCGACCTCGCGCGTAAGATGTTCATCTATCGCCTGAAGAAATATATCGGTGCTTACGCCGCAGCCATGAACGGCATCGACATCCTCGTCTTCACCGCCGGTATCGGAGAGAACGATCCGTACATCCGCGCAGAGGTGATGAAGGGGCTGAGTTTCCTCGGTATCGAGTTGGACGAAGAGGCGAATAACGTTCGCGGCGAAGAGCGCATCATCTCCAAGAAGGGCTCCAAAGTAACCGTCTGCCTCATCCCTACCGACGAGGAATTAATGATCGCCTCCGACACAGCTGCATTGATTTAAGAAACGCATATAACCGACCATGAATAAACCTATTATTTACCAACTCTTCCCTCGCTTGTTTGGCAACTACAACGAGACGCGCAAATACAACGGTACAAAGGAAGAGAATGGCTGCGGACGGTTTATCGATATCAATGAGCGTGCGCTCAAGTCCATCGCGGACTTGGGCGCCACGCATGTTTGGTACACCGGTGTCATCCGTCACGCTACAGCCGAATACAACAACCCCGCTATCACCAAAGGCAAGGCCGGTTCGCCTTACGCCATCACGGATTATTACGATGTTGATCCCGACCTGGCAAAGAACGAAGCCAAGCGTATGCAAGAGTTCGAAGCACTTGTACAACGCACCCACGACGTCGGACTCGGAGTCATCATCGACTTCGTGCCCAACCATGTCAGCCGCGAGTATAAATCGCTTTGCAAACCTGCCGGCGTAGAGGACCTGGGAGAGAAAGACCATCCCGAGTGGGCTTTCTCGCCGCTCAATAACTTCTACTACCTGCCGGGAGAACATTTCTCGCTGGACAAGGACCTGCAGGGCTACGATGAGTATCCCGCTAAGGTGACCGGCAACGACTGCTTCACTTCCCATCCCTCTCTCAACGACTGGTATGAGACCGTCAAACTGAACTACGGTGTCTTCTACCAAGGAGGACGTGAGAAGCAATTCGACCCCATACCCTCTACCTGGATCAAGATGCGCGACATCTTGCTCTTCTGGGCTTCCAAAGGCATCGACGGCGTACGGGTGGACATGGCGGAGATGGTACCCGTGGAGTTCTTCGCTTGGGCGATTGCCGCAGTGCGGAAGAAATATAAGAAGTTCCTTTTCATCGGCGAATGCTACGACCCGAACCAGTACGATGCGTACCTCGCTGCGGGCTTTGACTACCTGTACGATAAAGTAGGCATGTACGACTACCTCCGCGGAGTCACCAGCAAAGGATGGCCGGCGGAGGGCATCACCGCCAAATGGATGCAGCACGGCGACGAGCGACTCAAACACATGCTCTATTTCCTCGAGAACCATGACGAGCAACGCCTCGCCAGCGGGTTCTTCTGCGGAGACGGACGGTGCGCCGAGCCGGCTATGATCGTTGCTGCCACCCTCAATCAATGCCCCGTTATGATTTACGCCGGACAGGAGTTGGGCGAACGGGGAATGGATATGGAGGGATTCTCCGGTATAGATGGTAGAACCACGATCTTCGACTATTGGGGAGTCAAATCGCTGCAGGCATGGGCGAACAAAGGCAAATACGACGGAGCCAAACTCTCGCCGGAGCAAAAAGAGCTGCGGGCTTTCTACCAAAAACTCTTGACCCTCGCGCGAGGTGACAAAGCGATCCAGAAAGGACAAATGTACGACATCACGTATGCCCAAGGGGAAGGTTTTGACAAGCGCCAGCATTTTGCTTTCATCCGCCATACCAAGGGAGAGACGCTCCTCGTGGTGGTGAATTTCCACGACCGCGAGCAGCAGATTCACTTGCGTCTGCCGAACGATGCGTTCGTCTATCTCGACATGGATGGAAAAGCCAAAGCGACCGCCACGGACCTGCTTCGCGGAGAAAAGCAGACTATTCCTTTCACTCCGGATGCGACCACGGACATCACCCTGCCTGCGTGGACCGGCGTGATACTTAAAATTCAATAATTAGAATGCTGAACACTTTCAATGATATCATGCGCCTGGTGAGGTGGAGCAATCTGCTCTTCCTTGCCGCGCTGGTATGGGTCATGGAGAAATGGATAGCTGTACCCATTCTGAACAAAGCCGCTTTTGGCGAGCAGGTACCCTGGTATATATTGCTCTTAGTAATCCTGGCTACCGTACTGATCGCTGCCGGAGGTTACGTCATCAACGATTATTTCGATGTCAAGATCGACCGCATCAACCGGCCGGATGAATTGATTGTCACCCGCACAATCTCCAAACCTGCCGCCATGCGTCTGAGCATCGCGCTCAGTGCCGCCGGCATCGTATGCGGACTGGTTATCGCCATCCTCCTGCGTAGCTGGACTCTCGGTATCCTGTTCCTCATCATCCCGGGACTCTTATGGTTCTACTCCTCCAGCTATAAACGCCTCTTCATGGTCGGCAACCTCATCATCGCCTTGCTCGCCGGCATGACTCCGATGGTCGTTGCGATGACGAACGTGGCGCAGCTCCAGCTCCGCTTTGCTCCTATCCTCCCCTATACCACGCTCACCCATGACCTATACGCATGGCTCGGAGGGTTTGCGCTCTTCGCGTTCCTGCTTACCTGGATGCGCGAGATCGTCAAGGACATGCAGGACCAGATGGGAGACCGCGAGTTGGAATGTCACTCCATGCCGGTCGTCTGGGGAGATACCTGGACGAAAGTGTTTGTCACCATGCTTATCCTCATCACCCTTGCGGTCATCGGGCATTTGTGGTATCACGTCTTGCCGTTCCCCATCGGCTGGAACAGCCTCAGCACGCGATATATCGTTCTGGGAATAATAACGCCCCTTCTCGGGGCGTTGGGATTGTTATGGGCTGCGAAGATTCCTTCTGACTACAAGAACTGCCAGCTGCTCATCAAGTTCACGATGTTCCTCGGCATGCTTTATAGCATTTGCTTGAGAGCCTTATAAACGAGGTGTACAGGAAAACCCATGACGTTGAAATACGAACCCTTCATCTCCGTGCAGGCGATATACCCTATCCACTCCTGCACACCATACGCACCGGCCTTGTCAAAGGGCCGGTATTTTTGTATATAGTGCCGGATCTCTTCGTCCGTCAACTCGGCGAATGTGACATCCGTCTTATCCACCACCGTCTCCATCGCTTTCCCTTTTTGGACAAAAGTGACGGCGGTGAACACCTGATGAGTCTTGCCGGAGAGGGCGCGCAGCATCGAGTATGCCTCCGCCTCGTCGTGGGGCTTGCCTAACATCTGCCCGTCCAGCCATACGATGGTATCTGCCGTGATCAGAATCTGATTCTCCTTGAGCCGGCTCGCGTACGCGTGCGCCTTCGCGCGCGATATATAATAAGGTATATCGCCGCCTTGTAACTCTGCCGGATAATGCTCGTCGGCATCGATCGTAATAGCCGTAAATGGCAGGTCTAAACCTGCCATCAACTCGCGCCTTCTTGGGCTCTGACTTCCTAAAATGATCTCTAAATTTGAAATCATAAATCTAAAATAGATCCAATTGTGTGTCTTGCGGTTTCTCGAAGGTCATCTTCACGCCTTCTACCTCTATCTCCTCGGGAATCTTCTCTTCCTCCTGTAGCGGCTCCTCAGCCGCGTCCTCTAAACTCTCCTCTTCGGGTTCCGGGGCTGGCTCCGGCTCCGGCGTGATGTCTTCGATGCCCGCTACCTCTAACGTCGTCACGCGTTTGCCCTTCGCTCTGGCGGACTTCTCGTCGATAAACTCCGCCATCGTGATCTCCATCGGTTCGTGCTTCTCGTCGCTGAATAGCACGCGGAACACCGCCTCCTCGCGATCGGATAACACGGCGATCCGGGAGTCTTTGTCTTCGCCTAAGAACGATTGAACCTTCGCCTGCGCGTCGTCTAACTTGAACCGCTTCCCGTAGTAGTATTTCAGCTCGCCGTTCCATAGGATCAGAGACCATACTTTGTCTCCATCCAGCTTCTCGATCCGCAGGATATTATCCTCGAAATGGGCGGTGAGGTCATAGCCGGTAGTATAGTATGTACCGTCATTATTGATGACCAGAATGCGGTCGTCGTCCCAGAACTCGCCCAGATAGATTCCGTGTTCGTCATAATTGACGCGCAACACATCCGGGTCGAACCACACTTTGCGTCCGCCAAGCGTCGAGTGACCTTTCTGTTTCAACGTGATGGACTTGACTTCGTATTTGGTCAGCAGGTTGCCACGCGCCGTGCGGGATTTGACCGCTAACTCGCTCAGGTCCTTGCATACCTCTAATTTCTTGAGGTGCAGCGCCGGCTTCAACGCCACGCGGATCACCTCCGCCTCGCCGTTCGGGTTGACGGTGAAATACATCACTTTCGACCCCGGCTTACCTTGCGTCAAGTCGTATTCCTTATCTCGCGCTACGCCCGTTACAGAGAACCGCTTCATGTAGTACGGACCTTTCTTGCCGTCGCGGTAAACGACGTTATATACCGTACGGTCGTCGCCGCGTTGGAACACAGCGATATGTAATATATCCGTCCCGACGAAGAGTTTCTCGGCTACCTTCATCACCTTGTATCGACCATCTTTGTGGAAGACGATCAGGTCGTCGATGTCCGAGCAATCGAATAGGTAGTTGTCTTTCTTCAAGCCCGTTCCTACGAATCCCTCTTCGCTGTTGATATAGAGCTTGACGTTATTCTCCACTACCGCCTGTACGTTGATTGCGCCGAAATTGCGCACCTCGGTCTTGCGCGGATAAGCCTCGCCGTATTTCGCTTTCAGCATCTCAAACCAGGCTATCGTGTAGTCCGTCAGATGGTTGAGGTTCTTGACGCACGCCTTGATCTTCTTCTCCAGATCCTTCATCAACTCGTCCGCCTTCTTGGAGTCGAACTTCGTGATACGCAGCATCCGGATCTCGAAGAGTTTCTCGATATCTTCGCTCCTCACCTCGCGGATCAGCTGGGCCTTGAACGGTGTCAACGCTTCATCTACAAACGCAATCAGCTTCTCTTTATTGGGCGCATTCTCGTAGCCCTCCTCTTTATAGATGCGGTTCTCGATGAAGATCTTCTCTAACGAGGTATAGAAATATTTCTCCTCCAGCTCGCCTTTCTCTATCTCCAGCTCCCATTTCAGCAACGCTTTTGTGTTCTCCGTGGAGAGCTTGAGCAGGTTGCTCACGTTGGTGAAGACCGGCTTGCGGTTCTCTACCACGCAGCAGTTCGGGCTGATATTCACCTCGCAATCCGTGAAGGCATAGAGTGCGTCAATCGCTTTGTCCGACGACGAACCCGGTGCCAGCTGCACAACGATGCGCGCCTGATCAGCGGTAAAATCGTCGATCTTCTTAATCTTGATCTTGCCCTTCTGGTTGGCCTTGAGGATAGTCTCGATGATCTTCGAGGTGGTGGTTCCGTAAGGAATCTCCGTGATGATCAGGGTCTTGTTGTCGTCCGCCTTCTGGATCCTTGCGCGGATCTTCACCTGTCCGCCGCGTTCGCCGTCATTGTACTTGGTCACGTCGATCACGCCGCCGGTCGGAAAATCCGGATAAAGCTGAAACTCCTGACCCCGCAGGTATGCCAACGAAGCGTCGCATAGTTCGTTGAAGTTATGCGGCAGAATCTTGGAGTTCAGACCTACGGCGATACCCTCTACGCCTTGCGCCAGCAGCAACGGGAACTTCACCGGCAGGTGGATCGGCTCGTTCTTTCGGCCGTCGTAACTCTTCATCCACTCCGTCGTCTTGGCGTTGAACACCGCCTCTAACGCAAATTTACTCAGCCTTGCCTCGATATAACGGGGCGCCGCAGCGCCGTCTCCCGTCAGGATGTTTCCCCAGTTTCCCTGGCAATCGATTAGCAGGTCCTTCTGACCTAACTGTACCAGCGCATCGCCGATGGACGCATCGCCATGAGGGTGGTACTGCATCGTCTGACCTACGATATTGGCTACCTTGTTGTATTTCCCGTCATCCACCGTCTTCATCGCATGAAGAATACGGCGCTGAACGGGTTTCAGGCCATCCTCTATCGCAGGTACAGCACGTTCCAGTATCACATACGACGCATAGTCCAGGAACCAATCCTGGTACATTCCCGTCAAGTGATACTTCACAGCATCATTGAATCCACCCTGACTTGCCATCAGCGGTTATCCCTTCTTGTTAATGAAAATATAGGCTAAGATACCGGCTACCTCACATACCATACCGGCGATCAGCAAACTATTCTCCGGCATAGCATATTTGTACACCACCAGGAAATTAAATATCCAAATTTTTGACGAGAAAAATTTATTATGCTCGCATAAATAGATTTTTAGCGGCGAAAAGTTGGTGTTTGCACATTAGTGCGAACGTAATTTCGGGGGAATTGCCGTAGGCAAGGCGGCGTCCGAAGTTACTACAAATTTTTAAAATATATTCCTCCGGGGAGGGCGCGGACGTACCCCTCTATCTCTAACATCGTTAACTCGGACGCCACTTCTTCGTAGGCCATTCCGGTCTCCTTGACCAGCAGATTGATATGCATCCCGTCTTCCGCTTCTTGCAGTTTGGTAAGGATCAACTGCTGCTCTTTCGTCAGCTCGTCCATCAGTCCGATCAGGCTGGTCTGGACGCCTCCGGAAGCGGTCTGTTTGGTCTTCCATTCCATCGCCTTAATGAGATCCTCCGCCGAAGTGATCAGGCGGGCTCTGCCGTCACGGATAAGGCCGTTGCATCCCTCGGAGGCAGGGTCATTCGGCCGGCCCGGAAAAGCAAACAAAGCACGGTCGTAGGCTTTCGCCTTCAGGGCGGTAGTCAGACTGCCGCCGTGAGCATGACTCTCCACTACGACTACCGCATCCGCCATTCCCGCGATAATCCGGTTGCGTTGGATAAAATACGGGGCATAGGGTTCAACGCCTAATTCGTATTCAGACACTACTCCGCCGTTCTCCATCGCTGCTTCCGCTTCCGGCCGGTGTTGGGACGGATAGATCCGGTCCAGACCGTGCGCCAGCACCATGATTGTCGGGATCCCGTACCGGATGGCCGCACGGTGCGCCGCGATATCGATCCCGTACGCCCCGCCGGAGACGATGACAAGATCATCGAGACGCTCGTGCAACTCGCGCACAAGCGTCTCGGTTAGTTCCTTGCCCCGTTCGGTCGGACGCCTCGTTCCTACGATTGCCACCACATGCCGGCTCTCCGTAGGGATATTACCCCTTACGTACAGAGGATTCGGCTTGTCATGGCAGGACTGCAGGCGATACGGATAGTCCGCATCATCGGGCGTCCAAACACGGAGGGGATATCGCATGATTGCTTATCGGTCTGAGAGGTGGATCTTGATTCCGTAACAGAGGTCGCCGGCATCGCCCAGGCCCGGTACGATATACTTCTTCTCGTTCAGCACCGGATCGATCGCTGCACACCAGAGGGTGACATCGTCGCGGTCATTCAGAGCCTTGCGCATGTACTCGATGGCTTGAGGCGTAGCGATAGTGCAGCATAGATGCGTATGCCGCGGCGTTCCGTGCTTCAGAAGCGCCAGATAACCTACCTCCATCGACATTCCGGTAGCTAACATCGGATCCACCACAATCAGGGTCTTCCCCTCGATAGAAGGCGCAGCCATGTACTCGGCTACGATCTCCAGCTCGCCGTCCTTACCCTCACGCCGATAAGCGCTCAGAAAGGCGTTCTCCGCATGATCGAAGATATTCAGGAACCCCTGATGGAGAGGCAGACCCGCACGCAGGATGGTTGCCAGCACCAGCGGATCGTGAATCGTATCCACGGTCGTTTTCGCCAGAGGAGTCTGGATGTCGGTAGAGATATAGTCCAGCTCCTTGCTCAGCTCAATCGCCATCACCTCGCCTATCCGCTCGATATTCCTACGGAAACGCAGACGGTCCTTCTGGATGTCCACGTCGCGAATCTCGCGAAGGAAATTATTGAGCACGCTATGGTGCTCCGAGAGGTTGATAACTTTCATTATTGCATGGATTTAGCGGCTTTCTGCTCGGCTTTCACGCTTGCTACACGGGCTTTCAGTTCTGCCTCGATACCGGCAAGAGTGGTGGCTTTCTGCGCTACCTCCTGGCTGTAGGTCTGGAGCTTGGTCTGGTAGTTCTGGATAGCGGTCTCGAGATCCGATACGGAGCGCGCGCGATCAGCTACCTCACGCAGGGCATAGCCTAACTCTTTCTGCTGCTTGTCCAGGAAGGCGGTGTAACCCTCGCGGGTCTCATCGTTCAACTCTTTCTGCTTGGTGAGCATTTTCTGCTGACCTGCTACGACTTTCTGCATCGATTTCAACTCGCCTTCTTCTTTGCCATAGAGTTTCTTCATCGATGCCGCCATCTTGGTGGCGCCCTTCAGGGAGTTAGCCATCTCTTTCATGAGCTGCTGCTCCGTCTTGAGCTCCGCTTTGGCTGCTTTCAGCTCTGCCTCGTTCTTCGCAAGTGCCTGAGCCACTGCGTCCAACGATGCGCGATACATGATGGGCTCCGTCATGTACAGGGCACGCAAAGAATCTACCTTGAACTCCGCCAGAGTAATCGTTACCGGAGTCACTTTCTGGGCCATGGCGCTTACGCTCATTGCCACTAAAGCCATTAAAAAGAACTTTTTCATATCGATAAATTTTGAATTCCGCTGCAAAGATACTAAAAAATTTGCAAATGTCAAAATTTTTCTATATCTTTGCACGTTTTTTTATGAATTAAGGTATGAAAAGTTTCGTTTATTCGGATTCTACGATAGCTTTTGTGACTGCAGCGGCGCAGACCTGCCTCCTCATTGAGCAGACGGCGGAGCACGATCGCGAGGAGTGGAGGGAGCAGATGTTACGTCTTCTTCCGGTCCTGTATCTGCGCGCAAGACTTCTGGAAGATGCTCAGACGGTGATGGAGGACGAGCCGCAGCGGTTTGTCTCCGAGGAGGATTATAACTTCGCGCTCGTCGGCATCCGCAATCTCTTGGGCACGGATGATGCCTACCTCGATGTCTTTGTCGATCAGGGCATCTATACCGACGAGATCCAGACCTCCTACATCTCCGAGGGACTCGCGGATATCTATCAGGAGTTGAAAGACATGGCGGCAGCGTTCCAGACCGGCGAGGAACCTGTCATGAACGACGCAGTGGTCCTCTGCCGGGAGACCTTTAATACACATTGGGGACGAAAACTACTCTCCGTGATGAGAGCTTTGCATGAGATATCAGATACATCATATTAACTCCGACCTGCTGCAATGGATGCCGGTGGTGGCATTCGACGGCGAGGTGATTGTGGTGGACCGCGCGGAGCAGGTTGCGCCTGCGGTCGCCTATCTCTCTGCCCAACCGGTAGTGGGAGTGGACACGGAGTCCAGGCCTTCCTTCACACGCGGCATTCATTACCCTACGGCGCTCGTACAGATAGCCTCTCACGAGCGGTGCTACCTCTTCCGCCTGACTCATGTCGGCATGCCGCAGGAGCTCGCGGATTTCTTTGCCAACCCCGCGGTCTGCAAAGTCGGACTCGCCTTCCGGGATGATATCAACGGACTACGCCGCAGGCGGAACTTCACGCCCGCTAACTGCGTGGACATCCAGCACATGGTGCCCCAATACGGCATACTCGACCTCGGCCTCCAGAAGATCTACGCCATCTGTTTCGGCAAGAAGATCTCCAAGAGCCAGCAGTTGACCAACTGGGAAAACACCCATCTCACGCCCGAGCAGGCGCGCTATGCCTCTACGGACGCGTGGGCGACGCTCCTTATTTATGAAGACCTGCTCGCGCATGAGCCACTCGACCCCGACGAAGTGGTGGCCCTCAAACGCGAAGAGAAAGAGCGCCAGATTGAGCATCAGCAGCAGATCCAGGACCAGCGCCTCCGAGAGCAGGGGATCGAACCGCCGCCACATCTGACCCTCGAGGAACGCGAGGAGCGGCAAGCCGCCAAACGACGCGAAGCACGCAAACGCAAACGCCATCGCAAAACTGCTAACAAACCCAAAAAGTCATGAAACGTTTTTTTATCCTTTGTACTTTGTACTTTGTCTCTTTGTCGCTTTCCGCGGAGATAAAGTATATCTTCTATTTCATCGGTGACGGTATGGGCACCAACCAGGTCCTCTCGGCGGAGATGTACCGCTCGGCTATCCAGGGCGAACCACTCGGCCGCGTACAGACTCTGATGACCACTTTCCCCTACTCCGGGCATGCCTCGACCTACTCCAAGTCCAACGGTATCACCGACTCCGCAGCCGCGGGTACATGCCTCGCTACAGGCTCCAAGACCACCAACGGCACCCTCGGTCTCGATGCCGACGGCAACCGCCTGACGACCATCGCCGAGGAACTCAAAGCCCAAGGATGGGGCATCGGCATCATGACTACCGTCGCTATCGACCATGCTACCCCGGGGGCTTTCTACGCCCATGTCAAGGAACGCAACGACTACTACAAGATCGGCAAACAGCTCTGTGCCTCGGATTTCGATTTCTTCGGTGGAGCCGGTTTCCATCACCCGCAGGGCAAGCATGACGACAAATCCACCAACCTCTACCGTCTGGCAGAGCAGAGCGGTTATACCATCGTCCGCAGCCCCGAAGAGGCCCGACAATCCATCATTCCATCATTCAGCGGCGAAGCCGCGGCTCATTCCATCAATAAACTAATCCTCGTCCAGCCCGGCGATACCGGTATGGTCCATGGTTCCAACCTCCCCTACGCCATCGACCGCAAGGAGGGCGACCTGACGCTCACGCAGATCGTCTCTACCGCCATTCCGTTCCTCAACGCCCGTTACGAGCGCTTCTTCATGATGGTCGAGGGCGGCATGATCGACTATGCCTGCCATGCCGACGATGCGGCAACCGCCATCGGCGAGACATGGGATATGAATGACGCGATGCAGGTGGCCTATGATTTCTATCTGGAGCACCCCGACGAGACTCTTATCCTCGTCACCGCCGATCATGAGACAGGTGGTATGGCGCTCGGCAACAGCGATTACACTCTCCATCTGGACCTTCTGCAAAACCAGAAATGCTCCTCTTGGGTCCTCTCTGACCGCTTCACGCAGCTCTTTAAGGAGAACCCCAAACCCGAATGGAAGGATGTGAAGCGTCTCTACCGCGAGAACCTCGGCTTCTGGGATTCCGTGGAGATATCCTGCGACGAGGAGAAAGAACTCAAAGCCCTCTATAAGGCGGCTTGTTCCGGCAAGGGCAAGGATACCGAGAACATGTACAAGACCATCAATTCGCTTGGCGAAGCGGGTATCGCGCTTCTCAACAAAAAAGCCCATGTCGGTTGGACTACCCGCGCGCATTCCGCGCACGCCGTGCCTATCTTCGCCATCGGACCCAACGCCAACCTTTTCTCCGGCTGGCATGACAACTCCGACATCATCCCTCTCCTAAAAAAAGCGCTTGGCAACTGAGCCAAGCGTTTTTCTATATCTACGTAGGCATCCCTCCGTTCCGCCTCCCCCGTTGTCCTTTGCCCCGCATCTCGGCCTCTGTTTCTATTCCGCCGGATGTTATCCGGCATCCCCTCCTCTCTGTGCATTTCTCGCGCATCATTGCGCGAGCCCTTTAACAATCAAAGGCAGCCGTCAAGCTGCCTTTGATTGTTATTATTGCCATTATGGCAAGCGGATTAATCAGGAATAAAATCTCCGCCGCTGTTATCTACCGGATTACTTACGGTATTCAGGATCATGCTCCCTGACAGGATTGACATCCATTCCACTTTGGGTTGATTATATAGTTTCTTTTCCATAATTCGTAACAATTTAACGGTTTAACAGCTCAACTATTTAACGATTCTTCCCGTTGCGTCGTACATCTGCTCACCGCGGATGATGAACAGCTCGCCGTTGATCAGCACCTTCTTCACCATTCCATCATTCATCAATTCACCATCCTCAAGACCGGTTGCGATCTGCGGGGCACCGGCTCCTACTGACAACCGACGGCGGCCCGGAGCCGGCATCGACACTTGTGTCGTAGAAGGTTGGCGGCTCGGCGAAATCTCTACATACGCACGCTCATTAAGGATATTTTCAGTACTTGAGGTACTATAGATCAACTTAAAGATATTATTCTGCAATCCGTAATAGTTTTTAGCTCCTGCGGTATAGGTGTTGTTGTCTGAAGTAATATGCTTGCCGGCTCCAAGGTAACCCACGAAACCATTGTTAGCATGATCGCCAGCATCTGCAGCATCACCTACTTTGACACCCATAATCGCATCACCTTCAGCGATGAACAAGTACGGCTTGCCTGCTGCTAGACTTGCGTTTTCTGCAATCTCATCGAAGAAGAACTTGTACGGCGAGCCATCCGGATTCAACTCCATATATGTCAGCGTGTAGAACGAAGCACCGGCAGGATGCTTAACCTCCTTGTCTGGGCAATATGTTCCCCATTTGCCTTCTGTCAATCCTCCACGGAGCTCATCCAAAACAAGTTCGTATTCGATTGCGAACGATTGGCAATACAGCGAGCTCTGTGATGCTGCGATAACGATTTGAACATTCTCGTCTGCCTGTACACGTGTCGGGGTCAACGTTACTCTGATATCCTCATAATTGCCGGAATGATAAGATCCGTCATACCACTTATTAGTAGTGAAGCTGACAGGATTGCCTCCGATAGTTACGGACAATGTTCCGTTTCCGCTACTTCCATTAGATTTCATTCTCAGCGTTATTGCCTTGATTGTATATAAGTCATAGCCCCCAAGCGTCAGCGTCATAGAATTACTTCCGGTTATCTGGTTCTTGTTATTATTATCATATGTATTTAAGAATGTAGCATTCGAACCTTCCGGAGCACCTTGAGCAGTCACCTCTGTTCTTGACGTGATTGTATAAACCGCTCCTTGTGCAAACTTAGCAGTCATAACCACATCCTCATTCGGCATTGCGAAATGACTTCCGGCAGCATATACATTGCCGTCATACTCCCAACCTGCAAATAGATAACCTTCTTTAGTTACTGCATCAGCAAGAGTTACATCTGCATTAGGATAATAATTCGTTGCATCAGGCAGGTCGCCTTCACCGCCATTCTTCTCATAACTCAGCGAATGAGCTGTAGCCGTTTGCCATTGAGCATAGATCGTTAAGTTAGCAGTAAGTGTATACTCATGATTTGCTTCATATACAGTACCACCACCCAGAGGATTAGAATTCCAACCATCGAACAGATATCCTTCGCGGAGTGGAGTTGCATCAGAAATTGTAACCTTATTCTCTCCGTCAGCAATTCCCATGCTCGGCATTCCGGTAACAACATCATCACCAGCATTCTTGTCATAAGTCAACTTCAGCGACGGAACGTGGTATTTGTAGAGAGTTACCAAACCAGTAACGGTTGAAGTGCTTGCATAACAACTAAACACCGAAGGATTTGTGCCATTCGGGTTATAATGCATTACATTGCGCGTATTTGAGCCCTGAGCAACCAAAGTTGCGTCACCTGTCGATGTAATCGAAGCGGTCCAGGAACTATTATCCGTCAGCGTTTCTTCCGTCTTCATATCGTTGCTGCTACTTGATGCCGCATAGAGATAGTAATCGGATGAGATATCCTGTAGGGCAAAGGTGTTTTCTTTTTTTCCTTCGCGAATTTCATATACAGCAAAGACATTATTGTACGTTAGCAGGCCGTTATCAATGGTGGCTTCTGCAGTCTTGCAGTTACTGCCACTGACATAAGGTTTCATTGCCTCGTCTACATCTGCGGAAGCAATAATTACATAACTACCCTCCGTCAGTTCGGCAACATCAGTAACCAACATCCAATCACCTCCAGCGAAGTCAGGCATTGCTTCCCATTCAGCAGCGAAGGTGATAGCATCTTCTGCTACATCTGCAGCAGTAATCGTATAAGAACCCGGCTGATGTATAGCATTTGTTAAACTATGTTTCCAGCCTTTAAACTTCCAGCTTGTTAATGTAAACGGATTAGCCGGAAGAGTAATTACATCATTCTCGTACTTATTCGACATCGTAGAAGGAACATCACCGGTTGCTGCCTCCTTGCCTTTCGCAAATTGTACATTCACTTTTTCATCCTCCGTCCAAGTAACTGCGATAGTCACAGCCTCATCCGGCATCTCAAATGAATATTCTGCGCCCTCGGAAACCTCGGTAGTGGTAATTGCTCCATCGTTCACCAAGATAGTTGCAAAATGGAAATGTGTATTCGGAGTAATGAATACGTGTACTTCATCATTCTCTTTTGCACTTGCTGCAATCTCGTCATTTACTTTTGCAACAATGGTACCTTGTGCGGTCGAACCCTGTCCATTGATGTCATAGGAAGCCGAAGCCGAGTTACCATAGTACCACTTAGTTACAGAAGTGTTGCGGTAGAAGTCGCGGCTGGAAACTGCTGTAACTGACATCGGATCGGTTGTTGTGATTTGGGCAGAAGTAATATCTACCGAATGATTTGCGTCAGCAGGAGCGATAGAAACATAACTATTCAAATCTACTTGAACAGCCTCGCCTTCCGTCGCACCACCTGCCGGGGTAAATGTCGGAGCCGCAGCATCTGCGTCTGCAACGATATCCGAAGCAAATACTGGCAACAACTCAAGCGTTCCATTATAATTAATTACAACACCGGTGATGTCACAATCCACAGTAGTCTCCGGCATCGTTTTATCGGTAAGAGCACCAAAGGTGTTGTAAATCTTATTGCCACTAAACTCATATTGTGTGCCATCGTATCTAACATCGGTAAGCTTAACTAACATCATCGGTTTTGCTGTATAAGCATCGCTCAACGAGGTGTACTCGCTTATATCAGGACGACTAACCGGATCAGCAGAAACAGTTACGCCAGACAAATCCATAGGATGCGTGTTATCTTGTTTAACCATTTCGTGTTGGTTACTAAAGACAGAATATTTTGCTTTAATAGTACCGGAGATACTATGATTCGCATCTGAATTTGCCGGAACATCACCAGCAGCAAGACCGTAAATCATAATACCTGCGGTCTCATCCTGAATATAAAGAGTTGTTCCCGATTTACCGGAAATGATAGCATTGCTTAATGTAACGCTTTCCAATTTTCTGTTTGCAGCAGCTTTTGCAGACTCACCATCAATGAAAGCTTTGATGTTTGCATACGGCAGATTTATTTCATAAGTTTCAGTAGCCACACTCGAGTTTGCGTATCCTGTTTTTGCAGCTATGGCTTTGATGGTCATATCCGAGCTAACATTGATAGCTGACGAATAAACACTTGAACTCGTTGTAGGATTCGAACCATCTGTTGTGTAATAAATAGTTGCTCCTTCTGTTGCACAAGTTATCGTTACGTTCTGAGCCGCATCGTAAGATCCTCCGGCAGGAGAGATTGTTGGCGTTGCGCATGGCTCTGAAGGATCATATGCAGAAATAGCAATGTTTCCTAATGCAACGTTTCCGTTCGATTTATTTGTGTAGATAAATTTAACGTAGCGCGATGCCGAGTTCAAGTCATTTTCCTTATTTTGAACATCACCAAGTGAGGTATAGGATGCGACCTCTGTATAGTCTGCACCATCTGCCGATTCTTGAACTGTGAAAGTTCCTCCACTAAAGCTATTTCCTTTAATATCGTAAGTAAGTTTGTCTGGAGCGTCCGAAAAATGAATAATAGCATAATCTCCCGTTCCATCAAATTTAATCGCTGGAGAAGAACCATAAGTTCCCGTACCGGATACCTCTAATCCGTTCGGAAGATCACCAGTACCATTTCCGTCATATTCAAATGGCAGAGTTGCAGGAGCAACGAACTTCGCTTGTGAAATCGGGAGTATCGCAGAAGCACTTCCGCTACCATCGCTTGCGGTAACCTTCATCCAAATATTACGGGCGCCCTCGCTATTATCTTCCACATTGAAAGATACTTGGTTGGAGTTATTGTCTGAAAGGCTAGTAATCCATTCCGGCTGAGCAATAGCCTCTGACGGCTGGCACGTTGCTGCGCTAAAGAATGCACATTCTACATTATTCACAGAGCCCGAGAAATTCGAAGCCGTTAATGTAATACTTTGTTGAGCGTTTCCTGTTGCTGCTAAATCCAAACTCGATGGATCCAAAGAAAGACTTGGTGTTGGCATTTCACCTGATTTCGTCTTATATAATTTTATCTCCGTTGCGCAGAAGGCAGACGAAGTCACAGCAATTTCGATTGTCTTTGTCGCACTAATTTCATAAGGAAATGTATATAATTCGCTTTGGGCTGTACTAGTTATTTGCGCATCCGAAGAATTCACAGACACTGCTGTTGTGTTCTTCCAACCATAGCCAATAACCTCTACTTTTGTAATATCATCAGTCCCTCCTATAGTAAAAGAAATAGTTCCTCCACCGCTCGCCTTTCCCAATTTGAGTACAGCATTAGGAATAGTTCCACCGCCGCTTCCTTTCGCCCAATATACACTTCCTGTAACGGTCGCATTCGCACTTATTAAAGTACTTCCTGCGGCCTCGTTTAGGAAGGCCTTCACTCCACTTCCTTGCATAACGGTAGTATTATTCACACCATACTTTTGCTGTGTGCCATTTGTCGAAGCCGATGCACAGTCTAGTGTATAGACTAACTCATATTCCGTCGCTCCCCACACATTCAGACTGCCAAGCAAAAACAGCAGCATAAAAGTTAGGTGTTTTAGTGCCGAATACCGACGGTCAACCGACGGTGAACCGACGGTCAAAGCCAACGTCGTTCCGACGCTCTTCCGCTCTGACTTCCTTAATAAGTTAAATTTTTTCATAATACTTATATTTTAAAGTTAATCATGTTATTTATCTTCGTTTGATTTGTTATTTCTTTTTACTTTTCTTCGGCAGCGCTTTCTTTTCTTCTGAGATCAACCTTCTTTCCACTTTATTCACATCCTCTGCCGGTTGCAATTGGCTCGGTTCTATACCTCGGCTCCGCAACATCTCCCGCACGGCTACATTATTGTCCACATGTTCGCGAGTAATAGGATTCAAACCATGTAGATTTTTGTTTTCAACATTCGTACTGGTCATTTCTGCCGCCAAGTCTTTAGCTTTAATACCGATAGTTGGCAAAACATCTGCTAACGGCTTGTTTTGTTTCTCAAGTCCGAACTTTGTCTTCAAATCTTTTGTCGGCATTCCAAACAAAGCTGCATCACCTTTTGAACGCATTATAGCAAATCCCTTATCATCCACTCCATGCTCATACACCACTTTAGAAAGGCGACTTTCTGTCTCGCGCAGTTTCTTACGTGCCAACACGCGTTCAGATTCTAAGATACGCTGCTGTACAAACTCCGCCCGACGAGTCTGCACCGCAAAATAGTTTTGTGCGAAAGCTATCTCCTGTTTTCGCGGATCTCCATTCTGAGCAATCAGATAGCAGGCATAACGAGTAAGGAGAATATCCTCAATAGCGCGCTGCGATCCGCTACCCAACGATACCATTTTGTTGACGTCAACGAAATGGTCGGATTCCTTTTCTCCAGCGTTAATACAGGATTCTTTCGCCTTCTCTATCGCTTTGAGAAAATTGCGCCAATCGGTATAACCAAGTAGCGGACACAAACTACGTGCGCTCCAGCATTCTATACCTTGCACACTTCCTGCCGCATCCTCAAAATGCTCAAATAATGACAATATATCTTCGCTTTTCATCTTTGTCGCTTTTCGCTATTTATATTCTTTATTATGAGTCTAAACCATCTTTCACCCCACGCTGAATGCGATCAGCATCAACATGGTAAATGTTTAACTTCTTTATGGTCAGTAAGAGCATATGCACCCAAGCGCTTTAACGCACTTATAAGACAATACGAACTTTTAAGCTTCTCATGCGTGAAAATGCTTATGGATATAACCGGTTGTTCGAATGTCGTTTGCATAATAATTCTTCTTTCTAAACCTTTTCTGCTGCAAAGTTACAACAAAAAAATCAAATATCCAAATTTTTGACGAGAAAAATTTATTATGCTCGCATAAATGAATTTTTAGCGGCAAAAAGGTGGTGTTTGCACGTTCGTGCGAACGTAATTTCGGGGGAATTGCCGTAGGCAAGGCGGCGTCCGAAGGTACAATATTTCCCCTACAACGTACACCGTATACCCGCATTGCGAAGCAGTTTTTGAGAGTGACCGAAGGGAACGCTTTTTGGGCAAGAAGATTTTTAGCCCAAGGGGCACGATTAAATCTTCTGTTTTTTGTAAGGCGGACGGGCAACTCTTAGTTGAACGAAATGATTAGCGGATATTGGGCTTTGGGAGCTTGCTCACGAGAGACAAATAGACGATAAACATTAGACCGCAAGGTCGTACCGCCGCGTTTTTGATTTCCTAAAAACACCCTACACCATACACCTGTTTTTTTCTATTTATTATTTTCTATCCCCCTTCTCTGTGCATTTCTCGCGCATCCTTGCGCGAGCCTAATACACACCAAAGGCAGCCGTGAAGCTGCCTTTGATTAATTGTCATTATTTATTAGCCTGCAATTATACGTTTGATCTTTTCTATTAAGGCTTTTAGTGGTTCTATTAGAGGGACGATTTCTTCTTCTGTAGTATCTATAAAACAATTATAATCACCTCTTTCGCGCA
Source organism: uncultured Bacteroidales bacterium (assembly GCA_900317885.1). Lineage (GTDB taxonomy): Bacteria > Bacteroidota > Bacteroidia > Bacteroidales > Paludibacteraceae > Colicola. The sequence continues at coordinate 71,272 of ONIM01000002.1, read as the reverse complement.
ATCCTTCCAATTGTGAGAACAAATGCCCCTCCTCGACTGTAAAAATACCTGTACGAACAAATTCCTTATTGAAGACAATTAGCGCTCCTTTATGCGTATGCACGCGCATTGTATTATGAATAAGGAGTGCACTTACCGCGTGAAAAACGGCGTAATACATGCGATTAACTAATGTATCCCAGTATTTCTGCTCTACAAGAGTTGGAAACTGCAACATTATTTTTTCCGCGCGTTCCAACTCCAATTCCACCATTATGCGGCGTTCTTCATCGGACAAGCTCATACTAAGACTATCTTATCGTGTTCTACATTCTTAACAAAGGGGGTAAAAGCCATTTGTTTCCATTGTTTTTTGGTATATATCTGCGGAATAATCATCTGATTATCTTCCGCTGCCATCAATGTAAACGGGTAAGCGTATTTCTCGAAATCCGTGCTTTTCTGCCGATCTTCATCTAAAAGGATGAGCAAATCCCAGTCAGAGTCAGCTTGTGCCGTTCCTCTTGCACGTGAGCCATATAGCCATAATGCAGCGTTACTCGGTAGCACATCCCTACCCAGTTTCGACAAACGCCCTATAAATTGCTGTGAATTACTCATTTCTCCTTCCTTTTACCTTTGACGCTGCAAAATTACTACAAAAAAATTAAATTAAATATCCAAATTTTTGACGAGAAAAATTTATTATGCTCGCATAAATAGATTTTTAGCGGCGAAAAGTTGGTGTTTGCACATTAGTGCGAACGTAACTTCGGGGGAATTGCCGTAGGCAAGGCGGCGTCCGAAGTTACTACAAATTTTTGCAAGGCGTCCGAAGTTACTACAAATTTTTGCAAGGCGTCCGAAGTTACTACAAATTTTTGCTTATTTCTTAAACGGCAACTCGTCATCCGGCGTGATATAGTCGATAGCTTTTTTGTCGCTTATCACGCTCCGTCCCAGCCTCTGCTCAATGTCCTCCCGTGCGTTCCGCGCCACCTCGGCTCCATCTTTAGCTACGTGTGCAGCTTCTATTAATCCTTCAGGGTTGCGTTCTTTGCTCAGGTCGGTTGCCGTCTGCTCCGCCAGGGCGTTTAGCAGCAACTCCATGTTGGTCATGTTATCGCGCAGGTTCTGGTCTGTCAGACCTTTATGTTCCTTATATTCGCGCGTAGTCATGCCGCTCCATATCTTACTCATCAGATCCGTCAGCCGCGCATATTCGCTCTCTTGCTCTATGCCGCTGCGTTTCCATTCGTCGGTCAAGCCTTTTCGGATCTCGATGGTCTTTATTCGTTGGTTAATCCAATTCTCGGAGTAGCCCAAACGGCGATAATCTCTCACCATCTGTTCGATACTTCTCTCCGGGTCTTGCATCTGACGGATACGTTCCGCCCCGACCTGCGCAAGCCATTGCTTGAACGGCTCTGCCTTCTTCGACGGAATGGACTGAATGATACGGAGTGTATCCCGTAGTGATGCACATTTCACTGCGTGCATCTTACCATCCGTAGAGGCAAATTGGTGGGGGGGACAAATTGTCCCCCTCACGAAATCGTCTAATTCACGATCTCGTTTACGCATCTTTTTGAAATAATCTGCAGGATCAACGCATTCCGTTAATACTTGCACTACATCAAGAATGCAGAAATACCATTCTTCTGCTACGTCGTCGAAGAAAACTCGCATTTTGTTTTCTTCAAATAATTTTATTGCTTCGTGTTCTGCCATAGCTTTTGATCGTTTCTAAATTTTTCACCAAAGGCAGCCGTGAAGCTGCCTTTGATGATCTGTACATCTTTGCGACACACGCGCCATTAATATGTTACATTTGTGCGCAAGTTTGCGTAGGTTAATCTGCGTCAATGGGACCACCATTTTCACTAGACTTTCCCCCAGACGAAACAGGATTCATTATACCCTGCATAATGCTATCTGCCTCGAGAACAGTAACATCTGTAATCGGTTGATTATAAATTTTCTTTTTCATAATTGCGATATATTTACTAAAGAACTTTGCGTAGGCGTGCGCCACAATGCGCACGCTTACGTTCATTCATGTTATTTTACCAACTGTCCCTTAGCGTCGTACATCTTCTCGCCGCGGAGGATGAACAGCTCGCCGTTGATCAGCACCTTCGTACTTTGTACTTGGTCACTTGGTACTTGATCTATGCCTGTAGCTACTGCCGGAGCATTTTCGCCACCGATCATCATACGACGACGCGGAGAACCATTCTGGCTCTGTCCCGGTTCCGGATTAGCAGGAGTGATGTCATCCAGACTGGTGATGTATGCACGATATGCACGTACCGTAACATTGTTCGAATCAACATAGATGTACTTGTTGTTGCTAATGACATAGTTGCCATAAAGCGTAGTGCCATCCGCTGAACTCATGTCTACGAATGTACCCATCATACCGTTTCCAACATTTAGCGGTTCAGACCGAGCCTCCTCGCTATCGGTGTTGTAAACCTTAATCACCGTGTTGCCATTTTCAGGAACAAAGACGTACGGTTTACCTGCCTCAAGACGGTTCTCATCTACCTCTTCGAAGACAAGTTTGTTGTACTCGTTCTTACCAGCCAACTCATACAACGTTGCACCGCCCAGAACGGCATTGTTCGTCCAGCATAGCGTACCGATGTTCGCCGGGTTAACCGTACGATTATACTCGTAAGTTGTCTTGAACTCGATCTTCGAGATACGAACGTACGTATTGCTTGTTCCTTCCAAACCTTTTATTTCAACCTGACCCGGCTCGACAGCGAGTGCATAAGATATATAAGCCTCAGCGTTTGTTGTACGACTACATTTTTTGTCATTGATGCTAACTGTACGTTGAGCACTACCGTTGCTTGCGAATGTTACAAATACTGCACCCGGAACGGTTACATTGAATTTAAGGCTCTGGATAGTACAATAATAAACTCCATCACCTAATTTACGTACATGTTCACCCTTGAAGAGGATAGCCTGCGAATTGAACTGAGCATTATTGTTTACACCAGTTATATTTGCCATCAACCACTCTTCGCCCTTCTTCGGCGTTGTGCTATTTGTCAAACTAATTTGCGTTGCTGCTGCATTTGTCCAATCCCAAACAGTAGATCCGGTTACATCCACTTGATCGAACGAAGAAATCACCTCAACTGTGCAAGTTGCTTTAAGACTCTCGTCATTGTTCAGTTTAACTTGAACGGTAACGGAACCAGCAGCAAGAGCGGTTATAGCACCTGTCCCAGCATCGATATTAGCAATCGTTCCTTCGCCTTCGCCGACAATACTCCAAGCAATACTCTCATAATATGCCTCATTCGACGGAAGCAATGTCATCGTCGGAGTAACTGTGTTACCAATAGCAATCGTCGCATCCTCCAAAGATACACCGGTCACAGGAGCCAAACGATCAATACTGAAGGTCTTGAATTCGCTATCTCCATTGCTACCTTGCACATAGAGAACCTCAGCACCATAAAGCGGGTGAGTATCCGAATCAATAATAACTACCTTATTAACACTGTTCACAGCATCACCGGATATTGCATTTTTGTAGAACTTATGCTCACGTGCATTCGTTGCGGTATAAGAAATCTTATCACCAATCTGTAGCGGACATTCAAGAATAATCTTAGCGTAGTTATTACCATTGAGACGGAATCTCAAAGCACCATTTGTAACGGTCGCGGTCGAGGAGCTGGATGTTGTTCCAAGATATGCTTGACCACCACTGATAGTTACTACATTTGCCTCAGAAACAACTTCAACATCATGATTCTCAGTTGATGTAGTCTTTGTTAAGTTATAGACTATATCTGTAGCCTCCGAATCATATGCCCAAGTGAACAAGTTACCGCTTACCGGACAATCAGGACTTACAGTAATCGTCTTCTCAACCGATGCAGGCGTGTTGCAATAAATCGAGCCATCACCGACTACGGTTGCCGTAATCTTTGCCGAACCTTTCTTCAGATAGTTAATCGTGATATTCACACCGTCGTTGGAAACAGAAGCTACAGTAGGATCGCTACTTACAACTTCCAGACCTACGGCATAGTTCGTCGTCACAGATGCGCTACCATTATGACCCTTTATGCCATCAGCCGGTTCAACATCCCAAGCAACTGTCGCAGGAGTACACGGAGCCGCTACAGTTACCGCACAAGCAGCGTAAATCGTATTGTTGTCTTGTGAACGGGCAATAATATTCACCGGTCCGCCCGTAGCTTCACCGGTTACTACACCACCATCAACGCTTGCAATCGAAGCATTTGCGCTCTCCCATACAATAGCAGGGTTCGAAGCATTTGCCGGAGTAACCTCAGCAGTCAGAGTGAATTGAGCACCCTGTGCAATCTCTTTGCTGGTAATTGCCGTTGTACCTTCTTTCAGCGTAATTGCTGATACCGGAACCCACGGAGTGAACGTCATGCTCTTCAAAGCACCATCACCACCGGTTTGATTAGAAACGATAGCATACATTGCCGGAGAATTCGTTCCGGCGATTACTGCATTACCGGACGAAGTCGGAGTAGCCAACTCTACACCGTTGCGGTACACTTTAATATCACGAGCTGATCCGCCATTCTCGAATGCAATCTCTTCTGCTGCACCCAAGAAGAAGTACAAACGGGTACGACCGTCAGCCTCACGCGACCAATCGTTGTCCGTCTTCGAGAATTTCCATCCTAACTTACCAGACTCGGTGCTGAACACATTACCGGTCTTTACATAAGTCTCTGTTCCATCAAAGGTCTCCTTCTCTCCTGTTCCCGTGTAAGGAGCAACGGCAGTCTTCGTTACAGGGAAGATATAATCAACCGTTTCAATAGTAACCTTGATATTGCCTTCAGCCTCTTCAAATACCGGAGTCTCAACACCCAGTACTATAATCGAACTCAGTGTCGGTTCACTTTCACCTTGCAGATAGTAAACATTTACAGCCTGATTCTTAATGAAAGCATCGAAACTGTTGCTATAAATAGCCTGAACGAGCTTCGGCATATAGTGCGCGAACAACTCAATCGAAGCGCTCGGAGTGTACGGACTTGCGATCTTATTACCACCTGTTGCTGCATCATACCAGCCAATGAAATCATAGTTTTCTTTCGTTGCGGTCGGCAGAACAAGTGCTTCATCACCCTCAGTCCAAGTTGCAGAAGCAGTTCCACAAGTACCTCCGTTTGCATTATAGGTAACAGTAAATATCTCTGTCCAAACGGCCGTAAAGGTTACGTCGCTTGCTAAGATAGCCGTCTTGCCGTTAGCAATTAAGGTTCCGGCTGTTACCGAAGCAGCATCAACTGTTACATCCACGTCGGCAGTCCAACCCTTGTGCGCCCAACCGCTTTGTGATAATTCTGCGAGAACTACCAAAGCCGCATCCTCTGAATCCGGAGCAGTACCATGTGCAGAAGAATATGTAACTGCATAAGTTCCAGTCACTTCCCTCCATTGAGCAGTAGCAGTTACTGCCTCAGCAGGCATGGTAAACTTACCATCTGTTACCGTAATCGGGGCACCACTTGCGGTTTTTGTCACTGCCCATCCGTCAAACACATGGTCATCGGGAGCAGTAAATGAACATCCCGGCAACGTTACTACTGCATCTTCTGCATATTTCAGCGTAGCCATGTCGGCTCCGCTACCGCCGTTCTTGGCAAAAGCGAGGTCGTATTTGGTAACCAACGATCCGTACGTTACAGAGAATGAAGCCATTACAAGCCAAGATTTCTCTGCGACAGACTTAATCTTAATATAACGAACATTAGGAACAACGGTGGTTTCATTAACCACATTTGCAATTTCCCAATTTGATTTATTGTGATTTACTGTAACCGTTCTCAAAACAGTTGTTCCATCTGCTCCAATATACTCGATTTTGAATGTACGATCATTACCTGAACCTATATGGAAATTACCGGTTACAGCAGAAACTGTGGTCACATAACCTAAGTCATATATAGCGTAAGCGTCTGTATTCTTAGCAAATGCAATCGCATTATCATTCATTCCGTTGTTATGAGGAGCGATGAGAGCGGCGGTATTCATTGCTCCCACTGTATTTACGTACGCTTCGTTATCTGCTGGGTCCGCATCAAACACATCAGAATTGAAAGTCCAGCCCTCGCTTTTTAGAGCTGCGATTGTTTTCGCATCTGCAGCCGCAAATGAATATGTATCTTTCTCAGCCCATGCAGGGAAAAATTCCTGTGCAGCATTAGTTGTGTAGGAACCACCCATCATATAAGAGCGACTTTCCCCATCAGTAGTTGCCCATCCAACTTGCAAATAGTTCTCGCGGGTAAACATTGATGACGAAAGAGTATAAGCCACGCCTTCTACTTTCTCACCACCCGCAATTTCGCCAGTTCCATATGCGCCCTTATTGTAAGTGATAGCATAATGTTCCAAAAGTTCCTCTGCTGTAACTTCGATTGATTTTGCTGCACTCCAGCAGTCGCCAGCGGTGTTATAAGAGCGGATATAATACGTACCCGCTGTATTTACATTCTTTGTTGCGCCTGTACCAAGATTGGTTGCTGTTCCATCAGCTGCATCCTGCCAATACCAAGTATCGCCAGACTCAGCAGAACCATCAGCAGTCAAAGTAATCTCACCTGCCGTTAGTGCGCCTTTGGAAATATCGCCAGGGATTGTTGCTGCACACGATGATGCGGTAACTACTACATTAAAATCAATAATTTTCTCGCATTTGTTATGTGTTGCGTCAGCGGCTTGCGTTGCTGTGATTGTAGCCGTACCTGCAGTTGTTGCAGTAAAGGAACCGGCAGCTATACTTGCTCCCGTTCCACCATCTGTCTTCACTACATACGTAATCGCTCCATCGCTATTATTACCGCTAATCAAAGAACTTAATGCCAAAGCGCTTTCACCAACCGTGTAAGCTCCTTCACTAAATGCTGTAGTCGGCGCTTGACAAGACGGATAATATACAATGTGGATATTTGATATCTCTGCTGAATTAGATTCACTACGTGTAAATGTAACCGATTTGGTAGTCGTATTTGCTGGAGTCCACTTGTATGCAGCTTGAGAATAAGATCCAGTATTTGCCGTCCACTTCGAATCCCCAGATGGTTTATTTTTATTCCATGATAATAGAATATACTTAATATTTTTACTTGCCGAAATAACCATCTGATTACCATTTGCGACCTGAACACTCTTATTACTAACTCCATTACCTGTCGTTGTTATGGATGTAACACTTGTAGTTGCTGCCGAGGAAGTAAAAGTAACATTTTTAGGAGACTCACTGTCAGCACTTACAGGATAGATAGACTCGTAATCAGTAGCAGCATCGTTTACTCCATCCGTAAAAGTCACCCAAACCTCGCTAATCTGAACTTTATTATTTTGCGCCTCTACAGAGAACGTTTCAGAACTAACATTACTTGCGGAAGGAGCATATGTCCACTCTTTTGTTGCTGTATTGGTTACCGTACCACTCGTAGCAGAAAAAGTTTTCACTTTATCATCAGTTGAATTCATTATGAACTTAACTGAAGTTATAGTGTAACCCGTCGGAACAGTCCATGTAACAGACCCTGTTTTTCCATTTGCAATCTCTATTCTACTAGAGTTGATCGATGCATTTGATCCTAAGGTAAAATTCGCCACTAAGGCTTTGGTGGATTCGTTTTTGCCGTTTTGCCACTTTTCTACAAAAGTAGCTCCCCAAACATTACCGATGGCGAAGGTAAATAATAGGAGTAAAGTCGAGGTCATTACCTTCCATTGTCGGGGTAATCCTAGACCATTGAGCTTACGTCGTGCTACTGTCACGCCTCCATAAGCCTTACTTAGAAAATTGTTTTTCATAAGCATTAAATTTAAATTGTTAGTATTTTGATTATTTATGTTGATTTTTCTAATCGTTGTTGATTATTTATCTTCCGGATTGCAGTTCAAGGAATCATGCACAGCATCATGATAATATAGCAACTTTTCGCCGGTTGGTAGCACATAGACACGGTACGCAAAATTAAATCCTTCCACATTGTATTGATTATATCCTGCCTCGCGCCAATCTCTTCGATAGGGCTCTCCATGGAACATTTCGGCATAATCAGCGAAATCATACAATGCTTTTTCCAGTCTGTCGATCTTAGCAATTACCGTTTGATAGTCCAAAGAGGGATGCTTACGCATGCTTGCATCATAAAACTCATCAAGCACGTTGTAAACTATCTCATCAATATACACTATCATGCTTGGTAGAATGTACGTGCCTTTTCACGCAACTTATCCATTGCTTGATGTAATGGCATACCGTGTTGGTCTGCTTCCTCAATTGTCATCACCGGCAATTCAGATCGGCGTCTCATAGTACTGATATAAAGCAATACTTGTTGCATTGCCGCCTTATCCTCTACCATCGGCCCCATTGCTGCAAGGAATTGTTTACTCGCTTGTGTTTGTACTGCTGTCATATTACTTAATCTTAAATGGCTTTATATCTTTGTTCGTCCATTCCGGACTAATTGTTTTCTCTATTCAGTTTAATTTTCTTCGTTAATTAACAACTTAGAAAATTGTTTTTCATAAGCATTAAATTTTTGAAATTTGTAAAAATATTTAGTTAAATGAATAAATTATTTTTGAGTTGTGATTTTTTACAACCGTGGAAGGAGGATGTTCCAGTTATTCGTAATGCGGTTCACCACAAAACTGCCCTCGACACATTTATCATAGAACGCGTACCAATTGGTTCTGTTTCTTGTATAAGTATATACAAACTCACCATAACTATCCAAGCCCACAAAGGTGTTTGTTCTATGAAATGTAAGATTATCTATCTTTTCTATGTTGTCAACAATGTCATCGAAGATTTGATTTGCATGTTCTATTGACAGCGACGGATCAAGCGCATTTCCTATTCGAAATGAGATCAATCCCGCAAGAATACGAGACAAATCTTCGTTTGCTTGTTGAGTATATCTTAACATGCGGCTTGTGAATGAATCATCTGAGACATGCGGTAGTGACCAAGTTCTTTGAACTCCTCTTTCGTCAAGAGTTCCTTGCTTTCCAATTCTTCAATTCTACTCATATCTATTAGAAAATTGTTTTTCATAACTTTTGTGTTTTTAGTTAAATGAATAAATTAACAATTTATTTTGCGGGGCAAAGGTACAAAAAATATTTCATATACGCAAGCGCGAGGGCGCAAGGGCGCGAATAATTACACAAAAAAGGTTATTTTCGTCAATTTTTACACAAACAAGATGGAAGCGAAAAGCAAACAAAAAACACCCCGCCGGATGGGCAGGGTGTTTTTGAATAGGCTGAAGAGGATTATTCGTCGCCGTTGAGGGCTGCTTCGGCAGCCTCGCGGGCTGCCTGGATAGCGGCATATTCTTCGGCGTTATGAACGACGATCTTCTGGAACTCACGCATACCGGTACCAGCCGGGATGAGGTTACCGCAGATAACGTTCTCCTTCATACCCTCGAGATAATCCACCTTGCCGCGTATAGCCGCTTCGTTGAGGACCTTGGTGGTCTCCTGGAAGGAGGCAGCGGACATGAAGGACTTGGTACCGAGTGCAGCACGGGTGATACCCTGGAGTATCTGTTTAGCGGTAGCAGACTCTGCGTCGCGCGCCTGGACGAGTTTCTTATCCCGACGGCGTAACGAAGAGTTCTCATCGTGGAGACGGCGTGCGGTAACGATCTGTCCCTCATGGAGGAGCTCGGAGTCACCGGCGTCGGTAACGACCTTGCGTCCCCAGATACGATCGTTCTCCTCGAGGAAGTCGAGTTTATCGACGATGTCTCCTTCGAGGAACCGCGTATCGCCGGGTTCGAGAATCTCTACCTTACGCATCATCTGGCGTACGATGATCTCGAAGTGCTTATCGTTGATCTCCACACCCTGCATACGGTACACAGCCTGTGCCTCGTTGACGATATGGTTCTGAACGGCAGTCGGGCCCTGGATAGCGAGGATGTCATCGGGAGTGATGGCACCGTCGGAGAGGGGGGCTCCTGCGCGGACGAAGTCGCCTTCCTGCACGAGGATCTGCTTGGTAAGCGGGATGAGGTATGCCTTCTGCTCACCGAGTTTGGAGGTGATGAAGAGTTCGCGGTTACCACGCTTGATCTTACCATAAGATATCTCACCGTCGATCTCTGCAACAATAGCGGGGTTAGAGGGGTTACGCGCCTCGAAGAGCTCTGTGATACGGGGGAGACCGGAGGTGATATCACCGCCGGAGTTCTTCGCACGAGCCATAGAGAAGAGGGTATCACCGATCTTGACAGCATCGCCATCCTTGACCTCGAGGTTCGCTTTCACAGGGAGGTTGTAGGAACGGAGGATATTCCCATCCTTGTCGATGATATGTGCCTGCGGCAGTTTGGTCTTATCCTTGGACTCGGTGATATAGACCTCGCGTTTGCCGGTCTGCTCATCGGTCTCGGTCTTACAGGTGACTCCCTCGATGACATCCTCGAAGCGGATATGTCCGTCTTGCTCGATGAGGAGCGGGATCTTATAGGAGTCCCACTCGCAGACGCGCGTACCCTTCTCGTACTTCTCACCGGGGGTGACGAAGAGTTTGGAAGAATACGGTATATCGAAGGTAGCGAGTACGACGCCGGTCTTCTCGTCCTTGAGGGAGAGGGTGTTCTTACGGGATACAGCGATGACATCTCCTGCCGCGGTAGTGATAGTACGGAGATCTTCGATCTCTACGATACCCTCGCGCGGTAGGTCGTAAGTGGATTGCGCAGCTGAACCACCCGCCAGACCACCGGAGTGGAAGGTACGGAGTGTCAGCTGTGTACCCGGCTCACCGATTGCTTGGGCAGCGATGACACCGACAGCCTCACCTTTCTGGACCATCTTACGTGAAGCGAGGTTGCGTCCGTAGCACTTGGCGCAGACGCCATGCTTGGACTCGCATGTGAGTACGGAGCGGATGACCACCTCTTCGATACCTGCCGCCTCGATTGCCTCGCATTGGGGCTCGCGTATCTCCTCACCGGAAGCGACGATGAGGTTGCCCTCTGCGTCGTGAATATCGTGTACAGAGACACGTCCGAGGATACGCTGGGAGAGGGAAGCGACGACGCGGTCGCCATCCTTGACAGCGCGTGTAGCAAGACCACGGAGGGTACCACAGTCTTCCTCATTGATGATCACATCGTGCGACACATCGACGAGACGACGTGTGAGGTAACCGGCATCGGCAGTCTTGAGGGCGGTATCCGCCAGACCCTTACGTGCACCGTGGGTAGAGATGAAGTACTCGAGCACGGACATACCTTCTTTGAAGTTCGCAAGAATCGGGTTCTCGATATCGGTACGGGTGTCGGTAGAGCCGGCTTTGAGCGGCTTACCCATGATACCACGGATACCGGCGAGCTGCTTGATCTGGTCGGAGTTACCACGGGCACCGGAGTCCATCATCATGTAAACCGAGTTGAATCCTTCGTCCGCCTCCTGCATGTGCTTCATGACGATACCCTTGAGTTCCTCATCGATCTCCTTCCAGGTATCGACGGTCTTGCGGTAGCGCTCGTCGTCGGTAACGAGACCGTTGACGTAGTTGAAGTAGATATCGTCCACGATGGCATTACCCTTGGCGATCTCCTCTTCCTTCTCCTTGGGGATGATGATATCATTGAGGTTGAAGGAGAGTCCTCCGCGGAAGGCGCGGTAGTAACCGAGGTCCTTGATATCGTCGAGGAACTTCGCTGCGCGCGCCACACCACAGGTCTTGATGACCTGAGTGATGATCGCCTTGACGGCACCTTTCTTCATGAGGGTATTCTGATAACCAATCTCCTCGGGCACGTACTGGTTGACAATAACGCGTCCGGGAGTGGTCTCGATGATCTGTCCCTTGATACGCACTTTGACCTTCGCGTGGATGTCCACACGTCCTTCGTTGAGGGCGATGAGCGCCTCCTCTTCGGAGTAGAAGGTGAGTCCTTCGCCTTTCGCGCCCATGCGTTCCTTGGTAATATAATAGAGACCAAGGATCATATCCTGTGAAGGTACGGTAATCGGGTTACCGTTAGCCGGGTCGAGGATGTTATGGGATCCGAGCATGAGGAGCTGTGCCTCGAGGATCGCCTCGTTAGAGAGGGGCAAGTGAACTGCCATCTGGTCGCCATCGAAGTCGGCGTTGAATCCGGCACAAGCGAGCGGGTGGAGCTGTATAGCCTTACCCTCGATCATCTTCGGCTGGAAGGCGAGGATACCGTGCCGGTGCAATGTCGGCGCACGGTTGAGGAGGACAGGGTGTCCTTCCATAACGTGCTCGAGGATCTCATAGATAACCGGTTCGCGGCGATCGATGATCTTCTTCGCAGACTTGACGGTCTTGACGATACCACGCTCGATGAGCTTACGGATGATGAACGGTTTATAGAGCTCCGCCGCCATCTCTTTGGGGAGACCACACTCGTGCATCTTGAGCTCCGGACCTACGACGATGACGGAACGCGCGGAGTAGTCCACACGTTTACCGAGGAGGTTCTGACGGAAACGTCCCTGCTTACCCTTCAGTGAGTCTGAGAGGGATTTGAGGGGACGGTTCGCCTCGGACTTCATCGCGGTAGTCTTACGGGAGTTATCAAAGAGGGAGTCCACCGCCTCCTGGAGCATACGCTTCTCGTTACGGAGGATGACATCCGGCGCTTTGATCTCCATGAGTCGTTTGAGACGGTTATTACGGATGATGACGCGACGGTAGAGGTCGTTGAGGTCGGATGTAGCGAAACGTCCACCATCGAGCGGTACGAGGGGACGGAGCTCCGGCGGTGTCACGGGGATAGCCTGGAGGATCATCCACTCGGGACGGTTCTTACCTTTCGACGCACGGAAAGCCTCTACCACCTGCAGACGCTTGAGGGCCTCCTGACGACGCTGCGCGGAAGTAGCCTTGTCGGCAGTAGCACGGAGTTCGTAAGAGAGCTGGTCGAGGTCGATACGGCAGAGGAGGTCATAGACAGCCTCAGCACCCATCTTGATGATGACCTTATTGGGGTCGGTATCCTCGAGGAACTCGTTATCCTCCGGCATGATCGCCAGTATCTGCTGGTACTGATCCTCGTCGAGGAGCATCTTATCCTCAATCTCGATGCGGATCTTATCGTTCTCATGCTTCTCACCGATCTCCTGTCCGAGGAGCGCACCTGCCTGTACGACGAGGTACTTCTCGTAATAGATGACGGTGTCGAGTTTCTTAGTAGGTATGCCGAGCAGCGCCGCCATCTTGGACGGCAGCGAGCGGAGATACCAGATATGCGCTACGGGCACAACGAGTTTGATATGTCCCATGCGCTCACGACGCACTTTCTTCTCAGTGACCTCCACGCCGCAACGCTCGCAGACGATCCCTTTATAGCGGATACGCTTGTACTTACCGCAGTGGCACTCGAAATCCTTGGTAGGACCGAAGATACGCTCGCAGAAGAGTCCGTCGCGTTCGGGCTTATAGGTACGATAGTTAATCGTTTCCGGTTTGAGCACCTCGCCGGAAGAGATCTGCATGATCTCGTCCGGGGACGCAAGACCGATAGAGATCTTGGTGAAACCGGTTTTCTTATTTTCTTGTTTAAAAGCCATATTAGTCCTCCAAAATTATTCCATGTTGATACTAAGAGCGAGACCTTGCAGTTCGTGCAGGAGCACGTTGAGCGACTCAGGAAGCCCCGGAGTCGGGAAAGGTTCGCCTTTGACGATAGCCTCGTATGTACGTGCACGTCCTGTGACGTCATCGGACTTGATGGTAAGGATCTCCTGCAGCACGTGTGCGGCACCGTGTGCCTCGAGTGCCCATACCTCCATCTCACCGAAACGCTGACCACCGAACTGCGCCTTACCACCGAGCGGCTGCTGGGTGATGAGGGAGTACGGACCGATGGAACGCGCGTGCATCTTATCATCGACCATGTGACCGAGCTTCATGAAGTAGGTGACACCGACGGTAGCCATCTGGTCGAAAGGCTCACCGGTCTCACCATCGTAGAGCTGGGTCTTACCGCCGCGGGGCAGACCGGCTTTGTCGGTCCACTCGTCGAGTTGCTCCATCGTACAACCGTCGAAGATCGGGGTGCTGAATTTGACACCGAGTTCCTGACCGGCCCAACCGAGGACCGCCTCGAAGATCTGGCCGATATTCATACGAGAAGGCACACCCATCGGGTTGAGGACTATATCCACCGGCGTACCATCGGCGAGGAACGGCATGTCCTCGACACGTACGATCTTGGATACGATACCTTTGTTACCGTGACGACCTGCCATCTTATCGCCGACGCGGATCTTACGGCGCTTAGCGACATAGACCTTCGCCATCTGGATGATACCGTTAGGCAGCTCATCGCCGATCGTGAGGTTGAACTTCTCGCGCTTGAGGGCAGCGTCCATCTCCTTATACTTAGCGATATAATTCATGATACACTGCGCCACGAGATCGTTCTTGTGCTCATCAGCGGTCCAACCCTCGAGGAGGACAGAGAAGAAGTCAATCTCTCCCAGACGCTCCTTGGAGAAATGCTGGCCTTTGGAGATGAGTTCGGTACCGAGGATATCCTTTACGGAAACCGCCTGGCGTCCGTTGAGGAGGTTATAGAGCTTATCGATGAGGAGGTCGCGGAGGGCATCTGCTTTCTCGCGGAACTTGAGGTCCATCTTCTGCAGGGTCTCCTTATCCTCCATCTTCTGCTTACGGTCCTTGGTAGCACGGGTATAGAGTTTCTTATCGATGATGACACCGTCGAGCGAAGGCGAGCACTTGAGGGAAGCGTCCTTGACGTCTCCCGCCTTGTCGCCGAAGATCGCCTTGAGGAGTTTCTCCTCCGGCGACGGATCGGTCTCACCCTTCGGGGTGATCTTACCGATGAGGATGTCACCCGGCTGGACGTAAGCACCGATACGGATGATACCGTTCTCGTCGAGGTCCTTGGTAGCGTCCTCGGAGACGTTCGGTATATCTGCGGTGAACTCCTCCATACCGCGCTTGGTGTCGCGCACCTCAAGGAGCTGCTCAACGACGTGCACAGAGGTGTACATATCCTCGCGAACGATACGCTCGGAGAGGACGATAGCATCCTCGTAGTTATAACCCTTCCAGGGGATGTACGCCACCTTGAGGTTCTTACCGAGTGCGAGTTCGCCGCCTTGGGTAGCGTAACCCTCGGTAAGCATCTGACCCTTGGTCACGTGGTCGCCCTTGCGAACGAGCGGATGGAGGTCGATGGTGGTGTTCTGGTTGGTCTTCTCGAACTTCGGCAGTTTGTACTCTTTCTCTGCGGGCTCGAAGGAGATGAACTCCTCTTCCTCGGAGCGCGCATAGTTGATACGGATAGTATCTGCGTCCACGTAGGTGACGGTACCGTCCGCCTCAGCGATGATCTGGGTACGGGAGTCGGTAACGAGCTGCTGCTCGATGCCGGTACCTACGATCGGTGCCTCGGAGGTGATCAGAGGTACTGCCTGGCGCATCATGTTCGATCCCATGAGGGCACGGTGGGCATCATCGTGCTCGAGGAACGGAATGAGGGCTGCAGCGACCGACGCTATCTGGCACGGAGCGACATCCATGAGGTTGACCTGATCGGGCGCAACGACGGGGAAGTCGGCACCGAGACGGGTCTTGACCTTCGAGCGGATGAACGAACCGTCGGCACGGAGGGGCGCGTTACCCTGGGCAACGACCTGCTTCTCCTCGTCCTCGGCGGAGAGGTAGATGACATGATCGTTATCGAGGTCCACGATGCTGTTTTCGACCTTACGGTAGGGGGTCTCGATGAAACCTAAGTTATTGATCTTCGCATAGATACACATCGAGGAGATCAGACCGATGTTCGGTCCTTCCGGCGTCTCGATAGGACAGAGACGACCGTAGTGGGTATAGTGCACGTCTCGCACCTCGAATCCCGCGCGGTCACGGCTCAGACCACCGGGGCCGAGGGCCGACATACGGCGCTTGTGGGTGATCTCCGCCAACGGGTTCTGCTGGTCCATGAACTGCGAGAGGGCGTTGGTACCGAAATAGGAGTTGATGATCGAGGAGATCGACTTCGCGTTGATGAGGTCGGTCGGCGTGAAGACCTCGTTGTCGCGAACGTTCATACGCTCACGGACGGTGCGTGCCATACGAGCCAGACCGATACCGAACTGGTTGAAGAGCTGCTCACCGACGGTGCGCACACGACGGTTGGAGAGGTGGTCGATATCGTCCACCTCGGCGTTGGAGTTGATGAGCATGACGAGGTACTTGATGATCTCGATTATGTCCTCCTTGGTCAGGACGCGTGTGTCATCGGGGATCGACATGTTGAGCTTGCGGTTGATGCGGTAACGACCTACCTCGCCCAGGTCATAACGCTTCTGGGAGAAGAAGAGGTTCTGGATCATCTCTCGCGCCGTAGCATCATCGGCCGGCTCCGCGTTACGGAGCTGACGGTAGATATAGAGGACAGCCTCTTTCTCGGTCTTAGCCGGGTCTTTCTGCAAGGTGTTGAAGATGATGGAGAAGTCGTTCTCGCGCTCCTGGTCCTTGTGAAGGAGGACCGATTTGGAGCCGGACTCCATGATGATGTCGATGACCTCCGGGGTGATCTCCGCCTCACGCTCTACGACGATCTGGTTACGCTCGATGGACGATACCTCGCCGGTGTCCTCATCGACGAAATCCTCGATGGTGGGCTTCATGACGTATCCCGCCAGCTTGCGTCCCATGCAAGCCTCGAGTGCCTCGCGGTTGACCTTCACCTCCTCGGCGAGGTCGAAACAGTTGAGGATGTCCTTGTCGGACTCGAAGCCGATAGCACGCAGCAGGGTCGTCACGGGCAGTTTCTTCTTACGGTCGATGTAAGCGTACATGACCTTGTTGATATCCGTCGCGAACTCGATCCACGAACCGCGGAAGGGGATGATACGCGCGGAGTAGAGCTTCGTGCCGTTGGAGTGCATGGATGTACCGAAGAAGACACCCGGCGAACGGTGAAGCTGGGAAACGATGACACGCTCGGCGCCGTTGATGACGAAGGTGCCTTTGGGGGTCATGTAAGGGATAGTACCGAGGTACACATCGGAGACGACGGTGTCGAAATCCTCATGATCGGGGTCCTCGCAGGACAGGCGTAGTTTGGCCTTCAGGGGAACCGAATAGGTCAGACCGCGCTTGATACACTCTTCGATCGTGTAGCGGGGACGGTCCACTGAATAGTCCAAGAAAGCCAACGTGAAGCTGTTACGAGTATCCTGGATGGGGAAGTTCTCCGAGAATACCTTAAAGAGTCCCTCTTTACGACGCTGCTCCGGAGTGGAATCCATCTGCAGGAAATCTTGGAAGGACTTCAGCTGAATTTCCAGAAAGTCAGGATAGGGCATATGCTTCTGCATACGGCTGAAGTTGACTCTCTGTTGATTTTTAGTTGTAGCCATTATTTTGGATGGTTGATAAATTGTTTAACAGAATTAAACTGTTGGTAATGAATAATTTAGCTCTAAATCGATGGGTGTGTATTTTATAGTATTTTAATCTTCGCCCGCGTTGTATTACCAAAATTTTCAGTTTTTTAAGCATTCTGTTCTATTGAGCAGAAAAGGTTTAGACCCACATTTTCATGCGGATCTAAACCTATTCCACTCGAAATAGAGTGGTTGGTTGAGGGAGGTTATTACTTGAGTTCTACCTCAGCGCCTACTTCCTCGAGAGCTTTCTTGAGAGCCTCAGCGGTAGCTTTGTCAACGCCCTCTTTTACGTTAGCGGGAGCAGCGTCAACGATGTCCTTAGCCTCTTTGAGGCCGAGACCGGTTTGCTCTTTAACAGCCTTTACAACCTGGAGCTTGTTAGCGCCAGCGGATTTGAGAACTACGTCGAAGGAGGTTTTTTCCTCAGCTGCCGCAGCAGCCGGCTCAATTCCGTACTCCTCTTTGAGGATAGTAGCGAGTTCATTTACTTCCTTAACGGTAAGGTTAACTAATGTTTCAGCAATAACTTTAAGATCTGCCATTGTCTTATAAATTTTAAAAGATTATTTTTTCAGTTAATTAAGTATTTATTATCCGCGTTTCTCGAGGGTCTCGAGTACACCATGGATGGTGTTCTGACCGCTCTGGAGAGCAGAAACGACGTTCTTCGCAGGCGATTGCAGGAGAGCAACCAATTCTGCAATAAGTTCGTTCTTGGACTTGATAGTAGCGAGGAACGCGAGATTTTGCTTGCCTACGTATACAGTCTCTTCTACGTACGCAGCTTTGAGTTCCGGCTTAGCCTCTCCGGTCTTGTCGCCCTTGGTAAACTCCTTAATGAGTTTAGCGGGAGCGTTACCGGTGTTGCTGAGCATGAGTGCGGTGTTGCCCTTGAGAGCTGCGAAGATCTCTGCCTCCACGCCTTTTTTCTCGAGCGCTTTCTGGAGGAGGGTATTCTTAGCTACCAAGAGTTTGATGTCCTGCTTGAAGCAAGCGCGACGGAGTTCGCTGGTTTTCGCAGCGTCCAGACCCTCGATATTAACGAGGTAGAAGTGCGAGTACTCAGCGAGTTGTGCGCCAAGGGCTTCAATAACGAGATTTTTATCTTCCTTTTTCATACTTGTCTGTGATTTTTAAGAGATTAAAGCGATTTGGTATCGATCTTAATACCCTGACTCATAGTGCTGGAAAGATAAACGCTCTTGATGTACTCACCTTTGGAAACAGCGGGCTTGAGGTGCTTGATCGTCTCGATGAACGCAGCAGCGTTCTCTGCGATCTTGTCAGCCGAGAAGCTCACTTTACCGATGGAGGTGTGTACAATACCGAACTTGTCAACCTTGAAGTCGATCTTACCGCCCTTCACCTCTTTGACAGCTTTCGCTACGTCCATGGTAACGGTACCGCTCTTGGGGTTCGGCATGAGTCCGCGAGGACCGAGCACGCGACCGAGAGCACCGATCTTACCCATGATCTGAGGCTGGGTGATGATGACATCAATGTCTGTCCATCCACCTTTGATCTTTTCGATATACTCATCCAGACCTACGTAGTCAGCACCTGCCTCTTTGGCAGCTGCCTCCTGGTCCGGAGTACAGAGTGCGAGAACGCGAACCACTTTACCGGTACCGTTCGGGAGAGCTACGACGCCGCGAACCATCTGGTTAGCCTTGCGGGGGTCAACACCCAGGCGTACGTCGATATCAACGGACGCATCGAACTTGGTGGTGGTGATCTCTTTAACGAGAGCAGCCGCCTCTTCGATGGTGTAGAGCTTGCCTGCTTCAATCTTCTCAGCAGCAAGTTTCTGTTTTTTTGTCAGTTTTGCCATAATTGTTGATAATGATTGAAGTTGATTACTTAACGGTTATACCCATGCTGCGTGCGGTACCTTTGACCATCTTGAGTGCGGACTCCACGGTGAAGCAGTTGAGATCCGCCATCTTGTCCTCGGCGATCTGGCGGGCCTGGTCCTCGGTGATCGAAGCCACCTTGGTACGGTTAGGCTGGTCAGAACCGGATTTCACCTTAGCTGCCTCGAGGAGCTGGATAGCTACAGGAGGAGTCTTAACGATGAAGTCAAACGACTTGTCAGCATAAACGGTAATGATTACAGGCAGCACTTTGCCTGCCTTGTCTTGCGTTCTGGCATTGAACTGTTTGCAAAACTCCATGATGTTCACGCCCTTCGAACCCAGAGCCGGGCCTACCGGAGGTGCAGGGTTAGCAGCGCCACCCTTGATTTGGAGTTTGATAAAACCAGCAATTTCTTTAGCCATAGTTTTACGATTGTTAATAGTTTTTGGCCTGATAACGGACTTTTCGTCCTCGGCCGGTTAATAAAATTGAAACTACCGAGTAGTGACTAACGACCCGTAAGAGGTCTCCTACTCTTTCTCTACCTGATTGAAGCCGAGCTCCAGAGGAGTCTGGCGATCGAAGATAGTGACAACGACTTTGAGTTTGTGCTTGTCCTGGCTCACTTCCTGAACCTGGCCCTTGAATCCGTTGAACGGACCATCCACAACCTTGACACTCTCTCCAACAAGGAAAGTGATCTCGCTTGCCGCTCTCGTCTCCGACTCGGAAGCGATGCCAACCAACTTGTTGACCTCCTCCTGGGAGACGGGTTCGGGCTTCGCAGAGGTCTTGCCGCCGCTGAGGAATCCGAGCACGTTCGGAATGTTGCGCAACAGAGGGAAGCTCTCGTCGCACAGGTAGCACTCCACCAGAAGATATCCCGGCAGGAGATTGCGCTCCTTCTCGGTACGTTTACCGTTTTTGAGGGTAACGATCTTCTCGCGGGGAATCAGGACTTGCGACACGTACTCGCGGAAGAGAGACGAAGAGACGAGCGCATTGTTGATGTACTCCTCTACCTTGTTCTCCTTGCCGCTGATAGCGCGCAACACATACCATTGTTTCTTGTACTCTGCCATAAACGATTAACGAGTTAATGAATTAACGAATTAATGATTAGAACAGACCATAAACAAAGGTCATGATCGACTCAAAGCAGTAGTCCATAAGCCAAACGATCAGCGCAAGTATTATGGAAGCGATCAATACTATAACAGCGCTTTGCGCCAACTCCTTGCGGGTAGGCCAGCTCGTCTTATGAACTAACTCATTGTACGATTCTTTGCAATATTCTACAAACTTCATATATATAGTAGATTTTTCTTTGTTACTCTATACCTTATTCCGCGCCAACAATCCGGCTCTAGCAGCAGCTAAAGTCGAATCGGAAGCTATGTCATTCATTTTTTTGAGGGCTTGGCGTAACAGTTCCAAGCTTTGCACGGAAGGCAGGAATCGAACCCACATTGACGGTTTTGGAGACCGCTCTCCTACCATTGGAGGACTTCCGTAAAAATGCAGAGGCTCGACGCCTCGTGCATTTTTCCTTTCGATTGATTATTAGTCAATCAGTTTGGTAATCTGACCCGAACCTACGGTACGGCCACCCTCACGGATTGCGAAACGCAGACCCTCGGAGCAAGCTACCGGATAGATCAGCTTAACCTGAATCTCGAGGTTATCACCCGGCATTACCATCTCAGTTCCTTCCGGCAGAGTGATCTCACCGGTAACATCCATAGTACGGATGTAGAACTGCGGACGATAGTGGTTGTGGAACGGAGTGTGACGACCACCCTCTTCTTTCTTCAGGATATAAACCGAAGCTTTGAACTCGCTGTACGGTTTTACCATACCCGGGTGAGTCAATACCATACCACGTTTAACCTCATCTTTGTCGATACCACGGAGGAGCAGACCTACGTTATCACCAGCCTCACCTTGATCCAGCAACTTGCGGAACATCTCAACGCCGGTTACAACAGATTTCTTACCCTCTGCACCCAGACCGATCAGCTGAACCTCGTCACCTACTTTGATGACACCGGTCTCGATACGACCTGTTGCTACAGTACCACGACCGGTGATGGAGAATACATCCTCAACCGGCATCAGGAACGGTTTGTCAACGGCACGTACAGGCAGCTGGATCCAGTTGTCGCAAGCATCCATCAACTCCATTATCTTCTCTTCCCACTCAGGAACACCGTTCAGTGCACCCAGTGCAGAACCGCGGATAACCGGAGTGTTGTCACCATCGAAATCATAGAAGTTCAACAGCTCACGCATCTCCATCTCAACGAGGTCAAGCATCTCAGGATCGTCCACCATATCGCACTTGTTCATGAATACAACCAGGCGCGGTACGTTTACTTGGCGAGCCAACAGGATGTGCTCGCGGGTCTGAGGCATAGGACCATCAGTAGCAGCAACTACGATGATTGCACCATCCATCTGAGCGGCACCGGTAACCATGTTCTTTACATAGTCAGCGTGGCCCGGGCAGTCTACGTGTGCGTAGTGACGGTTAGCTGTTTGATACTCTACGTGAGCGGTGTTGATAGTAATACCACGCTCTTTCTCCTCAGGAGCGTTATCGATAGAATCGAACGAACGCTGCTCTGAAAGACCTTTCTTTGCCAATACGGTGGTAATAGCTGCGGTCAGAGTCGTTTTTCCGTGGTCTACGTGACCGATGGTACCGATGTTAACGTGCGGTTTCGAACGGTCAAATTTTTCTTTTGCCATAGTAATTCTTTAATTTTATTAACGTTAATAAACAAAAATTGTTTAATTATTGTCATTCCTTAGGACCTTTGTACTTTGTACTTTGTCCCTTTGTACTTAAAAAAGGCCGGTCAATGTTTGACCGTTGACCAACCTTTTAATTGTCTCTGGAGACCAGAGTTCGCGTTTACACGCGATCTGAGCTGCTTCCGAGAGTTGAACTCGGGACCTCATCCTTACCAAGGATGCGCTCTACCACTGAGCTAAAGCAGCAAAGAGCGAAAGACGGGACTCAAACCCGCGACCCCCAGCTTGGAAGGCTAGTGCTCTATCGACTGAGCTACTTTCGCGTCGCGAGCAGCACTGCCGCGTTGTATGTGGGTGCGGATGGATTCGAACCACCGAAGTCGAAAGACAGCAGATTTACAGTCTGCCCCATTTGGCCACTCTGGAACACACCCATTTTTCAAAGATCTCTCTTGAGCCAACTGAGCTATAGAGGCAGATCGTGTGCATTCTCGTTGTGCACGAACTGAGCCTTTTTCAGGCGTTCGTCCATACACTTCCGACGAAAAAGCGTGCAAAGGTACGGCTTTTTTTTGAATTGACCAAATATTTTTGCAAAAAAATGCAAATTTAGGTCATTTTTCTTGATTTTGCACCCTTAATGCCTTACTTTTTCTCTTTCTTTGCTCTCGGATGCGTCTCCATATACACTCGTTTGATTTGTTCAAAGGTCGTGTGTGTATATACCTGCGTCGTACTGAGCGAAGCGTGACCCAAAAGCGTCTGAATCGTTCGTATATCTGCTCCGTTATCCAGCATCGTCGTCGCAAACGTGTGGCGCAACACGTGCGGAGAGTGCTTCTTCAAGGTACTCACCTCACCCATACGCGTGCGCACGATATTATATAAGGTGTTCTTCGTCAGCGGCACAATCTCGCCTCCTCTCGATCTCTTTACGAAGAAAACAGCAGGAGTGGTGGAACACAATGCAACCCGAGCCTCCATATATTCCTTAATCTGCTCCGCTAATGCAGAACCAAAAGGTACTATCCGCTCTTTCCGCCGCTTACCGAAGATACGTACCTGACCTTGCTGCAGATCCAGGTCCTTATCCTGCAATCCCAACATCTCCGCCTGACGCATCCCCGTCTGATAGAGCATCTCGATAATCAAAGCGTCGCGGATGTCCTCAAACGAGTTGCCGCACGTCGCTAATCGCTCATCACTCAACCGTTCCTCTTCCGCCATCTCTGCAGGACGGAAGAAGACCGGAAGCGGCTTATCCGCCTTCGGAGGAACAACGCGCGCGGTTATATCACGGCTCACCTTACCCGTACGAAGCAGAAAACGATAGAAACTTCGCAAGGCGGACAGCTTGCGCTTGACAGAACGGGGAGACTGTTTATCTTTCTCTAATAGCTCCAACATCCAGGTCTTGACATCGTCTTCACCAATACTTTTAGGATCCAACGCCTCTTCCTCCACAGACAGGAATCGGCAAAAATCCCGCAGGTCATCGCGGTATGCCTCCACCGTCCGCGGCGAATACTTCCGCTCAATAGCGATATAGTCCAGAAAATGTTGTATCACGGATATCAGATCTCCTTACCGGTGGTAGATTCGCTCTCGAAGGGGAAGAGGCCAAAGAGCTCGGCATCAATACGGTCGGTCACCCACCGGAAATCCTCGGGGTTCTCGCCGAACTTGATCTTGTCGCCCTCGATGATCAGCAGTTTGCCCTTGTATTCCTTGATCCAATTCTCATAGAGGTCATTCAGACCCTGCAGGTAATCCAGCTGGATGGACTGCTCGTAGTTCCTTCCGCGTTTCTGAATCTGCGCCACTAACGTCGGCAGCGAGGCGCGCACGTAGATCAGCAGATCCGGCATCTTTACCAAGGACATCATCAGATCAAAGAGATCTGTATAGTTATCGAAATCCCGGTCGGACATGAATCCTTGCTTGTGCAGGTTAGGCGCAAAGATACGCGCGTCCTCATAGATAGTACGGTCCTGGATGATATACTTGTCCTGCTTGCCGATCTCGATGACATCCTTGAAGCGTTTGTTCAGGAAATAGACCTGGAGATTAAAGGACCATCGTGCCATATCGGCATAGAAATCCGACAGATAGGGATTATACTCCACGCTCTCGAAGCGCGGCTCCCAGCCATAATGTTTGGCTAACATATTGGTTAACGTCGTTTTGCCGCAACCAATATTTCCTGCTACTGCTATATGCATGTCGCGCGAGCTAAGGCTCAGAATGATTCGTATGTATGATTTTCTCGGCCAAAGGCCTCGATCATCCATACTCATATGGATCTTCGCCTTGCTCTCGCTCTTCGGTCCGTGTGCACGTTGTTAGCGCACGTCCCGAGGGGAGAGCACTCCTAGCCCAAGGAGTTGTTATAGTGGTTAAACATTGTGTTCGTTTCTGTCATTTGACCAATTATGTTCGCTAAAGAGTCCGAAGAGTTCCGCATCGACGCGGTCAATCACTTTGCGGAAGTCCGCAGGGTTGTTCTCAAAATCCATTCCGTCCGAATCGATCACCAGTACGCGGCCTTCGTACTTATGATAGATAAAATCCTCGTATTTGTCGTTCAGGTCCTTGAGGTAGTCGATCTGCATCGTCTGCTCGTAGTCCCTTCCGCGTTTCTGTATCTGCGCGATGAGCGCCGGTACGGACTTACGAAGATAAATCATCAGATCGGGCATCTTCATCTGCGACTTCATGAGGTCAAAGAGTTCCATAAACGTCTCAAAATCCCGCTGACTGAGGTCTCCGCGCTCGTAGTTATTGCGAACGAACACATAGACGCCCTCGTAAATCGAGCGGTCCTGCACAATCGTATGTCCCGCGCGCTGAACGGCTTGCATGTCTTTATACCGCTCCTTGAGGAAATATGTCTCCAGGCAAAACGCCCACCGCTGGATGTCACCATAATAGTCCTCCAGGTAGGGATTGAAATTCACGGACTCAAACCGCGGCTCCCATCCGTAATACTTCGCTAACATCTTCGTCAGCGTCGTCTTGCCTGCACCGATATTTCCTGCGATTGCTATATACATTTTATTTTACGCGCTCGCCCGTAATCGTATAGATATTGTCTCCGCGGCGAATGAGAATCTGCCCGTCGCGGATGAACTTGGTACTTGGTACTTGATCCATTTGTACTTCTTCAAAACCCTGCGCTTCACGTTTGTTGATATCCTCAAATGTCGGCGCAATAACCGGCGTACCGGTAAAGACCTTCAACTCTCCCGGAGCAAGCGTATAAGTGCCGTTAGCGCGCGTAGCGCCGTTCAGATAGTCGTACCAAGTACCGGAAGGCAGCGTGACGGCTTGATTGCTCGTCACATCGAAGTTTGCCACCGCAAACACATTGCTGCCCCAGCGGATCGTACGCAACGCGTTACCGGAACTTACGCTGATGTTCGTGGGGTTACCTTCAAAGACACTCGGCATTAGTTGGGTACGCAGGGTGATGACCTGCGCACATTTGGTGAACGCCGCTACGCGTTCTGCTTTCGAAAAATAGGAGCGGATCTCCGGTCTCGGTTTCTTATTGCAACGATAGTTCGTATTCTCCGCATTGGGATGATCCAGATCGCTGTTAATCGAGAAATCATAACCGATCTCCTCCCACATCCAGAGCATGTGCGAGCCGTTGAGCAGCACGTTGAAGGCTACGTTCTCCGGCACACGCGCCAGACGGGCAGCCGTGTTGGTCTGGAGATCTCCATTACCATATTTCTTTGCCTTGTACTGCATTCGCTCCTCGTCATGGCTCTCGCAATAAGAGACATAGCCGTCTTTGCTCGCGTCGCCAAACCCATCGCCGTCTTTAAGCCAACCCATCGCCGTCTGGCAGTATGCATTAGACGTATTCGACCAGCACTGCATACCGTAGCTGACCAACTGAGGACGCTCCGTCCCCATATTACTGCCCCAGTGCTCACAGATCATATACGCATCGGGAGAAACGGCCTTGATACTCTTATCGTAATAATCCTTGAGATTAGCTACCGAGGTATTCGGTTTGTCCGAACAGAATCCATGACTGAGATCCAAACGGAAACCATCCACTTTATACTCCGTCAACCAGTATTTCAACGCACGGATAAACATCTCATGCGCCGGCTCGAAACCGTGATTCCAGTCCTCATAGACGTTATCGCCATGAGGTGGATTAACATTAAACCAAGGGTTCTTCGCCAGGTCCGAACCATATGGATAGAGTTTGTTCATCGGGTTCAAACCCGTAGCATGGTTGAATACCATATCGAGGATGACCGCCATGCCGCGTTTGTGGCACTCGTCGATGAACTCTTTGTACATCGTCTCGGTACCGTACGCCTTATCCGGCGCGAAATAGTGGTTCGGAGAATAGCCCCAGTTATAGTTACCGTCAAACTCACAGATCGGCATCAACTCGATTGCGTTCACGCCAAGGTTCTGGATATAATCCAGACGCTTCATTAAGCCCTTCAAAGAACGGCTCTCCGTGTAGTCGTATATCCAGAGCTCGTAGATGACCAAGTTATTCTTGTTCGGGCGTTGAAAATTCAACGTAGCGTCCGACCACTGATATGCCGGTTTGCCGGGTTGAATAACCGTCACATAGCCATCACCTCCTGCCGGATAAGCCAGCAGGTTCGGGTCGATAGTTCTCGGTTCATACTGATCATCGGGGTGCAACAATTTCTCCGAATACAGATCCGAAATCTGTTTCTTCACGCCGTCCGCACGCTCCACCGCATACTGGAAGCGATACTCTTGTCCCGGTGTCAAACCGGTCAAGGTGATCCAGAAATAGTTTCCGTCTTTGTACAACTGATAGTCCCCGCTAAGTTGCCAGTTGGTCATATCGCCCAGCAGGAAGACACGCTTGGCGGATTCCGTCTTGCTGGCTGCGTACGTACAGAGCGTTACCGACGTACCATCGGCACCATAGTAGATACCATTCGTAACTCCTGCCGGACGCTGTCTCTCTTCCGGCGTCAAACCGGCTACAGGATTCCAGTTCGCTGCCGACAACCCCACCGCATACACCACGGCGGCTATCAGTACATAAATCTTTTTCATTATAGTAGTTATTATAGTTGGCGCCCCGTTGCGTCAAAGATCTTATCGCCGCGGACGATACGCAGCTGGCCATCTATGAAGATCTTGCGAGCTTTCTCGCTAACCTCGGTGTTCTCAATCGCTTGACTTCCGCCGAAACTGTAAGCATCATAGGTAGCCTTGTCCACGCGCTCCAACTTGATCTGTCCTTTGCATGCCGCTTCGCGGATAATGATATAGTTCACACCCTCCGGGATAGCCCATTTCTGGCAAGGAGTCCATCCGTTTGCCCAGTCCATCGTGACCGACTCGTTGGCAATCGTTGTCTCGGTCTTGGAGTAATAGAAATTACCAAGATGGTCTTTGATAGCGATATAGCTACCCATCTGGCAGTCGATTGTTAACTTACCATCCACGAAAAGAAGGTCATCCTCATAGGTATCGTACGCTGCCTCGCCATGGTCCGCACCATTAATCCAACCGATAGCGTAATAGTTGACATCCTCATCTCCGCCTTGGCCGCCACCGCTGATATCAATACCTTCACCGCAGTCGGAACCGGAACCGATATACAACTCATCCGCTTCGTATTTCAGTTTGATATAGAAATCATAGCAGCCGCTGACGGTAGCCTTGTAGATATTGCCATCGCGTGTAAAACCTGCTACCGAAGCGGGGTTCAGATTCACCGCCCACACAGCGCGGTTCTCCGCGTCGCAGAGCTGCAGCTGGTCGCCGGAGGCTACCTGCACATGCGCCAGATACTGCTGAAATCCCTCAAACTCATCTACTTTCGTGCCCGGATAATACATCTTGCCGTTCACCAAAATGCCATAACTCTGGGCAAACATTCCCGCTGCACATACCATCGCAGCCATCAGCATAAAAATCTTTTTCATGATAGTATATTTTTAAAAGTTGAACTGTTTTATTTCACTTTTCTTCCGAAGGCGTCGAAGACCTGCTCGCCGCAACGGATATACAAATTGCCATTCTCTATGAATTTCTCCCCTTTAGCCTTTAGAGAGGAGCCGGAGGTAGGCTGCTCTATCCCTTCCACAATCGGCGTGCGCTCGGTATCTTTGTCCCCGCGCGCGCTATTTACCTTATAATATACCCCATATCCGTTGCCTTTGACCGCCAGGGTGTAGCCCTGCGGGGTCGAGTCATAGCCCGAGTTGCGACCTAACAACAGACGGATCGAACCGTTCGTACCGTTGATAGTAGCCTTGTAGTAGCCGTCTCCTACCGATTCGTCGGTCACACTGCTCTCGCTGTGTACGCCTGTTTTATAGCGGGCATTGATCATCTTTTTGATCGGCTCTTTGAAAGTTACCCAGTGCGGCCAAAATACACACGGCACACCCGGCATCGAAAGCATATATGCATGTGCCTGCATCAGTTTGTCTGCACAGAGGCCCATGGAGTTGCCATTCCCGCAGAACTCGTTATTGTTATCGCGTTGGAACGAGTCATGGCTATCAATGAATGTCACTGCATAACGTGCCTTACCGGCTCCCGGGAGCCCGGCTCCTGCCAACTTATAGTAATTTTCTGCAGCTATACCGTCATTGAATGCTGTGTATTTCATTGCGAAATCAAAAGTCGCTGTATTCCACCCTGCATCTGACAAACGGCTCTGGAGCGTGTTCACATTGCCGTCCCAATACTCCATAACGCTGAAATAAGGCTCGGCAGCTTTGTTATAATCATTGATATGGCTGTTATGATAGCCCTTGCAGTAGTCGTAACGGAATCCGTCAATCTTCACTACATTGCGCAGCCATTTCAGATAGGCCTTGAACATATTCTGCACTTTCGCATTCGTATGATCCCAGTCGCGCGAAGCTGCATAGTTGGCTTCGTCGCCGTAGCCGTCGTCATTGCCGCCGGTAGCAAAACCCACACACTCCGCAGGAGCTCCGGAAGCAGCATTATTCACCTCGTCTGTTTTGCAGATATACGATCCGTCGGGAACAAACTTACCATACGTACCGAAGCTATATCCGTTGACATATCCGCACCAACCGCTCTTCGCGTCGCCATGGTTAATCACGATATCCGCTACTACGCGACCGCCGTTTTGGTGAATAACATCTATCATCTGCACCAGTTTCTCCTTCGTTCCGCGGTCGCTGTTTAATGAACTATAATCCGACGGGTGATAGCCCAAGCCGCTTCCGGCACTGACGGAAGGAATCCAGATGAGGTCAAACCACTTGCCAATCTCCGTTGCCGACGAACCGTTATTTCCATTCAGAAAATCAATCCATTTGGTACGACCGTATCCGTTGCCAGTTGCCGCATTACCCTCCGTACTGTTCCAATAGAACGCCTGCAGCATCACATCCGGACACTGGGCAGGAACGGCTCCCGAATACCCCGGATCAATCGGAGTGTCTCCACTGATATCCTGTCCTTCGCCACATACGGTACCTGGACTACTCGGACCGATATACAACTCATCCTGCTCGTACTTCAACTTGATGTAGAAATCAAAACATCCGTCCGTCGAAACGGTATAACGGTCGTTTGCCTGATCATACGCAAAGCCGGCTACCGAATACGAATTCAGCGGTTTAGCCCAAGCGGCTTTGTTGTCCAAATCGTACAGCTGGCAATAATCACCATTATGTACCTGCACATGCGCCAGATACTCTTCAAAACCCTCTCCGGCTCCATCCGGGCCTTTGTATTCCGCAGCAAAATACATCTTGCCGTTCACCAAAATTCCATAACTGGCGGCTTGCATCAGCACGCAGACCATCAAAGCAGCCACCATTAAAAATGTTTTTCTCATAGTATATAAATTATTATTTATATAAATTATTATTTAAGAACTTACTTCACACTCTTTCCAAAGGCATCATACACCTGTTTCCCGCAACGGATATAGAGTTTTCCGTCCTTCAGGAACTTCTCTCCTCTTTCCTTCAAGGAGAAGTCGGAGGCAGGATTCTCTACTCCCATCGGTATAGGTCTCTCCTTCGAACTATTCACCCAGATCTCGAAACTCTCGTTATGCCCCTCCATCGTGCTATAGTTGCTTGCAGCCAAGGTAAAGCCCTGGAATGTCTGACCGGTCTTATCGCCCAAGCAGAGAATCAGCCATCCGTCCTTGCCGACGACCGTCGCCTGATAGCCTGTAGCCGTCGAATACTCGTCTTTCACTTCGCTCTCGCTATGCACACCGGCCCATTTACGCGCTAAGATCATCGGCTTGAGATCCTCTTTATACTTTGCCCAATGCGGATAGAAGACGCACGGCACTCCCGGCATGCTTAGCAGGAACGCATTCGCCTGCATCAGACGCGCTTTCAGCGCCGGGGTCATCGAGTTGCCGCGGCCGCCGAACTCATTGTCATTATCCGGACGCAAGAACCAATCGTGGCTCTCAATGAACGTTACCGAGTGCTTGCCATCGCCACGACTCATGATACAATCTCCGCGTCCACGGCTGTAATCCCAGCCTGCAAAGGAATTGAACACATGCCACTTGAGGTCAAAATCCAAGCCCATCAGATCGCCTTGCGCTCCGTTAATACGGTTCTGGATTTCATCCGTGCCCGAGTAGCACTCCATAAACGCAATCTCCGGTTTAGCATGTTTGTTATAGTTCCAGTGGTGCCAGTTATTGAATCCGTCGCCTTTGTCGTAGCGGAATCCGTCATAATGCATCACATTGCGCATCCATTGCAGATAGGCGATGAACATCTCCTGTACATACACATTATCGTGACTCCAATCGCGTGCGCCGTCCCAGTTATCGCCGTCGTCCGTACTACCGGTCGCTGCTCCGTAACAATCGCCCGCCTCGGGATTCAAGTTCACCTCGTCGTTCGAACAGATATACGTCTCATCCGGCTGGAACACGCCGTACTCGCCGAAGTCCATCTGGTAGAAATCGCACCACGTGCTCTTATTAGCACAGTGGTTGATCACGATATCCGCAACCACCTTAGCGCCGGCGTTGTGCAGCGCACTAATCAGCGTTTCCAACTCTGCACGGGTTCCCCAATTGGAGTTCTGATTGCTATATTGTTTGGGATGATAACCCGCTCCGTCACCATACGCGCTGGGCGGTAACCATAGATAATCAAAATAATAACCCAACTCACTTGCTTGCGCCGTCAGGGTTGTCCATTTGGTATCGCCATACTCGCTCACACCCGGAGCAGTAGCGCTATACGACTCGTTATAGAATGCCTGCATCATCACCGCCTCACACTGATGAGGAACAGCGCCTTTGTAGATATCCTGTTTATCTTCGCCTTCACCGCAATTCGAACCATTGCCGATATACAACTCATCCTCGCCATACTTGAGCTTGATATAGAAATCATAGCACCCCGTCACACTCGCCTCATAATGATCGCCATTCCTCGTAAACCCTGCCACAGAATACGTATTCAGATCCACTGCCCAAGCGGCCTCATACTCCACATCATACAACTGCAACCGGTCACCGCCGGCCACCTGCACATGCGCCAGGTACTGCTGAAATCCTTCAAACTCACCTGCAGGCTCTCCGGCAAAATACGTCGTGCCGTTCACCAGAATGCCATAGCTGCCGGCGTAACACCACACCGCGCTCAGCATCATCATCAAAAATAAAAATGTCTTTTTCATTGTATCTTATTTCCGGTTATATCATATACTCTTTCACCTACACGGATATATAATTTCCCGTCCTTCAGGAATTTCTCTCTACTTCCCTTTGAGGAGGAGCCGGAGGCAGTCTGCTCTACGCCTTGCGGATTCATCCGGATATAGACCGTATAGGCACCTCTATTGCCGCCTTCCACCGCCAGTTCATACCCCTCCGGCAGGGTCTTGCTGCGGTATTTGCCCACGCGCACAATCACTTTGCCTCGATGCCCTTGGATCGTAGCATGGTACTTATACTGACCGCTTTCCTCTTCCAACACTTGCGACTCACTATGGATTCCGGCCTGCTTACGGACGGCAATCAACTCATTGATCTCCTCCTTATAACTTGCCCAATGCGGATAGAACACACACGGCACTCCAGGCATCATCAGCATGTACGCACTCGCCTGCAGGACGTAATCTTTGTTCGTAGCAGTACTTAGATCCGTACTCGGAGTAAACTGGTTGTCCCCATACGCCCCACCACGGTCAAATGTATCGTGGTTATCGATGAACGTCACCGAATAACGCTCCAGACCATGCTTGCGGAAACCCTCGAACGTCTTGTTGGCATTCAGTTTGCCATACGAACCGGTTACAATACCTTTCATCGAGTATTTCGCCTGGAAATCAAAAATCATCGTGTTCGAATCACACTCCACCAGATGTTGTTTCTGACGGTCTATTCCATGCCACAACTCGGAAACCGACATATACGGCTGAGCCGCCTCGTTGTACATGCTCAGGTACCGGCCATGAAAACCTAACGTCATGTCATACCGGAAGCCGTCATACTTCATCGAACCAAGCAACCACTGCGTATAAGCCTTCGCCCATTTCTGCACAGCCGTACTCTGATGATCCAAATCGCGCGCGCCGTCGAAATTATCACCCGTGTCGTACGCCCCGCGTTCAGAGGAAGCGGCGCCATAACAATTCGAGCTCGAGTTGGTAAAGCACTCGTCATTGCTTACTATCTGCTTCTGAGTTAGTGTATAAGTACCATAAGTACCGAAGTAATCCGTCAAAAAAGTACACCAAGTGGTACCCGAACCGCGATGGTTCAACACCACGTCCGCCAGCACTTTCGTATTGCCCTTGTGCAGCGCAGTGATCAACTCTGTTAATTTACTCTTCGTGCCCCAATCGCTGTCCTGGTTGCCGTACTGCTTGGCAGAATACCCCACACCACAACCTGTCGGGCCCGCACTCGGCGGAAACCATACCACATCGAAGTTCGCATTAATAGCGGCTGTGTCCTTCAGCAGATCAATCCATTTCGTTCTTCCGAACTTGCTATCCGTCGCCGTCTTGGTCTTATAGCTGTCCCAATAGAATGCCTGAAGCATTACATCCTCGCATTCCGCCGGGACACCTGCATTTTTGGCACTCAACGAGCACATGCCCGCGCATATAAAAATAGCTGAAATCGTTAGAATAATCTTTTTCATGGTTTAACTTTGTTAAAAAACGATTGCAAAGATACACTTTTTTTCGCACATACGCAAGCGCACAAGCATTTTTTTATGAAATTTGTTCTATTTTTAGTACAATTACTGTTTTTGCGCTTACCTTGAACGTCACGCGCAACCCCGCATAATCCATCTTATACTCCCGTTCGGGGTCATTCTGATAGCCCGGCCTCGGGTCTTGACGTAAGATATACTCTATCTCAGCCTTTTTACCATCTGCATTCTCGACTAAAGACCAATCGACCTCCAACTCGCGATCCTTTGTCTCCTCTGCAAAACCGTTCTTCGCCTCCGGATGGCTGTCGCTAAAACTCAGGTACGGCTTGATATCATAAATCGGCGTGCCGTCTAACACATCCGCTCCGCTTACGATCAGTTCCCCGTTTTTCACTTCTATCAATCTTACGCTACTCAACCCTATCGGATTCGGCCGGAACGGACTTCGTGTAGCAAAAACCCCCATTCGTTTGTTTCCTCCTAATCTTGGCGGACGTACAGTAGGCGACCATTCCTCGCCGTTTTGCGCCTTGCCACTTTGTACTTCGCTGAATCCCCAAATCAGCCAAAGATGGCTGTATCCATCTATTCCGCGTAGTGCTTCCGCCACGTTGTATTCCGGTTCAAACACGATTCTCGTGAGTATGGGGCTCTCGTCTCTACTCTGCCTCGGAATTCCAAATTTATCAGTGTGCCCGTTTCGGGCGTACGCAATCACTTTTAGGTTCATAAGTTTCAAATTTGAGTGCAAAGATACAAAAAAACGCCCATATTTGCAAGAAAAATACGCATTTATGCAAAAAAAATGCAAAAAAATTTGGTCATGTCAAAAAAAAGCAGTACTTTTGCACCCGCTTTCGTTCGAAGAGCAGGGTGCCATAGCTCAGTTGGTAGAGCAAAGGACTGAAAATCCTTGTGTCACTGGTTCGATTCCCGTTGGCACCACAAAAAAGGCTTTCACAATTTCGTGAGAGCCTTTTTTGTATCATCTTCTATTTCAAGAATCACAAACTCTTGATATATTTATCTGCTTCAATAGCGGCCTTGGCACCACTGCCGGCAGCAACAATCGCCTGGCGGTAATGCGGGTCGGCGCAATCGCCGGCAGCGAAAACACCCGGCACATTCGTCTTCGGGCTATCGCCATCTACAAGGATATATCCCTCAGCATCGCGGGCGATGAAATCCTTGAATAATTCTGTGTTCGGATGGTGACCGATGGCCAGGAAGAAACCGTCGATTGCGATATGCTTCATCGCCTCATCCGGTTCGCCTTTGCGGTACACCAGATCGGCTCCTTGCACCTTGCCCTCGCCCGTCAGCTGAACGGTATTATGCTCAAAGAGCACTTCGATCTTCGGGTTGTTGAGCACGCGTTGTTGCATAATCTCCGAGGCGCGTAGGAAAGGTTTGCGGACGATCATATAGACCTTCTCACACAGCCCTGCCAAGTAGTTTGCTTCTTCACACGCGGTGTCTCCGCCGCCGACTACTGCCACCGTCTTCTTACGATAGAAGAAACCGTCGCAGGTAGCGCAGGCACTCACGCCACGGCCTTTATACGTCCGCTCACTCTCGATGCCGAGGTACTTGGCGCTCGCGCCCGTAGCGATGATTACTGCGTCCGCCTCGTACTCTTCGGTGTCCTCCACCCAGACTTTCTTGGGGCTCACAGAAAAGTCCACCTTCGTCACAACACCCGACACAAACTGCGTACCGAAACGCTCAGCTTGGCGTTTCATATCGTCCATCATCCGGAAGGGTTCTACGCCATCCGGATAACCGGGAAAATTCTCCACTTCTGTGGTTGTGGTGAGTTGTCCGCCGAGTTGCGGACCTTCAATCAATACCGGTTGCAAATTCGCGCGGCTCGCATAAATAGCTGCCGTATAACCCGCAGGGCCGGAACCTATAATCAAACATTTTACTTTATTCATAATCTCATATCATTTACGTAAGTATCTTTACCGGGTTTGAGTACGAATTCGTTTTGCGGAGTAACAAACTTCGGTTCTTTCATCTTCAGCGTCGATGTTTTCTTCCCCTCCTTGATCTCTACTTTCAGGGGCATCAAGTCCTCGTTGCGTACATGCAAAGTGAAGCGATTGATGCCAATCGTCTGATCCTTCGGCGTCAGCGTCACGATAGTCTGCGAGCCGTCTTGCGATGCTTTCTCGGAGATGTTGCACACGTCCACAAGAGCCTTGGCGTACAAGAACGGATTGGCTTCCAACAATTCCTGTTCCGTTGGATTCGACAGCGTCAACTCGTCCGTCTCCGACGAGTACATGTACATCGTCTTGCCGTCATAAGCCGCTTCGATCTCCATCATCTCCAAGCGGAACTTGTTTCCCTGCATGATAATCTCGCCGGGAAAGTTCATCGGAGCGTTCACTTCCTCTGCGACTGTGATGGTAAAATCCGATTGCAGGGTTTTGGTTTCCAAGTTCGTCAGGAACGAACTAAGGATGGTTAATATAGTTAATAATGTACTCATTCTGGATTTTTCTATTTGACGCCCAGCTCTTCCAGCAGTTGGTCTAGCTGCGAGAGGTCCTGGATCAGGACATCTCGTCCTTTCGGGCCTTTGTTCGGTCCTACGATGCCTGCCGCCTCAAGTTGGTCGGACAGTTTACCGGCGCGGTTATAGCCAATCTCGAAGGCACGCTGCAAGCGGCTGGTCGATCCTTCCTGCTTCGTTACAACGTAACGTGCTACGTCGGCGAACATCGGATCGAGTCGTTTCATATCCACGCTACCCGGCGCTGCTGCCTCGCTATCGCCGCCTTCGCCGATATATTCCGGCAGTTGGTACGGTTCGGTATAACGCTGCTGTTTGGATATATGCTTCACGATCTCGTCCACCTCGGGCGTATCGACAAAAGCACATTGCACACGGGTGATAGAAGCATTACCGGCATAGAGACTGTCGCCGCGACCGATCAGCTGCTCTGCTCCCTTCGCATCGAGGACAGTACGGGAGTCAATCACACTCTGCGTCCGCAACGCAATACGCGTCGGGATATTCGCTTTGATGACACCCGTGACGATGTTTACAGACGGACGCTGGGTAGCCAGGATCATGTGCATTCCCACGGCACGCGCCTTCTGGGTGATTCGCGCAATCGGCGTCTCCACCTGTTTGCCTGCCTGCATGATAAAATCTCCGTACTCATCGATGATGATGACGATATAGGGCAGGTATTGATGGTGCAAGCTTTCGCCCACTAACTTATTGGGATTCAGCCTTCTACGCACGAACTTGTCGTTATAATCCTCCAGGTTCCGCACGCCGGCATCCATCAGCAGTTTGTATCGGTTCTCCATCTCAATCACCAGCGAATTCAGCGTATTGATGACCTTGTCGCAATCGGTGATGACCACCTGCTCCGGGTCGGTATCCGGTTGTGCCGCGAGGAAATGCTTGATCAAGGGCTTGTACGGCGCGAACTCGACCATCTTCGGATCGACCATGACGAGTTTTAACTCTGCCGGGTGTTTCTTATAGAGAAGCGAAGTGATGATGGCGTTGATCGCGACGGACTTACCGGTTCCCGTAGCACCGGCTACGAGCAAGTGCGGCGTCTTGGCGAGGTCGAACATAAAGACCTCGTTCGTGATCGTCCTTCCGTACGCGATCGGCAACTTCATCTTCGTCTCTTCCTGGAACCGTTTGGAGGCGATGACCGAGTGCATCGACACCACTTGCGGCTTCTCGTTCGGCACCTCGATTCCTACGGTTCCCTTGCCCGGCATCGGAGCGATGATACGGATACCTGTAGCCGAGAGGGATAACATGATATCGTTCTCCAACTGCTGTATCCTCGCTACGCGGACACCTGCTTTCGGCACAATCTCATAGAGCGTTACCGTCGGACCGACCGTTGCTTTGATGCTATCAATTTCTATGCCATAATTGCGCAAAGTGGTCACGATGCGTGCGCCGTTATTGCGCTGCTCTTCTTCGTCGATGATCGGAGCTGTCTCGTTGTCATAGACCTTCAGCAGGTTCAAACTCGGGAACTTATAGAACTCCAGATCCTTCCGAGGATCGTACGGACCGAGTTTCTCCAGGAGTTTGTCCGGGTCCTTCGTGTATAACTCATCTTCGTTGACGTCCTCTATCTCCAGATCCGGGTCTCCGTCTTTCTTATCGCTCTCTTCCTTCGCCTCCGGTTCGTCCATGGGAATCGGCGCATCGCCCAGCGGCTCGTTGTCTTCATCTACCAAGGGCTCCTCGATCTCCACCTTCGGTTCTTCTTCTGCTGCTTCCCCGCCTACAGGCTCAATCGTGAAGTCTACGGGCAGGTCAATCGTCACCTCGTTATCCTCCGGAGTCTCTTCCGGCTCTTCCGGTTCTTCGGGAGCTTCAGGAGATTCGGGAGATTCTGTATCTTTGGGCTTCCTCTTGAAGAGTCCCTTACACCATTCGCCGAAAGCCTTGCATCGGTCGATAAAACGCGGGTCGGTCACAATCAGGAAGATTACCACCGTTACCAGCAAGATGGCTATCGTGCCAACGATATTCACGTAACTCACCAGCCATGCTGCCGCTGCGCTTCCGAAAACTCCTCCCCATCGGAAGACTCCGAAATGTACCATCTGCTGGGCAAAGCCCAACACGATAGATCCCCATAGCACCCAGAAAGTGCCTCCGCAGAACAATTTTATGGCATGTATATCCCGAAGAACATGCATCAACCGCAATCCGTAGATAGCGATCATCAACAGCAACAGCACGCTTACGAAACCAAACGCGCCGTCGATCATAAATTGCGCCAAGCGTGCCCCGGGAAGACCTAACAGATTACGGATGGCTTCGCGGTTCTCTACGCGCCCTGCGTGATCCAACGAAAGAATCGACTGGTCGTACGTCCCCGTGAAAAGGAAACTGACATATGCCACGACGGCTATCACAGCAAAAGCCAGCAGCAGAATACCCACTACCATGCGTGTCTCCCGGGCCGACAGGAAACGCCTTACCGCTTCCCACCAGCTTGTTTTCTCCACTCTTATCGCCCGCTCAGCCGGACGGTCTTCCGCAAGGGTATTTCTCGATCTTGATACAGTTCTGGGCATATTGACACAATTTAACGTGCAAAGATACTATAAATATTTGGATTTAAAAAATAAAAATTATTTTTTTTAGCATTTTGTAAAAAAAAGACACTTTTTTATAAATATTGTACGCGTGCGCTTGCGTATATAAAAAAGTTTTTGTACCTTTGTGCGCTTTTTGTTGATTTATGGAAGAACTTATCACACACGAAGGTATAGTGCTCAGCACCGACGGCAAGATGGCGCACATTCAGATTGTGCAATCTTCCGCGTGCTCGGCGTGCAAGGCAAAAGCCATGTGTTCCTCGTCTGAGAGCCAGGCCAAAGAGATGGACGCGCTCATGTTGGAGCCCATGGTTCCCGGCGACCGTGCGGTAGTGGAGGTTCGTGAGCATCTGGCGTGGCGCGCGGTGCTACTCGCGTACATTTTACCGTTTGTCGTTATGATGGCGGTTATTGCGGTTTTGGAGCTTACCACCGGGCTTGACGAAGCGGTCGTGGGGACGCTCTCGCTATGCGCTATCGCGCTCTATTACATCGGCCTTTCCGTATTCAAACATCGCCTCCAGAAACAGTTCTCCTT
Organism: uncultured Bacteroidales bacterium; assembly: GCA_900317885.1. Lineage (GTDB taxonomy): Bacteria > Bacteroidota > Bacteroidia > Bacteroidales > Paludibacteraceae > Colicola. Next base: position 32,404 of record ONIM01000002.1, on the reverse strand, counting down.
TACCGCAAGGAAGATTTAAAAGATTTTAACAAATTACTAATAACAAACAACTAAAAACAACAACCAAAATGAATCTGATTCTGATTTCTATGGGAGTTCTTGGTGTGACAGCCTTGGTAGCAGCTATCCTGCTCTATTTTGTCAGCCAGTTCTTCAAAGTAGAGGAAGATCCGCGCATCGACTTGGTACAGGCCGTTCTGCCTGGTGCTAACTGCGGTGGCTGCGGATTTGCCGGTTGCCGCAACTTCGCAGAAGCGTGCGTCAAAGCCGGTAGTACAGAGGGTTTGGCCTGCCCTGTAGGCGGTGACCCGACCATGGATGAAGTAAAGAAGATCCTTACGCCTGCCGCTGCAGAAGAAGCAGCTCCTGCTGCTCAAGCCGGCGACAAGAAGGGCTTCGATCCGGCTATCGCCGAGAAAATCAAAGCGCTCGCTACGCCGAAAGCTGCGTTCCCCGCTTCCATCCGAATGGCTCAAAAAAGCTGAATGCTGATTACTGAATTCTGAAAGCTAAAAGACTTATGAGAACATTTAAAATAGGCGGAGTTCATCCGCAGGACAACAAGCAATACTCTGCACACCAGGCGATCAAAGAGTGCCCGCTGCCAAAGCAGGCTATCATTCCTCTGGTGCAGCACATCGGTGCTCCGGCTCAAGCCGTGGTAGAGGTTGGTAAGAAAGTAAAAGTGGGCGAACTGCTGGCGAAAGCCGGCGGGTTCGTGAGTGCAAACATCTGCTCTCCTGTAAGCGGTACGATCACCAAGATCGGTGACTGGACCGACGCATGGGGCGCTCCCGGACAAGCTATCTACATCGACGTAGAGGGCGACGAGTGGTTGCCGGAGATTGACCGCAAGCCGGATCTCATACACCAGTGTACCCTGGAGCCGAAGGAGATCATCGACAAGATCGCAGCCGCAGGTATCGTAGGTCTCGGTGGCGCTTGCTTCCCGACACACGTCAAACTGCTGCCGCCTCCGGGCAAGAAAGCCGAAGTGCTCATCGTCAACGGCGTAGAGTGCGAACCGTATCTGACCTGTGACCACCAGCTGATGATGGAGCACGGCGAGGAGATCATCATCGGTATCCAGATCCTCAAGAAAGCCCTGGGCGTACAACGCGCTATCATCGGTATTGAGAATAACAAACCCGACGCTATCGCACACATGCGCGAGCTGGCGGAGAAGCAACTCGGTATCGAGGTGATGCCGCTCAAACTCCGTTACCCGCAGGGTGGCGAGAAGCAGCTCATCGATGCCACTATCGGTCGCCAGGTGCCCTCCGGTGCACTTCCTATTGAGGTGGGTGCCGTAGTGGATAACGTGGCTACTGTCTATGCCGTTTATGAGGCAGTACAGAAGAACAAACCGCTCATCAGCCGCGTCATGACCGTTACCGGCAAATCCGTTAAGAACCCGGGTAACTACTGCGTTCGTTTCGGTACACCGATCGAGGAAGTGATTGCGCTCGCCGGAGGAGTACCTGTAGATACAGGCAAGGTCATTGGCGGTGGTCCGATGATGGGACGCGCCATGGATCATATTGAGAACATGCCGGCTAACAAACGTCTCTCCGGCCTTCTCTTCCTGCCGGAAGCAGAGTGTATCCGTCCGGAGCAAGAGAACTGTATCCGTTGCGGTAAGTGCGTACAGGCTTGTCCTATGGGACTTGAGCCGTACTTGCTCCAACGCCTCAGCGAACTGGAGATGTGGGACGAACTGGAGAAGCATGACATCATGGATTGCATCGACTGCGGTTGCTGCGTATTCACCTGTCCTGCTCACCGCCGTCTGCTCGACGGTATTCGTCCGGGTAAAGCAAAAGTAGGCGCCATCCTCCGTGAGCGTGCCGCTGCAGCGAAAAAATAATGTTAAATCATAAATTTGAAATCATAAATTATGAAACAATTGATTGTCGCTCCGGCTCCGCACGCCCATAGTGGTGATACCGTCCGCCGGAATATGCTTCTGGTCATTCTCGCTTTGATGCCTGCTTACGCAGTAGCATTGGTGGAGTTTGGCTGGGGCGCATTGATCACGGCTGCCATCTCGGTTCTCGCATGTATCTGCACCGAGTACGTCATCAGCCGTTATGTGCTCAAAGAGCAACGTCAGACCATCGGAGACCTCTCGGCGGTCCTCACCGGTCTGCTGCTCGCGTTCAACCTTCCTTCTACCATCGATTGGTGGATCGTTATTATCGGTGCCGTAGTAGCTATCGGTATTGGTAAGATGACTTTCGGCGGTCTGGGTCAGAACCCCTTCAACCCCGCTCTCGTAGGTCGTGTCTTCCTGCTCATCGCTTATCCGGCACAGATGACCACCTGGCCCACGCCGCAAGGCTTCCACGGCGCGTATGTGGACGCTGAGACAGGCGCTACCCCGCTCTATTATCTCAAGCACATCGTCAAAGCCGGTGACTCTTCCGTCATTGACCAGCTGCCGTCGCTCATGGATTCGTTCCTGGGCGTCATGGGCGGTTCGCTCGGTGAGGTCAGCGCTGCTGCGCTGCTCTTCGGAGGTATTATCCTCATCTGCTGCCGCGTCATCACCTGGCACATCCCTGTAGCGATCCTCGGTACCGTAGCTTGCTTCTGCGCTTGCACTGGTCTCGCCGGCGCACTGCCTGAGGGACTGGACACCTGCCATTATATCGGCTACGAACTCCTCTCCGGAGGTCTGATGCTCGGTGCCTTCTTCATGGCAACCGACTACGTCACCAGCCCGATGAGCGCGTGGGGAAAGATCATCTTCGGTATCGGTATCGGATTCATTGTGATGGTTATCCGTACGTGGGGTAACTACCCCGAAGGTATGTCCTTCGCTATCCTGATCATGAACGCTTGCGTTCCATTGTTGAACAAGATTCGTCCGCAACACTTCGGCGAACCGAAAAAAGCATAAGGAGGCACAACTATGGCAAAATTAGAAAGTACATTCAAAAACATGGTGCTCTCCCTGGTTATCATCTCTATGGTAGCCGCAGGAGCTTTGGCAGGCGTTTACGCTGTCACCGAAGCCACCATCGCTAAACAAGAGGCTCAGAAACAGCAGGCCGCTATCCTCGCTGTGCTTCCGGAGGGCTGCTCTATCGCAGAACCCGAGCAGGCAGAGGGGCTGACCATCTACAAAGCCTTCATCAACGACGAATGGGTAGCTACCGCGGTAGAGACCTCTGAAGTCGGTTTCGACGGCCCGCAAGTGATCATGGTGGGCTTAGGCAAAGAAGGCGAAGTGCTCGACTACGTCGTTCTCAAGCAGACCGAGACTCCGGGTCTGGGTGCGCATATCGACCACTGGTTCAAAGATGCTGTCGGCAACCGCTCTATCATCGGTAAGAAAGCCGGTGCGCTGGCTGTCAATAAAGATGGCGGAGACGTAGATGCTATCACCGCTGCCACCATCTCCAGCCGCGCATTCCTGAAAGCTGTCAACAAAGCGTATGCAGCTGTTGCAGAAGGGGCTGTTGAGGCAGCTTCCGGCGCAAGCCAGCTGCAAGGTGCAGAACCGGCAGCAGAGCAACCCGCTGAAGCAACTGAAGTACAACCCGCAGAAAAGGAGGAATAATTATGAGTAACGCAATGAAAACATTGACCAACGGTATTCTCAAGGAGAATCCTACTTTTGCGTTGGTTCTCGGTATGTGCCCTACGCTGGCTACTACCACCAGTGCCGTTAACGGTATGTCCATGGGCTTGGCTACGCTCTTCGTGCTCGTTTGCTCGAACGTAGTGATCTCGCTCCTCAAGAATCTCATCCCGGATAAAGTACGTATCCCGGCATTCATCGTAGTCATCGCTACGTTCGTGACGATGGTACAACTCGTCATGCAGGCTTACCTGCCGGCTATCTACGATGTGCTGGGTCTCTTCATCCCGCTGATCGTAGTGAACTGTATCGTACTCGGCCGCGCAGAGGCATTTGCAGCGAAGAACACCGTCGGTCTCTCTGCGCTGGACGGTATCGGTATGGGTCTCGGCTTCACCCTCTCGCTCACCGTCCTGGGCGTCATCCGCGAGTTCTTAGGTGCAGGTACCGTCTTCGGTTTCCAACTCTATAGCAGCCAGTTCGCAGCGCTGATCTTCGTACTCGCTCCGGGTGCGTTCATCTGCCTCGCATACCTCATGGCAGCTGTCAACAAACTGCAGAAAAAGTAAATCATAAATCATAAATTTGAAATTACTATGGTATATTTTCTGATTTTCATCTCTGCAATATTTGTTAACAATATTGTATTGAGCCAGTTCCTGGGCATCTGCCCGTTCCTGGGTGTAAGTAAGAAGATTGACACCGCCCTGGGTATGGGTGCCGCCGTTACGTTCGTGCTCACGCTCGCTACGGTTGTTACGTATCTGCTGCAGAAGTTACTGGTTCTCTGGGGCGTTGAGTTCCTCCAGACCATCCTCTTCATCCTCGTCATCGCCGCCCTCGTGCAGATGATCGAGATCATGCTGAAGAAAGTGTCTCCGGCGCTCTATCAGGCGCTGGGTGTGTTCCTGCCGCTGATCACCACCAACTGCTGTATTCTCGGTGTGGCTCTTATCGTAGCTGACCAGAACAAGCTGCTGGCCAAACTGCCGCTGGGTGCCGAGTACGGTCTGCTCTCCGGTACCGTTTACGCTTTCGCAACCGCTGTTGGTTTCGCTCTCGCGCTGATCCTCTTTGCAGGTATCCGCGAGCAGCTGGCGCTGAACAAAGTGCCCGAGGCAATGAAAGGCACTCCGATCGCTCTGCTGACCGCAGGTCTCCTGGCGATGGCCTTCATGGGCTTCAGCGGTGTGGTATAAACAGTTAGTATTACTAGTTTACTAGTCTACTAGTTTACTAGTCTACTAGTCTACTAGTCAGCTAACCCTCACACATACGCGCGTATTATAATAAGGTACGCGCGTGTGTTGTTTTATATATAGTATTTATTTTAATAAATAATATACTCTCATTAAGAAAATACACCATTTTTAGATATATCGCTTGCGATATTAAAATATTTGTTGTACCTTTGCACTCGATTTAAGTCGCGAGCGACACAAATTACCCGAAGACTGAATATATGAAACATTTATTAATTATATTACTTACAGTTATGAACATCTATGATTTTACGGTGCTGGACACCAAAAAGAACGAAGTCAAATTAGACGAGTACAAAGGCAAAGTCCTTTTAATAGTTAATACCGCTACGGGTTGCGGATTTACGCCGCAGTACGAGGCGCTGGAGAACCTCTATAAGAAATATCAGGAGAAGGGTCTGGTGATTCTGGATTTCCCTTGCAACCAGTTCGGTCAGCAGGCTCCGGGCACGGACGAAGAGATTGTATCCTTTTGCCAGCTCAAATACAAAGTATCTTTCCCGCAGTTCTCGAAGATCGAGGTGAACGGCGAGAATGAGAGCCCGGTATTTACGTATCTGAAGGAGAACGGACCGGAGGAGAAATACGAGGGTCTGAAAGCCAAGGCTACCGCTACGATGCTCAAAGGCATCAGCAAGACCTTCAAGAAAGAGAACGACATCCGCTGGAACTTCACCAAGTTCCTCGTGGACCGCGAGGGTAATGTAGTCGGCCGTTTCGCTCCGACCACCAAGCCCGAAGACATCGAGGCAGAGATCGTAGCTGAATTGGCGAAATAATGTACGAACAACTGAAATTAGATAACCAACTCTGCTTCCGCCTCTATACGGCGGCGCGGTTGATTGCCGGTGCGTACGGCCCCTATTTTGAGACCTTGGGGATCACGTACCCGCAGTACCTGGTTCTGCTTGTCCTTTGGGAGAAAGACCGTCAGCCGGTGAACGACATCGCCAAACGTCTTCATCTGGAGACGAATACCGTCACGCCGCTCCTGCAACGGATGGAACGTCAGGGCTTAGTGACGCGCGTCAAAGGAGAAGTGGATACGCGGCAACGCATCGTCTGCCTGACCGACGCCGGAAAGGCAATGGAGGAACAAGCCAAAGACATCCCGAACCGATTAGGCGCCGAAGTCACCAAGCATGTGTCCATAGAGGAACTCACCTCCCTCATCCCCTCCCTCGACAAACTGATCGAAGGACTCCGGTAAGGGACAAAAGAATAAAATTACAGAAAATGGCACTTTTATTTGCGAGTGTCATTTTTTTTGTGTACCTTTGCAGTCGCAAAGGTTTGAACAACCTATCCAGGTCTGACCTCACTGACAGCGTAAAAAAGCGGTGAAAACATAAGACATATAAGCGCAAGCGAGCGTCTAAAAATAGCGTAATAAGCCGAAAAGCTTGATACTTCAGAACTTCGACACTTCCTTAGTATCATGGATATAGGATCCATTGTTAACACAAGTACGGTTTATGCACGCTCACGTTGATAGCGTGAGTTTTCCGTGTATAGATTTGTGTTAACAAAGGTAGTCGAAGACCTTGAAGTATCAAATTGAAGCGAACGAAAGCCCGCGCTTTTTCGTATGTCTATGGCTAAAAAAAATACTCATCTTATAAAAATACACGCGTATGAGACAAATTCTAACAATGGCATTAGGACTGCTGATGGCGGTCGCGATGCAAGGACAGACGTACTGGAACGGTACGAGTAACAAAACCTTCAGTGGTTCAGGTACACAGACCGATCCGTATTTGATTGGTACGCCGGAACAGTTAGCCGGACTGGCAGAACGAACGAATGTCGATAAAGAGGATTTCGCAGGTCAGTATATCAAACTGACAGCGGATATCTATCTCACGGACTTTAGCAATCCGGACACCACAGCGTGGCTGCAATGGGAACCGATTGCACACCATCTGATGCGATGGGGTGAGGCAGCGGACACCGCGTTTTTCCGTGGCCATTTCGACGGCGACGGGCACACGATTTATAATATGTACTACGGTGCCGGCATGAACTGGGGAGACGACTGGGATCCCAACGACTGGGATATAGACATCTCCACCTACGACTTCTCGGTGATGTATAAAGCGCTGTTCGTTCATGCGGATGGTGCCACGATTGAGAATGTGCGGTTGGCGAATGCCCGAATGGCTGGTGTTACACAAGCTTTCCTGGTAGTGGATGCACGGGCAGGAACGGTGATTCGTAACTGTCACGCGCAGGGTGAGATGCGTGGCACACAGAGCGGTGCGGCCGGTCTGGTAAACGGCAACCACGGTCTGATTGAGAACTGCTCGGTGGATATTGTTACTGATTTGCAGGGCGGTGGTGCTTTTGTGGGCACGAACGAGACAGACGGTGTCATCCGTAATTGTTCCAGTACGGGTTCTATGCGTTGCACTATGAGCGACGGTGCAGGATTTGTGAGCACCAACCACGGTCTGATTGAGAAATGTACCGCAGATGTAGATATTCAGGCTCTATATGGTCCCAGCCCGGGTGTAAATGAATATGGTAATCACCCCATGTGGTATCGAAGCGGAGCAGGGTTTGTGGTAACCAATGAGGGAGGTACGATTCGCGAGTGTGCGGCCTTTGGTGATATAGCAAGTGAAGGAAGCGATGTGAACTATATCTGGCGATCCGGTATCGCCGGTTTCTGTTACCGTAACTGGGGAAGCGGACGGATTGAGTCATGTTATTGTACCGGCGCGTTGCGTGATATTAGTGACAGTACCAATGTGGGTGGCAATCCTTCTTTCGCTTCGTTCTGTTATGATAACGGATATGACGCAATACATATCAATGATGGAATAGACCGCGGTGATATCATTAACTGCTATTCTACCAGCACGATACGTCACCATGACGCATCGTCTTTCCGCAATGACATCCATGCTTTTGTGGCATCGTATCACGGTTATGGTGGTTTCTATTCTTCCAATGTGGAACAGTCGCAACATATGGGCTGTTATTTCAATCAAGACGGTCTTCCTGTCATTAGTGAACAATCTGAAGCCGTATGGAATGGTGTCGGCAAATCGCTTGCTCAGATGCAATCGCAAGCCTTTGTAGATACACTCAACATGTTGGCTTCCTTCATGGGACTCAGTCAATGGGAGTTGCGCGACGGTCTGCCTCGTCCGACCGGTGTTTATTCTACCAATACATCAATACTATTTGGTGGAGGTGAGGGAACCAAAGTGAATCCGTATCTCATTGCCACCAAAGCGCATCTCTCGAACCTCAGTTGGTTAGTGAACCAGGGCTTTACGTTTAAGGATAAATATTTCCTGCAGACAGCAGATATTGCGCTCAATGCGCCTATGGAGGAATGGGAGGAAGTAGCACCGACGCGCTGGACACCTATTGCTTCGCCTCGCACAAATCCATGGTATAGAGTCACAGTGATTAATGAGTTCAAAGGTGTCTACGATGGAGGTTTCCATGAGATACAGAACATGTATATCAACACTTTGTCAGATAAGCAAGGTCTGTTCTGCCGTATCGCTAAAGGAGCGGAATTGCGCAACTTGGGTGTTACCGACGCATATGTCCGGGCAAGTAATTTGGGAATCTTGGTAGGTGAGATATACGACAAACCGCGTGTTATCCAATGTTGGACATCCGGTGATGCCGCTACGCAAGGACAATACCAAGGCGATATGGGAGGACTAATTGGAACTATGTCCAGCGGGGCATATGTGCTCAACTGTGCCTCTTCTGCGCAACTGACCGGGGCTCATGCTGCTAACTTAGGTATTTGGGTGGATGCCATCTGTGGCGGGTATCCGTATGATGGAGATACGCTGGTGAATTTCCTCTACACGGGTTCTATGAACAGAGGTACCAATTGTACTTTCCGGTATAAAGAGAACTTCTTTGCCGACAAAGAGAAGGCACATACGGACGTGTTAGGCGACGGTATAGAGAGCGGTTCGCCAATTTCTTGCGCTGTCTCAACGGAATATATGCAGTCGAAAGAGTTGGTCAATATCTATAACTATTCCGTCACTCGTTGGAACGAGCAGCATGCAGGGAATGATACCTTGCAACTGAACTATTGGGAGTGGCAAGAAAGTGCTTATCCTCGTATCGCACAAGATCCGTCATGGAGACCTGCTTTGACCATCACGTTCAATACCACCGGCGGCTCGCATGTTACCACCAAATACATCTATCCGGGAAGCGAAGTTCTGCCGCCACAACGTCCGCTGCGCAGCGGGTATATCTTCGCCGGATGGTATAAAGATCCCGAATTGACGCAGTTCTTCGATTGGAAGACCGAGCATCCGACAAGTAGCCTCACCCTTTACGCCCGCTGGCACGAGGACAAGCGGTTTGAGATTGATGTGACGCCGTTCCAAAATGAGTTCACCAAGACATACCATATCAAGACGGCAGCGCAATTACGCGGATTCGCCGCTATGCAGAACGGTCTCTACTCATGGACGGATAGTGTACCCTGCTACGACGATACACATTCATACGCTGCGGATAACCTCACCCAGACGCAAGCTCCGATGTCCTTCAAAGGCAAGAAAGTAGTGCTGGACAACGATATCGTGCTCTGCGATACCACCGATTGGCAGTATTGGGGACGCGGTGCATTCGGTCTGCCGTTTATTCCTATTGGTTGGTATTATGGTATCAACGGTGAAGGAAATCACACGTTCTATGGCACTTTTGACGGTCAAGGACATACTATTTACGGCATGTACATGGAGAAGAACGGAACCCCGGGATGGAGCAATAATGCAGCCCTGTTCGCCATTGTGGGTGACTCTGCCATTATTCGCAATGTAGGTATCGCTGCTTCCGTGATTGACGGTCAGGACTATAACACTCGCGGACAATACAAAGATGCTACAAAGTATTGGAGTCGTTGCGGTTACAGTGATCAAGGTTGGAATTATGTCGGCATGCTAATCGGTGCTACCGTTCAATCCACCATCGAGCAATGTTACGCAGAAGGAAATATCTATTGTACTGATGCCAAAGCCTTCATCGGTAATATAGATAACTACTGGGCATTGCATAACGACACCGTCTCTAACTGTTATAGCCGCGTGAATGTATATGACAAATATGGTCAACCGGAAGGTTCGTTCATGTCCAGCGATTGGTCTTCAACCATCATTAACTGCTATTCCGCCGGAGTGACTAAGGCGGGTATTTGTGGCTGTGCAAGTTCGGGTTACGGAACCATCACCCATAACAACACGTACTACAATAAGGAGTTGGCGCACTCTAAACTCTCATGCGACAATTCCAAAGGCTGCACTACCAACGAGATGCACGCCAAAGCGACTTACCAAAACTGGGATTTTACCAATATCTGGGGGCGCAATGATGCTATTAACGACGGCTATCCGTATCTTCGTGTATTCTACAGCAATCCGCCTCAAGACAGCCCGGATCCAATTATTGTGACCGGTGTTACGCTCAATACTACCGACACAACTCTCATCACTGGGCAGACCTTGCAGATGTTGGCAACTGTGCTGCCGGCAGAAGCGGAGAACAAGAAAGTAACTTGGACTTCGTCCTTATGGGGAGTCGGTAGCAACAATGAGTTCGCCACCAATTGGTTTGAGATGGATGAGAATGGTTTCATCACTACGCACGTAGATCCGTATAATTATTACAATGGTCGTTCCGGCAAGATCCGCGTCATCGCGACTACCGAAGAAGGTGAATATACCGCTGAGTGTATGCTCACTATCGCTCAGCCGTCTATTACGATTCAACCTGTCGCTTATCGTCGCCACGGAGAAACGGAATGGAAATACCAAGGATTGTGGTTAAATACAGAAAACTTTGAATATATGATGGCTGCATATACCAATATAGAAGCGGCACGCACGGGATTAACATGGGCGGTAAATAACGAGGATGTGTATTCCATTACTGAAATGGCGGATACGGTACTCAATATTTACAATGTTGGTATGAAACCGTGTTCGCGTATTATCGCCTATGCAAAGGGTTCCGGAAATGCAACCATAACTGCTACGCTACCGAACGGACAAAGCGCCAACATTTACACAGAGGTTAGCCGAGTGGATTTGGTTAGCCCATCATATTACATTGACATTTATCAAGCCCCATACACTTCGTGGCTCAGACCCTGGACTGAAATGGGTATTGGCGAAACGCAGCAGTTGGAAGTATATAATGGCTATGAAGATAGAATCAGTTACTTGCCTACTTACCAATGGTCATCCTCTAATCCCAATGTATTGATGGTGGATCAGAATGGTCTGGTAACCGCTGTCGGCGTAGGAACAGCTACCATCACAGTAAGCGCAGTCGGCACCAATGTCTCTGCAACTACCGAGACTATCACCGTTTCGATCATTGAAGCACAAAGTATTACTATCAACGAAGGCGGATACTGGGATACATTTGAGCTATACGAGGGCGAGACGAAGCAACTGACCGCTACTATCCAGCCGGAGAACACAACGGACAAGACGGTTACATGGTCGTCCAATAACACAGCGGTAGCAACAGTGGACCAGAACGGTTTGGTAACCGCCGTGAGCACCGGTACCGCGCAGATAGGCGTAACGACCTCCAACGGCATGAACGCTTACACCAATATCCGTGTCAAAGCGGTGCCGGTAGTGGTGCCCGAGAGTATTACCATCAATGAGAAAACCGATTCGTATATCCAAATCAACAAGGGAGAGACCTTCCAACTGACAGCCACCGTGCTGCCGGAGAATGCAGCGGACAAGAGCGTTACTTGGGAATCGGACGATACATACATAGTTTGGATTAACGGAAGTACCGGTCTTGTAATCGCTCAAAGTGTCGGCATCGCCACTATTACAGCCCGCACAAGCAACGGATTGGAGGATTACATTACCTTTGAAGTCGTCGAACAGGTCACACCGCCGGAGCCGACGTACTACACCATCCGTTTCCTCAACTGGGACGGTGCAGAGTTACAGAACAGCCAAGTGAAAGAGGGCGAGATACCGAGCTATGGTGGTGCTACGCCTGTACGTCCGGAGGACGAGAACTACACGTATTCGTTCAGCGGTTGGAGTCCGGCTGTCGTGGCTGCAACGGCTGATGCTGACTATATTGCGCAATATACAGCTACCGCGAAATTGCAACCGGTTTACTATACCATCCAATTCCTCAACTATGACGGTACTATATTGCAGTCTTCTCAAGTACTCGAAGGCGAGATGCCGACATATACCGGCGCTACGCCGACACATCCGGAGGACGCACAGTTTACCTACGAGTTCAGCGGTTGGTTGCCCACTATTGTAGCGGCCACAGCCAATGCTACGTATATTGCGCAATTCAATGCCATTAAGAAAACGGTTTATTATACCGTCACTTTCCTCGATTGGGATGGCACGGAACTGTTGGTAGAGACGGTTGAGGAAGGACACGATGCACAGGGTCCGGAGATAAACCCGACACGCGAAGGATATATCTTCACAGGCTGGTCGAAACCCATTACCAATATCACGTCGAACCTGATTATCATTGCCCAATACGAACTCATCCCGCAGCCGGTTTACTATACCATCCGTTTCCTGAATTACGATGATGCAGTACTGCAATCGTCGCAAGTGCTCGAAGGCGAGATGCCGACCTATAATGGAGCAACGCCTACCAAGCCGGAGGATGATAACTATACCTACTCCTTCTCCGGTTGGTCACCGGCACTTGTAGCGGCTACCGCCGATGCCGATTACACGGCTGTTTTTGAGGCAACTCCGAAAACAGTAGTGCAGCCCAAGGACTACTTGCCGTATAACTTGAATGCGACCGTCGATGGGAATACAGTAACCTTCTCATGGAGCGTAAAAGACCTGCCGACATATTTCGGTATCGGTATTTATTATGGTAGTCAAGAAGTGTTCTTAGGCACAACGATGAACAACAATACTTCGCTGACCCTCTCTTCCTTCTTTGAGCAATTCGGTACCTATACATGGAAACTTTGCGGAGCAAATGAGAACCGCCAGCAGATTACCGAATGGGTTGATGGACCGGCCTTTGAGATCCATAACCCGAACCAAGACATCGAAAATACTCCCTTCCCTTCAGGGGAGGGCTGGGGTAAGGCTCGTAAGATCCTGCTTAATGGCCAAATCTTCATCCTCCGCGGGGAGAAGGTGTACAATGCGCAGGGCGCGTTGGTAAAGTGACCAAGGGAGTTACCACTTCTTCTGGCGGAAGAGGCCGCCGAGGAGGGAGAGAAGGATATAGAAAGGATAGAGAACCTCAAGCAGAAGAGCCACGTACCACGGTGTACGTGGCTCTTTGGTGTATGGTGTATGGTGTACGGTGTACAATGCTTCGCGCCGGCGGATAAGCCCGTACTCTATCGGGAACTTGATGAGGAGAATCAGCGGACAGAGGAGCTGGAGGAGGTTGGCAGCCACGATGAGTGCACCGCAGCGGAGGATGTCCGGGTCGGTGTATTGGGGTGCTTTGCCTGCCCAACGCATTCGCTGACGGAAGAACGCCCGCCAAGTGGTTTGCGGACGGACGACGGCGGTGAAGTCCGGTTCGTCGATGACGGAGATCTTATAGCCGCGCTTTTTCATTGCTTCCAACAGGAACATATCGTCGCCGGAAGGGATCTCCGGATGGAGGTCAGGTTCGCAGGCCAGCCATGCCTCGCGGCGAACGATGAGGTTCGCACCGGAACACATGACAGCATGACCGCTTTTGGCGGTACGCATGGTTAACTCCTGAATGGCAGCGTATTCGGCAATCTGGAGTGCCTCCAAGACCCTCACGCCCCCCTCGCTCCCCCCATGAAGGGGGGAAGATTCCATGCGGAGAGGAAGGATAATCAGATCGGCTTCGCCTGTTAGACCGCTTCGCTGACAGACCGCCTTCGGCTGACAGAATACAGACCGCCCTTCGGGCTGACAGACAGGCTCCGTTGCCGCTGGAGGCAGTACGACATCATCATCGTGGAGCCAGACGTATTCTGTCGTGGCGGCATGGATGAGTTTGGAGAGGGCATGTTTTTTGCCTAAATTGTCATCGTTGACGCCTCTTTTGGGGGTAATATGGGTAACCGACAGAGTACTTACATTGGCTTTGACCGTCGGTTGACCGTCGGTTGACCGTCGGGATTCGACCGTGATTTGACTGAAAATCTCTATGAATTGAGGGTAGCTCTTGGCGATACATTGCTGTTCGTCGGTGGAAACCGGAAAATCTGCTGCCATAAGGGCCATCGCCATCCGGTGGTCGTTGCGGACTTCGTGGAGTCGGACGGCTTCTATGCGGTCGGATTCCTTGTGGCGGAGACGGTCGGTGCCGGTGGCAATTAAATCAATCGATAGTTTTTCGCACGTTAGTGCCACTGCCGGATAGAGATCCGGGCAGTTGAAAAAATCGATTGAGACCGCCTTCGGCTGACAGAGCACAGACCGCCCTTCGGGCTGACAGACCGCTTCGCTGACAGAATACAGACGGTCCTTCGGACTGACAGACCGAATTAGGACCCCCTCTTCTATAAACTCTGTTTGGACGCCGAAATATTTTGCATAGAGGTCAGCGACGATGCGGTCGCCTTGGAGGGAATCGGGTTGGAGACCTTCGAGGAGCAACTCGCCGCCATGGATGGCTACGTACTCATACCAAAAGGCGGCGGAAGACCAGCATGGCTCTATATCATCAGCCATGCATAGCTGATACATGGAGACCATGCGGCGGCTCATCGTAATATAAGGCGATTCGTTTTCGGCAACGGGAATGTCTTCGCCGTGGAGGATGAGAGCGGAGGTCGTTTGAGTCGTGGGTGCCCCGTCGCGCTCCATGAGTCGCGGATCGCCGGTAAGCGTAATCGGTGCGCCGGGATAACATTTGGCGATGTGGACTTGGAGGAATCGGAGGGCAGTACCGCAATTCTTGAGGTTGAGAGAGAGGCCTACCCCCTGCAATGTTCTACGGACGGCCACCGGCAGTCCGATCGAGCAGAGCTCTTCACCCGTAAAGGGATGGGTGATTCGATCGTTAGGCGTACCAAAGGTATCCCTGATTTTTTCCAGGGCACCGTGGAGGACGAGGACGTCGTCCGGCATATCCGAAGAGACCCGCATGAGCGGATCTCCATGGATAGCCTGCAATAGAAGAATTCTATTCGCTATACTCTTTGATATCGGCAGGGCTATTTTGTACATTGTACATTGTACATTGTCCCTTTGTACATCAATTGACATCCGGCAGCGGACTGTAGTCGCGGGAGTAACGGAGATGTTGCTCGATGTAGCCTTCCGTGAAATCGATTTGGACGTCGGTGATGTTGCCTTCCGCGTCACGAACGGCGGTATAGACGGGGTTCACGAAACCTTTGTAGGGAGCGAGGTTGAGTTTCTTATAGCGAGCCAAAATTTCTTTGTGGAGGTCTTGGTTGACCTTCACAGCGTATTTCTCGACCATCTCTTTCGCGGCAGCGTAATCGCCTTCGGAAGTGATGCGTTGGATCTCTGCGAGGAGTTCACCATAGAGACGGCGGAGACCCTGATAATCGTTGATGCGGAGGTAATGTTTGCCGTCACGCTCGATGATCTCCACCTCTTTGTTCGTCGCGTGCTCATAGACCCAGTTGGCGATGAGTTGGCGGTTGCGCATGTGCGCCTCCTCGATATCTTTGCCCGGCTCGATACGCACGAGTTGGGTCATAAGGCCGTTCATCTGCTGCTGGTAGTAACCGGCTTTGAAGGCCTCTTCGTTGGGCATGAGACCGAGTTCCACAAGTTTCGGGTCGCCCAAGAAATACAAGCCAAAGAGGTCTGCGCGGGCTTCCTCGATGGTCGAAGCGTGCTCTTTGAGGGCATCTTTGGTCACACCCGGCAGGAGTTTGCCGGAACCGTGACCGACGCACTCATGGAGGTCGGTATGCAGGTCGCCGCAGAGGGCTCCGTATTTCTCGTAGATAGCGCGGATCTCATCGTCAATCATGAACTCCTCGTTGAAACCGTTACCTTTCGCCGCCTCGTTGTAGGCGTGCATGAGGTTGTCGATGGTGACGGACTTGGAGCCGTACTCTTTGCGGATCCAGTTAGCGTTCGGCAGGTTGATGCCGATGGGCGTAGCGGGATAGCAATCGCCGGCAAGGATAGCGGCGGTGATGACCTTGGCGGTTACCCCTTTGACCTCCTCTTTTTTGTATTTGGGGTCGGTCGTGGAGTGGTCTTCAAACCACTGGGCGTTGTCGGAGATGAGCTGCGTACGCTTGGTAGCCGCAAGGTCTTTGAAGTTGACCATGGACTCCCAGGTGCCGGTGATGCCGAGCGGGTCGGAATAGGTTTCCGTGAAGCCGTTGACGTAGTCCACGCGGCTGTCGAGGTCTTTGACCCAGGCGATGCAGTACTCGTTGAAGGTCGTGAGGTCGCCTGTCTCGTTGAAGGCGATCATCTTCTCGATGGCGAGTTTCTGGGCGTCGTTTTCCGCATATTTGAGCGCCTCTTTAAGCCAGAAGACGATATGCTCGAGGGCTTCGGAATAGAGTCCGCCGACCTTATAGACGCGCTCCTCGATCTCGCCGTTGTCGTTCTTCACGAGCTGGGAATTCAGACCGATCCATTTCGGTTCGGGGCTGTCGTCTTTGTGGAGGGCGTACCATTTCTCCGCCTCCGCCTGGGTGACGCCTTCGCCGTAGTAGTTGCCGGCGGAGCAGAGAACGAGATCCACGCCGTCCTGCGCGGTCGTGCGCTTGGGCATGATAGCCGGGTCGAACATCACAGGGATGATCTCCTCGTCATAGGCGATGCCTGCTTCGGCACAGGCAGATTCGAACCAAGCTTGGTCGAATTCAGGGAGGAACTTATCCTCGGAATAATGATGATGAATACCGTTGGAGAACCAGACGCGTTTGAGGTAGCGCTCGAAGGCGGCGAACTCGTCTGTATTCTTGTCGTACGGATAGTTGAGGTAGAGCGCCTCCAACGCACGACGGATCCGGAGGTTGTAACGGCCGTTCTGGTCAAAGAGGATGTCGCGTCCCCAGAGGGCTGCTTCGGAAAGGCAATACACGAGCTGCTTCTGCTGCAGGCTCAACGAATCGAAATCCGGCACGTCGTAGCGGAGGATTTCCAGGTCATAAAACTTATCCACGTTGTATTGGAAGGATTGTTGGTCTTGTTCGTGCTTGCGGCAACCGGAAAAACAGATAGCCGACAGAGCGAGAACGAAGAAAGGTAAATAAAACTTTTTCATATGCTTTTGTTTTTGCGGGTGCAAAGGTAGTGATTTTTTTCGACTTATGCAAGAAAAATCTGAGATTTTTAGTCGAAAGTAGAAAGTAGAAAGTCAAAAGAAGCCCCCCACAACCACCTGAAGGGGGAGTGAGGGGCTTAAGGATTAGGGTAGACGGAAATTATTCCTTCACTACGCGGCCGTCCATGGTGTAGAGGCGATCTTTCGCGCGGACATAAATGACATTGTCCCGCATGATGAGTTCCGCTTTGGGGGTACTATGAGAAGGCACCGCCTCCACGGACTGCGAAGATTTTTTCGTATATTTGTAGATCGGCGGATTGCCGTCATCGGCATCGGAAGTGGTGTAGAAAGTCGTCGAATCGAGCCAGCAAATCGCTTCTCCCTGCCACTCTGTCACGTTATAGCATTTGAGGGGCTGCGGATGGCGTTCGCGGGTCAGGGTCTGAGCCACCGACTCGCCTTCCTGCCGTTCCCAAAGCAGCACCCAGCAATACTTAGCAACGATATTATTATGGTTCTTAATAAGAATATACTTTCCATCGGGCGATATATCTGCGCCGGTGACAAGGTGGAAACCTTGGAAGGGTTTGTTGGTCTCGCTATAGCCGAGGTCCGATTTCACACCGAGGTCGCAGACATACGTGAGCGTCTGGGTCTCATCGCCGTAGTCCAGGCGGAAAGGCAGCGAGAAGACCTGGCAGACATTGTAGTAAACCTTGGTGATGATATAGATCATCTGCTCGCGGTTATCGTACATGATGGCCTCGTTGTTATGATTCTTACCATCCGGATAAACGTACTTGATCTGCTGCGGCGTGACGGTTATCTCGGGGGCGTTAACCGGATCTATCGCCGGTTCGGGGAAATAGACCACCGAGTAATTACCATCTGTCTCTTCGTTATCTCCAAAAGCACCGATGAAGAGGTAGTTGGTGTCGTTGTACACACCACCGGACATATCCTCCCAATCCCAACGAATCGACTTGGTGAACTTCACCTTACATGCACGCTCCGCACCTTTCTCATCGGTTGCGATGATATATTTCACAGTCTCGTCGCTTTGCATCCAAATATATCCGGGAGTGACGCGGGAACACGCTATGCCGGAGACCTCGATGATGTTTTTGGAGATATCCAGCGTACCGCATTGTTTCTTTACCCAATCGGTATTCCACTCCAATGTATCACCGTAATACACTAATTGAGGTGCGGCATGGCACAAATCGATACATGTCAACAATAAAATAATTCCTAAGACCTTTTTCATAGCAATATTTATTTCGACAACGCGTACATAGCGAAAGCGGCACAACAAATGCCGGCTATCTGTAGTGGGTTCGGAATGACTGAAAGGATAATCAGCGACAGCAGGACCGTCACCATCGGCGAGAGGCCCTCCATCGGAGAGACGATAACGGCTTTTCCATAACGGTACGCATAGACAAGGGTCAGCGCACCGATAGAGTTGAGTATCTGGATGCCGAAGCAGCCGAGGCTGGTGGAAGCTGACTCCTGCGCAGCGAAGAAAGCTGCTGCGTCGCCGTTCATATACCAAGCCACAGGAATCAGCGCCAGGCCCGAGAGCGCCATCCAGACGAAGATCGACTCCGCGTCCATAGAGTTGTTGGCAAACTTCATGAAGAAGCCCTGGATACCCCATGCGAAGAGCACGAGGATTGCCAGAAGGATCCACAGCCATCCGCTAACGGGGCTTCCCTCCTGCCCTGTCTCCAGAGAGAGCAGCAGGATAGCTATCAGCGCTACCACGATACCGGCTACCTGCCAGCGGGTCGCTTTCTCCTTGAGGAAGATAGCCGCCAAGGTAATGACGATCACCGGAGACATCGAGATAAACGGATAGATGATATAACTCGGACCGAGGGTCAGCGCCTTGAAGAGCACCAGCTGACCGCCGGCGCCTAACAGACCGACCGTACAGCCCAGCAGAGCCGATTTGGCATCGTGCAGGAACTTGCCCTTGTTGATAACCAGAGCCACGATGGCACACGGCACCATCGACAACGCCCAGAGGATATACACTACGGTATCAGGGATTCCGTTTTGGATCTGATAACCGGAAAACGCTCCCCATACACCCCACGTAACAACGGTAATGAGGATAAAAAGAAGCCAGAGTTTATCTTTCATATTATTCTACAGTTATGGTTGTCAGGTAGTTATATCCGGTTGTCTCATCCCAACAGTTCTCGTTCGCAAGACGGATGGAGTAACGCGGGTTATTGCGCAGATTGGGTTTCGGGTCTGGTAGATTAAGATAGAGTTTATATGTACCTGCCTGCTTCGGGCTGAAAGTAGCCTCCACGAATTGCATCTCGTCAGTAAACCAGAAGCGTGGATCGTTATCAGGGACAACGACGTAGCGGTCTTTCTCATTCGCCGTATTGACAAGAATCATCTCTATATCTCTCGGGTTTTTCGGAGAGGAAAAGCCCACGTTAACCAGCGACAATTTGACTTTCAATTCTTCTCCCGATTTAGGATTCTTCGTTGTGGCTACTTCTCTTCCCTCAAAGCGATAACCAATCTCATGCTTAATCTGATCCAAACAACCTCCAGACAACCATTTCGAGATGGTAGGCCGATAATAGTCATTATTGATATATCCGATATGCATCTTTAGAAATTGGTCTAATGTCTTTTCACATGATGCTTCCGATCCGGGAGGGCATGATTCGCCACCATAGATAGTGTATTTCGTATCCGCTTCCCAGTAGGGGCGTGTTACAGAATTAAAAGTACCTAAGTCAGAGCTATTTGCCATGATAGCATCATCGTGTGCTGCCACACGGGATTTTGCGGTACCGTTGTAAGCTTCCGCTCTTGTAATCGTATCAGATGCCGAAATTCTCAAACATTTCAGTTTGAACAACGGCGTCCGGACACAGACCATCCGTTCTTGAGGCAGGGCATCCAATAGTGCATTGAGAACATGGCGACGGCTCTCATAATCTTCATCAGTAATAGGATTCTGCTTGAATCCGGTATATTTATCGCTGGTATAGTACCATTCTCCCCAAACACCTACAAAGCCGGCTTCCATCACAAAGATGACATCGGCATATTCCTGCAGGATGGGTTTGATTTGTGCAATATGTTGGAGAACGAAATCCTCAGGCGCCTCTCGCGGACTCTGATTCTCGTTATTTGTATAGGCAAAACGAAGCACACATTTACAGCCACCATTACGCAACGCTTGCATGCTTTGGCGGACTGCGTCCAGATAAGACTCTTCGATGAGCTTGTCACGATAATCCTCCATATAGAAATCAATATGGATGAGTGTATATCCGGCATTATAAAATGCCTTCACTGTTCCTTCCGTCAAAGGCGTAATACTACTACTATGGCATTCAAATGCTTTATGAAACCCACGTTCGGGATTGTTGAACAACTCATCAGAAACAGATAATGAGCGATGGAGCAAACCATCATCAATCGGTTGAGGTTGAGGCTGAGGTTGTGGTTCTGGTGACTCGCACGCAGTAAAAAGAACCGCGGCTAACAGAACAATATAGCAGAACGTATTCTTCATAAGAAGGCACTATTTAAAAACAGCCGCAAGCGGCTGCCCCGAAGGGCAGTCGCCTACGACAAATAAGATGATTAGTTCAGTTTAACTTGCAACATCGGTTGCGGATTATTAGAGCCATCGTCCGGGCTGATGTTAATCTGAGGCAGACTACCCGTCTCGCCACTCCAACCAGCATCAGAAGTGAACACACCCACATTGAACGCTTTCAGACCAGGAATAGCGGAACGAAGGATAGAACCTTCGAATGCCTTTACCCCAGAGCGAACCTCAACAACTCCGGATGCTTCGATGGCACCGGAGATATCCAGAGGATCAAACAACCATTCATCAGGAGTGCCACCTATCCATTGGAATACGCCTGCATCCTGATAACCTGCACTCGGCCATTCCGGATCATCAACCGGATACGGACTTCCTTCAATCAGGAGATCAACACCTGACGGGCTCCAAAGCCAAGTGTCCATACCTACTGCTGCATCGCCGTCAATATCAATCATCATGTCAATCGGGCCAACGATATTAACACCTTCCTCAGCCTCGCCGTTAAACTCCATGTAGAAGTACACTTTCTTAGAATCGGAGATGAAACGAATCTTGTAAAGATTCTCTAAATAAGCCCAATCATCAACAGATGCCTCTGCTAATAATTCAGCAGGAAGATTGTTCCAATCTGCGAAGTCACCATCAATCTTAAGATTGAAGAGCGGTTTCTCTACTACTACAGTTTGAGAAATAGCTTTCTCTCCTGCTTTGTTCTTTGCGGTCAGGGTTACTTTGTAAGAACCCTCTGCAGCATACTCGTGAACAGGGTTCTCCTCGGCTGAGACAGCGCTGCCATCACCAAAGTCCCATGCATAGGCCTCTGCATCCACTGATTGGTTGGTGAAAGTTACAGTTAAGCCCTCTACAGCATAGGTGAAACGAGGCTTCGGAGCATCACCTGCATTCTTGTCCTTGCAGGACGTTGCAAAGATTGCCATGAAAGCAATCACGCTTGCAAAAAGAATTTTTTTCATGTTGTTAGAAAATTTAAAATTAATAAATAAAACGTTTGATTTATTAATCACGGTTAATAACCGGGATTTTGCTCTATATGACTAACGGACGTCTCTACGTACGGAATCGGGTACTGAATCTTGTCCGCTGTATATTCGATCTCTTCCCACGGATGGATACCTGGGAAGCGGCGGTCCATAGTACGACGGTTACGATATACGTCAAACATACGATGTCCTTCCCAAGCCAGCTCCATGCGGCGCTCGTCCCAAACGATGTCCAACACGTCTGTATAACCATGCATATTACCGGAGAACATACCTGCCGCAGGAATACCGGCACGCGTACGGATTGCGTCAACATCGGCCAAAGCTGCTGCTGTGTTACCCAACTTTGCATTGGCCTCTGCACGGTTCAGTACAATCTCTGCCCAACGCAAGAATACCGGTGATGAGAGTTGCGGATCGCCATCCTGGTAGGAGAACTTGGTGATATACATAATAGGATTATCCTCTCGTCTTGATGGGAAATAGTTGAACAGACGAGCAGCGCAATCCTCTCCGTCGTAGGTAACGTAGTACTCAGTATATTCACCATTGACGGTTTTTTCCTTAATGTTATAGCGTGTTCCACCGATTTCGCAATACTTACCTCCAGCATCCTCTTTAAGCGTTTCCCATTTGTTACTTCGGAATGCTTTGTTTTCCGCTTTATAAGGGAAGAATACGGACGGTTTTCCGATCCATTTAGCATAATGGAGAGTATCGGTCTCTACCACCGGAACGATATACTTCATACGTATATCTTGCGGATAACGCTCGTAGAGGTTCATCAACGGAGCACTTGGATATACTTCGCCCCATCCTCCACCGTCGCCGTTATACATAGAGCCGATACTACCTGAACCGCGGCTCTCAATAGCGGTGTGTACGCAAGCGAACAAGGTTTCTTTGCTTGTTAAAGCGTTAGCGAAGTAGTGTTCATAGTCTCCATCCAAATTGGACGTCGGCTCACTCATCGTAGCAATTACATCCAGCACTTTCTGATTCTCTCCCATGTAGAGATATACACGCGAGAGCAGACCGAGTGCAGCATCCTTGCTTGCATAACCGGGGTTGAATTTGCCATCTCTCGATGTCATCAGCTCAGCTCCCTTCTGGAGGTCTGCAACAACTTGATTATATACCTCTGCTACGGTAGCACGGGTGGTTTCTTCCGTATTCGTGCTGACGCGAAGAGGAACACCGGGATTATTTCCATTATTGATGACATACGGTTTACCGAAAAGATTAACCAGATTGAAGTGCATCATGGCGCGAAGGAAATATGCTTCGCCCAAAATCTGATCTTTCGATGCGGATTCGCCTTCTTTGACACCTTCGATGACTGTATTTGCCGAGAAAATAATCTTGTATGAAATCCACCATAAATGGCTGGTATTCTTCATATTATCAAAATTCTTGTAGCATGCGGCCTGGAACAAATGGTCAGAGGTTTCTCCTGACAAACAAGTATTGTCTGCAGGGAACTCAGCCATCTGGAAATAATGGCGGACATACGTATTGCCTGATTCATAAGGATCTACATAAGCGTATTCCTCTTTCATCATGGCATAGCATCCATTAATGACGCTCTCCGGACCATCGTCTGATGAAAGCAGCGCATTGCTGTTTAACTCATCACTGGGAAAGTAGTTGAGATCGCAACTACTGAAACCGAGCATCATTCCGAGTGCAACGGTTAGATATATAGCTTTCGTTTTCATATTCTTCAAATTTTAAATCTAAATTCTTAAATCTAGAATAATTCGTTAGAATTCTATCTCAATACCTCCTACAATGTTGCGGGCAACCGGATATTGGTCAACATACATACCTGCTGTATTACCTCCGCTCGTCGAAATACTAACTTCAGGATCCATACCGGAGAACTTAGTAGCTGTTGCTATATTATCCGCCGAGATATAAACGCGGAGTTTGCGCATATATTTTTTCGGAATGAGCGTAGCGCAGAAATCGTAACCGAGGGTAATGTTCTTTAGACGGAAGAAACTGCCATCCTCCAGATAACGGGAAGATACTTTGTTAGAAAGGTTATTTCCGTAAAGCACGGCCCTCGGGTGAGTAGCCACGTCGCCTGGCGCCTCCCAACGCTGCCATCCAAACTTATTATTCTCCATCGAATATTGGTTGAAGTCCGGGTATGCTCCATCGGAATCCAGAGATTCGCGGGTAGCATTATATATCTTATTCCCGTAGGTGAAGCAAGTATTGATACTCAAGGAGAGACCCTGCCAACTAACCTGCGTATTCAAACCGCCTTGGAACAACGGAGTGGCCTTACCTACTGCATGGGGGTTCGTAGCGTTGTAGTCATTGGTTGTGGTCTTGTTGCCGGCTGCGTCCAATACATAATCGCCTTTACCGTCCACTACATACCACAGCGGGTCTCCGTTATTCGGATCGACTCCTGCCCACTCTCTCATGTACCAGGTGTAGATATCATAACCTTCCATAACCATTTGAGTAGAGTTGTAGCCTTGCGGGAAAGGTGTATGGTTCGGCAACGAGATTACGCGGTTCTTATTGAAGCCGATATTGAAACCTATATCCCAACGAACGTCCTTGATCTTGAGTACTTGTGCATCAAATCGGAACTCTATACCTTGATTACGTACGGTTCCTGCATTTCTGGTTACGTATTGGAATCCGGTAGAAGGAGCTACCGGCACGTCCAAGAGCAGACCCGTGTTATCGGTGTTGTATAAATCGATCGACATGTCAAAGCGGTTGATGAAGGTAAGATCGATACCTACTGCCGCCATGTTTGCGGTCTCCCAGCAAAGTGTCGGATTACTCAGACGAGAGGGGATCGCTGAAGTGACATTGTTATAGGCTGCATTGAGGGCGTAAGTTGCCAGATACTGGTATGCCGGAATATTATTATTACCCGTGATGCCATAGCTGGCACGCAGTTTCAAGAAGCTGACTACATCCTGTCCCTTCATGAACTCTTCATTACTGATCAACCAGCTTGCCGCTACAGACGGGAAGTAACCCACACGCTTTCCTGGTGCAAAAATTGAACTTGCCTCTGCACGGAAAGTAGCGTTGATGAAGTAGCGTTTGCCGTAGTCATAACCGGCCTGGATGAAAGTAGCCCAGCTGGCTCCCGGAACATAATAACCGGAAGTCTCATAAGGCACCGCCGTTGCGTTTAGGGCATCTACACCAGCCGGCATTCCTGTACCGCCAGCAACAGTATATTCGCTCTTCCAAACGCCGTATTCAAAGCCCACCATTCCATTTACAGAGTGAGCTCCCCATTGGTGCTGAGCCTTCAAAATATTCGTCGTTCCGAACGAGTTCGATTGATCCAACGAGTTCTCCAGATAACCAGCCAGATGCTCCGGATGGAAAGTACGAGGATCCTCATACAGGTTCCACTTGGAGTTGCTATGTGAGAAACGGTTGCTGGATTGAAGCGTCAACCAATCCGTGATATGGAAATTGAGTTGCATATCGACTCCCATAGATAAACCTCCGCCTTTGGAGTAGTCGTACCGAGCATTATGAAGTGAGTTCCAACCGTTACGGGAATACCAGACACCACCGGTATCCGGACGTTTCTTATTGGTATCTATATATACAGGATTACCATCTGCGTCATATGGGTTATCCCACGGCAGCTTATAGTAAGCATCATCCATCATGCGCCATGAAGCATAACTCTCTGAGTTCGACTTATCAAAATAAGTTGCCACCTTCATGTCCAGCCACTTGGCAATCTCGGCATTCAGGTTCACACGACCGGAGAATTTCTCAAACTTGGTATTGAGGAACGTACCTTGCTGATTGTAGTAGTCAAACGATGCATAGTATCCGAGTTTCTGACCACCACCTGCTACAGAGATGTAGTAGTTTTGCGTGACGCCGTTGCGGAACATTGCATTCTGCCAGTTGAAATTTCTGTCCAGCAATTCAATCGGACGCTGTGTCTTAAACAGATCGTTGTCATACATCGTCTGGTGGTAGTAATATAACTCCTCCGATTCCATTAGTCGGAAATTGCCGAACAACGGCTGCGTAGAACCGGCTGTAGCACGGACGTTGATACGTGGCTTCTCGTTGCGTTTACCGGATTTGGTAGTCACTACGATGACGCCACCTGCTGCGGCAGCACCGTAGATACCCGTTGCGCCGGCATCCTTCAGAACGGAGATGGTCTCTATGTCGTTGGGGTTAAAGGAACCACCCATGACACCATCGACTACATAGACGGGTTCACTGGCTGCGGTGATAGAACCTGTACCACGAATGCGAATCTCCGCATTGGCTCCCGGTTGACCGGTTGCGCTGCTGACTTGTAATCCTGCCACTTTACCTTGCAGCATCGTTCCGACGTCACTGGTCGTTACATCGGTTAAAGCATCTGCTGATACGGAAACAACCGCCGAACTCAACTCGGCTTTCTTTACGGCTGAATAACCCAGCGATACCACTTCTTGCAGCTGAAGTGCATCGGACTCCATGATAATATTCATGTTGTCCACCGCACGGATCTCAATGGTCTTGTAACCCATGTAAGACAACTGCAAAATCGCCTTGTCCGGGACGGACATCTCGAAACTACCGTCCAAATCGGTTACTGTACCAATCGTTGATCCTTTTACCAGAATACTTACACCGATCATCGGTTCCGAATTGTCGGCGTCAATAACCTTACCTTTGACGTGGATATCCGCGAAAGCCGACATCGCCACGATCAGGCTGAGAAAGATTGTCTGAAATCGTTTCATGGTCGTTAATTATTTAGTAAGTTGTTTGTTATTTTTCTACTACTTTCAGCAGGTAGCTTCTCTCGAATTGAGCATTTATCTTCGGTTCAGACCCCTTCACCTCAAACTCGCGCGGTTCGTCCGCTGCATACTCAATCGCCGTATAACTCTTCGCGGGATCCAGGCCCTTCAGCTCCAGCGTACCGTCAAAAGCCGGATCGTCGTCAATATAGAAGGCGTAATACAGCGCTCCGTTCTGACGGATCACATGCGCCTCCGGATAATCAAAGCCCCAGGTATAGAGGTTCAGATACTCGCCGCGGGCAAGGTTGTTCTCCTTGTAGATCTTCATCCATTTGCGAACCAGCGCCTCTTTCTCCTCCGTCAGCAGGAACGGACCTTCCGTCCAATCGGGATTATCTTTCGGCCACGTGAACTTCGTTCCGATAACCGAACCCGTACCAATCTGCGAAGCGAAATCCTTACCGCCGTCTGTCAGCTCTACATGATCGCCGTAGTACGCCAACTGCGGAGCCATCGCCGCGTACGCCTTACGTTTCATTCGTACCTGACGAGAACTCATCGGATCGGAAGCCACCGCCTGGTTGATCTCCGGAATTAGGAAATAGTTCACCGCACAACCGCACGGACAAACCTGAATAACGGCATTCGGCTTCATCGCACGGGCTTGTTCGTAGATCTTGCCAAAATAACTCGGCATTTGCTCCGGGGCGTCATAAGCGCTCTCCAGACCCGAAGCCTCGTTATAATCCGGCAGACAGCAGTTCAGGTGCTGGCCGTCAATCTTCAAACCGTCAAAATTCCATCTGCGCAGGAACATATCTAACAGATCCGTCGTGTACGCATCTACCGCAGGATTAACCGGCGAGAGATACCAACTGTCCCACCAGGTGATATACTCATGCGCCCACTCCTCGGTCTTGAGCAGCATCTCAGGGTGCTCTTTCACGAGCTTCGTATCCGGATCCGCTGCCAACGGAGCCCACCATAATTTGGCTTTCAATCCGCGTTTGTGTACCTCATCGGTGATATGACGCATGTCCGCATCGCCGCCGGGGAAATACTCGTTCGTATTCCAATCGCCCTCAGCAATCTGGTAGCCGTCGTCTATATCCACCCACGTGAATCCGAGTTCAGCGACCTTGTCCAGCGTCCCTAAGACCATATCCATCTTGAACGGACGACCGTAGCCCCACGCGCACCAGACAGGCTCGAATGCCTCCGGCTCACTCGGCTTCATCTCAACGCCTTCGTGCGCTTGCATGTAGTCCGAGAAGATTCGGAGCGCATTGAAATAATCGCCCTCATGGCGTAAGCGGAACGCCTTGAAACAACGGAGCGTATCGCCCGTTCCCAACTCTACCGCTTCCGGCAGATCATAACGCAGCGCCATCGTCACTTTGTTGTCGTACCGCTTCCATTCAACCGGCATGGAGATCATCCGAAGCACCGGCTCAAACAGACCAATCGCGATGCCTCCGTCTTTCTGCCAGAGGTCCACTACCGGGATTCCTCCTCCGTAGTCGGAGTTGTTCATGCCCAGGTAGTTCTCTTTCGCAAAGCCCTCTTGTACCGGCAGCACCCAGTCCATCCGGGCAGAAGTGCTGCTCGGCTGAAGCGACCAGACGATACTGTCCTGCGCCTCTATCTCCGTCCGGCAAAGCTCATATGCCTTGACCGTCACCGGCTTGCCTTCGTTCACGAAATAGGTCTCCACAACCTCCAGACCCGCTACGCCTTCTACCGGCGTCACTGTCTGGTGTTTGCTCACTTTCAGACCATTCTCACTATACGGGAAAGCACTCATCTCTGCTTCCGCACAGATCAAGCGCTCTGTCTGCGGCTTTGGTGCACAAGCCACCATCGCCACCGCCGCAAGGATATATAAGAATTGATGCTTCATGTTATTTATACTCCGTTAAAATCCGCTCTGCGTTATCGTGGTAAATCTTCTTCAGCACCTCGTCCGGCAGGTTAAATCCGCTCAGAGCCCAATGATAGTTATAATCCGAAACATAGAAATGCTCGTCATTAGACTCCAGCACGCGGAAGATCTTACGGTACATTTCCGGGTCCATACCATTGTCCGTTCCGAAGAGTACGCGGTCCTGATATTTAATAAGGAATTCGCGCGTCGCGCGCGGCGTGTGCGCGGACTCCGCTACACGGGCGGCGATATCGATATACATGTTCGGATATTTGTCCAGCAACGCACCCAGCCTCGGCAGATCGTGGTTCATGTTCAGGTAATGGCACGCAATGAAAATCGTGTTCGGATTCTCACGTACAGCGTTCTCGAAAGTCTGTACTAACGCATTGTAACCCAAGCAGTTAGTGGTATCCACATGCCAGACAACCGCATTTGCCAAACCGTCGTTCGTCTCGTCCATCGGCAGGTACATCCAATACGGCTCAGCAATATGAATACTGATCGGCATCTTCAGCTCTGCGGCTTTCTGGATAAGCGGTTTGATACGCGGGTCGTCGATATGAATTCCCGTTCCGTCGCCCGGACGAGCGTACGTATCGCCTTCGCCCTTGTCGCCCAACTCACCGACACCGATAGCTCCCATCTCATGATAGCGCTCCAAGGTCTCGCAAGCCTTCCGGATGCCCTCTTCGCTCATATCGGTATAATCGAAGCAGCACCAGAAGCGGAAACGGTCTTTGTACGGACCATATGCCGCAACGTACTCCTCAAAAGGCCTGCCGATCCACGAACAATGCATCACAGCTGTGTTCAGCACGCCTACCTCATCCATCGTCTTGCACCATTGTGCAATCTCTTCATCCGTCTCTGCGTAGTCGTGAGCGTGCATGTCGATAATATCAAATTTAGCGCGCTCGATATACGTCACAGGAACATTGTCCACTACCAGCGGATTAAAATCCTTCAACAGAATGCCATCTACCGGAGAAGAAGACTCCGATTGATTTTCACAAGAATCCTGCTGCTTTGCGCACGATACGAATGTCAAAGCAGCAACTGATAAGATGAATAAGGTATTTCTCATAGTGCATTGAATTTAATTCGGGTGCAAAATTACAAATTTTTCTCAAATAATATATATATTATTATTATGCTGAAAAGCACATTTTCACGAATATATACGTAACCACCTATTAATAAGGATTTTACGCACCTGCCAATAACCCAAAAAGACATTTCGAAACGTTTCGAAATACGAAGGTGTGACTTTTTATTTGCATATTTCGAAAATATTTCGTACCTTTGCACCCGATTTCAAATCCCATTACCACTATGTACCCTTCATCCGCTAAAGAGCGCAGAGCGCTGATTTTAAAACAACTCGATACAAAAGAGGAGGTCCTGGTTTCTGAACTGAGCAAAGAAACCGGTATTTCGGAAGTTACCATTCGTAAGGATCTGACCATCTTGCAAAACCGCAAACTCCTCATCCGTACACGCGGTGGAGCCATGCGCAGACCTGTCGAAAACCCGAACGAAGAAACTGCAATTATCAAGAAACGGATGTTTAACTTCCGGGAGAAAGAGCGCATCGGCATCGAAGCCACCAAACTCATCAAAGAGGGCGACTATATCATGCTCGATAGTGGTACAACAACCATGGAGATTGCCAAAAACCTCCATAAGTTCCACCACCTCCATATCGTTACCAACGCCCTCAACATCGCCTTGGAACTGATGTCCTACAAACGCTTCGAAGTAGTACTCATCGGAGGACACGTCCGCCTCAACAGCTACTCTACCGTCGGACCCCTCGCACTCTCCGTTCTACGGAATTTCAGCCAGTACAAACTCTTCCTCGGCGTAGATTCCTTCTCCTTAGAAAACGGCATCTCTACCCCGAACCTCGAAGAAGCACTGCTCAACCAGCTGATGATGCAGCAGGCTTCACAGGTGATCGCAGTCTTTGACTCCTCCAAATTCAACAAACGAAGCTTCTCCTTCGTCGCTAACGTCAAGGATCTAAACTGCATCATTACCGACTCCGCCATCCCGTCAGGAATGGCCTCCAAACTCAAAGCGATGAATATAGACGTCAGAATAGTATAGAAGAGGAGCGAAACCAATTTTTCGCCCCTCTTTTTCTATATATATACATTTTGTACCTCTTTTTTACTTTACAGAAATACCTAATATATTGTACGTCACGCCATCTTTCATAATATACAACTGGCCGTTACGGATGAATTTCTCACCATTCCGAACCGGTTGCTCCACCTGCGCATTCTCATAGCCTAATGGCACTGAGTGAGGAGTGTCGCGTTTTACATGAATAGTGTTATAAACTGTCTTATTACCCGCTGCGTCCGTCTTATACGTAATCACCTCAATGCCTTGAGCCGTTACATTGAATCGGCTGTAACTCGGTGCACCCGGCTGACCGAACTTAGTATTAAACAGATCAAAGAGATTATTGACATTATGGTGGTGGTAGTCAAAGAGAATACTTGGATCGGTCGTGTACTCCTCTTCCATCAAAGCACGGTTGTGCGGCTCGTAACGCTTACGACCACAGGTTGCGCCAATGAAATAAAGCGTACCTTCATCGGTCTTAAACGTACCGCCTTCCAGACCTGTCTTGTTCTCACTTCTTTCCCATCTGCCGGTAGCCTCTGGTGCTATACGCGTGGTGTCGGTTACAGAACCCGGTACTACCGTCCAGGTATCCGGATTAACCGGACCAATCACCTCGTAGCAGTGGTCGTGACCCTGGATAGCAAGGTCGATCTCGCACTCCTTGAAGACCGGAAGCATCATATTTCTCAGCAACGGACACTCGTCATCCGTATGGTGACCTGCACCCGAGAAGAGGTTCTTATGCGAAACCGTCACACGGTACTTGGTATTCGGATATTTCGCAATCTCTGACTTGAACCAGTTTGCTACATCCTTGCTCAGATAAGAGGACCGCATCGATTGCTCGCTACTACCCTGCGCGCGCCACCAATCCTGCAACGAATAAACCAGGAACAATACATCGCCATAGACGAAACTATAGGTAATTCCCTTGAACTGCGGTTTGGTCTCCGCTGCATTGGCAAAGCCCCAGTCGGTATTGAAGTGGTAGTCGTAATTCAAGCTCTTACTGTCATCGTGATTACCGTCAGTCGGCACAAAAGCCATCTTGTTCAATGCAGGACGCATCGAACCTTCGAACCACTGCTCCCATTGCCACTCGGAGTTAGTATCACCTCCTGTATCGGCGAAGTCTCCGGGGAACAAACAGAACTTAGCGTCCGGCTCGTTCTGGGCTACTGCCTCTGCACATTGGCGAGCCTGATCAATATACTCATAGTCTTGTATATGGCTATCGGTCATATAGACGAACGAGAAATCACCCTGATTAGCCTCTTTGGTCACGAATTGGGCTATCTCGCTCCAATACTCCCCATAACCGACACGCCAACTATATACCGTTCCCGGCTGCAAGGTAGTAGCCTGCGCCTTATGACTCACGTAGTTAAACTTCGTGTTACGCGGCAGACCCGCTGCTGTACAGATATCGTACTTCGGACTCTCCGATGCCTGAATAGGCGTATAGTGGAGCGTAGCGTCCGTCGTCTGAGCACTTACTTCAATAACTCCGTTCGATTCGGTAAAGTCCTCTGCCGTAGCATTAGCCATCGCTACCAGCTGTACCTTACCTTCTGTAATACCGCCGTTCGTAAACCAGCAGAAACCCATATGGGTAGCCGGATCACCATAGATAGTAGCGATCTGGTTGTACGGATACTCTTTAACCTTCAGTTCGCCGATCTTCTCCTGCATGGCTGCAACTTTCTCGGGAATAGTCGGCAACAGATCAATATTATCCGGCTCCATACTATCAATCTTAGCTACTTCTTTGGCTACCAGATACGGAATGAAACTCGGAATCGTGTAGTCCTCGATATGGTACGTAGCCTCAGCCTCTACTACCTCATGCGGATATTTCACAGGCGGCTTCGGAGCAATCACTACCGTAGCTGCTGCAGTAAAACCACCTTCCTGAGTC